>NZ_JBFTRX010000009.1:0-231119 GCF_056399725.1 Achromobacter sp. 01N37
CGTCCCCAGTTCTACTTCCGCACGACGGACGTGACGGGCACGATCGAGCTGCCGGCCGACAAGGAAATGGTTCTGCCGGGCGACAACGTGGCCATGACGGTCAAGCTGTTGGCTCCGATCGCCATGGAAGAAGGTCTGCGTTTCGCCATTCGTGAAGGCGGTCGTACCGTCGGCGCCGGCGTCGTCGCCAAGATCCTGAAGTAATTCGGATCACTTAAGCAGCAAACAAACAGCGAGGGCGCCTCGTCGCCTTCGCCTCTCGTTCTTTAGGAAACGCCATGAAAAACCAAAAGATCCGTATCCGCTTGAAAGCCTTCGATTACAAGCTGATCGATCAATCGGCCGCTGAAATCGTCGACACCGCCAAGCGTACGGGCGCCGTTGTCCGCGGCCCGGTGCCGCTGCCCACGCGTATCCGTCGTTACGACGTTCTGCGTTCGCCGCACGTCAACAAGACGTCGCGTGACCAGTTCGAAATCCGTACCCATCAGCGCTTGATGGACATCGTTGATCCCACCGACAAGACCGTTGACGCTCTGATGCGTCTGGACCTGCCGGCCGGCGTCGACGTCGAAATCGCGCTGCAGTAAGGCGTACCGAGCCTGCTACCTTCGCCGGTAGGCTCGAAAAAAATGGCCGTATTCCTCAGGGAGTGCGGCCATTTTGTTTTGGACGGTGCCAGTGTTGTAGATGCGTCGCCTGGCCGTCACTTGGCCGTCGCTCGGGGTTAGCGAACACTTACTGTTCGGCTGACGTCCGCCCGCTTGGCGGGGCAGTTCCGCGACGAAGCCAGTGTCGCAAAATTGCCAGCTTGCGCTGAGCCAAAGTGCGCTAAGTACTTGTACCGCCTGAAAAAATCATGCTAATATGCAAAGCTTGCCATTTTGTGGCAAGTCTAACTATGGGCGGAATGACCTGAACCATAACGCTGTACCGCAGATTCACGCGGGGATTTACAGCTACGACGGGCTCAGGCAATACCAACCAGGTTGAACATAGTCGTAGGGCAAAGGCCGTTACCTTTTGCCTGATTAGCCCTGACCAATCGCAGTCAGGAATGGAGAAAACGATGTCGAATTCGACACCCACGCCCGCCGCTCACCGGCTGGGGCTGGTGGGTCGCAAGGTCGGCATGACCCGCATTTTTACCGAGGAAGGTGAATCCATCCCGGTAACCGTGCTGGACGTGTCTAACAACCGCGTGACCCAAGTTAAGTCGCTGGAAACCGACGGCTACGCCGCGATCCAAGTGACTTATGGCACTCGTCGTGCCTCGCGTGTGGCTCAGCCGCAAACGGGCCACTACGCCAAAGCCGGCACTGAAGCCGGTAGCATCCTCAAAGAATTCCGCCTTGATCCCGCTCGCGCTGCTGAATTTGCAGCCGGTGCCGTGATCGCCGTGGAATCCGTGTTCGAAGCCGGCCAACAGGTCGACGTGACGGGCACGACCATTGGTAAAGGCTTCGCCGGTACCATCAAGCGTCACCACTTCGGTTCGCAACGCGCTTCGCACGGTAACTCCCGTTCGCACCGCGTCCCCGGCTCGATTGGTCAAGCACAAGATCCGGGCCGCATTTTCCCGGGTAAGCGCATGGCTGGTCACCTGGGTGATGTCACCCGCACCGTTCAAAACCTCGACGTCGTTCGCGTTGACGTTGAGCGTGGCCTGCTGCTGGTCAAGGGCGCTGTCCCCGGCCACGCTGGCGCCGACATCGTCGTGCGCCCGGCCATCAAGGCCCCGGCCAAGAAGGGAGCGTAAGTAAATGGATCTCAAGCTCCTGAACGACCAAGGTCAGGCCGCTGCTACGTTCAGCGCGCCCGATACGATCTTCGGCCGTGACTTCAACGAAGCGCTGATTCATCAGATCGTGGTGGCTTTCCAAGCCAATGCCCGTGCCGGCAACCGCGCTCAGAAGGATCGCACTGAAGTTAAGCACTCGACCAAGAAGCCCTGGCGCCAGAAGGGTACCGGCCGCGCACGCGCTGGTATGACTTCGTCGCCGCTGTGGCGTGGCGGTGGTCGGATTTTCCCGAACTCGCCCGAAGAGAACTTCACCCAGAAGGTCAACAAGAAGATGTACCGCGCCGGGATCCGTTCGATCTTGTCGCAACTGGCCCGTGAAGACCGCATCGCTGTTGTCGAATCGTTTGATCTGGAATCGCCCAAGACCAAGGCTGCTGCTGCAAAGCTGAAGAGCCTGGGCCTGGACTCGGTCCTGATCATCACCGACAGCGTTGATGAGAATGTTTACCTCGCCACCCGCAACCTGCCGCACGTTGCTGTTGTCGAGCCCCGTTATGCCGATCCGTTGTCGCTGGTCCACTACAAGAAAGTGCTGATCACCAAGCCGGCCATCGCTCAACTCGAGGAGATGCTGGGATGAACGCTGAACGCTTGATGCAAGTCATTCTGGCTCCGATCGTGACCGAAAAGGCCACGTTCGTCGCTGAGAAGAATCAGCAAGTCGCTTTCCGTGTCGTGGCTGACGCTACCAAGCCGGAAATCAAGGCTGCCGTCGAACTGCTCTTCAAGGTGCAGGTCGAGTCCGTGCAGGTCCTCAACCGTAAGGGCAAAGTCAAGCGCTTTGGCCGATTCGTTGGCCGTCGCCGTAATGAGCGCAAGGCTTACGTGTCGCTCAAGGACGGCCAGGAAATCGACTTTGCGGAGGTGAAGTAAATGGCCCTCGTAAAAGTTAAGCCGACTTCGGCTGGCCGCCGTGGCATGGTGAAGGTTGTTAGCCCGAACCTGCACAAGGGTGAGCCCTACGCGCCGCTGCTGGAAAAGAAGACCCGTGGTTCTGGCCGTAACAACAACGGTCACATCACGATCCGCCATCGCGGCGGTGGTCACAAGCAACACTACCGTGTCGTCGACTTCCGTCGCGACAAGGACGGTATCCCGGCGAAGGTTGAGCGTCTGGAATATGACCCCAACCGTACGGCGCACATTGCTCTGCTGTGCTACGCCGACGGCGAACGTCGTTACATCATCGCTCCGCGTGGTCTGGAAGTGGGTGCAACCCTGCTGTCGGGCACCGATGCTCCGATCCGCGCCGGTAACACGCTGCCGATCCGCAACATCCCGGTGGGTACGACGATTCACTGCGTTGAAATGCTGCCTGGCAAGGGTGCTCAGATGGTCCGTTCGGCCGGCGCTTCCGCCGTCCTGCTGGCTCGCGAAGGCATCTACGCTCAAGTGCGTCTGCGCTCGGGTGAAGTCCGCCGTGTGCACATCGAATGCCGCGCCACCATCGGTGAAGTCGGTAACGAAGAACACAGCCTGCGCCAAATTGGCAAGGCCGGTGCAATGCGTTGGCGCGGTATCCGCCCGACGGTTCGTGGCGTTGCCATGAACCCGGTGGATCACCCGCACGGTGGCGGCGAAGGCCGTACCGGTGAAGCACGCGAACCGGTCAGCCCGTGGGGTACTCCGGCGAAGGGTTTCAAGACCCGTCGCAACAAGCGGACGAACAATATGATCGTCCAACGGCGCAAGCGCAAGTAAGAGGCGAACACTATGTCACGTTCGATCAAGAAAGGCCCGTTTGTCGATGCTCACCTGATCAAAAAGGTGGACACGGCCGTCGCGGGCAAAGACAAGAAGCCGATCAAGACCTGGTCGCGTCGTTCCACGATCCTGCCCGAGTTCATCGGTCTGACGATCGCTGTGCACAACGGCAAGCAACATGTCCCCGTGTACATCAACGAGAACATGGTCGGTCACAAGCTGGGCGAGTTCGCGCTGACCCGTACGTTCAAGGGCCACGCTGCGGACAAGAAGGCGAAGAGGTAAGCGATGGAAACTACTGCCATTATCCGTGGGGTGCACATCTCGGCACAGAAGACGCGTCTGGTTGCGGACTTGATCCGTGGTCAGAAGGTCGGCCGTGCCCTGGAAATCCTCACCTTCTCGCCGAAGAAGGCTGCCGTCATCCTGAAGAAGGCTGTCGAGTCCGCCATCGCCAACGCCGAGCACAACGACGGCGCCGATATCGACGAACTGAAAGTCACCACGATTTTTGTGGACAAGGCTCAGTCGATGAAGCGCTTCTCCGCTCGCGCCAAGGGCCGCGGCAACCGTATCGAGAAGCAGACCTGCCATATCACGGTCAAGGTCGGAGCTTAAGGAGTCACGATGGGTCAGAAAATTCACCCCACTGGGTTCCGTCTCGCGGTCACCCGTAATTGGTCCTCGCGTTGGTTCGCCGACGACAAGGCCTTCGGCACGATGCTTGCCGAAGACATTCGCGTTCGCGAGTACCTGAAGAAGAAGCTCAAGAGCGCCTCCGTTGGTCGCGTGATCATCGAGCGTCCGGCCAAGAATGCCCGCATCACCGTCTACTCGGCTCGTCCGGGCGTGGTGATCGGCAAGCGCGGCGAAGACATCGAAAGCCTGAAGGCTGATCTGCAGCGTCTGATGGGCGTGCCTGTGCACGTCAACATCGAAGAAATCCGCAAGCCGGAAACCGATGCTCAACTGATCGCCGACTCGATCTCGCAACAGCTCGAGAAGCGCATCATGTTCCGTCGCGCAATGAAGCGCGCGATGCAAAACGCGATGCGTCTGGGTGCCCAAGGCATCAAGATCATGAGCTCGGGCCGTCTGAACGGTATCGAAATTGCTCGCACCGAGTGGTATCGCGAAGGCCGTGTGCCGCTGCACACCCTGAAGGCCAACATTGACTACGGCACCTCCGAAGCCCACACCACGTATGGCGTGATCGGCATCAAGGTCTGGGTCTACAAGGGCGACATGCTGGCTAACGGCGAATTGCCGCCGGAAACCGCTGCCCCGCGCGAAGAAGAACGTCGTCCGCGCCGCGCTCCGCGTGGTGATCGTCCGGACGGTGCTCGCACCGGTCGTCCGGGTGGTCGTGGTCGTGGTGGTCCCCGCAAGGCGGACGCTGCTCCGGCGCCTGAAGGAGAATAACCATGCTGCAACCCTCTCGCAGAAAGTATCGCAAAGAGCAGAAGGGCCGCAACACCGGTCTGGCGACTCGTGGTACCCACGTGTCGTTCGGCGAATTCGGTCTGAAGGCCACCGGCCGTGGCCGTCTGACCGCTCGCCAGATCGAAGCCGCTCGTCGTGCTATCAATCGTCACATCAAGCGTGGCGGCCGTATCTGGATCCGCATTTTCCCGGATAAGCCCATCTCGCAAAAGCCTGCCGAAGTCCGCATGGGTAACGGTAAGGGCAATCCGGAGTACTGGGTCGCTGAAATTCAACCCGGCAAAGTGCTCTACGAAATGGAAGGTGTGAGCGAAGAAATCGCACGTGAAGCTTTCCGTCTGGCCGCTGCCAAGTTGCCGATCTCGACGACGTTCGTCGCTCGTCACATCGGTGCTTAAGGAGACCTAACATGAAAGCTAGCGAACTCCGTTCGAAAGACGCCGCCGAGCTCGGCAAAGAGCTCGAAAGCCTGCTGAAGGCACAATTCGGTCTGCGTATGCAGAAGGCCACGCAGCAACTGGCCAACACCAGCCAGCTGCGCAACGTGCGTCGCGACATCGCGCGCGTTCGTACCTTGCTGACCGAGAAGGCAGGGAAATAAACATGAGCGAAACTCAAAACACCCAAGTGGCCAAGCGCCAGCGTACGCTGGTTGGCAAGGTCGTCAGCAACAAGATGGACAAGACTGTCGTTGTGCTCGTCGAGCGCCGCGTCAAGCACCCCATCTTCGGCAAGATCATCATGCGCTCCGCGAAGTACAAGGCGCACGATGAATCGAACCAATACAACGAAGGCGATACGGTTGAAATCGCTGAAGGCCGCCCCATCTCGCGCTCGAAGTCGTGGCGTGTGGTGCGTCTGGTTGAAGCCGCACGTATCATCTAAGTAAAGCAGTTCATCGGAACGGTTCGCCGTTCTGATATAAAACGGCAAGGGCTAAACCCCTTGCCGTTTTTTTTCGCATTTCGAAAGTGGAGGATCACACGACATCATGCGCCGCTTTATGACGGGGCTCTGGTTGGGCTTGTTGAGCGCGGGCAGCGTGGCGCAGCCGCAGCCGCAGCCGCAAACACCCGCGCAGGTGCAAGCGCAGCCACAGACGACCCATGCCGACGCAACCCCTCGCGCTCCAAGCACTGCCGAGGCCGCGCCTGCCGCTACCGCTGCGACACCAGCTGCGGCCGCGCCCATTACGGACCATGCCTCGCTTGGACGGGCGTTGCTGAATGCGGGACCGGACGCTCGTGTGCGCCTCGATGGCTCGTCACGCGATCACGCCGCCATCTTTGGCACCGACGACGAAAATGAGCAGGCGCTGATGGACCAGGAACGGTCGCTGCAAACCCAGCGTGACCAGTTGCGCATGCTTGAGAAGCTGCTGACGGAAAGGCCCGCCGCAGCAGATCCGCATCCCCCAGCAATGATTCCGTTGAACGCCGGCGCGCCGATGAACATGCCGAAGCTAGCGCCCACGCCTTCAGGCTCGCAACTGGATCGTACCGGTAGCGATACCCGGCGCAGCGTTGACGAGATGCAACGGCGCGTCAATGGCCTGAGGCGTGATGCCGACGACTTGGGTAACCGTGGCCGTTGACGCCAGCGGCGCCGGGCAGGCGACGGCTATTCAGCGCCGCCGCGTAAATTCCCGCAGCCGCCCGGCAATACCCGTCGGGAAGTAATACACCGACACCACGAACAAAATCCCCAGCCACAGCAGCCAGCGGTCGGGTTCGAATAGCAGCGCCAGGGGCGCCACGCCCGTCACCGCATCGTGAATGATGTGCAGGCCATCTTGCAGATAGCTTTGTGCGAACACAAATAGGCTCGCGCCGACCACTGCGCCGTACATCGTGCCCATGCCGCCAATCACCAGCATCAGCAGGATGTTCAGCATGATCTCGAACGACAGCGAGGTATCCGGCCCGTTGTAGCGCAGCCATAACGCGTACATCGCGCCCGCCAGCGTGGCGAAGGCGGCGGCAAGCAGGTTTGACAGGCTGCGATACAGCACCGTGCGATAGCCAATGGCCTCGGCTCGGAACGGGTTCTCGCGGATGGCTTGCAGCACTCGGCCAAACGGCGAGTTAACGATGCGCAGCAGCATCAGGAACAGCACGACGCACACCGCGGCGATCAGGTAGTACGTGATGATGCGGCCGTCGATCGTGACGCCGAACACCGGCTCGGAAAATGGCCGGAACGCCGGTCGCAACATCTGGGGCACCTTGAAGTTCAGGCCATCTTCGCCACCCGTCAGATCAGACAACTGCGACACCAACGTCTGGAACGCCGCCGCGACGGCTAAGGTGATCATTGCGTAGAAGATCGCTCGCACGCGCAGGCTGGCCAGGCCGATCAACAACGCGAACGCCAGCGACACCGCAAGGCCCGCACCCACACCCGCGAACACGGCGGTCCAGCCCGGCTCCATGCGGATGCTGGCAATCGCGACGCCATAGGCGCCGATGCCAAAGAACATGGTGTGCGCAAAGCTCACGATGCCGGTGTATCCCAGCAGCAGGTCATAGCTTGCGACCAAAATCACGAACACCAGAATCTTCGCGGCCACCGCCAGCGACTTCGGGCCGGGAAAAAGGAAGGGCGCCGTGGCAAGCAAGGCGACAATCGCGATCAGCGCCAACGCCAATAGCGGGCTGCGGGGCGGGTCGCCGGAGAGCAGGCGGAAAGACATATCGCGGCTCCTAGCGGTTCGTGACCGGATACACGCCTTGCGGCCGCCACAACAGAATGGCGACCATCAGCGCTATGTTCGAAAAGAGAGCAGCCTTGGGCAGCAGGAAGCCGGTGTAGTTGGCCATCAAGCCGACCAGCAGCGCACCGATCAGGCAGCCTACCGTCGACCCCAGCCCGCCGATCATGATGACGATGAAGATCAGCACATTGACCTGCGCACCCAGCTGCGGCACAACCGATTGCTGATACATCCCCCACAGCACACCGCCCAGCCCGGCCAGCATCGACCCGGCCACAAACACGCCGACGAACAAATGCCGGATGCGGTAGCCCAGGCTTTCCACCATTTCCCGGTCTTCGACGCCCGCGCGGATCAGCAGGCCCAGCTTGGTGCGGTTCAGCAGCCACAGCATGCCGCCCAGCACCAGCACGCCCACCACCAGCGCCACGATGCGGAACTTCTCGATGGCGGCATCGCCCAACAGGAACGCGCCGCGCAGCGCCTCGGGCAGCGGCAAGGATAGCGTCTGCGGACCCCAGATCATCTTGATGATTTCCTCACCGATGATCATCCCGCCCATCGTGATCAGGATCTGCTTCAGGTGCTGCCCATACACCGGCCGCACGATCACGCGTTCGAATGCCAGCCCGACAGCACCGGCCACGAGCATGCCGACGATCATCGCAGGCAGTACGGCCGCCAGGTTCATCCACAGGCTGCCGGATTGTGTCCAGTCGGCCATGCCGCTCAGTACCGTGGCCGCCATGTAGGCGCCGATGGCGATGAAGAGACCGTGCCCGAAGTTCAGCACGTCCATCAGCCCGAACACGAGTGTCATGCCAGAGGCCACGATGAAGATGATCATGCCCATGGCCAGGCCCGCCAGCGTCAGCGTGACCCAGGTCGACAGCGAGCCGACCAGCGGCAGCGCAATGGCGGCCAGCGCCAGCACCAGCAGCACGGGCCGCAGGTCCGCGCGCACGCGCGGCAGCGGGGTATCAATATCCACGGTGCTCATTGATGGCTTCCCAAAGACAGGCCCAACAGACTGGTTTGCAGCGCGTCGTCGTCCGCCAGCTCGCGCATGCCGCCGGCATGCACGACACGGCCGTTGTCCATGACGGCGACGTGATCGCCGACCTGCCGTGCGAAATTGAAGTTCTGCTCAACCAGCAGGATGGTGGTGGAAGCCTGCTTGAGCTCGATGAAGGCGTCGATCATGTTCTGGATGATGGCGGGCGCAAGACCCTTGCTGGGTTCGTCGATCAACAGCAGCCGGCGCGGCTCGATGATGGCGCGCGCCACTGCCAGCATCTGCTTCTGTCCGCCCGACAGCTTGCCTGCCGGATGCAGCCAGAATTTTTTCAGCGCCGGGAAAAAGCCGAAGATCCATTCCAGCCGGGCGGTGTCGAGCTGGTCCGCGCTGCGCGCCTGGCGCGCAGCGAGCAAGATGTTTTCCTTCACCGACAAATCCGCAAAGATGCCCATGTTTTCGGGCACATAGGCCATGCCCATGCGAGCCATGTCAGGCGGTGATTTGCGTGTGCCCGGCCCGCCAATCGGGGTGCCGTCAAACGTCACCTGGCCTTGCGAGGCCCGCCACAACCCCATGATCGTGCGCAGCGTCGTGGTCTTGCCGGCGCCGTTGCGGCCCAGCAGCATGGTGACCCCAGCAGACGGCACCGCCAGGTCCACGCCGTGCAGGATGTGGTACGCGCCGATGTGGGTATGCACCCCTTGCAGCTCCAGCAGCAGCGGGGCGCTCATGCCGGCGTCTCCGTCGGGCTGATGCCCAGATAGGCCTGTTGCACGATGGGAGACGCGATGACGGTGGCCGGGTCGCCGTCCGCCATCAGCTGGCCGTTATGCAATACGACGATGCGGTCAGCCAATTCACGCACCACATCCATCTTGTGCTCCACCAGCAGAATCGTTTTCGATGAATCCGTCTTGATTTCGCGGATCAGCTCCAGCACCACGGGCACGTCGTCCACGCTCATGCCGGCCGTGGGTTCGTCGAACATGAACACTTGCGGTTCCAGCGCAATCAGCATGGCGATTTCCAGCTTGCGTTGATCGCCATGCGGCAGGTCGGCGGCGGCCTGGTCACGCCGCGCCGACAAGCGGGTGCGTTCCAGTAACGCATCGGCGCGCGCGAGCAGGTTGCGGTCATCGTCCCAAGTGCGCCAGAAGCGGATGCGGCGCCAGCTCATGCCTTGCTGGCGCGATTGCAGCGCCAGCCGCACGTTCTCATGCACGGTCAGGCGAGGGAACAGTTGCGTCAATTGAAAGGCGCGGCCCAGGCCGGCATGCATGCGAGCCGGGGCTGATAACGATGTCAGGTCGCGCCCGTTCAAACTCACCGAGCCTGCGCTTGCGCGCAGCTGGCCCGAGATCAGATTGAAGTAGGTCGTTTTGCCCGCGCCGTTGGGGCCGACGATGGCCGTCAGCGTGCCAGGCGCATAGCGGCAACTGACATTGTTGACGGCCACGTGCCCGCCGAAACGGATCGTGAGCGATTGGGTTTCCAGCATGTTGGTGGCGGCGTTCAGCGTTTGTTCTGGATCGGCACGTTCATCTGGTCAGGCGTGATTTCCTTGACCAGATCCTGCACAGCCCATGGCACCGACGGATCGTTCTTGATGCGGAAGTGGTACATCGATTGCATGGCTTGATGGTCTTCGGGGCGGAAGGTCATCTTGCCCTTGGGCGTGTCGAAGCTCATGCCTTCCATCGCCTTGATGAGCGTGTCGGTGTCGGAGTTGCCTGCGGTCTTGTTCAGCGCGGCCACGATCGCAATGCCCGACGACATGCCGCCCGCTGTGAAGAAGTCCGGCGGCTGGCCGTAGCGCTTCTGGTGTTCGGCAACGAGCCAATCATTGATCGGATTCTTGGGGATACCGTAGTAGTAATACGTGGCGCCTTCCATGCCCGCCAGAGACTTCAACGGCGTCATCGCGGCCAGCGTATTGCCGCCCGTGGCGATCTCGATGCCGAAGCGCTTGGGGTCCAGATCGGCGATCTTGAACGGGTTGCCCGCACCCGCCCACAAGATGAAGATGATCTTGCGGCCCGGCTTGTCTTTCAGCGCATCGAACAAACGCTGCGCGCCAGCGGTGAAGTCGGTGGCGTTGGCGGGCAGATATTCTTCGTGCACGATCTTGGCGTTCTTCAGCGCGCCCTTGAAGGCCTTCACGCCGTCGCGGCCAAAGGCATAGTCTTGCGCCAGCATGGCGATGGACGTGCCTGCCTGGTCGAACGCCACCGCGTTGGCGATGGCATCCTGCGACGAGTTGCGGCCTGTGCGGAAGATGTACTTGTTCCACTTTTCGCCCGTGATGGAATCGGCCACGGCGGGCTCCACCAGCAAGATCTTTTCGTACTCTTCGGCGATCGGCAGCATGGCCAGCGCCACACCAGACGAGGTCGGGCCGACGGCGATGTCGGCGTTATCGTCGGCGTAGGCGGACGCCAGCTGCGCACGCGCCACATCGGGCTTGCCCTGGTTGTCTTTTTCGATCACGCGAATCTTGCGGCCGGCAACCGTCATCGTGCCTTGGGTTGCGTATTCCAGGCCCAGCATCAGGCCGTTCTGCGTCTGTTTGGCGTAGGCCTCCAGCGGGCCCGTTTTGTCGTAAACATGAGCCACGACGAAGTCCTTCGCCGCAGCGGCCGAATTCATGCAAAGGGCCGCCAGCGCGGCAAGCAGAATGCGATTCATGGGGAGTCTCCTGGTATCAGTGGGCGCGCGTGTCTGCCGGGGCGGCGGGCGTGGCAAGGAAGTGGCGGATGGCGTCGATCTGCGACGCCACGTTCAAGGCGGGGGCGTGGCCGCAGTCGGGGAAGTCGATGCGTTGGGCGCGCGGGCCGCGTTGCGTCATGGCGTGGGCGACGTCGGGCAACAGCAAGTCGGAATCTGCGCCGCGCAAGAGCAACAGCGGCATGCGCAGCGAGTCGTAGCCGCTCCAGCGGTTGTAGTCGTTGGGGTGGTGGCTGAACTGTCCCGCGATGGCCGGGTCGTAATGCGCGGTGACGCGCCCATCAGGCAGGCGCCGCACCGAGGTCTCGGCCATGCGCCGCCATTGCGCATCGCTTTGCCAGCCATAGGGCTTGTAGGCAACGCGCAGCCACGCTTCCAATTCGGTGACGGTGTCGAAGGCGGGCGGGTTGCCGACATAGGCCAGGATGCGCTCGATGGCCGGCTGCGGTAATTCCGGGCCGATGTCGTTGACCACCAGGTGCGAGATGCGGTCGCGCAAGGTTGTAGCGGCGGCGTGCATGCCGGTGGCGCCGCCCATTGACGTGCCCACCCAGCGCAAGTGGGTTAGCTGCAAGCCATYGACGAACGCTCGCGCCAGGCGCGCGTAGAAATCCAGCTGGTATTCGGCCACCGGGTCGGGACTCCATTGCGACAGGCCGCGCCCGATCGTGTCGGGACACAGGATGCGGTAGTCATCCGCCAGCGCTTGTGCCAAGTCGTCGAAATCGCGGCCGGTGCGGGCCAGCCCGTGCCACATGACGATGGGGGGCGCGTCGGGCGTGCCCCATTCCATGTAGTGCAGCTCGCGGCCTTCGCAGCGCAGATAGCGCGAAACAGGCGTGTGGCGGCCTGCCGTTACGGGCGCGTTTGCCATGAGTCTCCTCCCGGGTTGTCCAGGTTGTGTGCTTATCGGGCTGACTATAGACTTGCGCCAGATGCATCCACAATGCGTCGCGCACCCCAGAGCAGGGTGAGTCAAAAGGTTGTAGACGCAAGATCAAATTGCGCTTCCCGCCGCGTACAGGAGACCGCGACATGCCCGATACGGAATTCGCCATTTCGGCCAGCGCCGGCGCCGACGGGCGTGAGCAATGGCGAGCGGCTTTGTCGGACGCGTTCGGCCCGTTTGAAGTGCACCGCGGCAAGCCGGATCATTTTGCGGGACACGTGCGCTACGCCCGCCGCGCCAGCCTTCAATTCAATGACCTGCACTATCAGGGACAGAAGCTGGAGCGCACGGTGGGAAATGTGTCGCGGCTGGACCAGGAGTTCTACACCTTTGGCCTGCCGTTGTCCGGCCCGCTGGCCGTGCGCCAGCAAGGCCGTGAATTCCAGGTCGAACCGGGGTGCGTGTACCTGATGAACCAAAGCCTGCCGTATCAGGCGACGGCGTTGGGCTCATCGGGCTATCGCAGCCTGAGCGTGTCGTTTCCGCGCAGCGCCTTGTCGCAGCGGGATTCGCGTATCGGCGCGTTCCACAAGCTGCGCATCGACGACGGCTCCCCGCGCGGTGCGATGTTGGCCAGCTACATGGACCATCTGTTCAAAGGCATGGGCGGCTGGTCGGACACTGAAGTCACCGAGCTTGGCGAACGCTTGATCGATTTGATCGTGCTGTTCCTGGTGCAGTCGGGGCAGGGGCATGCGTCTGAATCGGATAGCAGCGTTACCTTGGCGCATCGGCAGCGGGTGCTGGCGTATATCCGACAGCATCTGGCCGACCCGGCACTGTCGCCGCAACACGTGGCGCAGGGCTGTGGGGTGTCGGTGGCGTATCTGCATCGCATCCTGCGGGCAGGCGGCTTGTCGGTGGAGTCCTTCATCTTCGATCAGCGTCTGGATCGCTGCCGCGAATTGCTGCTGGACCCCAGGCATCAGCATCGCGGTATCGGCGAGCTGGCGTATCAGGTGGGCTTTACCCACCCGTCGCACTTCAGCCGCCTGTTCAAGAACCGGTTCGGCATGACACCTCGGGACATGCGCGCTCGCGGTTAAGCAAACGGCTCACTGATCGTGAGCCGTTTGCCATCAACTCGCGCTTGTTGTCGGTTTTAGAAGGGTGAAGGCTGGGTCGACAGATTGACGATGCTGTTGCTGCTCAGGTCCAGCCGGATGTGTTCCGACGGAGCACCCGCAGCCAGCTTCAGCATGATCGCCATCAGCGGCTTGAAGCGCGCCTTGAACAGGTCGGCCAGCGTGTTGGCGTTGCTGACGCTGTTGCCGTTCATCTGCACCGACGCGTTCGTGTTGGCAAGCGCCTGGGCCAGCAACTTGTACTGATTGGCGCGTTGCGCGGGGATGTCGGCAAACGCCAGGTCGCCCGCGTTGGCAATGCGCACGAAGTCACCCGCCATATCCAACGCCTTCCACTGCGCGAAGTCCGACAGCTGCATGCCGTTGGCTTGCGCCAGCGCTTGTGCACGGGCTTGGGCGTCCGCCAGGTTGCCGGCATACGCCGCATTGCTGGCGCCGCTGCCGCCGCTGCCGCCGCCGTCGGAGAGGCAAGCGAAGAAGGCGGAAGTCAGATTGTTCTGATTGCCGGTGTTCGCCAGTTCCTTCAGCGTGACGGTGGTTTGCAGTTGCGACAGCGTCAGCAGATCAGCGCCGGTGAGCGGACTCTTGACCAGTTCACGCATCTCGCAGCGCCAGTCGTCGTTGAGCAGGCGCAGGCGCACCAGTTCGCTCATGTAGCGATAGGTGAAGTCGCCGTAGTCCTTGGCGTCCAGAATCGACACGTCCCAGCGCGCGGGCGTTGTGTAGGCGTTCTCGGCGCGGTACAGGTCGAACAGTTCGTCAAAGCGCGGCACCTTGTCCAGACGGATGGTTTGCACTTCGATCTCGTCCGCGCTTTGCAGCGTCATCAGCTTGTAGGCCGGCACGTAGGCCGCCATCGACGGCGCCTGGATGTTGAACAGCGCCGTGTCCGCGCCGTAGTTGCGCGCCGCCATGTCGTTGAAGTGCATGTGGCCGCCCACGTGCACCTTCAAACCGGTTTCGGCCAGCGCGCGCGTGGTGTTCTCGGCCGGGCGGCGGATCATCTGCATCTTGTTGGCGCCCAGCAGCGCTTCGATATCGTCCGACGCACCGTTGAAGAATTCCGACATCGGGAAGTGGCTGAAGGCGATGACCTGCTTGCCCTGCGCCTTGCCGCGCGCAACCACGTCCTTCAGCCATTTGATGACGTGCGCCTTGTGCGTGAGCATCTTGTTGTAGCCCTGGTCGCCCGAGCCGGTGAAATCATTCGCACCGGTACCGGTGGGCACATAGACGTTGGCGTCGATGCCGACCAGCCACACGCCCTTGACCGGTTCCACCACGTAGGACGTATCGGGCACCATCTTGCACAGCGTGTAGTTCTGCGGCTTGTTCGGGCCGCCCGTGCCTTCGGCGCAGATTTCGTACTGGCGATTGATCCAGTTGGCCTGGTCTCGCGCAGTGGTGTAGTCGTAGTCTTCGTACTTGTAGGTGCTGTACGGCGTTTCGTAATAGACGTTTTGCGGCTGCGGCATGAAGCCGTGCTGCTTCAATGCGTCGGTGATGCCCGCGTACCCCATGTGCAGGACTTCTTCGGTGCAATACGTGCTGCCGACCAGCGCCCAGTCACCGCTGTAGGGGGTGCTGCACGCAGCATTGCCGCCGCGGCTGTAGATCGGTTGCGAGAAGCCGATGGCGCCGGTGGCCGGGTCCAGGCCCAGGTAGTCGCTCTTGCCGGCGGCCTGGTTGAAGGGGCGGTTGGGGTCATGGTTGCCCGGGGCCGCAAAGAACTGGATGCCATGCTTCTTCGAATACTCGTCCATGATCTTGACCAGCCCGCGCATGTGCACGGGCTGGCCATCATCCGAGAAGTCGCCGGGCAGGGCGATGTACTTCACGCCGCGCGACACGGCGTCATCCAGCGCGGCCAGGAACGCGAAGTAGTTTTCGTTGAACAGGCGGGTCGACGTCAGTTGCGCGTACATCGTCCGAATGGTGGCGTTGTCGCCATGCTTCGGATTCGGAATGCCAGGAAACGAGCCATCTTTGAAGTCGGCGTAGACGTCATGAAAGTGGATGTCGGGCATGAACGCGACTTGCACGGGGGCGGGCGGTGCGGCCGGCGTTTCCGTGACAGGCGGAGGCGTCTCGGCGACGGGGGAGTTGTTGTCGTCATCGTCGCCGCCACAAGCGGCGAGCAGCGCCACGAGGGTGGCGGCGCCGGCCGTGCGGGCGAAGCGGGAGAGGGCATTCATTGCGCGTACATTTCCTGGAAAGTGGGCCAGGCAGTGCCTTGCTCAAGGTCAGCTGCCTGTCAGCGAGGCGCAATGTTCCCGGACGCCTGTGACACCATCATGAAACGCATCGCCGTGCATGCCGCCGCTTGGTGCGGGGCGAAAAAAAAGCCCCTTGCGGGGCTTTTTGGCTGACGGTCGGAACCGGTCAGATGTGCGTGATGAATTTCGTGACGAGGTAGCCGTCAAACGTTTCCAGGCCGCCTTCGCTGCCGATGCCGCTGTCCTTGATGCCGCCAAACGGCGTCTCGGCCAGCGCGCTGCCGAAGTGGTTGATGTTGACCATGCCGGCTTCCAGACCGTTGGAGACCTTGGTGGCCGTCTTCAGCGAGTTCGTGAACACGTAGGACGACAGGCCGAACGGCAGGCTGTTGGCGCGGCGCAGGACTTCGTCAGTGTCCTTGAAGCGGACGACCGGTGCGACGGGGCCGAAGGGCTCTTCGGTCATCAGCATGGAGTTGTCCGGCAGATCGGTCACGACCGTGGGGGCGAAGAAGAAGCCCTTGCGATCCAGCGGGCCGCCGCCAACCACGACCTTGCCGCCGTGCTTCTTGGCGTCGTCGATGAAGGCGCTCATGGCGGGCACGCGGCGTTCGTGCGCCAGCGGGCCCATGTCGGTGCCAGCTTCCAGGCCGTCGCCGACCTTGATGTTCTTCAGCACGTCCGAGAAGCGGGCCAGGAACTGTTCGTAGGCGCCTTCCTGCACGTAGAAGCGGGTGGGCGACACGCAGACCTGACCGGCGTTGCGGACCTTGAACTTGGCCAGCATTTCAGCGGCGCGGTCGATGTCGGCGTCGTCAAACACCAGCACGGGCGAGTGGCCGCCCAGTTCCATCGTGACGCGCTTCATGTGCGCGCCGGCCAGCGCGGCCAGCTGCTTGCCCACCGGCACGGAACCGGTGAACGAAACCTTGCGCACGATCGGCGAACGGATCAGGTAGTCAGAGATCTTGGCGGGTTCGCCCCAGACGATGTTCAGGCAGCCCTTGGGCAGGCCGGCATCGTGGAACATGCGCGCAATGGCCATGACGGCGCTGGGCGAATCTTCCGGACCCTTCAGCACCACCGTGCAACCGGCGCCAAGTGCGGCGGCGATCTTGCGGATGGCTTGGTTGTACGGGAAGTTCCACGGCGTGAACGCGGCGCAGACGCCGATGGGTTCACGCACGACGAACTGGCGCACGTCCGGGTTGCGCGGCGGGACTACGCGGCCGTAGATGCGGCGGCATTCTTCGGCGTGCCAGTCGGCGTGTTCAGCGCAGGAGGTGACTTCGCCCACGGCTTCGGCCAGCGGCTTGCCCTGGTCCAGCGTCATGTTGCGGCCGATTTCCTTGGCGCGTTCGCGCGACAGCGTAGCGACCTTGCGCAGGATGGTCGAACGATCCATGGGAGAAGATTTCTTCCACGATTCGAACGCGCGCTGGGCGGCGGCTAGCGCACGGTCCAGATCCGCTTCGGTGGCGTGAGGCAGCTGGCCGAGCACTTCCAGCGTGGCCGGGTTGATGACGTCCTGGGTGCGCCTGCCCTCGCCGGAGATGAATTCGCCGTCGATATACAGCGCCAACTGTTCATACATGCCTGTCTTTCCTTGCGAAATGGGAATGGAATGCGGGAGTGGAGTGCGATCGCGTATCGCCCACGCCAGTCTAAACCTTCTTTCCCGCGGCGGGGAGGTCCAATCGGCATCGCGGCCTTGGAGCCAATAGGCGTTCGTGCGCGCGGCCCGGCCGCCTTGCCAGTACGAGTCCGCTTGGACACAATAAGGCGTCCTTGGCTGCTATGTCTGAATCTATCGTGCAACCCGTTGACGCGCGTCCCGCCGGTAAGTCCAGTGTTTACTCCCGCGTGTTCTTCCGCTTCATTGATTGGTTGCGTCAGCGAATTGCGAGTGCATCGCTGGTGGGCGACCGGCCCATCTTTCAGAACAGCCAGTTTCCGTGGATTCCCGCGCTGGAAGCGCAGACGCCAGCCATCCGCGCCGAGCTGACCGAGCTGCTGGCCGAACGTCAGCACCTGCCTGCGTTCCATGAGATCTCGCCGGATGTCGGCATGATCACATCGGACGATCAATGGAAGACCTTCCTCTTTATGGGATACGGGCTGCGTTCCGAGCGCAACCTGGCGCGCTGCCCGGCCACCGCGCGGGCGCTGGAAGGCATTCCGGGCATACGCAGCGCGTTCTTCTCCATCCTTGAACCGGGCAAGCGGATTCCGCTGCACACGGGTCCGTACAACGGCGTGCTGCGCCTGCACCTGGGCCTGGTCGTGCCAGAGCCTGCCGACCAATGCTGGATCGAAGTTGGGGGCGAACGGTACAGCTGGCGGGAAGGGCGGGCCGTGGTGTTTGACGACCTGTACCCGCACCAGGTCCACAACGACACGCCCGGGCTGCGGGCGGTGCTGTTCGTCGACTTTGAACGGCCTTGCCGCGTTCCGGTAAAATGGCTGAATCGCCTGGTGCTCAGAGCGGCCCCGTTCACGGACGAAATCCGTCGCGGCAAAGCCAATCATGACGCCTGGGAGAAGGGCTACTACCGCCAGAAATAGGGGGCAGATAGCCCGCAAACCGTTCCCCTTATAGGGGAGCGTGGTCTTTTGTGCGCCGTTCCAACAAAGTACTTGCGCTCAAAATTTAACCACGCTAGAATGATCAGCTTTCCCAGATTGTCGATTGAGTTAAGGAAAAATTAGCTCATCGAGTTGGGGGAATACCCGCAGGATTTCAACCCAGGGTCGTTGCGTTGCCAACCCGTTGCAGAGGTAGAGCGAAAGCTCTAGGTCTACAACACAAAAGCAGGGCGGCAGACCTGACGGGACCAAAACTGGCAGGAATTGCAGAGTTCCTCGGGGGGAAAACCCCGGGAAAACAGTATTTCCAGTTAAGTTGGAACAGGAAAAATCATGATCCAAATGCAGACCACGCTGGACGTGGCCGATAACACTGGTGCGCGTCATGTCATGTGCATTAAGGTGCTCGGTGGCTCCAAGCGCCGTTATGCCGGTATCGGCGACATCATCAAGGTGAGCGTCAAAGATGCGGCTCCGCGCGGACGCGTCAAGAAAGGCGAAATTTACAATGCCGTGGTGGTTCGTACCGCCAAGGGCGTGCGCCGTAAAGACGGTTCGCTGATTAAGTTCGGTGGCAATGCCGCCGTATTGCTCAACGCCAAGCTGGAGCCCATCGGCACCCGCATCTTCGGACCCGTTACGCGTGAACTGCGTACCGAGAAGTTCATGAAGATCGTGTCGTTGGCCCCGGAAGTGCTGTAAGGAGCCCTACGATGAACAACATTCGTAAAGGCGACGAAGTCATCGTCCTGACCGGCCGCGACAAGAAGCGTCGCGGTACCGTGCTGGCTCGCGTCGATGCCGACCACGTCCTGGTCGAAGGCGTCAACGTTGCCAAGAAGCACGTCAAAGCCAACCCGATGGCTAACAACCCGGGCGGGATTGTCGAAAAGACCATGCCGATCCACATCTCGAATGTGGCGCTCTTCAACCCCGCAACCGGTCGTGCCGACCGCGTGGGCGTTCAAGAAGTCGAAG
The DNA here is from genome assembly GCF_056399725.1 of Achromobacter sp. 01N37. Classification (NCBI taxonomy): domain Bacteria; kingdom Pseudomonadati; phylum Pseudomonadota; class Betaproteobacteria; order Burkholderiales; family Alcaligenaceae; genus Achromobacter; species Achromobacter sp. 01N37. The sequence continues at coordinate 19,221 of NZ_JBFTRX010000009.1, forward strand.
GTCGCAAGGTCCGCGTGTTCCGTTCCAATGGTGCCGTTGTCGGCGCCAAGGCGTAAGGGGCGATAGACATGTCTCGTTTGCAAGATTTCTACAAGAGCAAGGTCGCTGCCGACCTGCAGGCCAAGTTTGGCTACAAGAGCGTCATGGAAGTGCCGCGCATCACCAAGATCACCCTGAACATGGGTGTCTCGGAAGCCGTGTCCGATAAGAAGGTTATCGAACACGCGGTGTCGGACCTGACCAAGATCGCTGGCCAAAAGCCTGTCGTGACGAAGACCAAGAAGGCTATCGCCGGTTTCAAGATCCGCGAAAACTACCCGATTGGTTGCATGGTCACGCTGCGTGGTCAACGCATGTACGAATTCCTGGATCGCCTCGTTGCGGTCGCGCTGCCTCGCGTGCGTGACTTCCGTGGTATCTCGGGTCGTGCGTTTGACGGCCGCGGCAACTACAACATCGGGGTGAAAGAGCAAATCATTTTCCCCGAAATCGAGTACGACAAGATCGACGCGCTGCGTGGGCTGAACATCAGCATCACCACCTCCGCGAAGACCGACGAAGAAGCCAAGGCGCTGTTGACGGCCTTCAGCTTCCCGTTCCGTAACTAAGGGGCTGATGACGTGGCTAAACTTTCCCTCATCAATCGCGACATCAAGCGCGCCAAGCTGGCTGACAAGTTCGCTGCCAAGCGCGCTGAGTTGAAGGCGATCATCGACGACCAGTCGAAGACCGACGAAGAACGTTACCAAGCTCGGCTCAAGCTGCAACAGCTGCCGCGCAATGCCAATCCGACGCGCCAACGTAACCGTTGCGTGGTCACCGGTCGTCCGCGCGGCGTGTTCCGCAAGTTCGGCCTGACGCGTCACAAACTGCGTGAAATGGCGATGAAGGGCGAAATCCCCGGCATCACCAAGGCCAGCTGGTAGGAGATACATTATGAGCATGAGCGATCCCATCGCCGATATGCTGACCCGCATTCGCAATGCGCAGCAAGTGGACAAAGTTACGGTGAGCATGCCCTCCTCGAAGCTGAAGGCAGCTATTGCTGCTGTGCTGAAAGACGAAGGCTACATCGACAGCTTTGAAATCAAGGGCACCCAGGCCAAGCCTGAGCTCGAGATCACCCTGAAGTACTACGCTGGCCGTCCGGTTATCGAGCGCATTGAACGCGTTTCGCGCCCCGGTCTGCGTATCTACAAGGGCCGTACCAGCATTCCTCAGGTCATGAACGGCCTGGGCGTGGCTATCGTTTCGACCTCGCGCGGCGTCATGACCGACCGTAAGGCTCGCGCCAACGGCGTCGGCGGCGAAGTGCTGTGCTACGTGGCCTAAGGAGAAATTCGAATGTCACGTATCGCTAAGTATCCGGTCGAACTGCCCAAGGGTGTCGAAGCTGACATCAAGCAGGATCAGATCACTGTCAAGGGCCCGTTGGGCACCCTGACTCAAGCCCTGACTGGCGACGTCACGGTTGCGATGGACGAAGGCAAGCTCACGTTTGCCGCCGCCAACGAAACTCGTCACGCCAATGCCATGTCGGGTACCGTGCGCGCTCTGGTGGCCAATATGGTTACCGGCGTGAGCAAGGGCTTCGAGCGCAAGCTGACCCTGGTTGGCGTGGGTTACCGCGCCTCGATCCAAGGCGATGCCGTTAAGCTGCAGCTCGGTTTCTCGCACGACGTTTTGCATCAGTTGCCGGCCGGTATCAAGGCCGAATGCCCCACCCAGACGGAAATCGTCATCAAGGGCGCCAACAAGCAAGTCGTCGGTCAGATGGCCGCTGAAATCCGCGCGTACCGCGAACCCGAACCCTACAAGGGCAAGGGTGTGCGTTACTCGGACGAACGCGTCGTCATCAAAGAAACCAAGAAGAAATAACGGCGCACGCAAGGACGAATCATGGACAAAAAAGTTTCCCGTTTGCGTCGTGCGGTTCCGACCCGCCGGAAGATCAACGAGCTGCGCGTTCACCGCCTCTCGGTCTTCCGCTCGAACCAGCACATCTACGCCAACATCATTTCGCCGGAAGGCGATCGCGTTCTGGTCAGCGCCTCGACGGTGGAAGCCGAAGTGCGTGCGCAACTGGCCGGCCAAACCGGTCAGGGTGGCAACACTGCCGCTGCTTCGCTGGTTGGCAAGCGCGTGGCCGAAAAGGCCAAGGCTGCCGGTATTGAACTGGTCGCTTTCGATCGCTCGGGCTTTCGTTACCATGGCCGCGTGAAAGCGCTGGCCGATGCCGCGCGTGAAGCCGGCCTGAAGTTCTAAGCGAGGATCTGTCAAATGGCTAAAGTACAAGGCAAGAACGCCGCGGAAAAAGAGAACGATGACGGCCTCCGCGAAAAGATGATCGCGGTCAACCGCGTGAGCAAAGTGGTCAAGGGTGGTCGCACCATGAGCTTTGCCGCGCTGACCGTGGTTGGCGATGGCGATGGTCGCGTCGGCATGGGTAAGGGCAAGGCGCGTGAAGTGCCGGTGTCCGTTCAGAAGGCAATGGAACAAGCCCGCCGCGGCATGTTCAAGGTTGCGCTGAAGAACGGCACGCTGCACCACACCGTGGTTGGCAAGCATGGCGCCGCTACCGTGCTGATCTCGCCCGCTGCTGAAGGTACTGGCGTTATCGCCGGCGGCCCGATGCGCGCTATTTTTGAAGTGATGGGTGTGCGTAACGTGGTTGCCAAGAGCCTGGGCTCGAGCAACCCCTACAACATGGTTCGCGCCACGTTGAACGGTCTGCGCGCTTCCCTGACCCCGGCCGATGTTGCTGCCAAGCGCGGCAAGTCGGTCGAAGAAATCCTGGGGTAAATCATGGCTCAGAAGCAGATCAAAGTGACCCTCGTGCGCTCGGTGATCGGTACCAAGCAATCGCACCGTGATACGGTTCGCGGTTTGGGCTTGGGCCGCATCAACAGCAGCCGCGTGTTGGTCGATACGCCCGAGGTGCGTGGGATGATCCGTAAGGTGGATTATCTCGTTTCCGTCTCGGAAGCCTAAGGAATCACCATGTCGGATATGCAACTTAATTCGCTGAAGCCCGCTGAGGGCAGCAAGCACGCCAAGCGCCGCGTCGGCCGTGGCATCGGTTCGGGTCTGGGTAAAACCGCCGGCCGTGGTCACAAGGGCCAGAAGTCGCGCTCGGGCGGTTTCCATAAGGTTGGCTTCGAAGGCGGTCAAATGCCGCTGCAGCGTCGTCTGCCCAAGCGTGGTTTCACCCCGCTCGGTCAACACCTGTACGCCGAAGTTCGTCTGTCGGACCTGCAAGCCCTGCCCATCGACGAAGTCGACGTGCAAGTGCTCAAGGCGGCTGGCGTGATTGGCCAGGCGGTTCGTTACGCCAAGGTCATCAAGTCGGGTGAACTCTCGCGCAAGGTCGTGCTCAAGGGCATTACCGCGACGGCCGGCGCTCGCGCCGCCATCGAAGGCGCGGGCGGCTCGCTTGCTTGATCATGAGGTGACGAGTGGCTAACGCGCAGGCATTAGGCAAAACCGGAGCACGGTACGGTGATTTGAAGCGCCGTCTTGTGTTCCTGGTGCTCGCCCTGGTGGTTTACCGTTTGGGTACACACATCCCCGTACCGGGTATTAATCCGGATGCGCTGGCGGACTTGTTCCGTCAGAACCAGGGCGGGATCCTGGGCCTGTTCAACATGTTCTCGGGCGGGGCGCTCTCGCGTTTCTCGATTTTTGCCCTGGGGATCATGCCGTACATATCGGCATCCATCATCATGCAGTTGATGTCGGTGGTGGTGCCGTCGCTGGAAGCGCTCAAGAAAGAGGGCGAGTCCGGACGTCGGAAGATTACCCAATACACCCGCTACGGCACAGTCGTGCTGGCGCTGGTGCAAGCAGTGGGCATTTCGGTAGCGTTGGAGTCCCAGCAGGGACTGGTGATCGATCCGGGTATGCTGTTTCGCTTCACGACCATTGTGACCCTGGTCACTGGCACCATGTTCGTCATGTGGCTGGGTGAACAGATCACTGAACGTGGTCTTGGCAACGGGATTTCCATCCTGATCTTCGCAGGTATCGTTGCGGGTCTGCCCGCGGCGCTGGCTGCACTGTTGGACCTGGTCCGCACCAACGCGATGTCCGTGCTTTCGGCACTGTTCATTGTGGCTCTGGTGGTGCTGGTTACCGCTTTTGTGGTGTTCGTGGAACGCGGACAGCGCAAGATCACGGTGAACTACGCCAAGCGTCAGGTCGGCAACAAGGTCTACGGTGGTCAAAGCTCGCATTTGCCGCTGAAGCTGAACATGGCAGGGGTGATTCCGCCGATCTTCGCATCGTCGATCATTCTGTTCCCGGCCACGATCACGAGCTGGTTTTCCAGCAGTGAGAACATGCGCTGGCTTAGCGATCTGGCTGCGGCCCTGTCGCCTCGTCAACCGCTCTACATCACGCTGTATTCCGTCGCGATTATTTTCTTCTGCTTTTTCTACACGGCTCTGGTGTTCAACAGCCGCGAAACGGCGGACAACCTGAAGAAGAGTGGTGCGTTTGTTCCGGGTATTCGTCCGGGCGAGCAAACGGCGCGCTACATCGACAAGATCCTGATGCGTCTGACGCTCGCGGGTGCCTTGTACATCACTTTGGTGTGCCTGTTGCCTGAATTCTTGGTGATGCGCTGGAACGTTCCTTTCTACTTCGGTGGTACGTCTCTGTTGATTATTGTGGTGGTGACGATGGATTTCATGGCACAGGTTCAGGCCTACATGATGTCTCACCAGTACGACTCGTTGCTCAAGAAGGCTAACTTCAAGGGCGCGGGTTTGCCGATGCGGTAAGCAAAAGAATGTCCAAGGACGACGTCATTCAGATGCAAGGCGAGGTTCTTGAGAACCTCCCGAACGCGACATTTCGCGTCAAGCTCGAAAACGGCCACGTGGTGTTGGGCCATATTTCCGGCAAGATGCGTATGCATTACATCCGGATCCTGCCGGGTGACAAGGTCACAGTGGAGCTCACGCCCTATGATCTGACGCGAGCCAGGATAGTTTTCCGCTCCAAATGAGCGGAACCGGATTACGGAAAATTAGGAGTCAACCATGAAAGTAATGGCATCGGTTAAGCGGATCTGCCGCAACTGCAAAGTTATCAAACGTCACGGCGTGGTGCGTGTTATCTGCACCGACCCGCGTCACAAGCAGCGTCAAGGCTAACTCGGGTTAGCGACTACGCAACAGATTTATTCAAGGAATAGTCATGGCCCGTATTGCTGGCATTAACATCCCGCCGCAACAGCACGCCGAGATCGGACTGACCGCCATTTTTGGCATTGGTCGTACGCGCGCTCGCAAAATTTGCGAAGCGGCAAACGTACCCTTTGACAAAAAGGTCAAGGATCTGAACGACGCTGAATTGGAACGCGTCCGCGAACATGTTGGTTTGTTCACGGTTGAAGGCGACCTGCGTCGTGAAGTACAGCTCTCGATCAAGCGTTTGATCGACCTGGGAACCTACCGCGGTATGCGTCACAAGCGCGGTTTGCCCGTGCGCGGCCAGCGCACTCGCACCAACGCCCGGACCCGTAAGGGCCCGCGTCGTGCTGCTGCGTCCCTGAAGAAATAATCGAGGAACTGGATTATGGCGAAAGCTTCCACCAGCGGCGCTTCGCGCGTGCGCAAAAAGGTTAAGAAGAACGTCTCGGACGGCATCGCGCACGTTCACGCTTCGTTCAACAACACCATCATCACCATCACCGACCGTCAGGGCAACGCTTTGTCGTGGGCCACTTCGGGTGGTGCTGGTTTCAAGGGTTCGCGTAAGTCGACCCCGTTTGCCGCGCAAGTCGCCGCTGAAACGGCTGGCCGCGTCGCGCTGGAATACGGCATCAAGACGCTGGAAGTGCGCATCAAGGGCCCCGGTCCTGGCCGCGAATCGTCTGTCCGCGCTCTGAACGCGCTGGGCATCAAGATTTCGTCCATCGCCGACATCACGCCCGTTCCGCACAACGGCTGCCGTCCGCCGAAGCGTCGTCGTATCTAAAGGGAATCCACATGGCACGTTATATTGGACCCAAATGCAAGCTCTCGCGCCGCGAGGGTACTGACCTGTTCCTGAAGAGCGCCCGTCGCTCGCTGGATTCCAAGTGCAAGCTGGATTCCAAGCCTGGCCAACACGGCCGCACTTCGGGTGCCCGCACTTCCGACTACGGCCTGCAGCTGCGCGAAAAGCAAAAGCTGAAGCGCATGTACGGCGTGCTGGAAAAGCAATTCCGCAAGTACTTCGCTGAAGCAGAGCGTCGCCGTGGCAACACCGGCGAAACCCTGATCCAGCTGCTGGAATCGCGCCTGGACAACGTCGTCTACCGCATGGGCTTCGGCTCGACGCGCGCCGAAGCTCGCCAGCTGGTCAGCCACCGCGCCATCGAACTGAACGGCCACACGGCTGACATCGCTTCGATGCTGGTCAAGGCTGGTGACGTCATCTCGATCCGTGAAAAGGCCAAGAAGCAAGGCCGTATCAAGGAATCGCTCGACCTGGCCACCAGCATCGGCATCCCCCAATGGGTGGAAGTCGACGCGACCAAGCTGACCGGTACGTTCAAGTCGGCTCCCGACCGCGCTGACGTCGCTCGCGACATCAACGAATCGATGGTCGTCGAACTGTACTCGCGTTAATCAGGTCGGCCGGCGCCTCCTTCGCAGGTGTGCCGGCTACTGGTCCCGCGACCCGTTTGCACGTCTCGCAGCAGCCCGCTTTCCGCCTTTTGGTGGGGCGGGCTTTGCGGTAAGTATCGGCTGGCGTTTTCGCGCCGTCCGAGTTTCATGTTTCACCCTGTCCATCAGCCTTATCGGTGTAACGAGCCGAGGGTATTGAAAAGGAACACAGTAAATGTCCACTCAAGGTTTCCTGAAGCCGCGCTCCATTGAAGTCGAACCGGTCGGCACGCACCATGCCAAGRTCGTGATGGAGCCGTTCGAGCGTGGCTACGGTCACACGCTGGGCAACGCCCTGCGCCGCATCCTGCTGTCTTCGATGACCGGCTACGCGCCGACCGAAGTCCAAATGACGGGCGTGGTGCACGAATACTCGACCATCCCGGGCGTTCGCGAAGATGTCGTCGACATCCTCTTGAACCTGAAGGGCGTGGTCTTCAAGCTGCACAATCGCGACGAAGTGACCCTGGTTCTGCGCAAGACCGGCGCGGGCACCGTGCTGGCCAGCGACATCGAACTGCCGCACGACGTCGAGATCATCAACCCCGGCCATGCCATCTGCAACCTGACGGACGCAGGCAAGCTGGAAATGCAGATCAAGGTTGAAAAGGGCCGCGGCTACGTGCCGGGCAACGTGCGCGCGCTGTCGGAAGACCGCACCCACACCATCGGCCGCATCGTTCTGGACGCTTCGTTCAGCCCGGTTCGCCGCGTCAGCTACGCGGTGGAAAGCGCCCGCGTGGAACAGCGCACCGACCTGGACAAGCTGGTTCTGGACATCGAAACCAACGGCGTTATTTCGCCCGAGGAAGCGGTGCGCCAGTCGGCTCGCATCCTGATGGACCAGATCTCGGTCTTCGCTGCTCTGGAAGGTGCTGGCGATTCGTACGAAGCGCCGGTCCGCGGCACGCCGCAGATCGACCCGGTCCTGCTGCGTCCGGTCGACGACCTGGAACTGACCGTGCGTTCGGCCAACTGCCTGAAGGCCGAAAACATCTACTACATCGGCGACCTGATCCAGCGTACCGAAAACGAGCTGCTCAAGACCCCGAACCTGGGTCGCAAGTCGCTCAACGAAATCAAGGAAGTTCTGGCTGCACGTGGTCTGACTCTGGGCATGAAGCTCGAGAACTGGCCGCCCCTGGGCCTCGAGCGTCCCTAAGCTTTAAACAGGTGGCGCCTCAGAAATGGGGCGTCTCCTGCAACGCCCGGCAACCCCGCCGGGCGGTTTGCGAATTCGTCGTAAAATGCACCGTTTTCTACCGGACCGCGGCCTGATTGCAGGTTGATAGAAGAGCCGGCAACCCGATGGCGAACGCCATCTTTAGATTCAAAGGAAACTTATCATGCGTCACGGTAATGGCTTGCGTAAGCTCAACCGCACCAGCAGTCACCGTCTTGCCATGTTCCGCAACATGGCCGTTTCGTTGATCACCCACGAAGCCATCAAGACCACGCTGCCGAAGGCGAAAGAATTGCGCCGCGTCATCGAACCCCTGATCACGCTGGGCAAAGAGCCCACGCTGGCGAACAAGCGTCTGGCATTTGCCCGTCTGCGCGATCGCGATGCGGTGGTGAAGCTGTTTGCCGAAATCGGCCCGCGCTACGCGGCCCGTAACGGTGGCTACACCCGCGTGCTGAAGATGGGCTTCCGTCAAGGCGACAACGCTCCCATGGCTTTCATGGAACTGGTTGACCGTCCGGAAGTTGATGAAGCCGCTGCGGACAGCGCCGAGTAATTCTCGGTAGCTCGATAAGCGACAAGGGCGGGTCTTCGGACCCGCCCTTGTTTTATTTGCGCGTTCGATCCGCACGCGCGATCTGTACGAGCGATCTGTACGAGCGATTTGCTCACCCGATCTGCACGCCCGCCACGGGCTTCAAATCACGAAGCGTGCAACTCCCCCCGCAACTCGGCTGCGGTAGCCGCCAGGGCCTCCTGAGGCGGTTGGGGCGGCATCTTGAACGTCAGGTTCTGCTGTTCGATGTATTGCGTGGACGTGACGTCCTGCGTGTGATGCATCGGGATGACGTGCGCGTGCGTGTGCGCTACGTGGATCCCGGTGAACGCAAACCCTACCCGTTCCACGCCATAAAGGCGCTTCATGTGGCGCCCCAGCTTCTGCCCCAGGTTCACGATATGCCCCGCTAGGTCGGCCGGCATGTCTTCGTAGTACGGGTAATGCTGTTTGGGAATGATGAGCGTATGGCCGGGACGCACGGGCTGGATGTCCAGGAAGGCCATCAGGCGGTCGTCTTCGTGAATGATGTGCGCGGGAATCTCGTGCCGGGCGATCCGGCAGAACAAGCAGTTATCGGTCATGCAAGCCTCGGTGAAAACGGGTGGCATGAAGCTGAACGCGCTTCCGGCAGTTCCGGACGGCGGCGGCAATACCGATAAAATACCTCGACTACCATCCCACACGGGTATCCCAAGGAGGCTCCATGTTGCGCGATGACGACGTCGTGCTGGTCATCAGCAATGCGCCGGATCTGTTGCTGGCCAAGCGCATCGCGCATGTGCTGGTCGAAGACGGATTGGCCGCTTGTGTGAACCTTGGCGCGCCCGGCCTGTCCATCTACCTGTGGAATGGAACGGTCGAGGGGACGGAAGAAGTCCCCATCCACATCAAGACCACTTACGCGCGCCATCAAGCTGTTGTTCAGGCCCTGGCGCAGATGCATCCCTATGATGTGCCCGAAATCATCGTGCTGCCGGTCATTGGCGGCGCGGCGCCCTACCTGGATTGGGTGCGCGAGCAGACGGCCGTCACGAATAACAAGAGAGACTGATGTTGCAACTTGCCGGTATTGTCGGCGCGCCCTCGCGCCCGATTCACGCCACGCGCGCGATGCGCGCCCTGCTCAGGCACTGCCTGATGTTTTTGGCGACGGCGCTGTTGCTGCTGGGCTGGCAGGCGGCCGCCCAGGCCGACACCGAATTCCTCGAACCCGAAAAAGCCTTTGTGTTCAGCGCCCAGATGGCCGCGCCGGACACGCTGGAGCTGCGGTACAAGGTCGCCCCGGGCTACTACATGTACCGCGAGCGCTTCGGCATCACGATCAGCCCGGCTGGCGCCACGACACTGGGTGAGGCCGTCTACCCCAAGGGCGAGGTCAAGTACGACCCGACCTTTGAGAAAGACATGGAGGTCTTCCACAAGGACGTCGTGATCCGCGTGCCGGTGGGCGCGGGCAATCAACCCTTCACGCTGACCCTGACCGGGCAAGGCTGTGCAGACGCGGGCTTGTGCTATCCGCCGATGGACAGCAGCGTCAAGCTCACGCCGGTGGCGGGGGGCTACGCGGTGGCGGGCGGGGCCGCAACAGGCGGAGCATCATCGTCTGCCTCAACATCGAGCACATCGTCGGGCGGACTTGGCGCACTGTTCACCGCAGGCGACACCGGCTTGGCCGATGCGCTGGGTGGCCTGGGCTGGATCAAGACCGCCGGCGTCTTCCTGGTGCTGGGACTGTTGCTGGCGTTCACGCCCTGCGTGTTGCCGATGATTCCGATCTTGTCGTCGATTGTGCTGGGCGGCGTGGCGCAGCCCAGGCCCTCGCGCGGCCGCGGGCTGGCGCTGGCCGCCACGTATGTGCTGGGCATGTCGGTGGTTTACACCGCGTTGGGCGTGGCTGCGGGCCTAAGTGGCGCGGGGCTGGCTGCGTGGTTGCAGACGCCCTGGATTCTGACGCTGTTCGCCTTGTTGCTGACCGTGTTGGCGCTGGCGATGTTCGACGTTTTCACCTTCCAGATGCCCTCGGGCATCCAGGCCAAACTGTCTGACCGTTCCTCGCGGGTGCCTGGCGGCCGCTACACGGGCGCGCTGGTGATGGGCGCCTTGTCCGCACTGATTGTCGGGCCTTGCGTGGCCGCACCCTTGGCTGGCGCACTGCTGTATATCTCGCAGACGGGGGATGTCGTGCTGGGCGCGGCGGCGCTGTTCGCCATGGCCTGGGGCATGGGCGTGCCGCTCTTGATCGTGGGCGCATCGTCCGGCGCCTTGCTGCCCAAGGCGGGCCCGTGGATGGATGGCGTCAAGCGCCTGTTCGGCATGCTGCTGCTGGGCACCGCCTGGTGGATGCTGATTCCCGTGGTGCCGACGTGGGTGCAGATGACCGGCTGGGCGTTCCTGGCGATCGTCTCCGCGGTAATGCTGCGCGCCTTTGACGCCTTGCCCGCGGGGGCAGGGGCCGCGCGCATGTTCGGCAAGGGCCTGGGCTTGCTGCTGGCGCTGGCTGCCGCAGCGTGGCTGATCGGCGCGGCAAGCGGCGGACGCGATGTGCTGCAACCGTTGTCGCACTTCGCCGCGCGCGCGGATGGCCAGGCGGGCGTGGCGGGCGCCACCGCCACAAAGGGCGATGTCCACTTTACGCGGGTACGCAACAACGCCGAGCTGGACGCGCTGCTGGCGCAAAGCCGCCAACCGGTGATGCTGGATTTCTATGCCGACTGGTGCGTGTCGTGCCGCGAGATGGAGCGTTTCACGTTCACCGACCCCGGCGTCGCGCAACGCATGTCGGGCATGCTGCTGGTGCAGGCTGACGTGACGGCCAACAACGCCGATGACCGCGCCTTGCTCAAGCGCTTCCGCTTGTTCGGCCCGCCCGGAATCATGTTCTTTGAACCCGGCGGCAAAGAGCTGCCCGATGCGCGCGTCGTGGGTTTCCAGGATGCCAAGCGCTTCACGGAATCGCTGGATAAGGTGCTGGTGCGCTGACGCGCGGACGTATACCATGGCTGCTGCGCCGCGTGGGCGGCGCACCACCCTCCCATCAGGCCGGCGCCCGTGACGTCCCCAACAGTTGATGCAAGCCAGGACCCGCAAGGTCTTATCTATCTTCAATTGATGTTCGTCATGGCCACCTGGGGCCTGAACATCGTCTCCATCAAGTACCTCACGCAACACATGGACATCCAGGCGCTTGCCGCCGTTCGGATCGTCATTGCGTTCATCACCGTCACCCTGATCATCAAGGCGCGCCGCGGCCGCATCCCCAAGCTGGGCCGCGTGCAGCTGGGCTGGGTGGCGCTGGCCGGCTTTCTAGTGGTGTACGCGCACCAGGTTGCGCTGGTGTCGGGGCTGCGCTTTTCATCGGCGGCCAACGGCACGCTGATCATGGCCACCAGCCCCTTGCTGTCGGCGTTGCTGGCGGCGCTTTTCTATCGCGAAAAACTCACGCTGGTGCGGATCTCGGGCGCCTTGCTGGGCCTGCTTGGCGTGGGCATGGTTGTGGCCGGTAGTGGCGCGCAATTCGGCCTGACGGGCTGGGGCGACGCCATCGTGTTCGTGGCTGTGCTGGTGTTCGTGTTCGGCGGGCTCGTGATTCAACGCATGTCGCGTTCCATGGACCCGCTGGGCATGCTCTGGTACATGTACCTGGCGGGCGGGCTGATGCTGGTTGTGCATGCGGCGATCACGCCGTCGTCTTACCAGACCGATACGTGGCAGATGACGGGCTGGCCGTGGATCGTGCTGCTGTTCTCGGCGGTGATTGCCTCGGGCGTCAGCAACATCATCTGGAATGCCGGCATCGCGCGGCTGGGCATCAGCCGCGCGGCCTTGTTCGTGAACTGGCTGCCGATCTTCGGGCTGCTGTTTGCGTCACTGTTTCTGGACGAACACGTCACGCTGACCCATGTGATGGGCCTTGCTTGCGTGCTGGGCGGAACGTATCTGGGATTGCGCCGCAGTGCGCCTGTGGCAAGCCAGCCAGGCGACATGCGCTGATCCCGCGCGATGACGGGACAGGCCCGGACCGCACGCCCGAGCCTGTCTTGCCGCGCAATCAGCGCTGGGCTTTCAGCAGCTTGGCCGCTTCGATCGCGAAGTAGGTCAGGATGCCGTCGGCGCCCGCGCGCTTGAACGCGAGCAGCGCTTCCATCATGACCTTGTCGTGGTCCAGCCAGCCATTGGCGGCGGCGGCCTTGATCATCGCGTATTCACCGCTGACCTGATAGGCGAAGGTCGGCACGCGGAACGTGTCCTTCACGCGGCGCAGCACGTCCAGATACGGCATGCCGGGCTTGACCATGACCATGTCGGCGCCTTCCTGCAAGTCGGCGGCGACTTCGCGCAGCGCTTCGTCGAGGTTGCCCGGGTCCATCTGGTAAGCCATTTTGTTGGACTTGCCCAGGTTCGTCGCCGAGCCCACGGCGTCGCGGAACGGGCCGTAGAACGCGCTGGCGTACTTGGCCGAGTAGGCCATGATCTGCGTGTGGATGTGGCCGTTGTCTTCCAGCGCGCGGCGCACGGCGCCAATGCGGCCGTCCATCATGTCGCTGGGCGCAACCATGTCAACGCCGGCGGCGGCTTGCGTCAGCGCCTGCTTGACCAGGATTTCAACCGTGATCTCGTTGATGACGTAGCCGTTTTCGTCGATGACGCCGTCCTGGCCGTGGCTGGTGTAGGGGTCCAGCGCCACATCGCACAGGATGCCGAGCTCGGGGAAACGCTTTTTCAGTTCGCCAACCACGCGCGGAATCAGGCCGCGCGGATTGGTCGCTTCGATGCCGTCGGGCGTCTTCAAAGACGGGTCGATGACGGGGAACAGCGCCATCACCGGAATGCCCAATTCCACACATTGCTCAGCCACCGGCAACAGCGTGTCCAGCGAATAGCGGACCACGCCGGGCAGCGACGGCACGGCTTGCTGCACGCCTGTGCCATCGGCGACGAAGACGGGGTAGATCAGGTCATTGACCGTCAGCGCGTTCTCGCGCACCAGGCGGCGGGTGAAGTCGTCGCGGCGCAGGCGGCGAGGGCGGGAAACCGGAAACTCGGGGGTGATGATCTGCGGGTTCATGATTCGACCTTGGGGGAAATCCAATTTTCGATATGGGCGCCGGCCTCTTCCAGACCGATGCGCTCGGGCGCCGAGAAAGGAATGGTGTGCAGGGCGCCGATATCCGCCAGGTCCTTGCGGACCGAGAAGACGGTTCGCATGCGCTGGCCATAAGGCAGTTTGTCGGCCTTGGTCAGCAGCGCCAGCACGGGGCGTCCGGTGGGGGCGATGAAGTTGGCCAGGCGGCGGTCAAGCTCGGTGACGCCGCGGCGGATGTCGATCAGCAGCACGATGCCCGCAAGCGATTCGCGATCGCGCAGATAGCCGCCGAGAATGTCCGCCCACTTTTCTTTTTCATTGCGGGCGACAGACGCGTAGCCGTAGCCGGGCAAGTCGACGAGAAAACCGATGTGACCTTCCGGGTCCAACGGGTCGGGCAAGCCGAACATATTGATCAAGCGCGTGCGGCCCGGCGTCTTGCTGGAAAACGCAAGACGGCGCTGGTTGCACAGCACGTTGATTGCCGTGGATTTGCCGGCGTTCGAGCGGCCGACAAAGCAGACCTCGGGAGCGCCGGCGGCCGGCAACTGGTCGAGGCGAGCTGCGGAGGTAAGGAAGGAGGCGCGATGTAGGAGGGACACGGATGGGCTTTGGATACGGTTGGTTTCGAGCCCTATTGTATAATCCGGCGTTTGCAACAGTGGTCCCCGTGCGCGGAGCCGTCTTTTTTGCTTACTGTTTAGGTTGTTTTCCGCAACTTGGCAGGCAGAACGGGCAAATGAGGTTCGATACGGTATTCCAGGGTGTGCGGGGCAGGCGTGGGCGCCTTTTTGCGCCTTGATCGATGTGATCGTCGAGGTCTTCATGAAGCGTGTGCTGTCCCGGATGTTGGTTGCGAGCGGGCTGTTGCTCGGCGCCTCCGCCTTCTCTACACCCAGTTTCGCCGCTGACGGCGCTGCGGGCCCGGCCAAGCCAGATGCCGCCAAGGGCGGTCAGCTGTTTGACCAAGGCGACGCCTCAAGAGGCATCATCGCCTGTGCGTCCTGTCATGGCGCGGCGGGCAACAGCACCATCCCGGTGAACCCTAACCTGGCCGCGCAACCCCACGAATACCTGGCCAAGCAATTGGCGGATTTCCAGATCAAGCAGGGTGCGAAGCTGCCGGTACGTAACGGCGCGGGCGGCAACCCCACCCCGATGACGGCCATGGCGCAGAACCTGACGCCGGCCGACATGCAGAACATCGCGCTTTACCTGGCGCAGCAGCCTCTCAAGGAGCCCGCCACGGCAGGCCAGGAGAAACTGGTTGATCTGGGTCAGAAGATCTGGCGCGGCGGTTTGCCTGAACGCAACGTCCCGGCTTGCGCGGCGTGCCACTCTGCCAATGGCGCGGGCATGCCCGCCCAGTACCCCCGCTTGTCGGGGCAGTTCCCCATGTACATCGAAGAGCAGCTCAAGCTGTTCCGCAGCGGCGACCGCAAGAACGACATCATGTTCGCGATCGCGGATCGCATGTCGGACGCCGATATCAAGGCGGTGTCGGACTACGCGGCTGGCCTGCGGTAGGCGAAAGCCCGCAACACGCGCGGCTGGTCCGCGTTCATGCAACTTGGGCGTGACGGAACCTGATTCCGTTGCGCGCTGTCTATGAGGGGGGTAGCCGATTGCGCGGCCCCCCTTTTTTCATGAATTCAACACGAACCCATACCCGACCCTCCCTGCGCAGCCTGCCCCGCGACTTCTTCGAACTGCTGGGTTCGATGCGTTTCGCCGTCAGCCTGCTGATGTTCATCTGCGTGGCGAGCCTGGTCGGGACCGTGTTGCAGCAGAACCGCTCGTCCAACAACTACATCGATCAATTCGGCCCGTTCTGGTACGAAGTGTTCGACAAATTCTCGATCTGGCACGTCTACAACAGCTGGTGGTTCTTGGTGATCATGGGGTTCCTGGTCGTGTCTACCTCGGTCTGCCTGATCCGCAATGCGCCCAAGATGCTGCGCGATGCGCGTTCGTTCCGCGAGCATGTGCGGGCAAGCAGCCTGCGCGCCTTCCCGCATCGCGTGGAAACCCAGGAACCCACCGATGTGCCGCAAACCGCGGCCGGTTTGAAACTGCTGCTGGAACGCTTGGGTTACGCGGTGCGCCAACGGCAGGACAGCGACGGCGTGCTGCTGGCGGCCAAGAAAGGCAGCGCCAACCGCCTGGGCTATGTGTTTGCGCACGCAGCCATGGTCATCATCTGTATCGGCGGCTTGCTCGATAGCGAATTGCCGGTGCGTTTGCAGGTGATGTTCGGCGGCAAGCAGCCGATTGTCGACAACATGCTGATTTCCGAAGTACCCGAAAGCGGGCGCCTGTCGGTCAATAACCCGAGCTTTCGCGCCAGCGTGCTGGTGCCTGAAGGCGGCCAGGCCAGCACGGCGGTTGTGATGGTGGGTGATGGCGCGCTGGTGCAGCCGATGCCCTTCACGCTGAAGCTGAAGAAATTCGTTGTCGACTACTACTCCACCGGCATGCCCAGCCGCTTCGCCAGCGAAGTGGAAGTGACCGACCCCGACACCGGCAAGACGTTCGATTCCACCATCGAAGTCAACGAGCCGCTGCGCTTCAAGGGCATGACCGTTTATCAGTCCAGCTTCGATGACGGCGGCAGCACGGTCGTCTTGAAGGGCTACCCGCTGGTAGGTTCCAACGCCGCCACGTTCAACGTCAACGGCACCGTGGGCAAGACCAGTGAAGTCACCGCCAGCACCACGGGCGGCCCGCGCAGCATGGGCGTCGAGATCACGGCCATGCGCCCGATCAACGTTGAAGACCTGACGCGTGGCGACCCCAAGGGCGCCAACCAGAGCTTTGCCGAGCATGTGGCGTCGGTCTCCGGCAGCGCTGCGGGCAAGAAAAACGAGAACCTGCGCAACGTGGGTCC
Source organism: Achromobacter sp. 01N37 (assembly GCF_056399725.1). Lineage (NCBI taxonomy): Bacteria > Pseudomonadati > Pseudomonadota > Betaproteobacteria > Burkholderiales > Alcaligenaceae > Achromobacter > Achromobacter sp. 01N37. Next base: position 35,589 of record NZ_JBFTRX010000009.1, read on the forward strand.
CAGCGTCGAATACAAGCTGATCGACGACGCGGGCCAGGCGCACGAATTCCAGAACTACATGCTGCCCATGCAGCTGGATGGCGCCAGCGTGTTCCTGGCTGGCGTGCGCAACAACGCCGCCGAACCGTTCCGCTACCTGCGTATTCCGGCGGACGACGACAGCTCGATCGCCGAGTTCATGCGCCTGCGCGCCACACTCGCCGACCCGGCAGCACGCCAGGAAGCCGCGCGCCGCTTCGCCGAGCGCAACAGCCCGTCAGGCGCCGACCGCCAGCCCTTGCAGACGGCCGCTGAGCGCGCGCTGGAGACCTTCGCATCGGGTGGCCTGCAAGCCGTGGCGGCTTTCCTGCAAGCCAATACGCCCGCCGCCGACCTGGAGCGCGCGGCTGACGTGGTGATCCGCCTGATCGGCGCCAGCATGAATGAATTGCGCGCCATTGAGCGCGAGCGCGCCGGCCTGCCCGCCGTGGCGGTCGAAGGCCCCGAAGGCGAACGCGCCGCCGTGTGGTCGCGTCTGGCCGTGGCGGCGTTGTCGGACCTGACGGTCTACCCCGCGCCCGTCTTCCTGTCGCTGGCGGATTTCAACCACGTGCAGGCCAGTGTGTTCCAAGTGAGCCGCACGCCGGGCAAGAACACGGTCTACCTGGGCAGCCTGTTGCTGGTCCTGGGGGTGTTCTCGATGTTCTATATTCGAGACCGCCGCGTCTGGATCTGGGTCAAGCCGCAAGGTAACGGCAGCAGCGTCCTGGCGGCCATGACGTCCCAGAAGCGTACACTCGACTTCAATCAAGAGTTCGAACGCTTCAAGCAGGCGCTGCTGCGCCAGAACCGGTCTTAAGGTTTTTTATGTCGACTACGACCACCACGCATCCTTCCTCACCGGACACGCTCGCCGCGTCGCCCGACACGCTCTGGCAAGACAGATTGTCGGAAACCGGCGACAGCCGCGCCCGGCGCGGCAAGCCTGACTGGACCGATGTCGTTTTCTTCCTGTTGCTGGCAGTGGGCGCGGGTTTCGCGCTGACCCGCTACGGCAACGCGATGGATTACTACGAGAAGATCATTCTCTGCGGCACCGTGCCCGCACTGGCCTGGATGGGCTGGCTGTGGCGTCCGATGCGCCACCTGATGATCGCCTGTGCGATCTCGTCGGGGCTGGCGTTGATGCTGTACGGCAACGACCTTGCCCGCGCCGAGCAGGTGTTCTTCCTGAAGTATCTGTTCTCGTCCCAGTCAGCCATTTTGTGGATGAGCGCGCTCTTCGCGCTGGCCATGGTCTGCTACTGGATCGGCGTGTTCAGCCCCACGGCCGCATGGCTGGGGACGGCGCTGACCTGGGGCGCAGTCTTCGCGGGCGTCACCGGCCTCTTGGTGCGTTGGCGCGAAGGCCATCTGATGGGCCCGGACCTGGGCCACATCCCGGTCAGCAACCTGTACGAAGTGTTCGTGCTGTTCTCGCTGATCACGGCGCTGTTCTACCTGTACTACGAACGCAAATACGCGACCCGCGCGCTGGGCGGCTTCGTGCTGCTGGTGGTGACGTCCGCCGTCGTGTTCCTGCTCTGGTATTCGTTCACGCGGGATGCGGGGCAGATCCAGCCCTTGGTGCCCGCGCTGAAAAGCTGGTGGATGAAGCTGCACGTGCCAGCCAACTTCATCGGCTATGGCACGTTCTCGCTGGCGGCGATGGTGGGTTTCGCGTACCTCGTCAAGCAACATGGTCAGACTACGTCATGGGCCAAGCTGGCGCCGCTGTTCGTGTTGGGCGTGCTGCTGTGCGCCGAACCGATGGTGTTTCGCACCGATGGCCTGTCGGCCACCTGGATGCTGTACTTCGGCGTGGGGGCGGTGATTGTGGGCGCCATCTTGCTGGGCCGCCGCCGCATTGCGGCCGCGCTGCCCTCGCTTGAGGTGCTGGACGACATCATGTATCGCGCCATCGCGATCGGCTTCGCCTTCTTCACCGTCGCAACCATTCTGGGCGCGCTGTGGGCCGCGGATGCCTGGGGCGCGTACTGGCAGTGGGACCCGAAGGAAACCTGGGCGCTGATCGTGTGGCTGAACTACGCGGCATGGCTGCACATGCGCCTGATCAAGGGCCTGCGCGGCACCATGGCGGCCTACTGGGCGCTGATGGGGCTGCTGATCACCGGCTTCGCATTCCTGGGCGTGAACATGTTCCTGTCGGGCCTGCACTCGTACGGGCAGCTGTAATTCCGGATCGCGTCTTGCGGCGTGCTGCCGATGACGGAAAGGGAAAAGAGAAAGGCCCCGCGAGGGGCCTTTTTCATTGGGGGCAACACGCACTGCGCGGGTTGCGTTCAAGGCAGTGTGGATTCGCCGCGCAGCAGATCGTCCAGCGTCTCGCGTTGGCGCACCACGTGGTAATTGGCCCCGTCCACCATCACCTCAGCGGCGCGGGCGCGCGTGTTGTAGTTGCTGGCCATCGCCATGCTGTAAGCGCCTGCGGATTCCACCGCCAGCACATCGCCTTGCTGGATGGCCAGTTTGCGCTGCCGGGCCAGCCAGTCGGCGCTTTCGCACACCGGGCCGACGATGTCGTATTCCACCTGATCGCCGGCGCGCGGGCGCAGCGGCTGCACGCCATGGAACGCCTCGTAGAGCGCGGGGCGCAGCAGGTCGTTCATGGCGGCGTCGACAATGGCGAAGTTGCGCGCTTCGGCGTGCTTCAGATATTGCACCGTAGTCAGCAGCACCCCCGCATTGCCCACCAGCGAACGGCCTGGTTCCAGCACCAGGTGCAGGTGCCCCTGGCCGCGCGCGTTCAGGCGTTCAAACACGCGGTCAAGCAGCGCCTGGGGTGACGGGGGCGTCTCATCCGTGTAGCGGATGCCCAGGCCACCGCCCAGGTCCAGATGGGCGATGCGGATGCCTTCCTGATCCAGCGCGTCGATCAGGTCCAGCAACTTTTCCAGCGCATCGAAATAGGGGCTGATGTCGGTCAGCTGTGAACCGATATGGCAATCGACGCCCACGATGTCCAGGCCCGGCAAAGACTGCGCGACGCGATAGACGTCCAGCGCGGATTCAATGGCAATGCCGAACTTGTTTTCTTTCAGGCCGGTGGAAATGTAGGGATGCGTCTGCGCGTCCACATCGGGGTTCACACGCAGCGACACGGGGGCGCGCACGCCCAGTTCTTCAGCCACGTCGGACAAGCGGTGCAGCTCGGCTTCGGACTCGACGTTGAAGCACTTCACCTGGGCCGCCAGCGCAGCGCGCATTTCCCAGGCTTGTTTGCCTACGCCGGAAAACACAATCTTGGAGGGATCGGCGCCCACCGCCAGCGCGCGCTTGAGTTCGCCGCCGGACACGATGTCAAAGCCCGCGCCCAGCCGTGCGAATTCCTTCAGCACCGCCAGGTTCGAATTGGCCTTCATGCCGTAGCAGACCAGGACGGGGCGTTGCCCAATGGCGCTGCGGTAGGTTTCCCAGGCGCCTTTGAGCGCTGCGCGGGAATAGACGTAGAGCGGTGTGCCTAGCCCATGCGCCAGATGGTCCAGCGGCACATCCTCGGCGTACAGTACGTTGTTGCGGTACTGGAAGTAAGGGTGGCCGGCCAGTTCTGGCGGCGTGGGGAAGGCGGCGGTCATGGGATCGATGGCGCGGGCGGGATTTGCGATGCCGGCGTTTGCGACCGCGTGGGCGGCTTGCCGTCAGGGGTCGGCATATACAAAGGCCCCTTGTACCCGCAGGCCGCGACCATGCCGGAGGCCACGAGCGTGGCTACAATGCGAAGAGCCATGCGGCTGAATGCCAATTGGAACACTGGGAACTCCGTAATTCTTGCAGGCTCGATTATGACCGAAACCGAATTTCTTGCGTTGATCGACCAGGTGCTGGACAGCATCGAAAGCCAGGCCGATGACTGGGCGGCTTCGCTCGACGTCGACGTTGAAACCAGCCGCAGCGGCAATGTGCTGACAATGGTTTTTGAAGACAATACCCACGTCGTCGTGAACAGCCAGGCTGCCATGCAGGAGCTGTGGGTCGCCGCGCGCAGCGGTGGCTTTCACTACCGCTATGACGGCCAGCACTGGAACGATACCCGAGGCGGCCCGCAGATGCCGGACGCCTTGTCTCAAATCTGTTCCGCCGCGGCGGGCGTGCCCGTTACGCTGAAACTATAAAGCTGGCGTGTCCGGTCAGTAAAAAATAGGCCGGCCGCCATAGTCCGGCTTTTCAGGTGCCAAGAAGCCCCGGGTTTTACCCCCCGGGGCTTTTCGTTATTTTCGCTGGGGCATGGGTCAAGGTGGGTCAGAATTTGAAGACTTCTTCCAGATCCACCGATTCTTCCACCGATTCCAGCTTCACGCTTTGTTCGATGTGCTCCAGATGATGCAGCGTCAGTTCCTCGGCGCGCTGGGCGTCACGCGCAGCGATGGCTTCGGTAATGAGCTCGTGTTCGTCGTCGCGGCAGCTGGTGGCGGTGGGCAGGTTGTACAGAAAGATGACCAGGCAGGTCAGCGTGGACAGCTCGCGCATGGTGCGCGCCAGTTCGCCGTTGCCCGCCAGCTCGCTCAGCAGAATATGAAATTCGCCCGCCAGCCGGATGATGGCGCGCTTGTCGTCGCGCTTGCGGGCATCGTGTTCCAACAGGACGTGCTCGCGCAGGCGCGCCAGCTTCTCGGGCGTAAGGTTCTGCGTCAGGCGCCGCACGACGGCAGGCTCTATCAGTCGGCGCGCCTCGAAGACGTCACGCGCTTTTTCGATGGACGGCTTGGCGACGTAGGCGCCGCGCTGGGGGAATAGTTCGACGATCTGTTCGTGGGCCAGGCGCGCGAGAACCTCGCGGATGCGCGGCCGGCTGACTTCAAAGATTTCGGCCAGACGCTCTTCGACCAGCTTGGTGCCGGGCTTGAGGCGGTTGTCCAGGATGGCGCGGTAGATGCGCTCGTAGATGCCGGTGACCGAGTTTTCGCGTTTGTCTGATGCCATGGGCTCGTTCTTGGTTTGCGCGTGAGAAGCCAGGGCGGGATCGCCGCCGTGGGTAATGAGCAGTCGCTTGCCGCTTGTAGGCCGCATGTTGCCAGCAACATGGCGGATGAACGTGAAGATACCCGATCAGCCGCCGCCGTTGGACAAGGCCCGCCAGCCAGCGCCCAAAATAATGTTAACAATTCAGCCGTGAAATGTATATTTCAGGGTAATCACTAGCGTAATCATTTTTGTATTCGGCCTAGAATCCGCTCACAACATGCCCATCCCGCCACGCCTTCGCGGCAGGGGAAGGGCGGATCAGACGGGCTGACGCATATGACGAAGCAAGGTTTTGATCTGGTGCTGCGTGACGCGGTGCTGGCAACGGCTGGCGATACCTGTCGCGCGGATCTGGGGATCGTGGACGGCCGCATCGTGCAGATCGGCCGCGGCTTGGCGCCGGGCATGTGTGAAATCGATGTGGCCGGACGAGTGGTCACGCCCGGCGGCATCGATGCCCATTGCCACCTGGACCAGCCGATGGCGCCGCCCGTGAAGTTGGCGGATGACTTTTTTACCGGTACGCGCTCGGCCGCCTGCGGGGGCACGACCACCGTGATCCCCTTCGCGGCGCAGCGCAAGGGCGCGACGGTGCAGGCGGCCATCGACGATTACCACCAGCGCGCCGGCGGCCGAGCCTGCGTGGACTATGCGTTTCACCTGATCCTGACCGACCCTACGCCGACCGTGCTGGCTGAAGAGCTGCCGCGCCTGATAGAGGCCGGCTACAGCTCGTTCAAGCTGTATATGACGTACGACGCGCTGAAGTTGTCCGACGCCCAGATCCTGGACGTGCTGGACGTGGCGCGCGTGCATGGCGGCATGGCGATGATCCATGCCGAGAACTCCGACTGCATCGCCTGGCTGACGCGCCGGCTGGAGGCGTCGGGCCGCACGGCGCCGCGGTTTCATGCCGTTTCGCGGCCGATGCTGGTGGAGCGCGAGGGCGCGCATCGCGCGATCGCTCTGTCCGAGCTCATCGACGTGCCCATCCTGCTGGTGCACATCTCGGGCGGCGAAGCGGTTGCGCAAATCCGCGAGGCGCGCGCCAAGGGCCTGAATGTCTATGCCGAAACCTGCCCGCAGTACCTCTTGCTGACCGCCGCGGATCTTGGCACGGACGACAGCTATTTCGGCGCGCGCTGCGTGTGCAGCCCACCGCCGCGCGACAAGTCCAGCCAGGAGCAGATCTGGCAGGGGCTGGCAGACGGCCTTTTCACGGTGTTTTCGTCTGACCACTCGCCATTCAACCTGACGGGCGAGGACGGCAAGACGCCCGGCGGCCAAGAAGTGGCATTCCGTCATATTCCGAATGGCATCCCCGGCATCGAAACGCGCATGCCGTTGCTGTATTCCGAAGGGGTGTTGGCCGGTCGTATCAGCCTGAACCGCTTCGTAGAGCTGACCGCCACCCAGCCGGCGCGCGCCTATGGCCTGTACCCGCGAAAGGGCACGCTGGCCATCGGCAGCGATGCCGACCTGGTGATCTGGGAAGAGCGTGAATTCACGCTCGCCAATGAACACCTGCACCACGCGGTGGACTACACGCCGTACGCGGGCATGACGCTGCGGGCGTGGCCCGCGATGACGCTGCTGCGTGGACAAGTCGTTTGGGACGGCAAGCGCTTTACGGGCGCGCCGGGTCAAGGAGAGTTTTTGCCGCGCGGGCTGCCCAGCCTGGCGCCGCCAAGCGCCCGCAAGGGCACGCGGCCAGACTGGCGCTAACGCAACGCGCCACATGGACACTCGAAAATCATTTCGGAGGAAATTGCGTTGAAGACTACCTTGATCAAGAACGCCGAATTCGTGGTTGCCTGGGACGACACGCGCCAGCAGCACGTCTACATGAAGAACGCCGACGTGGCGTTTGCGGACGGCCGTATCACGCACGTCGGGGCGGGGGCGCAGGCGGCCACGCCGGATGCGCAAATCGTCAGCGGCAGCGGCATGATGGTGATGCCGGGTCTGGTGGACATCCACAGCCATCTGGTGCACGAACCCATCAACAAGGGCTACACGGACGAAACCGGGTCACCGGGCCTGTACAACTCGAATCTGTACGAGTACATGCCCACGATGGAAGGCGACGACGAAGCCGCGCCCGCGCAGCTGACGCTGGCCGCCGCCGAACTGCTGATGTCGGGCGTGACGACCGTCGTGGACATGTCGGTCGCGCACGAGCACTGGATCGACATCATGGTGCAAAGCGGCCTGCGGGCTTATATCGCGCCCATGTTCCGCTCGGCGCGCTGGTACACGCGCAACGGCCATGTGGTGGAGTACGACTGGAACGAGAAGGCCGGCGAGGCGGGCATGGAGCGCGCGCTGGCGCTGATCGACAAGGCCGAGGCGCACGAGTGCGGCCGCCTGACGGGCATGCTGGTGCCCGCGCAGATCGACACCTGCACGCCCGAACTGCTGAAGGCCAGTCATCAAGAGGCGAAGCGTCGCGGCATTGGCTGGCAGACACATGCCGCACAGTCGCTTCCGGAATTCCACGAAATCACGCGCCGCCATGGGCTTACACCCGTTCAGTGGCTGCACAGCCTGGGCGTGTTGGACCCCGGCAGCATCGTGGGCCACGGCATCTTTGTGGACGACCATCCGAATACGCACTGGGGCACGGCGACCGACCTGTCCATCCTGTCCGAAACGGGCGCCAGCGTGGCGCATTGCCCCACGGTCTTCATGCGCCGGGGCATGGCGCTGCGCGACTTTGGGCGCTATCGACGCGCGGGCATCAACCTGGGTATCGGCACGGATACCTATCCGCACAACATGATCGAGGAAATGCGCCACGTGGGTTACCTGGCTCGCTTGATGGCGCAAACACCGCGCGCGGTCACCACCGGCGAAGTGTTCCACGCCGCGACGGTTGGCGGCGCGAAGGCGCTGGGCCGAGAAGACCTGGGCCGCATCGCGGTGGGCGCGCGCGCCGACCTCGTGATGGTGGACATGACGCATCACTTGATGCGCCCGTCGCGCGATCCGGTGCGCAGTCTGGTTTACGCCGCTGCGGACCGCGCCGTGCACACCGTGTACATCGACGGCCGCCGCGTGCTGCACGAAGGGCAGGTGCACTCGCTGGATTACCGCAAGGCCGCCGAGCAGGTGGACGAGGCCCAGCGCCGCGCCGAGGCGTTGGTGCCTTCGCGCGATCTGGTGGCCGGCCGCAGCGCCCAACAGATGTCGCCGCTGTCATTTGACGTTGTGTGACCTGATCGCAACTCCATCCGAAGGGCCGGCACAGGCCCCGTTCTTCCATAAAACTTCAAGGGAATGACATGGCTTTTCTGAACGCTCAAAGAGTTGAATCTCGCTACGGCCTGGGCCGCGTCGGCGCCGCGCTGGCTTGCGCCGTTGCCCTGGCCTGGGCGCCCGCGCAGGCGGAAACCCTGACCGTGGTGATGGCCAGCAAATTAACGGTGCTGGACCCCGTGCTGACGGCGTCGCACCAGACGCGCAACCACGCCTACATGATCTACGACACGCTGCTGGCGACGGACGCGAACAACAAGATCCAGCCGCAGATGGCGGACAAATGGGAAGTCTCGCCGGACGGCAAGACCTATACGTTCACGCTGCGCGATGGGTTGAAATGGCACGATGGCGCCGCCGTGAAGGCCGAGGACTGCGTGGCTTCGATTCAGCGATGGGCACAGTCGGACAAGACCGGCCGCCAGCTCATGCCCTTGGTTGCATCGATGGACGTCATCGATGACAAGACTTTCAAGATCGTGCTGACGGCGCCGGCGGACGTGCTGTCCGCACTGGGCAAACCCAGCGGCCTGCCCAGCTTCATGATGCCCAAGCGCGTGGCGCAAACGCCGGTGGCGCAGGCCATCAGCGATTACACCGGGTCCGGGCCCTTCAAGTTCGTGCAGAAGGAATTCCAGCCGGGCGTGAAGACGGTCTACGAAAAGAATACCGACTACGTGCCGCGCAAGGAAGCGCCCAGCTGGACGGCCGGCGGCAAGGTGGTCAACGTGGACCGCGTGGAATGGGTGGCCATGGCCGACCCGATGACGACCGTCAATGCCCTGCTGGGCGGAGAGGTCGATTACATCGAGACCGTGCCTTTTGACCTGGTGCCGATGGTCAGAAGTGCACCGGACGTGACGTTGCGCGTGCTGGACAAGATGGGCTACCAGCCCATGTACCGCTTCAACCAACTTAATGCGCCCTTCGACAACAAGCTGGTGCGCCAGGCCGCCATGTATGCGGTCGGGCAGGGCGACATCCTGAAGGCGCAGGTGGGCGATCCGGAGTTCTTCAAGACTTGTGGCGCGGTGTTCGGCTGCGGCCTGCCGTATTCCAGCGATACCCGTGCCGACATGATCGTGCCGTCCAATATCGACAAGGCGAAGGCGCTTCTGAAGGAGGCCAAGTATGACGGCGCGCCCGTCGTGATCCTGCATGCCACCGACATCGCCATGGCGTCCGCCATTCCCGTGGTGATGGCGCAGCAGTTGCGCCAGGCTGGCTTCAACGTTCAATTGCAGGCCATGGACTTCATGACCATGCTGTCGCGCCGCGCCAACCGCGACGTGCCCGCCAAGGGCGGCTGGAGCATTTTCGTGACCACGTGGCACGTCAGCGAAATCATGGACCCGCTGCGCAACTATGGCGTGTCGGCCAACGGCGAGAAGGCCTGGTTTGGTTGGCCGACCGTGCCGAAAGTCGAGGCACTGCGTGATCAGTTCCTGGTGGCGGCGACGGAACCTGAACGCAAGCAGATCGCCGACCAGCTTCAGGACGTGATGCTGGACGAAGGCGTAGCCGTCACACTGGGCCAGATCGAGACCGCCGCCGCCTACAGCAAGAAGCTGTCGGGCGTGTTGGAATCACCCGCGCCGGTGTTCTGGAACATTAAGAAAAGCCGGTAAGCCAGCATGTTCAGCTACCTACTCAGACGCATCCTTGCAACCGTTCCCGTGGTGCTGACGGTGGCCGTGCTGGTGTTTTGCCTGCTGCGTCTGACGCCGGGGGACCCGGCGCTGATGCTGGCAGGCGATGCGGCCACTGAGACGCAGCTGGCCCAGATTCGCGAGCACATGGGGCTGGACCGGTCGCTGGCCACCCAGTTCCTTCTTTGGAGCGGCCAGGTGCTGCAAGGCGATCTGGGCGTGTCGCTGCATTCGGGCACGCCCGTCACTGCGATGATCAGTGCCCGCGTGGGGCCGTCGCTGGCGCTGGCGCTGTCGACCATCCTGCTGTCCACGCTGATCGCGGTGCCGCTGGGTGTGTTCTCGGCGTGGCGGCGCGGCACCCGCACAGACCGGGCGGTGATGGCATTTTCGGTGCTGGGTTTTTCGGTGCCCATCTTTGTCACCGGCTACGCGCTGATCCTGCTGTTTGCCATGAAGCTGGGCTGGCTGCCCGTGCAAGGCTATAAGTCGCCGTCGGCGGGCTTGGTGGCCTTCGGCCTGCACCTGCTGCTGCCCACCATCGCACTGAGCACGGGCTTTGTCGCCTTGATTGCGCGCATTGCACGCAGCAGCGTGCTGGAGGTGATGGGCGAAGACTTCATTCGCACCGCGCGCGCCAAGGGCATCACCGAACGCGCCGTGATGATGGCGCATGCGCTGCGAACTGCGGCCGTTCCCATCATCACCGTGATCGGCGTGAGCATCGCGTTATTGATCAGCGGCGTGGTCGTCACGGAATCGGTGTTCAACCTGCCCGGCCTGGGCCGGCTGGTGGTCGAGTCCGTGCTGGCCCGGGATTATCCGCTGATCCAAGGGCTGATCCTGCTGTTTTCACTGGTCTACATCGGTGTGAACCTGACCATCGACGTTCTGTACTCGGTGTTCGATCCGCGCATCCGTTATTGAAGGAACTTGCATGTCCACTTCCATACACTCGATCGCGGGTGGGGCCGGCGCTGCGCCTGCCATCCGCAAGCGACCCGCGTCCGCGCTGGTTCGCACGCTGTCCACCTGGCCTGTCATGGCGGCGCTGGCGGCGCTTGCGCTTATCGTCCTGGCCGCTGTCTCGGCCAACCTGCTGGGCCTGGCTGACCCGATGGCCATCAATCCCATGCAGCGCCTGAAGGGCTTTTCCGCCGAGCACTGGTTTGGCACCGACGCCTATGGCCGCGACGTGCTGTCACGCGTGGTCCATGGCGCACGCATTTCGCTGATGATCGGGGCGGGCACGGCCGTGGCCGCGTTGATACCCGGGCTGGCGCTGGGCGTGATCGCGGGCTACTTTCGCACGGCGGACATGGTCATCATGCGCGTCATGGACGGCATCATGTCCGTGCCGAGCATCCTGCTTGCCATCGCGCTGGTGGCGGTAACCGGCGCCAGCATGTTGACGGTGCTCATCGCCATTGCCGTGCCTGAGTTTCCGCGAGTGGTGCGCCTGGTACGCGGCCTGATCCTGAGCCTGCGTGACGAGCCTTATGTGGAAGCCGCCATTTCGCTGGGCACGCCCACGCACGTGCTGATGCTGCGCCATCTGGTGCCGAACACGGTGGCGCCGCTGATCGTGCAGGGCACCTTCATCTTTGCGTCCGCCATGCTGTCCGAGGCGGTCATGAGCTTCCTGGGCGTCGGTATGCCGCCAGAGTTTCCGTCCTGGGGCAACGTGATCGCCGAAGGCAGGATGTACTTCCAGATCAAGCCGGAGCTGATTCTGCTGCCAGGCGTGTTCCTGGCGCTGACCGTGCTTAGCGTGAACATGCTGGGTGACGCCATGCGCGATGCCCTTGATCCCAAGATGGCGAGAAGGGTCTGACATGAACGATTCCACAATGCCCGTGCTGCAAGTGCAGAATCTGTCGGTGTCGCTCGTAGGCGCGCCGGTGGATGAGCCGCGCCACGTGGTCGAAGGCATCAGCTTCGACATACACGCCGGTGAAACACTGTGTGTGGTCGGGGAGTCCGGATCGGGCAAATCCGTAACGTCATTTTCGGTAATGGGCCTGCTGGCGCCGGATGCGCTGCGGCCCAGCGCAGGGCGCATCCTGCTTGACGGCGAAGACGTGCTGGCGTGCACGCCGGAGCGCCTGCGCGAACTACGCGCGACCCGCATGTCCATGGTCTTCCAGGAGCCCATGACGGCGCTCAATCCGGTGCGCACGGTGGGCTGGCAGATCGACGAGGTACTGCGCACCCATAGCGCCATGGACGCGGCCTCACGCAAGCGCAAGATCCTGGACATGCTGGAGTCGGTGCGGCTGCCGGACGTGGAACGCATCTACCAGTCCTATCCTCATCAGCTTTCAGGCGGACAACGCCAACGCATCGTCATCTGCATGGCGCTGATTCTGAACCCCAAGCTGCTGATCGCCGACGAGCCCACCACCGCGCTGGACGTGACTACCCAGAAGCAAATCCTGGCGTTGATTCTGGAGTTGCAGAAGTCGCACAACACTGCGGTGCTGTTCATCACGCATGACTTCGGCGTGGTGGCGGAAATTGCCGATCGCATTGCGGTGATGAACCGCGGAAAGCTGGTCGAGGTGGGTACGCGCGACGAGGTGCTGGCGCGTCCGAAAGAGGCTTACACCCGCATGCTGGTGTCATCGGTGCCGGGGCTGGCGCCGTCGGCTCGGCAGGCGCCCAAGGGCGAACCTGTGCTGGTCGTCAACGGTCTGCAAAAGACCTATAGCGAGCGCGGCTTCTTCAAGGCAAAGCGCGCGGTGCACGCGGTGCGCGATGTCAGCTTCACACTGCGCAAGAAAGAGATCGTGGGCATCGTGGGCGAATCCGGTTCGGGCAAGTCCACCCTGGCGCGCTGCATCGCTCGCCTGATCGATCCCAGTTCCGGCAGCGTGCGCCTGGATGGCACCGAAATCGCCACGGCCAGCAAACGGGCATTCCATCCTGTGCGCAAGCGCATCCAGGTGGTGTTCCAGGACCCGTACCGGTCGCTGAATGCGCGCCTTCGCGTCGGCGATTCGATCATCGAGGGCATGCGCAACTTCGGCGTGCCACAAGACGAGGCGCAAGCGCGGGCGATAGAGCTGCTGGATATCGTCGGGCTGGGCGCGGACACCATGGAGCGCTATCCGCATCAGTTCTCGGGCGGGCAGCGCCAGCGCATCTGCATTGCGCGCGCCCTGGCCCTGCGGCCCGACATCCTGATCGCCGACGAGGCGGTCTCCGCGTTGGACGTGTCGGTACAGGCGCAGGTGCTGGAACTGATTGAAGACATACGCACCCGTACCGATACGGCCGTGCTGTTCATCACACACGACCTGCGCGTGGCGGCGCAGATCTGCGATTCGATTGTTGTGATGAAGTCGGGGCAGATCGTCGAAGCGGGGGAGGCGGCCGCGGTGCTGACCCGGCCGCAGGATGGCTACACGCGCCAGTTGCTGGACGCCGCGCCGGGCCGGCATTGGGATTTCAAGCGGTTCAGGCCGGCCGAAGCGGTGCTTCAGTAGAAAGCCGGCTGCCCATCAGCAACTGAAGGCCGGCCATCACAGGCCGGCCTTTTTTCATCAGAACGGGATCTTCTGCGACCACGGGGCCGCGTTTTGCGTTCCCACGCCCGGCGCTACCTTGATCTTCGTATCTTCGTTGCTGCTGCTGCCCAAGCCATGCAGGAACTCACCCAGCGTGTCGGCCTCGGCCAGACCCAGGCGGGCCACGGCCTGCCCAGGCGGGAATTCCGAGAAATAGAACTCGCCGTTTTCCACGATGATGCCGTCGGGGCGCGCACGCGGCTTTTCTTCCGGCACGCCCTTGAGCACGTCTTGCATGTAGTCGACCCAGATCGGCATGGCGACGCCGCCACCCGTTTCGCGCGAGCCCAGCGACTTCGGCTGGTCAAAGCCCAGCCACGACGTTGCAACCAGGTTCGGCGTGTAGCCCGAGAACCAGGCGTCCACCGATTCGTTGGTCGTGCCCGTCTTGCCCGCGATGTCGTTGCGCTTGAGCAGCACGCGAGCACGCGCCGCGGTGCCGTAGGTGGCCACGCCGCGCAGGATGTCGTCCATGACCCAGGCGGTGCGCGGGTCGATCGCGCGGGCAGCGGCGTCGCCCGCCACCACCGGCTTGGATTGCATGATGACCTTGCCGTTGCTGTCGGTCACGCGGTCAATCAGATACGGCGTGACGCGGTAGCCGCCGTTGGCAAACACCGAGAACGCGCCGGCTAGTTGCAGCGGCGTGACGGAGCCTGCGCCCAACGCCAGCGGCAGCACGGCCGGCTGGCGGGCCTTGTCAAAACCGAAACGGGTCAGGTAGTCCTGTGCGTACTGCGGGCTGATGGCTTGCAGGATGCGGATCGACACCATGTTCTTCGACTTGTACAAGCCCTGGCGCAACGTCAGCATCGGTTCGTACTGGTTGCCGTAGTTCTTGGGGTTCCAGGCTTTGGAGCCGGTTTGCGCGGCGGTCAGTTCGAACGGCTGGTCAGAGATTTGCGTGGCCGGCGTCAGGCCGCGTTCCAGCGAGGCGGCGTAGATGAAGGGCTTGATGTTCGAGCCCGGCTGGCGCCACGCCTGCGTCACGCGGTTGAAGTTGCCGCGATAGAAGTCGAAACCGCCGACCATGGCGCGGATGGCGCCGTCTTGCGGCGACAGGGCCACGAACGCTGCCTGCACCGAAGGCAGGTTGATGATTTCCCAGTTGTCGCCGAACTTGCGGATGTAGACCACCGAGCCGCGCTTGATGCGCTGTTCGGGCTTGGCCTTGTCGTTCAGTGCGCGGGCGACAACGCCCAGCACCTTCTTGTCGGTCACCGTGATGATTTCGCGCGAGCTGCGCGCGAGCTTCACTTCGGTGGGGCTGGCCGACAGGACCAGCGCGGTGAGCAGGTCGCCGCTATCGCTGAACTTGTCGAACACGCCATCCAGGAATTCGTCCAGCGCCGCCGGATTGTTTTCGGTGCCGGGGGGCAGGTCCAGCTGTTCCTCGGGGCCAGGGTAGGGCGCGCGGCGCGTGTATTCCAGCACGCCTTCACGCACGGCGCGGTATGCCGCTTCCTGGTCCTTCGACTGCACGGTGGTGTAGATGTTGATGCCGCGCGAGTAGACGTTGTCTTGGTAGACGTTGAACAGCAGCTGGCGCGCCAATTCCGCCACGTATTCGCCATGAATGGAATAGCCGCCGGCCGGCGTGCCTTCCGCCGACTTCATGACGATCTGCTGCGCCATCGCCTGCTTGTATTCCGGCTCGGTCAGGTAACCCAGCGACTGCATGCGGCCCAGCACATAGCGCTGGCGCAGTTCGGCGCGGGGGCGGTTCGAAATCGGATTGAAGCGCGAAGGCGCCTTCGGAATGCCGGCCAGCATGGCGGCTTCGGCCGGCGTCACTTCCGCCAGCGGCTTGCCGAAGTAAGTGCGCGAGGCGGCGGCGAAACCGTAGGCGCGGTGGCCCAGATAAATTTGGTTCATGTAGAGCTCAAGGATCTGGTCCTTGGTGAGCTCGGACTCGATCTTGAACGTCAGCAGCAGTTCGTAGAACTTGCGCGAATACGTTTTTTCCGACGACAGGTAGAAGTTGCGCGCGACCTGCATCGTGATCGTGCTGGCGCCCTGCGTCTTCGACATGTTGATCAGGTTCGTCAGGCCCGCGCGCGCAACGCCCATCCAGTCGATACCGCCGTGCTGATAGAAGCGGTCGTCTTCGGCCGCCAGCACCGCGGACTTCATGACGTCCGGAATTTCATTGAAACGCAGCACGTTGCGGCGTTCTTCGCCAAATTCGCCGATCAGGACGCGATCCGCCGTATAGACGCGCAGCGGCACCCGCGGGCGATAGTCCGTCATGGCGTTCAGGTCTGGCAGGTTGGGCCAGGCCAGCGCCAGCGCCATTCCCGCCAGCAATACGCCGCACAGGAACAGGCCGGCAAAGAGGATGCCGGTTTTTACGAAGAATCGCAGGATCGGGGAGCCGCTCTTGGCGGGCTTGTCTTTCTTGGAGGAATTCTGGGGCTTGCTCATCGCGGCGATTTTACGGGTAACTCCGGTCCCGGCTCAGCGCTCGGGATCGGTTTCTGTAACAAGATAGTTCTGTGTGGTACGCGGGCAACTGGCGGCAGATGTGATAATGCCGACATGAACTTTTCCGCCCACTCATGTCCGGAGGCTGACCCGGACCCAGCGCCCTCCGACGAGGCGCCTGAAAACTTGCCTTGCGCCATGGAGTGCACAGGCAAGACCGTGTCGTTGCCGCACGACCTGCCCGTCTTCCTGGTCGGGATGATGGGCGCAGGCAAGACCACCATCGGCCGTAGCCTGGCGCGTGCGCTGGGGCGCGAGTTTATGGATTTGGATCATGAGCTCGAGGCGCGTTGCGGCGTGCGGGTGCCGGTTATCTTCGAAATCGAGGGCGAAGCCGGTTTTCGTCGCCGAGAGTCCGCCGCCTTGGAAGAGTGTACCCAACGGCGCAACATTATTCTTGCAACCGGCGGGGGCGCGATCCTGGCGGCCGAAAATCGTCAGCGGCTGCACGAACGCGGAATCGTCGTCTATTTGAGGGCCAGTGTGGACGAATTGTTCCGCCGTACTTGCCGCGACCGTAACCGCCCCTTGCTGGCTACGGCGGACCCCCGCGGCACCCTGCGCGACCTGATGACCCTGCGGGAACCCCTCTACAAGGAAGTCGCCGACCTGGTGGTGGAAACGGGCGCGATGCCCATCCACACCCTGGTCAAGGCGTTGCTGCCGCAATTACAAGCCTTTGAGAAGCGTATATGAACGTTGTTGACGTCGACACCCCGGGCGGAAGCTATCCCATCCACATCGGCCCCGGCCGCATCGATGCCCTGGACCAATGCATCCCCGCCGACGCCACCGCGATTGCGGTCGTCACCAACCCCACGGTGGCGGCGCTGTATGGCGAACGCGCCGAAGCCGCGCTGGCTCGCACCGGTAAACGCGTGCTGCGCATTGAACTGCCCGACGGCGAGGCCTACAAAGACTGGCAGTCGCTGAACCTGATTTTTGACGCCTTGCTGACCCACCGCCTGGACCGCCGCTGCGTGCTGGTGGCCCTGGGTGGCGGCGTCATTGGCGACATGACCGGGTTCGCTGCCGCCGTCTACATGCGTGGCGTGCGCTTCCTGCAAGTGCCCACGACGTTGCTGGCGCAGGTGGATTCATCGGTGGGCGGCAAGACGGCCGTGAACCACCCGCTGGGCAAGAACATGATCGGCGCGTTTTACCAGCCGGTTGCGGTGGAAATCGATACCGATGTGCTGAACACGCTGCCTGCGCGCGAAGTGTCGGCCGGGCTGGCCGAAGTCATCAAGTACGGCCTGATCCTGGACCCCGACTTCTGGACGTGGTGCGAAGACAATGCGCAAAAATTGCGCGCTCTGGACCCGCAGGCCGTCGCCCACGCCATCCGCCGTTCGTGCGAGCTGAAGGCGCAGGTGGTGGGCAAGGACGAGCGCGAGTCCGGCTTGCGCGCCATCCTGAACCTGGGCCACACCTTTGGCCACGCCATCGAGTCCGGGCTGGGCTACGGCGCCTGGCTGCACGGCGAAGCCGTGGGCTGCGGCATGGTGCAGGCGGCCGAGCTGTCCGCCGACGTGGCGGGCTTTGCCCGGGCCGACGTTGAACGCGTGCGCGCGCTGGTGGCGGCGATTGGCTGCCCGGTCGTGGCGCCCGACCTGGGCGCGGATCGCTGGCTGGACCTGATGCAGGTCGACAAGAAGACCGAAGGCGGCTCAATCCGCTACGTGCTCATGCCCCGCATTGGCGAAGCGTTCATGCGCGCCGCCCCGGACGACGCGGTGCGCGCCGTCCTGGCACGAACCACTCAGTAACCGTGATGGAGACGGTGTTGCAGATGAAAGAACTGGCTTCCTACGCATCCGACCCGTCTCAATCGCGCGGCCGGACTTATTCTGAACCGCCGCCTGAAAACCGCACCGAGTTTCAGCGCGACCGGGACCGCATCGTTCATTCCGGCGCGTTCCGCCGCCTGGAATACAAGACGCAGGTCTTCGTGAACCACGAAGGCGACCTGTTCCGCACCCGCCTTACGCACAGCCTGGAAGTGGCGCAGATTGCGCGCACGCTGGCGCGCAGCCTGGGGCTGTCGGAAGACCTGACCGAAGCCATCTCGCTTGCGCATGACTTGGGCCACACGCCGTTCGGCCATGCCGGGCAAGACGAGCTGAACGCCTGCATGCGCGAGCTTGCGCCCGAGGCGGGCGGCTTCGAGCACAACCTGCAAAGCCTGCGCGTGGTGGACGAGCTTGAAGAACGCTATGCGGACTTCAACGGCTTGAATCTTTGCTTTGAAACGCGTGAAGGCATCCTGAAGCATTGCTCGGTGGCGCACGCGCGTCAGCTGGGTGATGTGGGCGAACGCTTCCTCTCCCGCACGCAGCCGTCGCTGGAAGCCCAGTTGGCCAACCTGGCCGACGAGATCGCCTACAACAATCACGATATTGATGATGGGCTGCGTTCCGGGCTGATCACGCTTGAGCAACTGAAAGACGTGTCGATCTTCGAACGCCATCACGCTGAAGTGCTTAGCCGCTATCCCGGGCTGGCCCAGCGCCGCGCCGTGGCCGAGACGATCCGCCGCATGATCAACACGCTGATCGTTGACCTGACGCACACTTCGCTTGCGCGCATCCGCGACGCGGCACCTGCCAGCGTGGATGATGTGCGCCGCTCACCGCCGTTGGCGGGGTTCTCGGACGAGATCCGCCGCGAAGCCGATGCGTTGAAGAAGTTCTTGTTCGACAACCTGTACCGGCACTATCAGGTGCTGCGCATGACGGCCAAGGCGCGCCGCATCGTGCGCGAACTGTTCGCGGCGTTCCTGGATGATCCGCGGTTGCTGCCGCCGGATTACCGCAGGCCCGCCTTCAATGAGCAGGCACGCGCCATTTCCGATTACATCGCCGGCATGACCGACCGCTACGCCATCCGCGAACATAAACGCCTGTTCGACATGGGTTGATCGCGGCCGGCCCGCCGCCGGCATCGCCGCGGGCTAGCGGTGCTTGCGGTACGGTTCGTCTTCGGGCACGAACGTGGCTTCGGCGCGCGCATCGCGCATCCAGTCCTGCATGGCGGGCAGCGCCAGCACCGCATCCATGTAGTCACGCACGGCACCCGCGGCGGGGATGCCATAGGTAGTGAAGCGCGACACCACCGGCGCAAAGAACGCGTCGGCAATGGAAAACGCACCGAACAGGAACGGGCCGCCCCGGCCGAATTCTGCGCGGGTGTCGTGCCAGATGGCTTGCAGCCGCGACACATCCTGCTGCGCGGCTTCCGGGAACTTGATGCCGGGCAGGTGCGCTTCGATGTTCATCGGCATGGCGTTGCGCAATGCGCCGAAGCCGCTGTGCATTTGCGCCGCCAGCGAACGGGCGCGGGCACGCGCATGCGCGTCCTTCGGCCACAACTGCGCCTCGGGGCGCTGCTCGGCCACGTATTCGCAAATGGCCAGAGAATCCCAGACGGCGAAATCACGGTCCAGCAGCACGGGCACCAGGCCGGCTGGCGACACCGCACCTACCTTGCGTGAAAACTCTTCCGTGAAAAACCCGAGCTTTTGCTCAGTAAAGGCAATGCCGGTTGCGCGCAGGGCCAGCCATGGCCGTAACGACCACGAGGAATAATTCTTATTGCCGATGATCAGGGTGTACATGCCAGTCCTTACGCAGGGATTATCCAAGTCGACGTGCTGAATCACCGTTCGGCAGGTTCACCTTCTGGCAGGTTCACCTTCCGGCAGGGTCATCCTTTGCAGGATGACCTTCCAGAAGGATCATCTTCCAGCGTTTCGGCGCAGCAGCTTGCCCAGGTATTGCCCGGTGTGGCTGGCTTGCGTCGCCGCGACGTCTTCCGGGGTGCCTTGCGCCACCACGTAGCCGCCGCCGTCGCCGCCTTCCGGACCCATATCGATCAGCCAGTCCGCCGTTTTAATGACGTCCAGGTTGTGTTCGATGATGAGCACGGTGTTGCCGCTGTCGACCAATTGATTCAGTACTTGCAACAGTAGCTCGATATCGCGGAAATGCAAGCCGGTGGTGGGCTCGTCCAGGATGTACAGCGTGCGCCCGGTGCTGCGGCGCGACAGCTCTTGCGACAGCTTCACGCGCTGCGCTTCACCGCCCGACAAGGTGGTCGCGCTTTGGCCCAGCCGAATATAGGACAGACCGACATCGATCAACGTGTGCAGCTTGCGCGAAATGGCCGGCACCGACTCGAAATATTCCAGCGCCTGTTCGACCGTCAGCTCCAGCACTTCGCTGATGTTGCGGCCGCGATACCGAATTTCGAGCGTTTCGCGGTTGTAGCGCTTGCCGTGGCAGACGTCGCAAGGCACGTACATGTCGGGCAGGAAGTGCATCTCGACCTTGACCACGCCGTCGCCCTGGCAGGCTTCGCAGCGGCCGCCCTTGACGTTGAAGCTGAAGCGGCCGGGGTCGTAGCCGCGCGTGCGGGCTTCCGGCACGCCCGCGAAAAGCTCGCGGATGGGCGTGAACAGGCCCGTGTAGGTCGCGGGGTTGCTGCGCGGCGTGCGGCCGATGGGGCTTTGGTCCACGCTGATGATCTTGTCGAAATTCTCCAGCCCTTGCATCGACACATAGGGGGCGGGTTCGCTTTGCGCGTGGTGCAGCTGGCGCGACACGGCGACCGCCAGCGTGTCGTTGATGAGCGTGGACTTGCCGGAACCCGACACGCCCGTCACGCACACCAGCCGGCCCCCGGGCAGGCGCAGTTCGACGTCTTTCAGGTTGTTGCCGCTGGCGCCCGTCAGGGTCAGCCAGGGCAATTCGTCGTTGACCGGACGGCGGGCGGGGATGGCGATCTCGCGCGCGCCGCTCAGGTATTGGCCGGTCAGCGAGTTCGGGTCGCGCTGCACCGTTTCGGGATCGCCTTGCGCCACGACTTCGCCACCGTGTTCGCCCGCGCCCGGGCCCATGTCCACCACCCAATCGGCCATGCGGATCATGTCTTCGTCGTGCTCGACGACGATGACGCTGTTGCCCAGGTCTCGCAGGTGCTGGAGGGTGCCGATCAGGCGGTCGTTGTCGCGCTGGTGCAAGCCGATTGAGGGCTCGTCCAGCACGTACATCACGCCCGTCAGGCCTGAGCCGATCTGGCTGGCCAGCCGGATACGCTGGGCCTCGCCGCCCGAAATTGTGTCGGCGCTACGGTCCAGCGACAGGTAATTCAACCCGACGTTGTTCAGGAAGCTGAGCCGTGCTTCGATCTCGCGCACGATGCGCTGCGCGATCTCTTGCTTGGCGCCGGTCAGGTTCAGGTTTCGGAACCAGGCCAGGCAGCTCGACAAGGGCATGGCCTCGACTTCGTAGATGGCCTGGCCGTGGCGCTCGCCGCCGCGCGGGTCGTGGCCGATCAGCACATTGCGCGCTTCGGGGCGCAGGCGCGAACCGGCACAGTCGGGGCAGGTCTTGATATTGCGGTACTTGCCGAGTTCTTCGCGCACCGTGGCCGAATCCGTCTCGCGCCAGCGGCGCTCCAGGTTCGGGATGACGCCTTCGAAGGAGTGGCGCTTGACGGTGCTGCGGCCTTTTTCGTTCAGGTACAGGAACGAGATTTCTTCTTCGCCAGAGCCATAGAGCACCTTGTCGCGCAGCGCTTCGGGCAAGTCTTCGAAGGGCGCTTCGATATCGAATTCGTAATGCGCGGCAAGGCTCGTCAGCAGCGAATGCGTGAAGGCGTTGCGGCGGTCCCAGCCGCGGATTGCGCCGGCGGCCAGGCTCAGTTCCGGGAAAGCCACGACGCGCTTCGGGTCAAAGAAGCCCACTTGTCCGATGCCGTCGCAACTGGGGCAGGCGCCCATCGGGTTGTTGAAGCTGAACAGACGCGGTTCGAGTTCGGGCAGGCTGTGGCTGCATACCGGGCAGGCGTAGCGGCTGGAGAACACCTGTTCCCGTTCGCTATCCATGTCCAGCGCCAGCGCGCGGCCATCGGCGAGCAGCAAGGCGGTCTCGAAGCTTTCCGCCAGACGCTGCTTGCTTTCCGGCTTGATGCGCAGCCGGTCGATGACGACATCGATGTCGTGCTTTTCGGTTTTCTTCAACGGCGGCATGCCGTCGATTTCCACCAGTTGCCCGTCCACCCGCAGCCGCACATAACCCTGGGCTTGCAAGCTGGCGCATTCGTCTTCGAAGCTGCCCTTCTTGCCACGAGCAATCGGCGCCAGCACGGCCAGACGCGTTTCGGGCGTCCAGCCCAGCACCGCGTCGACCATCTGGCTGACGCTTTGCGCTTGCAGCGGCAGGCCGTGATCCGGGCAGTAGGGCGTGCCGACCCGCGCGTACAGCAGGCGCAGGTAGTCGTGGATCTCGGTGATGGTGCCGACCGTGGAGCGCGGGTTGTGCCCTGCGGCTTTCTGCTCGATCGAAATGGCCGGCGACAGCCCTTCGATAAGGTCCACGTCCGGCTTGTCCATCAGTTGGAGGAATTGGCGGGCGTAGGCGGAAAGGCTTTCCACATAACGTCGTTGGCCCTCCGCGTACAGCGTGTCGAACGCCAGCGAAGACTTGCCCGAGCCGGACAAGCCGGTGACGACCACCAGTTTGTGGCGCGGCAGGTCCAGCGAGACGTTCTTAAGGTTGTGGGTGCGTGCACCCCGAATGCGTATCGCGTCCATCGGGCTCTTTTAAGCGGTTTCAAAGGCCAACTTGGTACTATAGCGCGCCGAATCCCTCAGCGTTCGGGGCAGTCCGTCAAGATTGACTGAACCGGGTCCGGCGCCGCACCGCTAGATCAGACCGTGAGCGTGTGACATCCACGCGCGCGCACCGCCCTTGTCATTGTTGAAATTTCCGCATGCCGGCAGACACCAAACTGAAATTGACCCCTTCCGAGCGCCGCGCGAGCGTCGCGCTGGCCGGCTTGTTCGCTGCGCGGATGCTGGGGCTGTTCCTGTTGTTGCCGGTTTTTGCCGTCGCCGCCGCCGGCATGCCGGGCGGGGACGACCCCGCGCGCGTCGGCCTGGCGCTGGGCATGTATGGCCTGACCCAGGCGTTCATGCAGATTCCCTTCGGGCTGGCGTCTGACCGCTGGGGCCGGCGGCCCGTCGTGCTGTTCGGCCTGCTGCTGTTCGTGGCGGGCAGCATCGTCTGTGCGCAGGCCACCGATGTGTACTGGATCACCATTGGCCGCGCCATCCAGGGGGCGGGCGCCATTTCGGCCGCGGTCACCGCGTGGCTGGCCGACGCCACCCGCGACGAAGTGCGCACGCGCGCCATGGCCATGGTGGGCGGATCGATCGGCCTGTCTTTCGCGGTGTCACTCGTCTTGTCGCCCGTGCTGGTGGGGTGGTGGGGGCTGTCCGGCCTGTTCTGGACCATCGCCTGCCTGGGCGTGATCTGCCTGGCCGTGGCGCGCTTTGTCGTGCCGGTGGTGCCTCGCACGCAAGCCCGGACGATGCAGTCGGCCAATCCGCGTGAAGTGCTGACCCACCGCGATCTGCTGCGCCTGAACTTCGGCGTGTTCGTACTGCATTTGATCCAGGTGTCGTTGTTTGTCGTGGTGCCTGCCATGCTGGCCAAGGTCGGCGGGCTGGACGCGCGAGACCTGTGGAAGGTCTATCTGCCCGTCATCCTGGTGTCGTTCGTGCTGATGGTGCCGGTGGTGTTCGTGGCGGAAAAGCGCCGCGCTCATCGCGGCGCCCTGCGCGCAGCTGTCGCCGGGCTGGTGCTGGTCTGCGCCTTGCTGCCGGCGGCCAGCCATGGCTTCTACACGCTGGCCGTGGCGCTGACCGGCTTCTTCGTCGCCTTCAACGTGCTGGAAGCCTTGCAGCCGTCGCTGGTGTCCCGCGTGGCCCCGCAAGCCTACAAAGGCTTGGCGCTGGGCTTCTACAACACCGCCCAGGCGGCTGGCCTGTTTGCGGGCGGCGCGCTGGGCGGCTGGCTGGCGTCGCATTCGGGCGCAAGCGCGGTTTTCATCGGCGCGGCTATCCTGTCGGCCGTCTGGCTGGCCGTAACCTGGGCGTTGCGGCCGCTGGCTTAGGGGTCGCGGGGATGCGTCCCCGAAAGCCTGGGAAAGTCGTTGATCGCGCTGTGAACGGCGCTCAACGGATCGCAATTCGGATCACCACCAGGATCGCTTTGTCACCATTGGCGTTTGGCGCGGCAGGCGCTTTTCGTCGATAATACGTACCAAATTAGGGCTTCAAGAATTCGGGTCCGCCTTCGGGCTCCCAGGCGTCGCCGGTCATTGTCATGATGACCGGCGTGTTTCATGAAGCCGGTCTTCAACATCGCTTTTTATGTTGTTGCCGGCGCGCTCGCGGCAACGCACAGGCGCAGGCTGTCAACAACTGAGGGACATCGGCATGGCATCGGTTAACAAAGTCATTCTCGTGGGCAATCTGGGGCGCGACCCGGAAGTCCGCTACAGCCCGGAAGGGGCTGCAATCTGCAATATGTCCATCGCCACGACCTCCACCTGGAAGGACAAGGCTTCCGGCGAGCGCCGCGAAGAAACCGAATGGCACCGCGTCGTCATGTACAACCGCCTGGCTGAAATCGCCGGCGAATACCTGAAGAAGGGCCGCTCGGTCTACATCGAAGGCCGTCTGAAGACGCGCAAGTGGCAAGACAAGGACACCGGCGCTGATCGCTACAGCACCGAAGTCGTCGCCGACCAGATGCAAATGCTGGGCGGCCGTGAAGACGGCGGCGGCGGCGGCGCTAGCTACGGTGGTGGTGGCGGCTACGACGACGCCCCGTCGCGCCCGCAACAGCAACGCGCCCCGGCGCAACGCCCGGCGCCGCAACAGCGCCCGGCCCCCGCAGCGGCCCCGGCCAGCAGCGGCGCGAATCTGGCGGATATGGACGACGATATTCCGTTCTGATATTTCTGAACGAGTAAGTTGTTATTAAAAGCCCCCGCAAATGCGGGGGCTTTTCATTTTTAAGTCATTAAATCAATCAGAGGATTACTAAAAAGGCGGCATTAATAATCATTATTTTGCCGCGCAATTTTTAATCGGTATTCGGCTTTATGTGCCGTGCTAGCCTCGTCTCAATCATTTCTAATAATTCAGACGAGGAGAGGGAAATGAACCATCGCCGCCGGGTTTCCGAAAATAAAGCAGAACGACGTGAACGTCGCGCGTTACGGAAATTAATCGTGTTAGGGGGCGTCTCGTCGTGTGCATTGCTGCTTGCCGGTTCAGCCTACGCTCAGAGCCTGCCCGTAGGCGGCAAGATCACCAGCGGCCAAGGCAGTATCTCGGAGCCCAACCGCTTATCAAAGAAAATTCAGCAGGCCAGCTCCAAGCTGTCCATCGACTGGAACAGTTTCCATATCGCCTCGGGTAGCCGCGTGGATTTTCAGCAGCCCGACGCCAACTCCATTGCCTTGAACCGGGTTGCCGGCACCGAAGGCAGCAAGATCATGGGTCAGCTGAACGCCAACGGGCGTGTCTTCATCATCAACGCGAACGGCGTGCTGTTCGGCAAGACAGCGAAGGTCAACGTAGGCGGCTTGGTGGCGTCCACATTGAATCTGAGCAATGAAGACCTTCAAGAAGGCCGATTCCGATTTGCCGGCGATGGCCGTGCGACGCCGGCAGGCGTTATCAACGAAGGCGTGTTGATTGCCGCAGACGGCGGAACGATTGCGTTGCTGGGCGGACAGGTGGAGAACAAGGGCGTCATCCGCGTCAAACAGGGCGCCATCGCGTTGGCTTCAGGGCAGCGCATTACGCTTGGCCTTTCCGACGATGGGCTGCTCAACGTAGAGATTGATCAGGCGGCGTTGAATGCGCTGGTCAGCAACCATAATGCGCTGACGGCGCAGGGCGGCCAGGTGACGTTGCACGCCCGAGCCAGCAACGCCGTGGCGCACGCGGTCGTGAACAACCAGGGCTTGATCGAAGCGCAAACGCTGAATGGCCGCTCGGGCAAGATCGTGCTGGATGGCGGCTCGCAAGGAGCGGTAGTGGCCGCAGGCACGTTGGACAGCAGCGCGTTCAGCGGTAACGCTGGCGATATCACGGTGCAAGGCCAACGCGTGGACGTGCGCGGCAATCTGTTGGCCACGGCCGGTAGCCAAGGTGACGGCGGCAACGTTCTGGTTCAGGGCCGGCAAGTGCAGATGGAAGCCAGCGCGCAGGCTGATACGCGCGCGGCGCTGGGCAATGGCGGATGGCTGACGCTTGAAGCCGATCAAATCAGCGTCACAACGCAAGAAGTGCCGTTGGTCAGCGGCATCAGCGGCGAGCATCTGAGCCGGCAGCTGTCTAAAAACAATATCGCGCTGACGTCCACGCAAGGAGACCTTCGCGTTCTTGAAGAGACTGCTTGGGATGCGCATACGACGCTGAGCTTGGACGCAAAGAAGTCTGTGCGCCTGAATGCGAATGTCGAGGCAAGCGGGGATAAGGCCGGGTTCGTGATGAACCATGGCGCCGACGCCGACTATATCTTGGGCAAGGACGTCACGGTGACGTTGCCTGGGTCACAAGCCAGCTTGCGCATTAATGGGCAGGATTATCAACTGATCCGAAATGTGCATGAGCTGCAAGCCATCGAGAATAATCTGAGCGGCGCCTATGCACTGGCGAATGCCATTGATGCCCACGAAACGGGTTCGTGGAATGCGCGCGCGGGCTTTCGGCCCATTGGTGGAGATTACTCGAGCTCGACGCAAAAATTCGAAGGCGTATTGACTGGCATGGGGCATGCGGTCGATAGCCTGAAGATTAAGGCCGACTCGTCAAACCCAACGGGGCACGTAGGACTATTCAGCAATTCGCACGGCGTGCTCAGGAACATCGGGTTGCGGCAACTGAGCATTTCCGTTAACCAGCCTGGTCGCCATAATGTCGCGGGTGGATTGGTGGGAGTCAACGGTGGGGTGGTGAAGTATGCCTACGCCTGGGGCGAAATCCGTACGACGCAATCCAATGACTCGTTGGGCGGGTTGGTCGGCGTGAATTATGGCGACGTTTTGAATTCACACTCCCGTGGAGGCGTGCTCGGCGTTGCAGGCGGGGGTGCCTCGGTGGGTGAATTAGGCGGCTTGGTTGGCTCGAACCAGGGGCGTATCGCGCACGCCTACTCGACGACAGTCATTCGCGCAGGCGTTTCAGTTGCTGGAGGATTGGTCGGCAAAAACGAAAAAAACGGGAGCATTGAACATGCCTACGCGACGGGCGGCGCCAACGGCGAGTTCTATACGGGCGGCTTGGTTGGCGCCAACTACGGGTCCATCAGTAATAGCCACGCGACGGGTCTTATCGCCAGCGCCTATCAAACGGGCGGGCTGGTTGGGCTGAATGGCTGGACCGGAACCATTACGGATTCGCGCGCATCAGGGCATGTGGTGGCGCGTTCTTACTTTAGCGGCGTGGGCGGTTTGGTAGGCGAGAACAACGGGATAATTCTTCGCGGCCACGCATCGGGTGACATAACGGGCAGTGGGGATAATGCCGTCGGCGGGTTAGTAGGAAGGAACCGCGGGGGGATTATTCGCCAGTCTTCGGCTACCGGCTCGGCGATAGCCGGGAGTCACAGCCCTGGGCATCCGACGGGCAGTGTGGGGGGATTGGTAGGAACGAATGCCAGCGCGAACGGAAGGACTGCCCTGATCATTGATTCCTATGCCAGCGGCAATGCGGTCGGCCGTGACGATCAAGATGCAGTGGGCGGGTTGGTAGGCATGAATACGGGCGTCATTGAACGGTCTGCATCCAGTGGCAGCGCCTACGGCAGGGGCATCCTGGGCAGCCTTGTGGGATGGAATCTTCACCCTGACGCGTACAGAACCGAGAGTGAGATCCGCCAATCCCAGGGTTCCGGCACCGTCAACGGCGATGACGGCCGCCAGGTTGGGCTCGACCAAGGGAAATTCGAATGGTGATTCAACTCGGCCGCTGAAACACCTCAACCAGATAATCAATAAACGCTCGCGCCCGCGCTGTTTGATTTCTGCGTTGCGGGTAATAAACAAAAAGATCCGCGGATGGCAGTGTGTAGTCGGGTAACACCACCCGCAGCCGTCCGCTTTTCAAATACTTGGCCAGATCCCATTCCGAGCGGATCAAAATGCCGTGGCCATCCAGTGCCCAACCCAGCACGATATCGCCGTCATTACTGGACAACGCGCCGTCCACTTTGATGGCCACGCTTTCGCCTGCGTGCGTGAACCGCCACACGCCGTGCGCTTCATCGTTTTGCGTATGCAGGATGCAGCGGTGCGAGGCCAGATCGGCCAGCGTGGCGGGCGTGCCGTGCTTGTCCAGATAACGGGGGGAAGCGCATAGGAAGCGGCCGTTGGACATTACGCGCCGGGCGCTGAGGCGTTTATCGGGCAGTTCGCCGAACCGGATCGCCAGATCGAATCCGCTTTCCACCAGATCAACGGGCCGGTCCGTGACCTCTAGCTGCACCTGCACGTCGGGGTACCGCTTGGCGAAGTCCGACACCAGCGGGGCGATGGTCGTGCGGCCAAAACCCAGCGTGGCGTTCACTTTCAGCACGCCGCGTGGCGTGGCGCCGCTGCTGGAAACCGCGTCTTCCATGTCGCGCAAGTCCGCCAGGATCTTCAACGCGTGGGACAGATACGTTTCGCCTTCGCTGGTCAGACTGATGCTGCGCGTGCTGCGGTTGACCAGCCGCACGCCCAACCGCCGTTCCATCAGCGCCAGCCGCTTGGTGGCGGCGGGCGGTGTCAGATCCAGCTCGCGCGCGGCGGCGGACAGGCTGCCTAGCCGGGCCAGGTGGATGAAAAATTCCAGTTCGGACGCGATGTCGGTTTTCACTGAAAGTTAATAATCAAATGAATATGAGTGAATCTTAGTGCGGGTGATCGCCCCTACGCTAGGGGTTCCGCACCCACAACGCCGCCACAGTCGGCGCATCAGGAGACCCCTCATGAAAATCGTCGAGATCCGCGAACAGACCCTTCCCATCAGCTCGCCCATTCGCAACGCGTATATCGATTTCAGCAAGATGACGCTGAGTCTCGTCGCTGTAATCACCGATGTGATCCGCGACGGCAAGCCGGTGGTGGGCTATGGCTTCAATTCGAATGGCCGGTACGGCCAGGGCAAGCTGATGCGCGAGCGTTTCATCCCGCGCATCATGGAAGCCGACCCGGAGTCGTTGCTGGACGCGACGGGCAAGAATCTGGACCCGCACAAGATCTGGAACGCCATGTTCACGAACGAAAAACCGGGCGGCCATGGCGAGCGTTCGGTGGCGATTGGCACGATCGATATGGCGGTGTGGGATGCGGTGGCGAAGATAGAAGGCAAGCCGTTGTTCCAGCTGCTGGCCGACCGCTACGGCAACGGCCAGGCCGACCGCCGCGTGTTCGTCTATGCGGCTGGCGGCTATTACTACCCGGGCCAGGACCACGGCAAGCTCAAAGACGAAATGCGCAGCTATATCGACCGTGGCTATACGGTGGTGAAGAAGAAGATTGGCGGCGCGTCGCTGGACGAAGATCTGCGCCGCATCGATTCCATCTTGAGCGTGCTGCAAGACGGGCAGAAGCTGGCGGTGGACGCCAATGGCCGCTTCGATCTGGATACGGCCATTCAGTACGCCAAGGCGCTGTCGCAGTACGACCTGTTTTGGTATGAAGAGGCGGGCGATCCGCTGGATTACGAGTTGCAGGCGACCTTGCGCAACTACTACGCGAACCCGATGGCGACGGGCGAAAACCTGTTTTCGATGCAGGATGCGCGCAACCTGATCCGCTACGGCGGTATGCGCCCCGACCGCGATTGGCTGCAATTTGATTGCGCGCTGAGCTACGGGCTGGTGGAGTATTTGCGCACGCTGGACATGCTGCGCGAGCATGGCTGGTCGSCCAGCCGCTGCATTCCGCAYGGCGGCCACCAGATGTCGTTGAACATTGCAGCGGGCTTGGGGCTGGGCGGCAATGAAAGCTATCCCGACCTGTTCCTGCCGTTTGGCGGATTCCCCGATGGGGTGAAGGTTGACGGCGGCTACGTCACGATGCCGGACTTGCCCGGCATTGGTTTCGAAGGCAAGTCGGACCTGATTGCCGTCATGCGGGAATTGTCGGCATAGGCCATGACCGCGCGGGGTTTAGTCGCCCTTCACCCGCCCTTCACCCGCTCATTACCCGCCCATCACCAGCGATACCGCAACGTCGCCATCACCGTGCGTTCCGCGCCCCAGTAGCAACTGACGGCCGTGCCCAGGCAGTTGGCGACGTAGCGTTTGTCGAACAGGTTGGAGACGTTCAGCGCGACTTGCGCGCCGGCAAGCGACGGGCTGGCGCGGCCCAGATCGTAGCGGATGGCGGCATCCACCAGCGTGACGGCGGGGATGGCGTAGCGGTTGTTCAAGTCGCCGTAGAAGCCCCCGCGATACGTGACGCCTGCGCCCACCCCCACGCCTTGCAGCGGGCCGTCGCGCAAGGTGTAGTCGGCCCACAGCGCGGCCTGATGGCGCGGCACGAAGATCATTTGATTGCCGCGCTGGGCGGCGACATTGGTTTTCGTGACTTCGCTATCACTCAGCGCGTATGACATCGTCAGGTCCAGGCCATTGTCAAAGCTGGCCTTGCCTTCAAGTTCGATGCCCTGCACCTGCGCTTCGCCCGTCTGCACGACAAAGCTGGTGTTGACCGGGTCCGGCGTGCTGACGTTTTTCTGCGTGATCTGGAAGGCCGACAGCGTGACGAAGCTGGCGTAGCCGTCGGGCTGGTACTTCACGCCGGCTTCGTATTGTTCGCCGGTGGTGGGTTTGAGCGGCGAGCCGTCGCGCGTGATGCCCGTCATCGGCTGGAACGATGTGGAGTAGCTGAAGTAAGGCGCGATGCCGTTGTCGAAGCGATAGGTCACACCCGCGCGGCCGGTGAAGCGGTCGGCATCGGCAGTGCGCGATGTCCACGCCCATTGGCCGCCGCTGCCCGCGACGCCGTTGTTGGTGGTGCCTTCGGTCCAGTCGTAGCGGCCGGCGAAGGTGAAGCGCAGACGGTCAAGTTCGATCTGGTCTTGCGCGTACAGGCCCAGCTGGCTGCGCGTCATGTTGATCTTGTTGGCCGTGGCGGGGCGCGTCACGGGCGTGCCGTAGTCCGGGTCGAACACGTTGAACAGCGGCGAGGCCGGCGGCAGCATCAGGCCCAGGCTGCTCTCGTTGTAGCGGGATTTTTCGCGCAGGTAGTCCAGGCCGAAGGTGACGTCATGGCGCGTGGGGCCGGCGTTGAATTTGGCGTTCAACTGGTTGTCGATCTGGAAGGTGTGCGACGTTTCCGGAAAGGCCCAGGCGTAGCGGACGGCTTGAGTGTCCGACAGCATTGCGCCGATCTGCACGCGGCGCGTGTTGGTATCGACATTGGTGTAGCGGGCGCTTTGGCGCAGGCTCCACGTGTCGTTCATACGGTGGTCCAGCGTGTAGCCGACCATCGCTTGTTCGTTGGTGAAGATGTCGTAGCCCGGCTCGCCCACGAAGCGGTCGCGCGGGATGTAGCCCGCGGTGGCGCTCTTTTCCAGCGTGCCGATGACGGGCAGCACGGGCGCGCCGCCGCCGCCGTGGCTGGTGATCTTCTGATACTGCGCGCTGAGGTTCAAGCTGGTGTCAGACGACGGGCGCCACGTGAAGCTGGGTGCGATGAATTGGCGTTCGTCGTCCACGTGCTGGTACTGCGTGTCGCTGTCGCGCAGCGTGCCGGTCAGGCGGTATAGGAATTTGCCTTCTTCGTCGGCCGGGCCAGAGAAGTCGAACGCGCCTTGATAGCGGTTGAAGCTGCCCGCTTGCACCACCACTTCATTGAAGGGTTCGGCCGTGGGACGCTTGCTGGTCATGTTGACCAGACCGCCGGGCGCGCTTTGTCCATACAGTCCCGACGACGGGCCTTTCAGGATTTCGATGCGCTCAAGGCCATAGGTGTCGATGCGCGGTTGCGAATAGCCGCGCGCGCCAAACGGCAGCAGCAGCCCATCCAGATACCGCGATGGCGTGAAACCGCGCACGGTCAGCCAGTCATAGCGCACGTCGTTGTCGCCGTATTGAGCGAACACGCCGGGGGTGTAGCGGACGGCCTGGGCGACGGAGGTCACGCCGCGCTCGTCCATTTCATTGCGGGTGATGACGTTGATGGTTTGCGGGGTGTCGATCAGCGCCGCGTCCGATTTGGTGCCCGAGCGGCTGCGCGTCGCAACGTAGTCGGCGCCGGACGTGGGCGAGGCGTCACGTGCGCCTTGCACCAGCACGGGGGCGAGCGTGGTCACGCCAGTGGCCGCCGCTGGGGCAGCTTGGCCGGTTTGAGTGGTCTGGGCGGCGGCGGGGACCGACGCGGCAAGGGCAGCCAGCAGCGCCAACGGCAGCGGCTTGACGGAAAAGGACACGGTATTTCCCCTGGGGCAATTTATAATTAACAAGAATCATTCCTGTGCGTCGGCATGATTCCAGAAGTCTCGCCGCCTGTCTGACGTTTTTTCGGCGTCGATTAACGGTTTTGCTGCCCCCCCGTTTTTCTGCGCGGTCTGCGTTGTCTTTGGGGCCGTGTTCTTCAGTGCCTTGGCCCTCGGTTCTTGGCTTTCGCGTTTCGCTTTCTCTTTGTGGTTTCGCCTTTCTCCCGCCCGCCTCCCCTATGTCCGCCCGCGCCACCGCGCCCTTGTCCCTTCCGTCTCTGCCTGACCCCAACACCACGCGCGCGAAGCCGCATGAATGGTGGCGGGGTACCTTGCCGACGGTGCCTGCCACCGACGATTGGGAAGCCATCATCGAATGCGTGTTGCGCGTCGACGACGGCGTGAGCCTGGTGGTGCTGGATGGCAGCCCCAAGCGTTCCTTGACGATTCCCGCACCGGGGGCGCCCGTCTTTGGCATGCAGGTCTGGCAGGAAGGCGAAGCCACGTTGGCGCTCGAAGGCGGTGAACCCTTGCGAGTGGCCGCAGGCGCGGCGCTGTTGTTCAACCATGAACGGCCGGTGGGCTGGGCCACGCATTTGCCCGCGAATCAGCGGGTGCGAATGGTGGATATCCGCTACACACCCGAGGCGTTGGCGCGTGCGGGCGACACCGGGCCCGTGACGCTATTGCGGCAGCGGTTCCGGCAGGACGTCAGCGTGCCGGCGCACGGCTCGTTGGTCGCCGCGCTGGACGCGCCCGCCAGCCTGTTGGCGCTGGCCAGCAGCCTGACTCGCGATCCGCCACCCGCCGCCGAGGCGCGGCGGCTTTGGTATCGCGCCAAATCATTGGAGATGCTGTCGGGGTTTGTGCAATTGCTGTCGCTGCCGGATGCGCTGAACGGGCCAGCGGCCGACGAGCTTTCGCGGGTGCATCAGGCCTGCGCGCTGCTGCGCGAACGCTATGCCGAGCATTGGCCGCCCGGGCTGTTGGCGAAAACGGTTGGGCTGTCGGAGAAGCGCTTGCAGCAGTTGATGCGCGACAGCATGGGCCGGTCGGTGCATGCGTACCTGAGCGATATGCGGCTTGAGCGCGCGTCGGACTTGCTTGCCGCCGGCATGAGCGTGACGCAGGCCGCGGGCGACGTCGGGATTTCCAGCCTGAGCCATTTCAGCAAAATCTTCAAAGCGCGGTATGGCGTGTCGCCACGGTCTTGGTAAGGTCGGCCCTGCGTGGCATGCTTGCCGCAGGCATTTGCCAGGAACCGCAGCATGACGCAGAACATCTACGACACCCCCGAATTCTTCGAAGGCTATAGCCAGATGGCGCGGTCGGTGCACGGCCTGGCCGGCGCGCCCGAGTGGCCGGCGTTGCGTGCCTTGATGCCCGACGTGCGCGGCCGTCGCGTCATCGACCTGGGTTGCGGCTTCGGCTGGTTTTGCCGCTGGGCCGATGAGCAGGGCGCAGCCGAGGTGCGGGGCCTGGATGTGTCGCAGAACATGCTGGACCGGGCGCGGGCCACCACGCAGTCGCCCCGCATTCACTACGAGCGCGCTGATCTTGAGCGCCTGCAATTGCCGGTGAGCGGGTATGACCTGGCCTATAGCTCGCTGACGCTGCACTACATCGAGCATCTGGCCGACCTGTTCGCCACCGTTCACCGTGCGTTGACGCCGGGCGGACACTTCGTGTTTTCGGCCGAGCATCCGATCTACACCGCGCCGGCGCAACCGGGGTTTGTGCAGGACGCGTCGGGCAGGCGTATCTGGCCCCTGAACCAATATGCATTGCAAGGACCGCGCACCACAGATTGGTTGGCCAAGGGCGTGGTCAAGCAGCATCGCACGTTGGGCGCCTACCTGAACCTGCTGATCCAGACGGGCTTCACGATCCGGCATGTGGAAGAGTGGGCGCCGACGCCAGAGCAACTGGCGGCGCAGCCCGCGCTGGCCGAAGAGCAGGACAGGCCGATGATGGTGCTGGTATCGGCGAGCCGGTCCTAGGCGGACTAGGGCGGCCTGGGGCGGGTAGGGGCGTATAGGGGCGTATAGGGCGTATAGGGCGTATAGGGCGTATAGGGCGTATAGGGCGTATAGGGCGTATAGGGGGCGGACGTGTTGCCGCCCCGCATCATGAAATATCTGGTTTCACAAAACCGGCTTGCGCTGTCTATCTAGTAGTAGGTAAGATTCATCCATCGACGCAGCGAACCCAACAACCCGCCGCCGCCGAAACCAGAAATACAGTAGGACCGCTTTTTTATTTCCCTCGTTATCTATCTATAAGTAGATAGCTCAACGAAACCGAAGCTTAAACCTAAATCGAAATTTTTATCGAAACCCTGATCTGGAGATCAACCATGAAGACCCTCGTATCCGCCCTGATTCTGTCCGCGTCCTTCATCGGCGCCGCCCAAGCTGGCGAGCTGGACTATCCGCCCGCCCTGAACACCGCAAGCACC
This sequence comes from Achromobacter sp. 01N37, assembly GCF_056399725.1. Taxonomy (NCBI): domain Bacteria; kingdom Pseudomonadati; phylum Pseudomonadota; class Betaproteobacteria; order Burkholderiales; family Alcaligenaceae; genus Achromobacter; species Achromobacter sp. 01N37. Next base: position 70,299 of record NZ_JBFTRX010000009.1, read on the forward strand.
GTCACCCGCGCCCAAGTGCAGCAAGAATTGGCCGCCGCTCGCGCCAACGGTGAACTGGTCTCTGGCGAAGAAGGCTACGCCGCTACCGCGTTCGCTTCGACTGGCGCTGACAAGACCCGCGCCCAAGTGAAGCAAGAGCTGGCTGCCGCCCGTGCCCAAGGCCTGACGGAAAGCGGTGAACTGGACTACCCGCCCGTTCAAGGCTGAGCATTTTTACACGGTTATCTATCTAGTGATAGATAGCGCAAAAAGTCGAACCCGCAGTATTCAAACCCCTGTTGCCGTACTGATCCTTACTGGAGATCAACCATGAAGACCCTCGTATCCGCCCTGATTTTGTCCGCCTCGTTCATCGGCGCTGCTCAAGCTGGCGAGTTGGACTATCCGCCCGCCCTGAACACCCAAAGCACGGTCACCCGCGCCCAAGTGCAGCAAGAATTGGCCGCCGCGCGCGCTAACGGTGAACTGGTCTCTGGCGAAGAAGGCTACGCCGCCACCGCGTTCGCTTCGACCGGCAGCGACAAGACCCGCGCCCAAGTGACGCAAGAACTGGCCGCCGCCCGCGCACAAGGCCTGACTGAAAGCGGCGAGCTGGATTACCCGCCCGTCCAAGGCTAAGCAGGATGCCGGCACATGCGGACCCCGGGGGGCGGGATGTTTCCCGGCCGGGGTTCGCACGGGCTTTGGACCACAGACTAGGGCGGCTCCCGATGACGGACCAACCTATTAGTAGGTAATATTCAGCCATGGACACTCCGACCCCCAACACCACCCGAGACCTGCTGCTGGCGCACGCCGAGAAGCTCATCCGCACGCGCGGGTGCAATGGTTTCAGCTACCGCGACCTGGCGGAGCATGTGGGCGTAAAGACGTCCAGCATTCACTACTACTTCCCGGGCAAGGACGATCTGCTTTACGAAGCGGTCGAGGCCTATAGCGCCCGCGCGCTGGGTAATGTGCGCGCCATCGACACCACGCAACCCGCGCAAGCGCAGCTGGAGCAATACCTGTCGATGATGGAATCGCGCGCTTGCGGCGCTGGCGAACTCTGTTTGGGCGGCATGTTGGCCGCCGACATCATGACGTTGTCAGATCGCGTGCGTGGCGCATTGCAGGGTTTTTTCCGTGCGCACGAAGCGTGGCTGGCCCGCGTGCTGGCCGAAGGCGCCGCGCAGGGCACGTTGAAATTCAATGGCACCGCCGAGGCCGCCGGCCGCGCGGTGTTCGCCACGGTGCAAGGCTGCCTGCTGGTGGCACGCCTGTTCCAGCAGCCGCCCGCGCTGTGCGAGGCGATCAGCGCCTTGTATGTGGTTTGCGACAAGGCGGGCAAACTTGCGGCGGATGCATAACGCTGGCGCTTGTTTGCTTGCCGCCCTGACATTGCTGCTACAAAAGAAATGGCCGCCTTGCGCAAGCAGGCGGCCATTGTCGTTGGAGAGTCAGGCTTGCAGTGCTCGCGCCATGTCGACGCTGGTGCGTTCTTGCATGCCCAGATCGCGCATGCGTTGAAGAAACGCGGTTTGCGCGTCGGCGAATCCCGCGACGGGGCTCATGCAATCGGTCAGCAGCACAATGCGCGACAGGTTGCCGCCGGGCAGGTGTTCGGCCAGATGTTCCACGGTGGCGCGCACGCAATGGCTGCCGGCTTCGCCGCCGATGATGATCAGGTCCGAGCGGTCCAGCGAGCCCAGCAGGCTGCGGTTCAGTTGGCTGCGAGGGTCATCGGGGTCTGGCACTTCGGCCATCAGCGCGCTGTAGTGTTCGGTCCATGGGTTCGTACCCTTTGGCACCTTGCGCACGATGAACTGGTCGGCATCTTCCCAGCGGCTATACGCCGCGCGCACGTCCGCATGCACGTTGTGGCCCCATGTGCCGATTTCGCAATGCACGGGCCACACCATCAAGGTGTAGCGCCCGCGCGCTTCCAGCTCGTCCAGATAGGTCAACGTGCGTGGCAGGTCGTCGATGTGGCGCGGATGGAAACGGCCCGCGCGTACGTCTGCCGCCGTGATCGGCGTGAAGGGCAAGACCGGCTGGCTGTCGCCCGTGCGCCAGAACGTGGGGTGCGCCACATCCAGCCGGTGGTGCGAATCCAACGTCAAGGTGATGGAAGTCAGCGCGTGCGCGGTGGCGTCGATGAAGCGCGCCAGCCGTTGCATGTCGGCATGCGCGCCCGCCACCGGCAGCGCCGGCTGCATGGAGTGGCCGGTCAAGGGATCGGTGGGCAGGTAAGCCTGGGGCAGGTCGCAGAAATCGTTCTGCGGATCGACGATCAGTAAGTGGACGGAACGCGGCATGGCGGAATTCGAAGGGACTATGCGGAATATAGACCGGGATGCCGGTAGTTCACTAGAACAGCACCAGATGTTCGGCGCAGTCGGGCAGTTGGCGTAGCAGCGCGCGCCATTGGCGCCACAGATGCGCCAGGACGCCGGCGGCGAGGGCTGCGATCAGAATCCACATGGCTTGCTCCAGATAAAATATTCGCACGACCGTGCGAAATTAGCGTCAAGAAACGCCGGCATCAGCCGGCGCGGGTCAGTTATTCAAGGTAGGTGAAGCTGCGGTACGTAGAGATCAGCCGGTCATACGCGGCCCGAACACGGGCGGGGGCGTTGGGGTCTCGCAAGAAGCGAGCGTCGTGCATCAAACCGATCATCAGGCTGTAGACCTCGAACACCAGTTGCTCAGGGTCGGTATCTGGCCGCAGATGGCCGGCTTCCAACGCCTGGTTGACGGTGCGCACCATGGACGCGCGCCAACGCCGCAAGTTGCTTTCCAGCACGGCGCGCAGGGGCGATTCGACGTCGTCGTATTCAAACGCCCCGGCCACGTAGATGCAGCCCGTCAGCAGTTCGACGTTGCTGGCGCGGTCTACCCACAGCGACACCAGCGCGTTCAGCCGGGGCAGGCCCCGCGGATACGCCATGGCAGGTGTAAAGACGGCAGCGACGAAGCGGCGGTCGTACTCATCCAGCACGGCCTGCTGCAACGCTTCGAGCGAACCCACACGCGAGAACACGCCGCTTTTGCTGATGCCCAGATGCTTGGCGACCTGGCCGAGCGACAGGCTTTCCATGCCTTGCGCCGCAGCCATGTCCACGGCCGCGTCCACAATGGCCGCAAAGGTCAGTTCGCTTTTCTCGGTTTTGGCAGTCATGCGGGCAAATTTAGCACGGTCGTGCGAAAAGTGCGGGGGTTGTTTCAATTTTCCGGGAGAGGGGTACATCCAAAAAAAAACCGGACAGCCAAGCTGTCCGGTTCGGGGTTTGACGCGGTGTGGCCGTTTAGCCTTGCGCGGCCTTGAACTCCAAACGGTACTTGTGCAGCAGCGGCTCGGTGTAGCCGTTGGGCTGCGTCAGGCCTTCAAAGACCAGCGCGCACGCCGCCTTGAATGCCAAAGACGTATCGAAGTTGCCGGCCATGGGCTGGTAGAGCGCATCGCCCGCATTTTGGCCATCCACCACCTTGGCCATGCGCTTGAAGGTTTCCATCACCTGATCTTTATTGGTGACGCCATGGCGCAGCCAGTTGGCGATGTGCTGGCTGGAAATGCGCAGCGTGGCGCGGTCTTCCATCAGGCCCACGTTGTGGATGTCGGGCACCTTTGAGCAACCCACGCCCTGGTCGACCCAGCGCACCACATAACCCAGGATGCCTTGGACGTTGTTGTCCAGTTCTTGCTGGATGTCGGCGGCGGACCACTTGGACGGGTCGCCGACCGGCACGGTCAACAGGCCGCCGAGCAGGTCGTCGCGCACGCTGTCCAGCTTGGTGCGTTCCAGTTCCTTTTGAACCGATTGCACATCGACCTGGTGATAGTGCAGCGCGTGCAGCGTGGCGGCGGTGGGCGACGGCACCCACGCGGTGTTGGCGCCGGCCTTGGGGTGCGCGATTTTCTGTTCCAGCATGGCGGCCATCAGGTCGGGCATGGCCCACATGCCCTTGCCGATCTGAGCGCGGCCGCGCAAGCCCGTGTCCAGGCCGACCAGCACGTTGTTGCGTTCGTAGGCGGTGATCCAGGCGGTGGACTTCATGTCGCCCTTGCGCAGCATCGGGCCGGCTTCCATGCTGGAGTGCATTTCGTCGCCGGTGCGGTCCAAAAAGCCCGTGTTGATGAAGGCCACGCGTGAGGCGGCCGCGCCAATGCACGCTTTCAGGTTGATGCTGGTGCGGCGTTCTTCATCCATGATGCCCATTTTCAGGGCGTTGCGCGGCACCTTGATCAGGTCTTCAACGCGATCGAAAAGTTCGCTGGCGAAGGCGGCTTCAACGGGGCCGTGCATCTTGGGCTTCACGATGTACACCGACCCGATGCGCGAGTTCAGCTTGTTCTTGCGGTCTTGCAGCGCAGCCAGGCTGGTGACGACGGCATCCAGGATGCCTTCGGGAATTTCCAGGCCGTCGCGGTCCAGGATGGCCGGGTTGGTCATCAGGTGGCCCACGTTGCGCACGAACATCAGCGAGCGGCCATGCAGCTTCAGCGAGCTGCCGTCCGGGCGCGTGTAGACGCGGTCGGCGTTGAGCTTGCGGGTGAAGGTTTTGCCGCCCTTGGTGACGGCTTCGGTCAGGTCGCCCTTCATCAGGCCGAGCCAGTTGCGGTAGATGTGGACCTTGTCGTCGGCATCCACGGCGGCAACCGAATCTTCGCAGTCCATGATGGTGGTGAGCGCGGCTTCAACCAGCACGTCTTTCACGCCAGCGGCGTCGGTGCTGCCGATGGTGTGGGTGCGGTCGATCTGGATTTCGAAGTGCAGGCCGTTGTTCTTCAGCAAGATGGCCGTGGGGGCGGACGCGTCGCCCTGGTAGCCGGCAAACTGCGAGCCGAACTTCAGGCCGGTGACGCCGTTGGCCAGCGCCACGCGGAGTTGATCGCCTTCAACCGTGTAGCCGCGTGCGTCGGCGTGCGAGCCATTGGCAAGCGGGGCGGCCGTGTCCAGGAAGCTGCGGGCGCGCGCGATGACGGCGGCGCCGCGTTCGGGGTTGTAGCCCTTGCCCGTGTCGCCCGGCGTGGCGGGAATGGCGTCGGTGCCGTAGAGCGCGTCGTACAGGCTGCCCCAGCGCGCGTTGGCGGCGTTCAGGGCGTAGCGCGAGTTCGACATCGGCACGACCAATTGCGGGCCGGCTTGCTGCGAGATTTCGGTGTCGACGTTGTCAGTGGTGGCTTGCACGCTGGCCGGCTGCGGCAGCAGGTAGCCGATGCTTTCCAGGAACTTGCGGTACGCAGCCGGATCGGCGATGGGGCCGGGGTTGGCGCGGTGCCAGCCGTCGAGTTCGGCCTGCAGGCGATCGCGATCAGCCAGCAGCGCGCGGTTCTTGGGCGCCAGGTCGTGTACCAGGGCCGCAAACCCTTGCCAGAAACCGTCTGCATCCAGGCCGGTGCCGGGCAGGGCTTCCTGTTCGATGAATTGATTGAGATTGGCCGCCACTTGCAGGCCGTGGTGCTGGATGCGTTGAGTCATGCGGGTCTCTAGCGGTAAGAAGGGCTGGCCGGCGCCGGGGCACCGGGCGAATCTGTCCTGACATCATCGTTCGCACCTGCGCCAATGTCCATATCAAAACCCACTGGTCATACCAGTTTATTCAGCCCTGATCTGACAAGCCTGCATTTTTTATGGTTTTATATCAGCTACTTACGGGGGTAGGCGCTGCGCGGCCGAATTCGGCGCGTGCTTGGTCATACCACTGGTCCGGAGAATGCATGTACGCGGAAACAGAAGAGAAACCCCGCCAGGTGGCGGACGAAGTCGCCGAGCGAATCGAACGTTTGATCCTCGACGGGGTGCTCAAGGCCGGGCAGGCGCTGCCGTCGGAGCGGCGCTTGACGGAAAAGCTGGGCGTGTCGCGCACCGCGCTGCGCGAAGGGTTGAAGCTGCTGCGCGCGCGCGAAATTATTCATACGTCGCAGGGCAAGGGCTCGTTCGTGGCGCATATCTCGAAGGTGGATGCCGGCCCGCTGATGCACCTGTTCAATTCGCAGCCGCGCACGCTGTACGACTTGCTGGAGGTGCGTTCGCTGCTTGAGGCCGAGTCGGCACGGCTGGCGGCCATTCGCGGCACGGAAGCGGATTTCATCATGATCCGCCGCCGCTATGACGAGATGGTGGCGGCGCAAGGCACGGCCACCGATACGGCCACGCATGCGCATCTTGATCATGCATTTCACCTGGCAATCTGCGAAGCCTCGCACAACCCGGTGCTGGTGCATACGCTGCAATCGCTGACGGATCTGCTGCTGGGGTCGGTGTTCGCGTGCGTCAACAACCTGTATCACCGCGAACCCGAAAAGCGGCAGATCGACCGCCAGCACACGCGTTTGTTCAATGCGGTGACGGGGCGGCAGGCAGAGCTCGCGCGCAAGGCCGCGGCGGACCACGTGGACAGCGTGCGCCAGAGCCTGTCCGACATCGAACAGGAAGAGCAACGTCTGGTGCGCGCGACGCTACGCCTGGAAGGCTGGACGTAGGGCCGCAAGATTTACGCGGTGCTACGTGGCCGTCCGGTTACGAAGGCTTGGCGGACGGCCTTAGCGCATTGGTTTAACGGTCAGCCGTGGCGCAGCCAGCCAACGCCAGCGGCTTGCCCGCGTAGACGCGGCCGAAACGGTTGTTCAGCAACGCGTCCAGATCAATGGCTTCCTGGCCGACGAAGCCCTGTTGCGGCAACACACCCTGCGCCACCAGATCCAGCGCGGCGCAGATGCCGGCGGCGGTCGACAGCTGGATGGCGCTCAAGCGGTGGCCATCCACGTCCGCGCCGAACACGCGGATCGGGTAGGACTCTTCTTCCAGGCGGCCGTGGCGATGACCCGATGCCGAGGCCTGGATGACAATCACGTCCTGCTCGGTGGTGGGAATGGCCGATTCGAAAATATCCTTCAGCAGATCGCGGCGATCACGCAGGCGCAGGTCATTGAGCAGCAGCTTCATGATGTTGCAGTGGCCCGGGTAGCGCACCGATTTGTAGTCCACGTTGCGCGCGCGGCCAAGCAGGGTGGTGGGCAGCGTGCCCAGGCCGCCCGAGGTGTTGAAGGCCTCGTATTCGACGCCGTCCAGTGCAAAGGTTTCGTAGCCTTCAAGCGCCGGCACGCTGGTCAGTTGCCCGTCGACAATCGCTTCGCACGGGTTGCAGTATTCGTTGATCAGCCCCTCGGTGCTCCACGTCAGGTTGTAGCGCAGGCTGTTGGAAGGGTAGCGCGGCAGGGCGCCTACGCGCATGCGCAAGTCCAGCAAGGTGTCGAAGCGGCGGGCGAGCGCATTGCCGACGATTCCGATGAAACCCGGCGCCAGGCCGCACTGCGGCATCAGCACGCTGCGCACATCTTGCGCCAGCGCCTGGATGGCGTGGGTGCTGGCCACATCTTCCGTCAGGTCGAAATAGTGCACGCCGGCTTTCGCGCACAAACCCGCCACGGCGGTGGCGCGATGGAACGGCAGGGCGTTGACCACGGCGTAGGCGCCTTCGATGCAACGCGCAACCGATTCGTCGTCACTGATCTGCCGCGTTTCGCAGCCCAGCTCAGCCAGCACGCCCAAGCGGGCGGGGTCCTGGTCGGCGACCAACACGGCATAGTCGCCGCTGCGTTCCAGCATCAGGGCAATGGCGAAACCGATTTTTCCGGCGCCCAGCAAAACGATCGGACGAGGGGTGGTGGACATGGTGCTGCTCCTGCGATGAGGGGGATGGGTTGGCCTCATCCTATGCGTGAGCGCTGTCGATTTGTAGATCTGAAAGTGTCGTAACGGTTTAAGTTAACGTCGTTATGACTTATATAGATGTCGAAACGTCAAAAACAAAGCCCCTCGGCTTGTGGCCGAGGGGCTTTTGAAGGGGCTGTCACGGCCTTTCGGCCGGTGAATCAGCTGGCCTTGGGCGGGTAGTCCATGTTGCCGAAAGTGACCAGACCTTCTGCCTTGGCTTGCGCCAGTTGCGATTCCACTTGGGCGCGGGTCAGCGACGTGGCGCTTTCAGCAGCGGCGACGGGCGGGTAGTCCAGGTTGCCGAACGTGACTTCGCCGGCGTTCTTGGCTTGAGCCAGTTCAGCTTGCACTTGTTGCGAGGTCAGGCTGGACTTCTGGGGGATGGCGGCGGGGTAGCCTTCTTCGCCAAACGTGTATTGGCCCGAAACTTTGGCTTGTTGCAGTTCGGCTTGGACCTGGGCGCGCGACGGGCCTTGGTCGGCTTCGGCGGCTTGAGCGCCGGCAGCCAGAACGGACATGGACAACATCAATGCGGTTGCAAGGGTTTTCATAGCAGACCTCCGGTGTCTTGTGAGCTTGGGATCCGAACCGTCTGGCGTCATTGCCGGGGGTTCGCTTGCTGTGGTCCCGATGAGATGCATTCTGTGCTCAAACAACCTCGGGATAAACCCTTATTCCCTGAAAACATCTTTCCAAAATCCGTACTAATCGATTTGAATTCTTCCGGTTGGCACCATGGGTGGCGATATTTCCATCTGATGACGCAATAGATGGTGGTCGGGCCGACGCCGCACGCCCGGCGCAAAAACACAACGCCCCGGGACGGGCCCGGGGCGATTGCGATGCGGCGAGGGAAATTCGGGAAGATCAGCGGTTCAGCTCAACCAGCGCGGCGTTGTATTCCGACTGCGCTTCCTCGAGCTTGCGCTGGGCCTTGTCGATCTTGTCTTGCCTGCCCTTGGCGCGCGCTTCTTTCAACTCTTGTTCGCGTTCAGACACCTTGGTCTGCTTCTCGCGGACATCGGCTTCGCGCTGCGATTGCAGGCGGCTGTCGGTGCAGTGGGCCTTGGCTTCGGCCAGGGCTTTGCGCAAGCCAGCTTCGCGGCGGGTGTTGTTCTGCGCCTTGGCTGCGGCGATGTCGTTTTCGATTTCGCAGAACTTGGCGGCGCAACCGCGCTGGGCCGAGCAGTCGGTGGCGGCCTGAGCGGGCGCGATGCCGAACAGCGCGCATACGGCGGCGGTGGCCGCGAGGGATTTGATCAACGAGGGCATGCGGTGTCTCCGTAAGGCGTGGCGGGAATGCCATGATCGCCTGAACCTGCCATGGCTGCAATGCGCAGGATCAATCAGCAGCGGCCTGCTGGTTCGATCAGCAACGGTTCAACAGTGATCGGTTCAACAGTGATCGGTTCAACGGTAGGCGGTGCAACAGTGAGCTGTTCAACAGTGAGCCGTTCAACAGTGAGCCGTTCAACAGTGAGCGGTCCGCGGGACTACCGCGGACGATCCACAGGTCACCGGATGAGCGTACCCGCCAGCGCGGCGGCCACCAGCAGCGCGCCCAGCCACAGGTTGGCGCGGAACAGCATGAAATTGCGGTCGGGACGCTGGATGTCGAACACCTTCAACTGCCACGCCAGATGCAGCGCCACGGCGGCGATGCCGACCTGATACGCCCACGACAAGCCCATGGCGTAACCGCCCCAGGACCACAGCACGACGGTGGCCAGATAGAAGCCGCCGATCCACAGCTTGCCTTGGTCACCAAAGCGCATGGCGGTGGAATGCAGGCCCAGGCTGCGGTCGTCGCGCACGTCCACATACGCGTAGATGCTGTCGTAGCCCACCTGCCAGAGCACGGCGCCTGCCCACATGGCAATGGCGGCCAACGGCACGTGATTCTGCGTGTCGGACCAGGCCATGAGCATGCCCCAGTTAAAGCAGATGCCCAGCACCACTTGCGGCCAGTACGTGACGCGCTTGCACAGCGGATAGATGAACACAAAGGGCAGCACGGCCACCGCGAGCCAGCGGCTCATGTCGTTCAGGAAGAACAGCAGCGATCCGCAGACAAGCAACTGGCCCAGCAGGAACCAGACGGCGTTCTTCATCGACAACTGGCCGCTGGTCAGCGGACGGAAACGCGTGCGCTCGACGTGCTTGTCGAAGTTGCGGTCGCACATGTCGTTGACGGTGCAGCCGATGCCGCGCATCAACAGCGCGCCCAGCGAGAAGACGATCAGGCGTTGCAGGTCGGGCAGCCCGCCTGCCGTCTGGACCAGCGCGGCAATGGCCGGCAGCAGTGTCAGCCAAGTGCCGATGGGGCGGTCCAGGCGGCACAGGCGGGCGTAGGGCCGCCACGACTTCGGGAGCCAGCGTTCGACCCAGTCGGTGAAGACGATGTCGCTTAGGTCGACGGGAGGTTGTTGCGAGGCGCTCACTGTCACGGTCAGAAAAAGGTCGGGAAAGCCGACAGCATAAAACAACGGCCGGGCATTGCGCCCGGCCGTGGAAGGTCACTCGCCGTTCAGGGCGCGGTTTTCAGGCCGCATTGCCCTGCTGGCCACGGCTTGCTTAGGCCGTGTATTCCTTGAGCAGCTTGCCCAGGATGGCGATGCCGGTGCGGATCTTGTCTTCCGGCACGGTGGCAAAGCTCAGGCGCAGCGTGTTCGCGCGGCCCGCGCCGCTGTAGAACGGCGCGCCCGGCACGAAGGCCACGTTCTGCGCGATGGCCTTTTCCAGCAGCTTGGTGCTGTCGATGTGCTCGGGCAGAGTCAGCCAGATGAACATGCCGCCTTCCGGCTTGGTCCAGGTGACGGTGGACGGGAATTCCTGCTTGATCGCTTCCAGCATGCAGCTGCCTTGCGCACGATAGATTTCGCGCACGTTGGGCAGGTGCTCTTCCAGGAAGCCGTCTTTGACGATTTCGTAGACGGCCATTTGCGTCAGCGTGGGCGTGTGCAGGTCAGTGGCTTGCTTGGCTTGCACCAGCTTGTTGATCAGCGCGCGGCCGCCAGCGATGTAGCCCAGGCGCAGGCCGGGGGCCAGCACCTTCGAGAACGTGCCCAGGCGCACGACGTTGGCGCCGTATTCGGCGGCCAGCGCGATCAGGCCCGGCTGCGGCTCGCCTGCGTAGCGCAGTTCGCCGTAGGGATCGTCTTCGATGATGGTCAGGTTGAGCTCGGCGGCGCGCTTAACCAGCGCGATGCGGCGTTCCAGGTTCAGCGTGCGTCCGGTGGGGTTCTGGAAGTTGGGCAGCGCGTACAGGAAGCGTGCGCCGTCGGCCAGTTCAGGCGTGATGGCTTCAGGAATCAAGCCGCCTTCGTCGGTGGGCACCGGCACGAACTTCGGCTGGTACAGGCTGAACGATTGGAGCGCGCCCAGGTAGCTCGGGTCTTCGACCAGCACCTTGCTGTCTTTGTCGATCAGCACCTTGCCCAACAGGTCCAGCGCTTGCTGCGAACCCGAGACGATCAGGATTTGATCGGGGGCGACGTTGGCGCCTGCGCGGTTCAGATCGTCGGCAACCCATTGGCGCAGCGGCGCATAGCCTTCGGTCGGGCCGTATTGCAGGGCCGCGCGGCCGTTGGTGGCCAATACCTTGTCGAATGCAGCACGTACCACTTCTACCGGGAAGCCGCCGGGCGCCGGCAGGCCGCCAGCGAACGAAATGACTTCGGGGCGCTCGGTGACCTTGAGGATCTCGCGGATGGCGGAGCTGGTAAGTTGCTGAGCGCGTTCCGAAAAGGAAAACGCAGGTTCGAGAGGCTTGTCCATGGATTGCTTCTTGAAGAAGAAGGGTAAAAGGAAGAGGCGGTAGGGGGGACTGCAACAAAAAAGTATTGTCCCATACGGTAGCAGCCCGGCCCCTTTAACGCGCGGAACCCCTAAAATCACCTGCATCGAAAACCGCCTGTACAGTTACATTTACCGCTATGTTTGAAGCCGCTCCGATCGTCGCCGACTCCAAGGCCGCCCTGTACGCCGAACTGGCCGCGCAAGCGCGCGCCCTGCTCGAAGGCGAGCCCGACCGCATCGCCAACGCCGCCAACCTGAGCGCGCTGGCCTATCAGGCCTTGCCCGATCTGAACTGGGCGGGCTTCTATTTCTTTGATGGCACCGAACTCGTGCTGGGACCCTTCCAGGGCAAGCCGGCCTGCGTGCGCATTCCGCTGAATCGCGGCGTGTGCGGTGCAGCCGCCAGCCAGCGCCAGACGCAGCTGGTGCCGGACGTGCATGCCTTTCCCGGCCATATCGCGTGCGATGCCGCGTCGCGTTCCGAGATCGTTGTGCCGCTGGTGCATCAAGGCGAATTGATCGGCGTGTGGGATGTGGACAGCCCCGTGCCGGATCGTTTCGACGAAGACGACCGCCAGGGTATGGAAGCCCTGTGCGCGGTGTTCCTGGCCAGCCTGCGCTGACGCTGCGCGTGCTGGCGGCTCTGGGCCGCCCTGCGCCGTGAGTGACGGCCCGTGGCGGCCGTTGACACCGCGGCGCGCGCCCGGTAGATTTCCGCATCCGTCGCTTCATCTCGCGTGGCCAATCACGCGTTCGACTCATTCATTCATGAACCTTCAGGCCAACCAAACCGCTTCCTGCCTCCGCGCCCTGTGCGTGGTGCTGGCTGCCGTCGGCCTGAAATCCAAAAAACAGCCGCTCATCTGACCGGAGCATGCTGTTCCGTCAGATGGGCGACGGAACAGCGGCCTCTTGGCGGCGCATCAGCGCCTCTGCGCGCACCCCTGATATCCCGAGCACTTCTGTACGGTCCAACCACGGTCGTTACACCGAAGGAGTGTTCTCTCATGTCGACTCAACAATCTCTTTTCCAGGGCGTCTGGGTGCCGCTGGTGACGCCGTTTTCCGGCGGCGCCGTGGATGGCGGCGCCTTGCGCAGACTGGTGCGCCATTACGCCGCGGCCGGCGTGGACGGGCTGGTCGTGTGCGGCAGCACCGGCGAGGCCGCGTCGCTGGATGACGCCGAGCAACTGGCCGTGCTGGACGCCGTGCTGACCGAAGCCGGCCGGCTGCCCGTGATCATGGGCCTGGCCGGCAACCATCAAGGCCATGTGTTGCAGCGCCTGTCGGCGTTTGCCACGCGCCCGCTGGCCGGCATCCTGGCGCCCGCGCCGTACTACGTGCGTGCCGGCCAAGAGGGCGCCGCCGCCTATTTCCGCTGCCTGGCCGATGCGTCGCGCTTTCCCCTGGTGCTCTACGACATTCCCTATCGCACGGGCACAACGCTGGAGACATCGACCTTGTTGTCGCTGGCCGCGCATCCGAACATCGCCGCCATCAAGGATTGCGGCGGGTCGCTGGAGAAGACGCTGGCGCTGATCGCCGATGACCAGATGAACGTGCTGGCGGGCGAAGATCTGCAATCGCTGTCCGTGCTGTGCCTGGGCGGCACCGGCATGATCGCCGCGGCGGCCCACATCCGGCCCGATCTGTTCGTGGCGATGCATCAGGCTGTGCGCGCGCAACAGCTCGACTTGGCCCGGCGCTTGTTCCAGGCCTTGGTGCCCGTGATCCGGCTGGCGTTCGAAGAGCCGAATCCCGGCCCGCTGAAGGCGCAACTGGGCCGCCAGGGCTTGCTGTCCGAAGAGCTGCGCATGCCGATGCCCGTTGCCAGCGCCGCGTTAGCCGCGCGCCTGGATGCGGCGGTTGCGGGCTTGAACCGCCAGTTTCCCTGCCAGTAGCCGGAAGTTAAGCCGTGATCAACGTGGCGTCCCACCCTTTGTGTTGCTCGGAATCATTTAGTAATAAATGGCTTACCGGGAAGCTGACGGATTGCTTATGATGCGGCCATTCTTCGGGGTGAAATCAAACGTTCATGGCCCAAGCTTTTGAAGCCTTATCCGCCTGGCAGGTGATGCTGGCGGGGCTGCTGTTCTTCGGCGGCATCTATCTGGTCTTCGGCGCGGCGACGTGGCTGCTGACGCAGCATGTGTTGCCGGCGTTGGGGCTAGGCCGGCCGCTGGACCCGCGCCCCTTGGCGCCGGGTCAGCTGCGGCGCGAGTTTGCGCAGTCGGGGCTGTCCATTCTGTTGTTCGGCACCGGCATGATCTTCCCGTGGGGCCTGTTGAAGCTGGGCTGGGCGCATCTGGACCCGGACCCCAGCTGGCAAAAAGTGGTGGTTGAAATCCTGGTGCTGGTGGCCTGGAACGACGTGCACTTCTGGATCAACCACCGGCTGCTGCACACCAAGCCGCTGCGCCGCTTCCATCTGCCGCATCATCGGTCGGTGGTGACCACGCCGTTCTCCACCTATAGCTTTCACCCCATCGAAGCGCTGATGCTGGGCAACGTGATCATGCTGCCCATGGTGCTGCACGATTTCAGTTTCTGGGCGCTGGCCTCGGTGCCGCTGTTCAGCCTGTTCTTCAATTGCATCGGGCATGCCAACTACGATTTCTTTCCCAAGGTGTCGTACGCGCATTGGTTCGCGGCCAGTCGCCGCCATCACCTGCACCACGCTTGCTACAACGGCAATTACGGCTTCCAGTTCACGTTCATGGACCGCCTGTTCCGCACGCGGCTGAAAGCCGAAGCGGCGGGCCCGCAGCTTGATGCTTTCCAGCGCAGAGAATCGCTTGGCGGACGGGCCTAGCCGCTTCCGGCTGCCGTCGCTGCGCAATCGTCGCGACTGGCAAAGCCTGGCGTATCTGGCCGCGCTGCCTGCGCTGGCGGCCTGGCAATGGGTCTACGGATTCTGGTGGCCGCTGTACGCGTTGATGCTGTTTTTGACACTAGGCATCGGGGTCATTCACCACAACCACACGCACATCAGAATGTGGCGCGGCCGGTGGACCAACCGCGCCACCGACTTCTGGATCACGCTGCTGCAAGGGCATCCCACGTTCGTGTTCTACCCCGCGCATGTGGCGAACCACCATCGCTTCAAGCATGGCGCACGCGATGCCGCGCGCACTTATCGTTTTGGCGGCGATACGAATCATCTGTGGGGCTATGTTTTGCACCCGTTCCAGGCCGGCTGGGTGCTGTATCCGATGTTCTTCGCGTGGCTTGGCCGCTTGCGCCGCCATTGGCCGGGCGCATGGCGCTACTGCATGGCGCAGTACGGCGTGTGGCTGGGATTGTGGGGCGGGCTGATTGCCTTGAACCCCGTGAAGGCGCTGGTGTTCGTGATCGTGCCGCAGCTGCACGGATTGCACTGGCTGCTGGCTACGAATTACCTGCAACACGCGCATGCCGACGGCGGCCCCCGCCACGTCGCCGGGCTGAATTACGCGCGCAATTTCGAAGGGCTGGTCAACCCGCTGCTGTTCAACATCGGCCTGCATACCGCGCATCACGAGCATCCGCGCGCGCATTGGTCCGAACTGACCCGTCTGCATCGCGAGCACTACCGCCACCACGTCAATCCGGCGCTGAACGAAGCGGGGCTGACGCCCTACATGTTCCGCGTCTTCGTGCTGGGCGCGGTGGTGCCGCGCTTTCGCAGCCGTTCATGCATGGCGCCCGAGCACATTCGCTAGCGCCGCCATTCACCTTCCACTAGAGACCCGCCCATGCCTATCGCGTTCAATCGTGTCTATCTGGAGAGCGCCGGCTACTTCATGCCGGGCGAGCCCGTGTCCAACGACGCCATGGACAGCTACATTGCGCCGCTGAACCGGATGTCCAGCCGCATCAAGAGCCGCATCCTGGCCGAGAACGGCATCAAGCAGCGCTACTACGCCATCGACCCCGAAGGCCAGACGGTGTTCACCAACGCGCAACTGGCCGCCAACGCCAT
This sequence comes from Achromobacter sp. 01N37, assembly GCF_056399725.1. NCBI lineage: Bacteria > Pseudomonadati > Pseudomonadota > Betaproteobacteria > Burkholderiales > Alcaligenaceae > Achromobacter > Achromobacter sp. 01N37. Next base: position 85,758 of record NZ_JBFTRX010000009.1, read on the forward strand.
TCGCGATTGCCTGCGCCGCCACGACAGTGACCTGTCTGCCGTGTCCCTGCTGACCAGCGGCTCGTCGGGCGGAGACGCGTTGATGCCTGGCTTTTCGAACATGATCCAGGGCGAGCTTGCCGCGCAGCCGATGGAGACGCTGTCCGTGCATGGCATTTGCGCAGCCGGTGTGTCGGCCATTCAGGTGGCGGCGCAGGGCGTGGAAATGGGCGGGCACGCCAGCGCGTTGGCCGTGGCCAGCGAACTGCCGTCGCGCCTGTTCAAGCGGTCGCGCTTTGCGGCGCGTGGCTACGATGCGGACTTCGATGCGCACTTCCTGCGCTGGATGCTTTCCGACGGCGCGGGCGCGCTGCTGCTGGGCAACAGCGGCCGCGCGCTGCCGGGCGCATCAAGCGGCGTGCGCCTGAAACTGAAGTGGGTGCACCAGCGTTCGTTCTCGGGTGACTACCCGGTGTGCATGCAGCTGGGCCTGTCGGCGGACCGCAACAAGGGGCACCTGGATTACCCGTCGTGGAACGAGGCCGAGGCCGATGGCGCGCTGTCGTTGCGCCAGGACATCCGCCTGCTGCCGCACCTGTTCGACATCGGCATCCACGAGTACGCCAAGCTGGTGCGCGATGGCTGGCTGGACCCCGACAACGTGGACCATTTCCTGTGCCATTACTCGTCGGAAAAATTCATCCCGGTGGTGGAAGACCTGATGGAGAAGGCTGGCCTGGTGATTCCGCGCGAGCGCTGGTTCAGCAACCTGGCGTGGCGCGGCAATACGGGCGCGGCGTCCATCCTGATCATGCTGGCCGAATTCCTGGAAACGCGTGAGGTGAAACCGGGCGAGCAGATCTTCTGCTACATCCCCGAGTCGGGCCGCTTCATGGCGGCGTACATGCTGCTGGAGGCCGAAGCGGTGCACGCGGCGCCGGCGGGGCTTTCTGCGGCGGGCGCGGCGGCGACCCCAACTGCGACCCCAGCTGCGGTTTCCGCTGGGTCTTCCGCTGCAACCCCGGCCACCCCCTCGCCACGACTCGACGCGCAAAGCGAAGACGCCGACGCCATCGCGCCGCCGCATGATCCCGACATGGCGCCGCAAGGCCTGGGCCAGTTGCTGACCGAACTTGCGGCGATCTGGCACGACTATCGTTCCCGCGTGTGGCGCACGCCGGTGGTGCGCCGCTTGCGCAACCGCCAGTTCCAGACGGCCGACTACCTGAACTGGATGGAGAACTGGATTCCGCAGGTGCGCGAAGGCAGCAAGTGGATGCGCGAAGGCGCGGCGTCACTGTCCGAGCAATACGCGCCGCTGGCCGGGCTGATCGACATGCATGCCGGCGAAGAGCAGAACGATTTCCAGATCCTGTTCCAGGACTACCGCAACGCCGGGGGCACGGTGGACAGCATCGACGCGCTGCGCCGCAACCCGGGCGGCGAAGCGCTGAACGCCTATCTGCACAGCCTGGCCGCCACGCGTGACCCCATCGGCTTGCTGGGCGCGATCTACATCATCGAAGGCACCGGCCAGCGCATCGTGCCCGCGCTGTTGCCGCTGCTCAAGGCCAGCCTGTCGTTGCCGCCTGACGCCTTCCGCTTCCTGGAATACCACGGCCATAACGACGAGCATCACTTGGCGCGCTGGCTGTCGGCCGTGGAACTGGCGCTGGACTGCGATGAAGACGGCCGCGCCGAACAACGCATCGTCGACACCGCGCGCCGCACGGCCGCGCTGTACCTGATGCAGTTCCACCATGTGATGGAGGGCGATGCGGCATGAGCACGGAACCCGAATTCCTGTCCAAGCCGCACGACCCGGCCGACCCCAGCCCGTGGCTGGCTTTGTACCTGGACCGCAGCACGCCGCTGCCGGACAAGGTGAAAAAAGCCTGGCTGACGGATTCCAGCTGCGCGTCGCGCCAGTACCTGCTGCCGTTCCTGCGGCCGCTGGCGCGCGCTTTCATCATCCTGATCCAGGTGGTGAAGACCTTTTTGCCGCGCCGCTGGTCGCATTCCAAGCTGCTGCATCGCATCCTGGCGTGGGGCCTGAAGCGCTTCGTGTCGCCGGAAGCGAATTGGCTGATCCTGCGCCACTTCCATCTGGGCGCGCAGGCGCTGGCCTTCATCGCTGCGAATTCGCCGGTGCCCATCACGACGACGCCGCTTGAGCCGATGGAGATTGATGACCTGAAGGACGAGCTCTTCGTCAAACATGACCTGAACCTGTTCAACTTCGTCATCCGTCTGAATCAGGCGCTGCGCGAAGCGGGCGTGGAAATGCATGCGCCCCAGACGGTGGATTTCTCGATGATCCAGGACCCGCCGCTCAAGCTTGAAGACATGCCGCAGGGCAAGCTGAACTTCCTGGACCTGCAAAGCGCCATCGAACTGTTCACGCCGCTGTATCAGCTGATGCTGACCGATAACGACTTCTGGCGCGCGTGCAATTCGCTGCAACTGGACGAGACCATCGGCATCTACGCGGCCAAGCTGCTGGGCGCGCCGCAGCATCTGATTCTGGTGAACAACAGCCATCCGCTGGTGCCGCTGTCGACCTTGCGCGCGGGTTACCGGCTGGTGCTGCATGGCTTGTCGACGGAAATGCTGCACAGCCTGCTGATGGAGATGAAGGCGGCGCAACAGGGCGCGGAGCCGCCTGCGCCGATTGCATAGCAAAGCGGTCAGGACAGGGCACAACTTGGTGTAGACCCTGCGTTACACGGAAAAAAGCCTGCGTTATATTGCGTCCCTTGTTCGGCGAGCCGCGCCGGGCCGCGTTCGCATCGCGTGATTCTCCGTTGCGTGAGTCTTGATTCCGGAAGTGCCTCTTATGCCTCAGCCTATTGAAGTCATCGCCACCATTTTGTTCGCCGTGGCGGTTCTTCACACGTTCTCGGTGCCATTTTTTGCGCGTCTGGCGCATCGTGGCGGACCGCATGCGGGCTTCTGGCATCTGTTTTCTGAAGTTGAAGCCGTGTTCGGCGTGTGGGCCTTTGCGCTGATCGTGGCCATGGCCGCGCTGTCGGGCCCGGCCAGCGCCGTCAACTACATGGACACGCGCAACTTCACCGAGCCGCTGTTCGTCTTCGTGATCATGGTGGTGGCGGCCAGCCGGCCGATTCTGGAAATGGTGGGGCTGATCGTGCGCATCGTGGCGCGCGGGCTGCCGCTGCCGCGAGAACTGGCCACGTTTTTCGTGGTGATGGCGCTGGTGCCGCTGGGCGGTTCGTTCATCACCGAGCCGGCCGCCATGACGCTGGCCGCCATCCTGCTGCGCGACGCCTACTTTCGCACGAGCGGCCGCGCGGGCTTCAAGTACCTGACGCTGGGTGTGCTGTTTGTGAACGTGTCGATTGGCGGGGTGCTGACGTCCTACGCCGCGCCGCCGGTGCTGATGGTGGCGTCTACCTTCGGCTGGGATTCGACCTTCATGGTGCAGCACTTCGGCTGGCGCGCGGCCATTGCCGTCTGCCTGAATGCCGGTCTTTTGACCTTCATCTGCCGCAAGGCGCTGATGGAGCGCTCGGTGGGTACGGGCGGTGGTGTGGATGCGCCGGAAGGGGCGGATGCGCGCCCGCCAGTGCCGGCCATCGTCATCCTGGTGCACATGGTTTTTCTGGTGGCCGTGGTGCTGACCGCGCACCATCCTGCGATCTTCATGGGTCTGCTGATGATGTTCATCGGCTTTTCGGAAGCGTACAAGCGCCATCAGAACCGCCTGCTGATCAAGGAAGGCCTGATGGTGGGCTTCTTTCTGGCGGGTCTTGTGGTGCTGGGCGGCCTGCAGAAGTGGTGGTTGCAGGACTTGCTGGGCGGACTGGAACCCTTCGTGCTGTTCTGGGGCGCCACCGCACTGACGGCCATTACGGACAACGCCGCGCTGACCTACCTGGGGTCGCTGGTCGAAGGCACCAACGAAGCCTGGCGCTACATGCTGGTGGCGGGCGCCGTGACGGGCGGCGGGTTGACCGTGATTGCCAACGCGCCCAACCCGGCGGGTTTCGCTATCCTGAAGAACCACTTCCCGGACGGCAGCATTTCGTCGGGCCGTTTGTTCCTGTCGGCCCTGGGGCCGACGCTGGTGGCGGCGGTGATGTTCCTGCTGCCGGTTTGAGCTGACCCGCCCTGGCGGACCGGGGGGCGGCGCCCCTCGGATCGGCCCCGGGGCCGCCTCGACGGACACGACACCGACGGTTCATGAAAAACCGCTAAAATTCAAGACTTTCCCGTATTTTTTTCCGGCCTTGCCCGACCGCCGCCCCGGACCCTTGCGCCCGGCGACCGACGGCTTTTGATTTTTCCGGGCCCGCGCCTGGGAGCCCCTGATGCCCATCTACGCTTATAAGTGCAGCGCCTGCGGCCACGCCAAAGACGTCTTGCAGAAGATTTCCGATGCGCCGCTTTCGGTTTGCCCCGAATGCGGTGAAAGCACGTTTTCCAAGCAGGTGACCGCGGCTGGATTCCAGCTCAAGGGTTCCGGCTGGTACGTCACCGATTTTCGCGGTAACGGTTCTGGCGGCGCTGCGCCCGCCAGCACGGCCGCGTCGTCGGACAGCGCTGCGCCCGCCGCGGCGCCGGCGGCTTCGGCTCCTGCGGCAGCCCCCGCCACCCCCGCGTCGGCTGGCGGAACGTCCGCCACCTAGGCCTACGCGATGCGGATGCGCCTGATCAAAAAGTACTTCATCACTGGCCTGCTGATCTGGGTTCCCCTGGTCATCACGGTGTGGGTGCTGGGTTTGCTGGTCGCCACCCTGGAAGGGTTCGTGCCTGGCTTTCTGTCGTCCGAATCGCTGTTCGGTATCGACATCCCCGGCTTCCGCTTCGTCCTGGTCATCGTGGTGGTACTGTTGACGGGCGTCTTCGCGGCCAACCTGATCGGCCGTACGATGGTGGACCAGTGGGAAAACCTGCTGGGCCGCATCCCGCTCGTGCGCTCCATCTACAACTCGGTCAAGCAGGTCAGCGATACCGTGCTTGCCCCGAACGGACAGGCGTTTCGCCGCGCGGTGCTGGTGCAGTATCCGCGCGCGGGTTCCTGGACCATTGCTTTTGTCACCGGCACGCCTAGCGGTGAAGTGGCCAGCCTGATGCCAGGCGACCACATCAGCGTGTATGTGCCGACGACGCCGAACCCCACGTCCGGCTTCTTCCTGATGATGCCTCGCGCTGATGTGATTGATCTTCAGATGAGCGTGGACGCGGCTTTGAAGTACATCGTTTCCATGGGCGTGGTCGCCCCGGCCCAGGCGCTTGCGCCCGAGGACCGGCCGGCCCCGCTCTCTCCGGCGGCTGGCGCGCAAGACGCGCCGCGCGCCGATTCGTAACCCTTACGCTCAAACTAAGCACACAACGGAGTCATCCCGCATGCGTACCTGCTACACCGGCCAGGTTTGCCGTGACCATCTCGGCCAGACCGTCACCCTGTACGGCTGGGTGAACCGCCGCCGCGACCACGGCGGGGTCATCTTCATCGACTTGCGCGACCGCGCGGGCCTGGCTCAGATCGTGTTCGATCCGGACAATGCCGCCTTCGCCACCGCCGAGCGCCTGCGCAACGAATTCTGCGTCCGCGTCACCGGCCTGGTGCGCGAGCGTCCGGCTGGCACCGCGAACAGCGAACTGGCCTCGGGCGAAATCGAAGTGCTGTGCAAGGAAGTCGAAATCCTGAACGCGTCGGTCACCCCGCCGTTCCAGCTGGATGACGACAACCTGTCGGAAACGACCCGCCTGACGCACCGCGTGCTGGACCTGCGCCGCCCGCAGATGCAGCGCAACCTGATGCTGCGCTACCGCGTGTCGATCGAAACGCGCAAGTTCCTGGATCAGTTGGGCTTCATCGATATCGAAACCCCGATGCTGGCCAAGAGCACGCCCGAAGGCGCGCGCGACTATCTCGTGCCCTCGCGTGTGAACGCCGGCCACTTCTTCGCGCTGCCGCAATCGCCGCAGCTGTTCAAGCAGATGCTGATGGTGTCGGGCTTTGACCGTTACTACCAGATCACCAAGTGCTTCCGCGACGAAGACCTGCGCGCTGACCGTCAGCCCGAATTCACCCAGATCGACTGCGAAACCTCGTTCCTGAACGAATTCGAGATCCGTGAAATCTTTGAAAACCTGATCCGCCACGTGTTCAAGGTGGTGCAGGGCGTTGATCTGGCCCAGCCGTTCCCGATCATGCCGTGGACGGAAGCGATGCGCCGTTACGGTTCGGACAAGCCGGACCTGCGCGTGAAGCTCGAATTCACCGACATCACCGACGTGATGCGCGATGTGGACTTCAAGGTGTTTGCCGCCGCCGCCACGGCGCCCGGCAGCCGCGTGGTCGCCTTGCGCGTGCCGGGCGGTGCTGAAATGTCGCGTAGCGAAATCGACGGCTACACGCAATTCGTCGGCATCTACGGCGCCAAGGGCCTGGCCTACATCAAGGTCAACGAAGTGGCCAAGGGCCGCGACGGCCTGCAATCGCCCATCGTCAAGAACCTGCACGACGCTGCCCTGGCCGAACTGGTCAAGCGTACCGGCGCGCAAGACGGCGACATCATTTTCTTCGGCGCGGATCGCGAGAAGGTCGTCAACGACGCCATCGGCGCGCTGCGCGTGAAGATCGGCCACAGCGAATTCGGCAAGAAGACCGGCCTGTTCGAAGCCGGTTGGCAGCCGCTATGGGTGGTTGACTTCCCGATGTTCGAATACGACGAGGAAGACGGCCGCTACACCGCCGCTCACCACCCGTTCACCAGCCCGAAGGATGGCCACGAAGACTTCCTGGAAACCGATCCCAGCAAGGCGTTCGCCAAGGCTTACGACATGGTGCTGAACGGTTGGGAAATCGGCGGCGGCTCGGTCCGTATTCACCGCGAAGAAGTGCAGAGCAAGGTGTTCCGCGCGCTGAAGATTGGCGCCGAGGAAGCGCAGGAAAAGTTCGGCTACCTGCTGGACGCGCTGCAATACGGCGCGCCTCCGCACGGCGGCATCGCTTTCGGCCTGGACCGCATCGTGACGATGATGACCGGCGCTGAATCGATTCGCGACGTGATCGCCTTCCCGAAGACGCAGCGCGCTCAGGATCTGCTGACGCAAGCGCCGTCGGAAGTCGACGAAAAGCAACTGCGCGAATTGCACATTCGGTTGCGTAACGTCGAGCCGAAATGAAGTAATCTGGCGTAGCGCCGCCGCTTGTCGCGGCGGTGCTCAGCCAGCCAATCCTCTCGGGGGGCACGCCAGAAGTTTGGCGTTTCCCCGATGTCGAAAGGCGCCATATCCTCTATGTCGCTTATCCGTGTCGTCAGCTACAACATTCACAAGGGCCGTTCGGCATTAGGCCGGCGCGACTCCTTGAATGAACTGCGCTTAGGTCTTTACGGCCTGCGCCCTGATCTTGTCTTCCTGCAGGAAGTTCAAGGCCGCAACGAGCAGAAATCCCTGCTCGACGCTCAACACGAATCGCTTGCCGCCGCCCTGCGGCTGGATGTGGCTTATGGCCGCAACGCCATCCGTCATGCGACGGACCACGGCAACGCGCTGCTGTCGCGCTATCCCATTCTTGACCACGAAAACCTGGACATCTCCGACCACCGGCTGGAGCAACGCGGCCTGCTGCATGCGCGCATCGAACTCGATGGCCGCGCGGTGCATTGCTTTGTCGTGCATCTGGGTCTGTTCGCCGGTAGCCGCACCCGCCAGGTGCTGGCGCTGACCGAGCGCATCCGGCGCATGGTGCCGGACGGCGAGCCCATTCTGATCGCAGGGGATTTCAACGATTGGAACGACCGCCTGGCGCCGCTGTTCGTGCAGCAGCTGGGTCTGTATGAAGTGTTTTCCCACGCCCCGCGCAGCCATGGCGGCGAACTGCCGCGCCTGCGCGATTCCGTCAAACGGCTAAGCAACGCGCTGCGCGGGCTGCCCAACGGCGGCTTGTCGGTGATGGAACGCACCAATCAGCTGGGCATGGAAGGCAGCTCGCGCCTGCTGCTGCCGCCGCCGCGCACGTTCCCTGCCGTGTTCCCGTGGTTTCGTCTGGACCGCATCTATCAGCGCGGCTTTGCCGTGCGCAGCGCGCGCGTGTTGCGCGGCCGGGAATGGGCGCGCTTGTCCGATCACTCTCCCTTGCTGGCCGAGCTGGAACTCCCGTGAAGGCCGAGCAGGTCAAGCTTGAATGGACGGACGGCAACAACATCCGCTTGTTGCAGAATGGGTCCGACTTCTTTCCCGCGCTGTGCGAGGCCATCGATGCCGCGCAAGTCAGCGTGCATCTGGAAACCTACATTTTCATGGTGGACCGCACCGGCTCGCAGGTGCTGGAATGCCTGACGGCGGCGGCGCGGCGTGGCGTGAAAGTGCGGGTGGTGCTGGATGGTTTCGGCAGCGCCATGAGCGTTGAGCATGTGCGCGCAATGCTGCTGGACGCAGGCGCCCAATGCCGCATCTTCCGGCCTGAGCCGCGCTGGTTCGCGCGCTTTATTCCGTCGCGCAGTCGGCTGCGACGGCTGCATCGCAAGGTCACGATTGTGGATGGACGCATCGCGTTCATCGGCGGCATCAACATCATCGACGACTACGATGACCTGGACCCCACGGACGGCATCTCCGCGCCGCGCTTTGATTTCGCGGTGCAGGTGGAAGGCCCGCTCGTCACCGAAGCAGCCTATGCGCAGGACTTGCTGTGGGTGCGCTTGAACTGGGCGCGGCTGCGGCGCCATCCGCGCGACTGGAGCCGCATGCGCTTGACCAAGCCGCATCATGCATACGTTGAACCTTGCGGCACATTGCGCGCCGCGCTGGTGCTGCGCGACAACCTGCGGTATCGGCAGACGTTCGAACGCGCGTATCTGTACGGCATCACGCAGGCGCGCCGCGACATCCTGATCGCCAACGCGTATTTCTTCCCGGGGCGCCAGTTCCGCCGCGCCCTGGCAAAAGCCGCGGCGCGCGGCGTGAAGGTGCGCTTGCTCTTGCAAGGCAAGGTCGAATACCGCATGCAGTACCACGCCACGCGTTCGCTGTATGACCAGCTGCTGCGTGACGGTATCGAGATCTACGAGTACATGCCGAGCTATCTGCACGCCAAGGTGGCGGTGATTGATAACGTGGCGACGGTGGGCTCGTCCAACCTGGACCCCTTCAGCCTGCTGCTGGCGCGCGAGGCCAATGTGGTCGTGGACGACCAGCCCTTTGCGTGGGACTTGCAAGAGCGCCTGGAGACGGCCATCCGCGAAGGCGGCCGCTTCATCCGCCCGCTGGAATATCACCGCCGCGGATGGGTGCGGCGCTGGGTGGACGCGGTGTCGTACACGCTGCTGCGCATTGGCGTGGCGTTGACGGGTACGTCGGATAAGTACTAAGCGCGTCGGCGCTTGACCAGCCCCAGCGCCAAGGCGGTGCCCACCAGAATGATGGCGGCGCCGATCGCGATGGATGGCGTGATGCTTTCATCCAGGAACCACCCGCCCCACACAACACCAAAGATCGGCACCAGAAACGTGACGCTGACGGCCGCAGTGGGGCCGACATTGGCGATCAGGCGGAAGAAGATGATGTACGCCGCGCCGGTGCAGACGACGGCCAGCAAAATGGTCGAGATCCACGCCGCCATCGATGCCGGGGCGTCTGGCCAGGCCGAAATGGCCAGCGGCAGCAGCACCAGCGACGCCGCAATCATGCTGCCCGTGGCGCTGGCCAGGGCATCCACACCTGTCAGAAAACGCTTCGTCCAGTTTGCGGCGATGCCGTAGAAGACAGGCGCCGATACCGCCGCCAACACGGCGGGGCCAGTGCCGCCGGCCTGGAAATTCAGCTTGTCCCACACCAGCACGATGATGCCCAGGAACCCGATCAACAACCCCAGCGACCGCATCCAGGGCAGCCGGTCTTTCAGCCACAGCCATCCCACCACGGCGCCCCACACCGGCGTCACGGCATTGGCCACCGACAGGAAGCCCGCGCCCAGCGATTGGGCGGCGTAGGCATAGAGCAGGAACGGGATGGCGGCGTTCAGCGTGCCAACGACCAGCAGCGCCTTCCAGTGCCGCGCGATCACTGGCAGCTTGCCGCGCCACAAGGCGGCGGGCAGCAAGAACAGCGCGGCCAGACCCACGCGCAATTCGATCAGGGCGATGGGGCCGAACTCCTTGACGGCGACCCGCATGAACAGGAAAGAGCCGCCCCAGACCGCTGCCAGCAGCAGCAAGTCCAGCAAATTGCGTTGACGCATGATTGTCTCGATGACCCTTCGGCCGGTTTCTTATTCTTGGCGGTGGCTTATTTGCGGCTGGTGACGAGGTTCTTCATCTTGACCCGATGCGCCAGCAACGCACAGGTCAGCGACAGCACAATACATAGGCCGAGGCCGGTCCGCACTCCGTTTAGTACCGTGCTGTGCGAAATGATGATGCCCACCACGGCCGTACCCAGCGCGCTGCCGATGGCGCGGGTCGTCTGCACCAGCGCGGACGCCACGCCGACGTCGCGGCGCTCGCTCAGCATCTGCATGAAGAGCGTCAGGTTGGGTAACAGGAAGCCCAACGCGCAGCCATTGACGAAGAAGGCGGCAAGAATCCACCAGGCCGATGTGCCGGGCGAAATCAGCAGCACCATCAGGCTGCCGCCTGCCAGCAACAGGCCGCCGAACACCATCAGGCGCTGCGGCTCGGTCTGCTTGGGAAACAGCCGGCCGTTGATGATGCTGCCCACCGAAATCGCCGCTACCAGGGGCGTCAGCAGCAGCCCGGCCTCGCTGGGGGTGTAACCCAGTACCTGCTGCAACAACAGCGGGCTGTAGAAGATCAGCACAAACATTACCGCGCCGACCATCATCGCCGACAGATTCAGCAGGCGGGAATCGCGGCCCGACAGCACGCGCAGCGGAAAGATGGGCGACTTCACCCGGCGTTCGGTAGGAATCAGGATGGCGATGGCGGCCACGCCAATCAAGGCCAGCATGCCGCCCAGCAGCGGGTGCGCATGTTCACCGCGGGCGAAGGCCAGCTCCAGCGCGGCCAGCGGCGCGCCCACGGCCAGCACCAGCAGAATGGCGCCCACCCAATCAATCTTGCGGCTGCCGTCATGCATGGGCCGGATGCGGGGAAAGTAGCGCGCCAGCAGAAAGAAGGCGCCGGCGGCTGCGATAGGCGAAATGAAGAATGCCGCGCGCCAGCCCAGCGCCTGCGTCGCCGCGCCGCCCAGCACCGGGCCGATGCCGCTGGCCATGGCAAATGCTGCCGACACCAGCGCCATCCATCGCACCCGCTGCTTGGCGTCCGGGAACAGGTCGGCCGGGGCCGCGAAAGCAGTCGCAATCATCATGCCGCCGCCCACCCCTTGCAGGGTGCGGAACACGATCAATTGGGTCATGGACTGCGCCAGTCCGCAGGCAATGGAACCGAGCGCGATGATCAACACGGACACGAGCATCAGAGGCTTGCGGCCGAACATGTCGCCCAGCCGGCCGAAGATGAGGATAGAGGCCGCGGTGGCCAGCAGATAGCCCGTACCGACCCAGGCATAGAGCGCCATGCCGTCCAGCGCCTCGGCCACGCGCGGCAGCGTAGTGCTGATGATGGTGGAGTCCAGCGCCGCCAGAACCACCGTGGCGGACACCCCCGCCATGGCCATCAACAGGTCCCGTCGAGAGTGGGCGGGGTCAGTTGATGGCGAGGCTGGTGGCGGTGGCGGAGTCATCCGCCAAGGATATCACCAGCCCACTAGGGTTTTCACTTGTAAAACGAGTGGTATCCCCAGAACACCGCGATGACTAGAACCACTAGCGCCCATGACCAGCGGGAATTGGACAAGCCGCGAGGTTCGGGTTCGGGCGGTGGCGGCGGCGGAGCAAGGCGGGGCTGCACCGCCATGTGGTCGATGAAGGCCGCGAAGAATTTCTGAATGATTTTGTCGCCGGCTTTCAGCAGCAGGCCTTCGCCACACTCAGCCAGCTTGCCGCCGGCCATACCCGCTACCGTATAGGCGACGCGCGTGCCCTGGTCCTTGGTGGTGAGATTGACCTGGGCGGTGCCGATGGCCAGGCAGGCGGCGCGGCCCTTGCCTTCGAACACTAGGGTGCAACTGTCGGGGGCGTTGACGTCAGAGAGCAGAATTTCACCCTCGTAGTCGGTGTCGATCCCCGCGATGTTGGCCCGCAGGGTGACGGCGTATTCGGTCGGGCTGCGCATCGCAACTTCCACGCAGCCCGGAATGCATTTCTGCAAGACTCTCGGGTCGGTCAACGCATCCCATGTCTGGTGCTGCGTCGAAGGAATCCATTGGGCATCGGCAATGCGCATGGCTGTCTCCTTAGAAGAGTTATGTGGTCATTCTTGCTCTGTTTGATAGTTTTGGCTACCTCCTATCCGTTTCGGGCGCTATCTGACCGATCCCGCGAAACGAAGGGCACGTCGGTCGGTTGCTCGAATAATCAGAATTGTCGGCAGAGTGGTTTGGCGTCACTTATCTATCTGGGATATGCAAAGTGTTAGTGAACAACACCGGAGGATACCCGTACAGAGAATCACTTACGCTTCGACGGAGGGACGTCGAAGCACCAAGTAGCGACTTCACAACGGCATGCGCCGCTGTGGGCCCAGCTAGGGGAAAAAATAGGGGGGCAGGCAAGGCCGTTAGGCTACTATAGCCGGGCAGAACAGGGAGCAATTCTAGGAAATCCGCCCAGGCAGATGTGATCAATGGCTGCGCTCTGATCCGTTGCTCATTGTCTCGCGGCAAGCATCAAAATAAGCGGCCTAGGCCAAATGAGGTTAAAGATCTAAACCTCGGTTTTGGCATGCGCTTACATATTAAAATTGCGTGACTTTCCTGCCGGTGCGTTTCATGCTTTACGTCCTTATAGCCTTTCTGGTTTCCTTGGTTGTTACGTCATTATTGGTCCGATATAACTCGTTGCATGGAAAATATACTTCGGACCATGATGTAACTAGTGTTCAAAAATATCATGCACGACCCGTTCCACGGGTCGGCGGGGTTTCGCTCGTCGTCGCAATGTTTGCGATCTGCATACTGGTTTCGATACGCGAGAGTGCGGAAGGCCCTGCCATATTGACCCTGATGGCAGTAGCCATGCCCGCATTCATCGGCGGGCTGGCCGAAGACATTTCCAAAAGGGTCCGCGTACTAGTGCGGCTCGGGCTTGCGATGGTCTCTGGCGCCGCGGCCTATTATTTTTGTGGTGCCACGCTGACGCGCCTGGATATAATCGGCGTCGATTGGTTGCTGCAGTTTGGTGCGATATCGCTCGTCTGTACGATGGTCGCGATTGCTGGCGCAGCAAATGCAATAAATATTATTGATGGATATAACGGCCTGGCCGCCGTGATATCGGCCATGATATTTGCCGGATTTGCCTACGTTTCCTATTATCTGGGCGACCGCCTGTTGCTTATTTCGGCGGTGGGCATGATTGGTGCAGTCGTTGGGTTCCTTGTATGGAATTACCCGCGGGGCCATATTTTTCTGGGAGATGGTGGCGCCTATTTCATCGGCTTCATGATCGGCGTCATTTCCGTGCTGATGATCGCCCGTCACCCGAATGTCTCGGCATGGTTTCCGTTATTGCTGTGCATCTATCCCGTATTCGAGACCCTATTCTCGATCTATCGCAAGAAGTTTCTCAGGGGCCAGTCTCCTGGAATGCCCGACGGCGTACATCTGCACATGCTCATCTACAAGCGACTGGTGCGTTGGGCAATCGGTTCCAGCGACGTGCGACACAAGACGCAGCGTAATGCCATGACTTCCCCTTACCTGTGGTTACTGAGCTCGTTCGCTGTCATTCCAGCAGTTTTGTTCTGGCAGAATGAATATTTGCTGATGTTTTTCGTGGCGGTATTTTCCGCAACGTACATTATTTTATACAGAAGGCTCGTGTTGTTTCGCATGCCGAAATGGCTAGTGATCAAGAAACGCGGCAAAAAGTATCGGCGTGGAATCAAGGAAAAATGATTTTTTTTGCCCGCTCTTTTGTTGCTGATCTTGATGGGCGACTGAGCAAGTATTTCGCTGCGCTGGATGCGGCGGGCCTGGCTTACCATTTCATTGGCTGGAACAAAGACGGTTCCGCCGGGGCGGATATCGGGCGTCAGACTCTCTTCCCGCTGAAAGCAGCGTTGGGCGGAGGCTGGCGCAACGCTGTCGCGCTGTTGAGATTCAACGTTTTCTTGTTTTGTGCACTGTGGCGAGCGCGGCGGAGCGTGCAAGTCGTGCACGCCGTCGACCTGGATTGCGCCGTCACCAGCTGGGCATTCTGCAAGATTTTTCGCAAGCGCCTGGTGTTTGATATCTATGATAAATACACGGCGGTTCGTAATATTTCCGGGTTTGCCGGGAAGGTCTTGGACACGGTCGAAAGATCTATCGGCAAATCTGCCGATCTGACGCTGATTGTGAGTGAGGATCGATTTGTGCAGCATGGGTTCACCCCTGCACAGAAGAATGTCCGCATTTTGGAAAATGTGCCGGCGACCATACTGGTCGAGGTTACCGATCGCGCACATTCGGCTCCGCCTTGGCAAATAGGTTACTTCGGTGTGCTTGAGCGGCGCCATCGGGGTTTGGAAGACCTGCTCGCGGCCTGCGCTGGACGGTCGGAAGTTGAGCTCCATGTAGCAGGATATGGCAGCCTCGCCGATACATTTGAAGCGGCCGCCAGGAAATTTCAAAACGTTAGCTTTTACGGCGCAATGCAGAGCAGCGAGGGACTCGCCCTGATGGCGAAGATGGACGTTCTGGTAGGTATGTACTACCTGACGGTGCCGAATCATGCCTTCGCATCGCCTAACAAATACTATGAACACCTGAAGTTGCGTCGAGGTATGCTCAGCACGGCGGGTACGCCACCAGCGGCAAAAATTGTGGCCCAAGGGAGCGGGTGGGCCATTGGCGAGGGAACGGCAGCAATCGCGAGTTGGTTGGATAGCCTGGATGAAATCCAGATTCTCGCTGCGGGATGGCAAGCCGGTCGGGTGTGGGACGAGAAATTTTCGTCGTATTACCTGACGCATTATCAGGGCCTCTACGTCACTTGTATAAAAGAACTGCTAGAGAAATAAAGTGAGCGCGCCTGAAACCATTCCTCGCGTTTCGATAGTCATGCCCGCATATAACGCAGTGGCTTATATTGAGAAAGCCATTGATTCTGCGATCGCGCAAACTTTCGCCAGTTGGGAATTGATCATTGTTGATGATTGTTCAGCTGATACGACCGCACAATGCGTGCGCTCTTATTCGGACCCGAGAATTCGATATTTGAAGAATGATCAGAATTCCGGGGTGGCGCGTAGCCGGAATCGCGCGATTGATGAGGCCAGAGGCGAATATATTGCGTTTCTCGATAGCGACGATGTGTGGCTGCCATTCAAACTAGAGGCTCAGGTGCAGCTATTGGATTCCGGATGCGACATCACCTACGGCACTTACTTGCGGATAGCGGCTGACGGACGGCCCATGGCCACTGTCAACGTTCCCTGTAAGCTTGGCTACAGTGACATGCTGAAGTCGAATTTTATCGGGCACTTGACAGGCATATACCGGAAGAGCCGCTTTCCGGTCTTGCGCTTCGAAGCGGGGGGGCATGAGGACTATGTATTTTGGCTGCGCGCGGTTAAAATTGCCGGCGAGATACAAGCGACCCTGCCTGGTACGCCGCTGGCGCATTATAGAGTTTTAGATAATTCACTGTCTTCTGATAAGAAGAAGGCGATGCGGTGGCAATGGAGAATATATCGAAAGGTTTTAAACCTTTCTCTGGTGCGAAGCTCTTACTATTTTTCATTTTACATTTTCAATGCCGTGCGCAAGCGCAGCAATTTCCTGTCCGGTCGTTGAATATATAATGGGTTTTCTATATCGTGAGTGGTTTGCATAAACATCCAACCTCGCCAGTTTCCCTATTCAGGTCCCTGTTTAAATACAGGGCTTTGATTGGCGGCCTAGTCAAGCGGGAGGTGGTCGGTCGTTATCGGGGTTCCGCTTTTGGCCTGCTTTGGTCATTCTTCAATCCCGTTTTCATGCTCTTGGTTTACACCTTCGTGTTCAGCGTGGTGTTCAAGGCGCGGTGGCCGGGAGGCTCGGAGTCGAAGACTGAATTTGCGCTGGTACTCTTCGCGGGGTTGATGCTGTTCAATTTTTTCGCCGAGTGCGTGAATCGCGCGCCTTCTCTGGTTCTGTCAAATGTCAATTACGTAAAAAAAGTCGTCTTTCCGCTGGAAATTCTTCCTTGCGTGGCGGTCGGGTCCGCATTTTTCCACCTACTTATCAGTTTGGTGGTCTGGGTCGTCTTCTATCTGGTCTTCTACGGCGTCCCGCACGTCACCATCCTCCTGTTTCCATTCGTTCTGTTTCCGCTGGTGATCCTAGTGTTGGGGCTGGGCTGGTTTTTATCGGCATTGGGCGTGTTTTTGCGTGACGTTTCGCAATTCATCGGCATTGTTACGACCGTGCTGATGTTCATGTCGCCGATCTTCTACTCCGCATCCATACTCCCTGATAAGTATCAGCCTTTTCTCCACATCAGCCCGCTCACAGTGGTCGTAGAGCAGGCGCGCAATGTGCTCTTCTGGGGGAAGGGTATTGATTGGGGAATGTGGTTGATTTACACGGCCGCGTCTTTCGTAATTGCGGCGCTGGGATACGCGTGGTTTCAACGTACCAGGAAGGGTTTTGCAGATGTCCTCTGATACGCTGGCAATTTCGGTCAAGAATCTGAGCAAGTGCTTTCATCTCTACGACAAGCCCCGGGATCGGCTCCTGCAGATGGGCTCTTTCGGCCGCAAGCAGTATTACCGCGAATTCTGGGCATTGCGTGATTTGTCGTTTGAAGTCCAGCGCGGCGAGACCGTAGGCATCGTTGGTCGCAACGGCTCGGGAAAATCGACGCTGTTGCAGATGATCTGCGGAACCTTGACCCCAACCTCCGGAGAAATCTGGACTCGAGGGCGGATCGCTGCGCTGCTTGAATTGGGAGCAGGCTTCAACCCTGAATTCACTGGCCGCGAAAACGTCTACCTGAACGCGTCAATATTGGGACTGACCAGGCGGGAGACTGACGAGCGGTTTGAGGACATCGCCGCTTTTGCCGATATCGGGAGCTTTATCGACCAGCCGGTGAAGGTCTATTCGAGTGGTATGTACGTGCGCCTGGCGTTCGCGGTTGCTATCAACTCCACGCCAGATGTCTTGATCGTCGACGAAGCGCTGGCCGTCGGCGACGCCCGGTTTCAGTACAAATGCATGCGCCGCCTGAAGGATATACAGAACGCAGGCGCGGCGGTATTGTTTGTCAGTCACGATGTCGGTTCGGTGCGGACCTTGTGCCAACGCGCGGTCTGGCTGGACAAGGGTTCGTTGCGCATGGCCGGGGAAGTGGCCAGCGTGACCAGCAAGTACGCCGAGTTCATGTATCAGGACGAGAACGGTAGCGCTCCCGCCCCGGCCGAGCCCGTGGAGGAAATTCTCCAGGCGGACTCCGTCTTACCGGATGAAGACGTCGCGGTGGCGGAGGCGATGCATCTCGAGACCAAGCCCGCCTCGCATTGGGGCAAGCAGACCGGGCTCATCAGCCACGCCGCCGTGCATGGCAATATGGGAGCACGCAAGGACGTTTTTGACTGGGGAGAAAGCCTCAGCGTAAAGATCGCGTTCCGGCCGCCAGTAGGCGTCGATGTGGATAGGGTTGGGGTCGCCTTTTCCATTAAGAATGAGAAGGGCGTCGATCTTTTTGTCACGAGTACTCAGGAAGATGCGAAGCTGCGAATTCCGTTGGATCAAGGCATGGTTCAAGTGGAATTTCGCTTTGACAACTACCTGGTGCCAGGCAAGTACATCCTGGTCGCCGCTCTTGAAGATGGAAGTTCGGCAGAAATGTCCTATTTTGAATACTTGGAAGGCGCGCATTTTTTTTCCGTGGTCTCATCGCACAGATACATGGGTGTCTTCCGCCCAAATGTGGCCACGACAATTTCGGGAGGCGCACTTTGACCTCTACGGATATCAACAGCCAAGATTACTGGAACGGCCGGTTTGAGACGGACTGGGAATCCAATCTGGGGAAAGAGCAATCGCGCTTCTTTGCCAGGGTCGCCTTGGACAATCTGCCGGCCTGGTTGCGATCGGCTGCGAATCAGGACGGTTGGACGGTGTGCGACTGGGGTTGCGCGCAGGGCGACGGCACCGATGTGATGGCGAGCTATTTTTCTCGCGAGCATGTGATAGGGGTTGATTTTGCGGAGGCTGCGGTCGAAAAGGCCCGCGCCGCCTACCCTAGCGTACGGTTCGAAGCGCAGGATTGGATCGCCCACGACGACGTGAACGAAAAATTCAGCATGATTTTTTCGTCAAACACGCTTGAACATTTTCATGATCCGTTCACCGTGTTGTCCAAGCTCTTCAATCATGCGGAACATTGTGTAGTTTTAGCCCTGCCGTATCGCGAGTTGAGCCGGATCTCCGAGCATTTCTTCACCTTCACGCCGGAGAACATTCCCCTGGTCGCGGACGAGGACTGGGTGCTGGCGCACGCGCGAGCGGTCGACTGCCGGCCCATGGAACCAACTTATTGGCACGGAGACCAGGTGATTCTTGTCTACGTGAATCGCGCCTGGGCGCAAGCCAAGAAGCTCGCGCTCGCTGATGGTTTGCTGGGTGCGGAAACTCCTCCTTTGCCTCTCGAAGATCTCACGTCTGCAAAGATCGATTTGCTGCGCAGTGAAAACGCGCTTTTGGCGGATGAACTGTCCGCACTCAAGGTCCAATTGGAGCAGCATTTCAGTCAGCAGGCGGCGTTGAATCAGGCACGGGAGGCGGATGTCCAACGACTGGACGAAGAGCGACGCCAGCTCGCTGCGGAGCGGGATGCAATGGCCAAGGAGTTGTCGGAGATCAAGAGTAGTAATTCTTGGCGCATGATGAGTCCGATGCGGAATCTGCGGAAGAAGTTCAAGAATTGAACTCGGCTCGCGGTTGACCAAGACTCGTCTGCACCTTTCTTAAATTTGGCAGTCCATATCAATATGGTCGGGCTTATCGCCCGACGAATTCTATGAAAAAGCTCAACGGCTTTGCCGTGTCCTGGTTCTTCGCCCCCTACGTAGGATCGGCGGATACCGACTTCTACAAACGGATAAAGAACACGGACGTGTCTTATCTGGTCGCGCAGGTGGCGCGTGATCACCGAGATGCTCGCCTGTTGCGCACTGCAGGGAAAGCGGACTTCGAAAGGGTTGAGATCAAGCTGGATCACAATAACCCCAGGACAGCGCCGGTGCGCAAGAAATTCGTTGACGAAGTCGTACGAATTTTCGAGGGTTCCGGCCGCCAGTTTGACTTCATCATTTCGCATTCCAACGAGCTCATCTCTCACGAGGCAGCGGGTCGCATCAAAGAGAAGAACACGTCATTGCCATGGGTCGCCTACTTTGGCGATTTATTCGCCCGGAACCCCTATATCGCACACATGCGGGGATATCCCCTGGTGTCGGAAGATACCTTGATCGAACAGGAGACGCTGCGTAATGCGGATCTGATCATCTTGAACAACGAATATCAACGAGAATTGATGTTCTCTGGCGATTTCGCGCAGTATGCGCACAAGGCAGTCGTGATACCGCATTGCTATGATCCGGCAATGTATGAAGGGCAGCCCGTTGAAGGCTTCGACAAGTTCGTCTTTGCACACCTGGGTACGCTATACCATGTAAAACGTACCGCTACCCCAGTTATGCAAGCGGTGGATCGGCTCGTGGAGATCTATCCCGCGTATAAGAATAAATTTGAGGTACGCTTTTACGGCGGTTCGCCGTATCCCAATGATGTGGATGAGCACCAGCGGATGAGGTACCGCGAACACGTAAGGTTTGAATCCGCAGTTTCCTATTTCGAAAGCCTGCAGCTGATGCAAAGAGCCAATGCGCTATTGCTTATTGATGGTATGTTTTCGGAAAATGAGGATGGTATCAAAGCCAACCCATTTTTCCCGGGGAAGCTCGCTGATTACATGGGTGCGAAGAAGCCAATCGCGGCGATCACCATGCCGGTGGGGCCTACTGCGGATATCATGAACCGGAGCGGCAATCTGACGGCCGATCTACGAGTGGATCGTATTGCATACGTGATGAAGCGTTATCTGGATGGCAAGGTAAACCCAGATATCAGCGTTTATGAGCAATACTCCATCGATGCCATTGCGCCCCGTATGGATGGCGCGATCAGAGAGATTTTGAAAGGTTAAGATCATGGATAACTACGACTTTATTATTGTCGGAGCCGGATTCGCCGGCACGATTTTGGCCGAACGCCTCGCATCGCAGAACGGCAAGCGCGTACTGCTGATCGAGCAGCGGGACCATATCGCCGGTAATATGTACGACTATTACGATGAAAATGGCGTACTGGTTCACAAGTATGGCCCTCACCTGTTCCGTACCAATAGCCCGCGTGTTCTGAGCTACATTTCTCAATTCACTGACTGGCATCCCTATCAGCACCGTGTCTTGGCCAATGTTCAGGATCAACTAATTCCGGTGCCCTTCAATTTGACATCGATCGAGCGTCTGCTTCCAGACAGCGCCGAGCAGCTCAAAGCGATGTTGATCGCCGAATTCGGAATGGATGTGAAAGTGTCTGTCTCGGTACTGCGCAATCATGCGGATGCGCGCATTCGCGAGTTTGGGGAATACGTCTTTGAAAACGTCTATTTGAATTACACGACGAAGCAGTGGGGTGATAAACCCGAGAATCTGGACTTTGAAACCATTACTGCTCGTGTCCCGGTCCACATATCCTACGACGATCGATATTTCCAGGAACAGCATCAAGCTCTTCCCAAGGAGGGCTACACGAAGATGTTCGAGCGGATGCTGGGCAACCCATTGATTGAGGTGCGCCTGGGCGTCAAGGCAAAGGACGTGCTGTCTTTTGATGAAAGGACTGGCAGGGTGCTTTACTTGGGGGCTCCTCTCGAAGGCGGTCTCATCTATACCGGACCGATCGACGAGCTTTTCAACTTCAAGTTTGGAGAGCTGCCGTATCGTTCCCTGCGCTTTGACTTGGAGTCGCACGATATGGATCTGTACCAACCGTGTGCGACGGTCAATTACCCGAACACTGAGCTGTACACCCGCATTACCGAGTACAAGCACCTGATGGCGGACTCACCCGCCAAGACCACCATCATGAAGGAGTATCCCCAGTCGTATGACAGGAATATTCCCGCGCAGAGTATTCCTTACTATCCTATTCCTAAGGACAGTAACGCGGCTCTTTATGACAAGTATCTGGAACTGACGCGTCAGTTTCCTCAGTTGATGCTCGTTGGCCGATTGGCGGAGTATCGCTATTACGACATGAACAACATTATCGAACGCGCATTGGACGTATACGAGAAAGAATTCAAGGGCGGCGCATTGAAATGACTCCCAAGATAAGCATTGTCGTTCCGGTATATAACCTGGAGTTTTATATCGAACGATGCTTGAGTTCGCTTGAGAACCAGACTCTGGAGGGTATTGAGGTCTTGGTCGTGAACGATGGCGGCACGGACGACAGCCAACTTATTATTGACGAGTACGTTGAGCGCCGGCCGGATCGCTTCAAGTCGTTCATGAAGCCGAATGGCGGTCACGGGGCTGCCTGCAATTTCGGTATCGAGCGTGCCACGGGTGAGTACATCATGATCGTGGACGGTGACGACTTCCTTGATGCGGATACGTCTGAGTTCATGTACCACAAGGCGCAAAGCATCGGTGCTGATCTGCTGATTGGTAACCTGCTTTACTGCTACACCGGCCGTACCGCGCCCTTCAAGCCCTTGCCGTTTGAAGGCGAACGTGAGCTGATTGGCACAGACCGCGACCAGCTCTATAGAAACTGGGCGACGCCTTGCGGTCGCATCTATCATCGCTCGATATTCGCGGATCCTGATGTGAGGCTGCTTGCGGGAGTAATATTCGCGGACGCTAACTTCGTTCCGAAGAGTTATCTGGTCGCCAAGAAAATTTACTACGTGGACAAGGAGCTCTACAACTACGACATCACCCGACCCACGCAATCGATGAAGCAGACGGACAAGCGCATCCTCAATATCGTGCCTGTGCTTGAGGATATGCTGGCTTTCTATAGAAAGAAGGGCGAATTCGAGGCCAACCGGGACCACCTGATGTGGTACGTGGCCAGGCATTGTGCGGCCTGGATTACGAAGGTGAAGACACTAAATGGTTACAGCCGCCTCAAGGCGTTGCGTGAGATATTCAGCGTTGCCGACAAATACTTCGGCAGCGATTGGATCAACAGTGGAATTATTGCTGAATCATTTGGGCCGCGTGTGCAGAAAGGCGTAAAGATCGCTCGGATGTTCAATTACTATCCGATTGTTATTTTCTGGAAGCTGGTCTCGGGCGCAGTCCGTGTGGATAGAGGCATTGAGAAGGTTCTGGAGTCACCTCTGCGGGGATATCGATTCTTCAAACGCCGTGCACGCCGGTTTGCGGGCGCGTGAAGCATCAGGAATGTGGAATTAATTAGCACGTATGCAGACTACAGTTTTCGTAACGGGCGGCGCTGGGTTCATTGGCGTTCATACCTTGGTATGCCTGCTTGAGGCAGGCTACAAGGTGCTGGTGCTCGACAATTTCTCGAACAGCAGCCCCCAAGCCTTGAATCGCGTCGAGGAAATAACGGGGGTGAAAATCCGTTGCGTAGAAGGTGACGTCAGAGATGGTGAGTTGCTAGAGGCGCTTTTTCTAGACGCCGCTGCCCGGGGCGAGCCGGTTTCCTGTGTGCTACACCTGGCTGCGTTAAAATCCGTGGGTGAGTCGGTCAGCCTGCCTCTGCGATATTACGACGTGAATGTGTCGGGTACGTTGAGTTTACTTTCTGCGATGCAAGCCGCAAAAGTCAAGCGCATGGTTTTCAGTTCATCGGCCACGGTTTATCGCCCCGTTGGCGAATTGCCTTATTCTGAAGATCACGAAATCGGGCCGTCCAACCCCTATGGTTTTACCAAGGCCATCGTCGAGCAGGTTCTCCAGGATATTTGCAAATCGGAGCCCCAATTTTCGGTGGTCGCCTTGCGTTACTTCAATCCAATCGGGGCGCATGAAAGTGGGAGGCTAGGAGATTATCCGCACGGTATCCCCAATAACCTGTTTCCTTACATCACGAGAGCAGCCATCCGAAGTTTGCCAGCGTTGCCGGTTTTTGGCGTTGATTACGATACGGTCGATGGCACCGGCGTCCGTGACTACATTCACGTCTCAGATCTGGCGTGCGGGCACGTGAAGGCGATCGATTGGTTGACCGAAGGACGCGGCGAAGGCTTCCGTGCGTTCAATCTTGGCACGGGACGGGGTACGTCTGTATTGCAGCTGATCAAGGCTTTCGAGACGGTAAATGGCGTAAGTATTCCCTACGCCGTCCATCCGCGGCGTGATGGCGATATCGCAGAGGCCTGGGCGGACGTGACTGCCGCCAGCACCGATCTGCAGTGGAAGGCCGAGCGGTCCATTGAGGATATGTGTCGAGATGGCTGGAATTGGCAGTTGGGAAATCCCAACGGATACGATAATTAACTGCTTCCTTCGCGGGAGCCGGAGGACGCCGTAGGCAGCGGCCTAAGGTGTTCCCCGGCGTTGCGCATGCTCGTTCCTCTTATTCCAGAGGCGGGAGACCTTTCCGTGCACGGGTTCGTTCCCTCATTTACGCGAGTGTCATCGTAGCGTAACAAGGTACAATTTTCACCTTTGAATGAGCCAGTTGCGCGCACGTGTTGCGGCTTCTGACCTTAGCCCGGTGTTCATCCCGTTTAAGTTTAACTATCACGAGCGGTATCCAATTGAGCAACAATGACCAGAAGCCGGCAACCAGTCCGGCAACGTCTGCCGAGAACGCAGACAGTCGGACCGATGTGGAGTTGCGGGCAGCTCTGCAGCACGCGCGTGGCGAAGTGTCCCAGCTTGAATACCAGTTGCAAAAAGCGCACCGCGAGCTTGCCGCGATGGCCTTTTCGCGTTTGTCGCCGATGCAAAGGGTCAAGCGCAGGATTCTGACCATGCGGGGTGGTTGGCGACTACAGGCAGCTTGGTGGCGCTTGCAAAAGCTGATCCGGCTTGTCAAACAGCGCCAGGAAGCGCGTCACGCGGCAATTTCCAAAACGACCGCTGTTGCCCAAAGGCAGCCAGTTGGCGAAGCCGACGAGGCGTATCCTGCGTATAAAGCTCACACGCGCGCTCAAGCTGAGTATTTTCAGAACTATATTCAGCATTATTCACGGCAAAATCGTCGAGAGATTCTGTCGTTGCTGGCTCGGCACCCGAATCGCAAGGGAATCGTCCTATGCCCGGTTGCCTATGACCTAGACCTCAAGCAGCGGCCTGACCACATCATGGCCGAGTTTGAGAAGGATGGATATCTTTGCATCCAGCTTGAATTTAATGTAGGGCCGCCGGTTTTGAGGCGGCGCAGCGAAGGCCATTATGTGTCCAATATGGCCGGCGATTTCTTTGCCTTGTTGCATAAAAAATCGTTCGTGTTGTATTTGCATTGGCCGGGTTTTCTTCATTTTTCACAACTCTGTTCGAATGCACTGGTGATCTATGATGTGCTGGATGACTTGACTGTTTTCGCGAATCCGTCCGACACCATGCGGCTGGACCACGAAGTGTTACTCGACAAAGCAGATATTTCGCTGTTTTCGGCGAAGAAGCTGTTGGACAATAATAAAGACCATACTTCGAACGGCATCCTTTACGAAAATGGGGTTTACGCTAGCCATTTTTCGCATGGCGTGCGCGAATTATGTAAGCTGCCCGGTGATTCGCTCATCGATTTGACGAAAACGGTGGTCGGTTATCACGGCGTGATTTCCGAGCTGATTGATTTCGACCTCATTGATGCCATTGCCGCGTTGCCGGAAGTGGTGCTTCTATTTGTGGGCCCTGTTGCGGCATTTGAGCCGGAAAACCTGGATGAGGTGAAGCGGCGGATGACGCGTCTCGCTCGCGATGCTGGTAGTAGATTCATTCATCTGGGGCCGAAGAACTATTCGGAGCTTAAGCATTATCTGGCGTGGATTGACGTCGGGATCGTCCCATTCCATGTCAATGTGAAGACGGACTCGGTTTCGCCGCTCAAGCTATTCGAGTATCTCGCCGCGGGCAAGCCGGTTATCGGTACGCCGACGCGGACAATGCGCAACTATGAGGACGCCATCATGGTGGCGTCGGGCAAGCAGTTCGTCGACGCAATCGCCACCGGCGCCTGGAGGCAGTCTTTCACGCCAGCTTCTGCCCAATTGGCAGCATCGCACGAATGGAGCGAATTGCATCGTCCACTGCGAGAGTTCGTGGCTTCTCGCGCTTCCGCGCAGGTCGCTTCCCCTGGCCGGGATCGTCCAAAGGTTGACATCGTTAACGTCAATTTCTATGACTGGAACGGTGAGGTGGTGTTCAAGGGCGGTGCAGAGCGCTATGTATACGATCTTGCAGTATTGCTGAAAGAATTGGGCTGCGAAGTTCGCATCCTGCAGAATTCCCATAAGCCCTTCGAACGTATGTTCAAGGGCATACCGGTGCTTGGAATCGGGGCGACTTCGCAACTTGACCTTGAATATCTGTCGATCGCATACGCATCGTACTGCCGCGATAGCGATGCGCTTATTGCGTCACCTGCGGAGTTGGCTTGTCGCCTTCCCAATAGCAAGAAAGTGCTATCTATTAATCACGGAATTCACTGGGATGGAAAAAATAACCGCGTCGATCATTATGATCGTTCACGCTACAATCTGATTTTGGATGCAGTCAAGAACAGCGACAGCTGCGTGTGTGTGGATACCAATTTCATCAATTGGATGCGGACTTATGATTGGCAGCTTGCCAATTCGCTGTCGTACGTGCCTAATTATGTGGATCTCAAACAGTTCAAGCCCTACAAAAAGGATTTCAATGCGGAACCGCTGTGTTTCCTTTATCCGCGGCGTTTGTATGAACCGCGGGGCTTGTATCTGACCATCGACGCATTCGATGCCCTGTTTGATCGCCATGACAATATCCGCCTCATCTTCTGCGGGCAGGCGGTTGGTGACGACGTGACGGCGACCAATAACTTCATCGCCCGTCATCCGGGCCGGGTGACGTGGATCGAGCACGATATGGAGGACATGCACCTGGCGTATGAAGACAGCCATGTGGTGCTCGTACCCACTTCAGAGTCGGAAGGAACGTCGCTGTCTTGCATCGAAGCGTTGGCTACGAACAATGCCGTGATTTCCACCAATGTCGGGGGCTTGCCCAACCTGATTGTCAATGGCTACAACGGGTTGTTGATTCGTCCGAACGTCTGGGATCTCGTGCAAGCCGCGGAGACCCTTATTTCCGATCGGCTACTGGCCGGGAAACTGGCCACGAATGGATTGAATACCGCAGAAGCATTCTCCAAGGATGCCTGGGAGCGCCGTTGGGCAGAGGTCATCAAGTCGGTCATATTGTCCGATTGATTTCCTCCAAGGCGGGATCATGAAAGGCTGGCGGTCGGAATCTCTGACCGCCAGCCTTGCCGATTTCTTTACTGGCGGTCTAGCAAGGATTGCACGATCCGCTCGCTCGCGTGCCCGTCGCCATAGGGGTTATGCGAGAAGCTCATCTTCTGATACTCCGAGACGTCCGAAAGCAGGAGGCGAAGCTGGCCCGTAATCATCGACTCGTCCGTGCCCACCAGCCGCACCGTGCCCGCTTCAACGGCTTCCGGGCGTTCTGTCGTGTCGCGCATCACTAGCACGGGTTTGCCCAGGGACGGCGCTTCTTCCTGAATGCCGCCAGAGTCCGTCAGGATGATGTGCGACCGAGTCATTAGATAGACAAAGGGCAGATAATCCAGCGGTTCGACGAGAAACACGTTCTTGAGGTGGCTTAACAGACGATTCACCGGTTCACGCACATTGGGATTCAAGTGCACTGGGTAAACGAAATCTTCGTCAGGAAATTCTGCGGCGGCCGCGGCTATGCTCGCGCAAATACGTTCGAATCCAGCGCCAAAGCTCTCACGCCGGTGCCCGGTGATCAAGATGACGCGGCGATCCGCGTTCAAATACGGGAAGCTGGATTCCAGGTGAGCACGCAGTGCGTCATCGGTTTCAATCTTCTTCTTGATGACCAGCAGCGCATCAATAACGGTATTGCCTGTGACAATGATATTGGCAGTAGGTACGCCTTCGTTCAACAGATTGGCTTTGGAAGTGTCGGTTGGGGCGAAGTGCAATTGCGCTAATGCGCCAGTCAGCTTGCGGTTCGCTTCTTCCGGCCACGGTGAATACAGATCGCCCGTGCGCAGCCCTGCTTCTACATGGCCTACCGGAATCTTCTGGTAGTAGGCGGCCAGTGACGAGGCAAACGTGGTGGCGGTATCCCCGTGCACCAGGACGTAATTGGGTCGAAACTCTGTCAACACGTCTTGCATGCCGGAAAGAATACTGGTGGTAACTGCCGTCATATCCTGGCCAGGCCGCATGACGTTAAGGTCATAATCCGGCTTGATTTCGAACAGCGCCAATACCTGATCCAGCATCTCGCGGTGTTGGGCGGTAACGCAGACCTTGGATTCGATTGCGGGATTGCTCGCCAGCGCCTGGACGAGGGGGGCCATTTTGATGGCTTCGGGGCGGGTGCCGAATACAGTGAGAATTTTCATACGGTATCAATAAAAGGCGATCTGTTCGTCAAGCCTGAGAATTTTCGGGATCAGGGTTTGCCCGGCGAGGTGCCAACGTGGATGGCGGCGATATCTGCGCATGTAAAGCGTAACGATAGCAAGAAATACCCTGGAATCGCCGCGCCTCTTGGTGAGCCTTCGTATGTCCCCTTCTTAAAGAGTTGATCAAACTTCTTCGGGCTTGGGGAACTTGGGCCGCGATTGACCTGAACCCCCCCGATGCTGGATGTGGTGTAAATTCGCGAACTAGTTCTTTGAACCGATCATTCTCGTGTTTTGATGCCCACCCGCATTCTCATCGTTCGCACGTCCTCTCTGGGCGACCTCGTCCATATGTTGCCGGCTATCACCGACATAGCTCGGCACGTCCCTGACGCACAGATCGACTGGATCGTCGAGGAAGCATTCGCAGAGATTCCTTCCTGGCACCCGGCCGTCAACGAAATCATCAAGGTCGCGCATCGCCGCTGGCGTAAATCCTGGTGGTCGTCGCAGGTGCGTGCCGAACGCAAGGCGCTGAAAGCGCGCTTGCGTTCCACGCAGTACGACATCGTGCTGGACATGCAGGCATTGCTGAAGTCTGCGTGGCTGGTGCGCCAGGCGCGCGGCGTGCGGCACGGTCTGGACTGGCGCTCGGCGCGCGAGCCGCTGGCTTCGCTGTTCTATAACGTGCGCCATCGCGTGGAGTTTTGGCAGCCGGCCGTGATTCGTCAGCGCAAGCTGGCTGGACTGACCTTTGGCTACCAGCATGCTGGCCTGCCGGATTTCGGCTTGCAGAACTTTGTGCGCCAAGCCGGGCAGGCGGCTGAACCTGTCCTGGAAGTCGGCAGCGGCGGACTGAACGCTACCGAGATGCCGCGCCTGCACCACGTGGACGCCGACCGCGGCTACGCAGTGATCATGCCGTCGGCCAGCCGCGACGACAAGCTTTGGCCCGAGGAGGATTGGCGCGCGGTGTTCCGTCGCCTGCGCGAGGCTGGCTGCACGCTGAAGCTATTGGCGGGCAATGATTCCGAAGCCGAGCGTGCCGCTTTGCTTGTAGCTGGCATGGATGGGGCCGAGGTGATGCCCCGCATGGATCTGACCTCTGTCGCTCGATTGCTTGCCGGCTCGCGTCTGATGGTGGGCCTGGACAGTGGCCTGACTCACCTGTCGGCCGCCTTGGGCCGCCCGACCATCGGCATCTACCGCGCCTCCACGCCGGTCCGCACCCCACTGGTGGGCTCGAACTACACCGCCAGCCTGGGCGATCGAGGCGCCTCGCCATCGCGCGAGGCGGTCATGGCCTCTGTCGAACAGGCACTGGCGGCCCAGTGACATGAACCGCGGCGTCTACACGCTGGCATTACGGGCGTTGGCGCCGTTGCTCTGGATTTGGATGGCGCGCCGGGCCAAACGTGCGGGTGGAAAATGGGAAGTTTTTTCCCGAGAACGCTTCGGTTATCCGTCTGATCCGACTCCTTCCGACGCTTCCTCCGGATTCGCCTGGACGGCGCCGGTCTGGGTGCATGCCGTCAGTCTGGGCGAGACGCGCGCCGCACAGCCGTTGCTGCAGGCTCTGCTAGACCGTGGTCTGCCGGTGCTGCTGACCCACATGACGGCGACCGGACGCGCCGAAGGTCAGCGCCTGTTTGCCGACGTCATTTCCAGTGGACAGTTGCGTCAGGTCTGGCTGCCTTACGATTTTCCTGGCGCAACTCGTCGCTTCATGCGGAGTCACGCACCGCGCTGCGGCTTGCTCATCGAACGCGAGATCTGGCCGAACCTGTTGGCCGCCGCTCGCCGCGCACAAGTTCCCATGGCGCTGGTCAGCGCCCGCTATTCCGCGTCGTCATTGCGGCAGGCGGGGCGCATGGGCAGCGTGATGCGCGAAGCGCTGGCCGGGCTGGATCTGGTGTTGGCGCAGACCGCCGAAGACGCGGGGCGCCTGAAGCAGGCGGGCGCGCCCGAGCCCATCGTCACCGGAAACCTGAAATTCGACTTGATGTTGCCCGCGGCGCAGGTCCAGGCGGGTAAGGCATGGCGCACCCATCTGGGCCGCCAGGTGATCGCGATCGCCAGCACGCGCGAGGGCGAGGACGCGCTCTTCATCGAGGCCATTAAACGCCGTAGCGGCCAGCCGGGCGCCCCGCTGTTCGTGCTGATTCCGCGCCACCCGCAACGTTTTGACGAGGCGGCTCAACAGCTGAGCGACGCGCAATTGCCGTTTGTCCGGCGTAGCAGCGGCAGCGAACCCGAGGCGCAAACGTCGGTGCTGCTTGGCGACACGCTGGGGGAGATGGCCTTCTACTACGCGGCGTCAGACGTGGCCATCGTGGCAGGCAGCTTTGCGCCGCTGGGCGGCCAGAATCTGATCGAAGCGTGTGCGGCGGGAGTGCCCGTCATCGTGGGGCCGCACACGTTTAATTTCCTGCAAGCGGCTGACGACGCGATTGCGGCGGGCGCAGCGTTGCGGGAACCCGATCCAGCGCAGGCCGTGGATGCTGCGCTGGCCTGGTCGCGGGATGAGGTCAGTCGCGAACGCGCGAGCCGCGCGGCGCGTGCGTGGTTTGAATTGCATGCCGGTGCGACCCGTCGGACGATGGACGCGCTGGCTCCCTGGTTAGGCTGATCACCGTGCCAGTCGTGCGGGATGGGCTGCTCAAGACGGCAAGGGCAAGGGGCCGCAAGCGCGGCGCCCGGGCACTCGGCTAAGGCGCCGCCCGCGGCACCAGCTTCACCGCATCCGGGTTCAATTCCTGACTGAACCGCCGCGTATCCCGGCCTTCATCTTCCGGGCGTACGCCGATCCAGCCTTGGCCCAGGGCCAGCACCCATAAATTTGCCAGCAGGATCAGGATGAAGAGCACTCGCATGGCGGGCCTTGCTCAGGGGTTGGCGTCCAGGGTGGCGCGCGCGACGGCGGCCAGGCCGTCCAGGACGGGGTGATCCAGGTAGACCGGCACGGGCGCGGCGCCGAATGCGCCGCCGGCGTCTGCCAGCAAGCGTTCAATTTCCTGATGCACTTCGGGCCATCCGCCGCCCGCCGCATAGATCTGCGGCGTTTGGCCGTAGCGTTGGCGGCCGGCCAGCCATTGGCGCACCACTGCGCCCGCCTGGGCCGCGGCAATGCCCGAGGCAATGGCCTCGTGCGTGTCTACGGGGTAGGCCACGACCTGGCCGTTGGCGATCGGCAGGTTGGCGGTGCCGTGGGCCAGCGCGTTGCGCATCATCGCGGGGCCCGGCAGGATCAGGCCGCCCGCGAACACGTTGTCGGGGCCGACGGTGTCGATGGTGGTCGCGGTGCCGAAACTGGCCAGGACGAAGGGCGGGTGCGCGCCGGGCAGGCGCGACAGCACGCCCAGCAGCGAGGCCCAGCGGTCGGCGCCCAGTTGCGTCGGCACGCGGTAGCTGTTGACCAGCCCCAGCGTTGTCGCCTGCGACGGCGACCAGGTGACGGCGCAACCATGTTTTTGCAGAATGGCGGCGATGGCCGTGCCACGGGCTTCGCCCGCCACGTTCACACCTAGCGCGCGCAAGGGGCGGCGCGGCAGGGCGGTCAGCCAGCCATCCAGCGCATCCAGATCCAGTCCGTCGAAGGCGACTGCCGCCGGTTCGCGCGGCATGTCGGGGTTGCTGGCGTCCAGCCAACCCACCTTGAGACGGCTGTTGCCGGAGTCGATAAGAATAATCATGCTTGGCGTCGAATCGAAATTTCACCGACCGAGATCGGTGTGGCGCCCTCGGGCGTTTGCACCAGCAGGCGGCCTTGTTCGTCCACGCCACAGGCGGGGCCGCTCAGTAGGATATCGCCTTTTTCCAGCACGTTGACCAGGCGGCCCGCCAGCGCGTCCACCTGATCAAAGCGGTGTCGGAATGCGGCGAACCCCTCGCGTTCCAGTGTTTGAACGGCGTCATGCCAGGCGGTGGCGCTGGCGCAGATCAAGTCGGCAGCGGTGGTTTGGCGGTCGGATAGCGCTTGCACCTGCTGCCAGTCAGCCACGTCGCGGCCCAGCGAGCGGGACAGCTCGGCGGCGTCGGTCAGGTTCACGCCCATGCCGATGACGACGGTGTAGCCGGCCTCGCGGCCGCCGGGGTTGCGGGTCGTCTCGACCAGCACGCCCGCCAGCTTGGCGTCGTGCCATTGCACGTCGTTGGGCCATTTCATGCACAGGCCCGCCGCTTGCGGGCCGGCGACGGCGCGCAGCGCCTCGCAGGCGGCCACGCCCGCCAAGGGCGACAGCGCGGGCAGTTGCACGGCGGGCAGATGCACGTCAAACGCGCACGAAAACATCAACGTCGACCCCTCTCTGTTCTGCCAGGGGCGGCCGGCGCGTCCGCGGCCGGTTTCTTGAAGATGGGTGCCCAGCAGCCAGGGTTTGCCGGCCGTGGCGCCCGAGCGGGCACGGGCCAGCAGGTCGGCGTTGGTCGAGCCGGTGCTGCGGGTCCAGGCGATGTCTTGGAAGGCAGGCAGGCGGGAACCTAGCTCCCGGGCCAGGGTTTCCGGCGCGGGCAGGTCGATAGGGCGGACGTGATCGGGCATGGCGGCGATTGTAGGGCACGCGGCCAGACCTCGCGGTCTTTCGGCCCTCAAGCGTTTATCATTGGCGATACATTTTGCATCGGTGTCCCGCCTTCATGCCGCATTCCGCTTCACGCGCGTCCGCCGCCGCCCCGTTCCGTCAGGACGGGAACGTCTGCCATGTGGCGGGCGACTGGAGCGTTCTGGCCCTGGCCGAGGCCGGCGAAGTCGAACGCCGCCGCACGGCGATGGCCCGCGCTGCCCAGGATGGCGCGCGCTGGGACTTGCACGGCATCAGCCGGCTGGACACCATCGGCGCCTTGCTGATCTGGCAAGCCTGGGGCGAAAAGCTGCCCGAGCGCGTGCGTTGGTCGGCCGGCCAGCAAGACGTGTTCAACGCGCTGGCCCTGAACAAGGGCGAGATGCAGGCGGCCCCGCCGAAGGCAGAATCCTTCGGCTGGGTCCGCGCGTTGGGCCGCGCCATCTTGCAGGCCGCCGAAAACGGGCGCGCGCTGCTCATCATGCTGGGCCAGCTGATTCTGGACTTTGGCGGCATGCTGCGCCGTCCGCGTCTGGGGCCGTGGCGCGAGATTTCCGCGCAGGTGTACCGCACCGGCGCGCAGGCGCTAGGCATCACGGCGCTGGTGGGCTTTCTGATTGGCGTGGTGCTGTCTTATCTTTCCGCGCAGCAACTACAGATGATTGGCGCTGACCGCTTCATCGTGCGGCTGCTGGGCGTGTCCATCGTGCGCGAACTGGGCCCGGTTCTGGCCGCCATTCTGGTGGCGGGGCGGTCCGGCTCGGCCATCACTGCGCAGATCGGCGTGATGCGGGTCACGCAGGAATTGGACGCCATGCTCGTCATGGGCATTTCGCACGGGCAACGGCTGATTCTGCCGCGCGTGGTGGCGCTTGCCGTCACCATGCCGCTGCTGGTGTTGTGGACGGACGCCATGGCCATCCTGGGCGGCATGCTGGCCGCGCAGATGCAGCTGGGCGTGTCCGCGCAATGGTTCTTGACGTCGCTGCCCGACGCCATTTCACTGACCAATTACTGGATCGGCATCCTGAAGGGCGTGACCTTCGGCATCCTGATTGCGCTGATCGCGTGCCACTTCGGCTTGCGCATTCAGCCCAATACCGAAAGCCTGGGGCGCGGAACCACCACGTCGGTCGTGACCTCGATTACCGGCGTGATCCTGCTGGACGCGCTGTACGCCATCATCTTCAGCTCGGTGGGCATTTGATGAGCAACGCCGCCCAGAACCGCCTGTTTAATGAAGATAGCGTCACGGTTGAACCCGTGATTTCGGTGCGTGGACTGCGCACGGCGTTCGGCGACCACGTGGTTCACGACAATCTGGACCTGACCGTCTTCCCCGGAGAAATCCTGGTGCTAGTGGGCGGATCGGGCACGGGCAAGACGGTGCTGCTGCGCCAGATCATCGGCCTGGACCGGCCCGCGGCCGGCATGGTGAAGGTGCTGGGGCATTCGCTGTTTGACCTGTCGCCCAGTGAACGCCGGCGCCTGTCGTACCGCTGGGGCATGCTGTTTCAGGCGGGGGCGCTGTTCTCGGCGCTGTCGGTGTTCGACAATGTGGCCTTGCCGCTGCGCGAATTGCGCACGGTGCCTGAAGATTTGGTGTGCGACGTTGTCATGTGCCGGCTGGCCATGGTGGGGCTGACGGCGAAAGATGCCGACAAGCGGCCGTCGGACTTGTCTGGCGGCATGGTCAAGCGCGTGGCGCTGGCGCGCGCGCTGTCGCTGGACCCGGAACTGGTGTTTTTGGACGAGCCCACGGCCGGTCTGGACCCGCTGCGCTCGGATGAATTCGTGGACCTGGTGCGCAGCCTGCACCGGCAGTTGGGATTTACCGTCGTCATGGTGACGCACGATCTGGACACGCTGCTGGCGTTGGCCACGCGTGTTGCCGTGCTGGCGGACAAGCGGGTGATCGTGTGCGACACGGTGCCGGAAGTATTGAAGGTCGACCACCCGTTCATTCACACATTCTTCCTGGGCGAACGCGGTTTGCGCGCGCTTGGGGATCTGGCGCCGAAGGGATTGCATCATGGAAAACCGTAGTCATGCGCTCATGGCCGGTATCTTCACGCTGGTCTTGCTGGCCGCCGCCGCGTTGGTGGCCGTCTGGATCGGACGGGACCGGACCAAGCTGCAACCGTACGAAATCATCTCGGCCACGGCGGTCAGCGGGCTGAACCCGCAGTCGGCCGTGCGCTATCAAGGCGTGCCCGTTGGCAAGGTGCAGTCGCTGGCGCTGAACCCCGACAAGCCGGGCCAGGTGCGCATCCGCATCGGCGTGGCGCCCAATACGCCGATCACCGAATCGACGTGGGCGGAACTTGGCGTGCAGGGCGTGACCGGCATGGCCAACGTGGAACTGCGCGATGATGGCTCGTCGCTCAAGCGGCTGGCGTCGTCGGCCGAGCACCCGGCCGCCATTCCGCTGCGCCCGGGCTTTCTGGACCGTATCGAGCAACGCGGCGGCAAGCTGATATCTAACGTGGAAGAAGCCACCGAACAATTGCGCCGCGTGTTGAGCGAGCAGAACGTGCAGGCGCTGACGGCCACTCTGCAAAACGCGACTGACATCTCGCAGTCGCTGCGCGAGGCCAGCCGCAATCTGGGGCCCACGCTGGCCAAGCTTGGGCCTTTGGTGGATTCGCTGGGCAGCACGTCGCGCCAGGCCGATCGCGCCGCGCGCGAAATCGCTGACCTGGCGCAGCAGTCGCGGCAAGCGCTGGCGCGGTTGAATGCGCCTGATGGCCCCTTGTCGGTGGCCACGCGCAGCTTGAACGACATCGCGCTGGCCGCGGCCCGGCTCGATGGCGAGACCCTGCCCGCCGTCACCAACATGGCCGCCAACGTCAGCGCAGCCGCGCGTGGCGCCACCAACACCCTGCGCCGTGTGGACAGCACGCCGCAATCGTTCTTGTTCGGCCCGGCGCCCGTTGCGCCCGGACCCGGCGAAGCCGGATTTGCCGGTTTCGGGAGACAGCCCAAATGAAGATGCGCCGCGCCGTACTGATCTTGACCCTGACAATGACCTCGGCCCTGGCGGGCTGCAGCATTGGCCGCGTTAACGCGCCGCCCTCGGTGTTCGACCTGGGGTTGGACGCCAAGCCTGTGCCTGCGTTGCCCGCACGCGCGCCAATCGCCATGAGCCTGCAAGCCGCGCCCGCTCTGTCGGACACCAGCATGATCTGGCGCGTGGGCGACAGCGCCGCGCCCAAGGCGTACGCGACGGTCCGCTGGGCCTCGTCGCCGACGGAGCTGGTGCGCCAGCGCATCACCGACCGTCTGTCGCGCCAGGGGCCGGTACTGGCTGATCGCGTCAACCTTCAGATGCCGCAGTTGCAGCTGTCGTTGATGCAGTTCGAACAGGTGTTTGCCGAAGACGGCCAGTCCAGCGAAGGCCGCGTCGTGTTGCAGGCGGTGCTGCTCAACGGCCGTGCGGTTGTTGACCAGAAGCGCATCCAGGTGCAGGCGCCCGCGCCCACGCAAGACGCGGCCGGCGGCGTTGCAGCGCTGCGGCAAGCCACGGATGAGGCCGCCGATCAGCTGGCGCAATGGCTGGCCGGGGTGGTGCAAGGCGCACCGGAATCCACATCTCGACGCGGATTCGGCCCCCGGCCCGGGCCTTCATACGAGCCGGCGTTCGATACTCCCGCCAAATCCTCCGCCGCCCCGCGGTCCGCCAATTAATTTCGATTTCCTTTTTTGCACGTTGAGTCCTGCCATGTCCTCCGCTCGTACTGATACCCACGCCTTTACCGGGGCCGCCGGCCGCATTGATTGCGCTGTCGACTGGCCTGCCGGCACACCGCGAGGCTGGGCCCTGGTCTTGCATCCGCATCCGCTGCAAGGCGGCGCGCGCGAAAACAAGGTCGTCACCACGCTGTCGCGCGCTTGCGTGCAGCATGGCCTGGTGGCGGTGCGCCCCAACTTTCGTGGCGTCGGCCAGTCGGAAGGCGAGTTCGATAAATCGGTAGGCGAAACGCAGGACATGCTGGCGGTGGTCGCGCAAATGCGCGAGCTGCATCCGGAACTGGCTGCGGCCCCGTGGGTGCTGGCGGGCTTTTCGTTCGGTACCGCGGTCGCAGCGCAAACCTACGCGGCGCTGGCCGAGGCGGGCGATGCCGTGTTGCCGTCCGCGCTGATGCTGATGGGTCCGGCGGTGAACCGTTTCCAGTCGCACGAGGTGCAGGTTCCTGACGATACGCTGATGGTGCACGGCGAAGAAGACGAAGTCGTGCCGCTGTCCGAAGCCATGGACTGGGCGCGTCCGCGTTCGATTCCGGTGGTGGTGGTGCCGGGCGCATCCCACTTTTTCCACGGCAAGCTGCTGGTGCTGCGCCAGCTGGTGCAAGCCCGCCTGAAGGTCGCGCTGGACTGAACCCGCGTTGCGGCCAGGCCGCAGGTTGCATCAGGTTGCATGATTTAAATGCGGCAGGAACCCCCGGCGGGCCGGGGCGGTCCAATGGCCTGCCTATAATTGTCAGCCATTAGCCCCGCGCCGGCGGGCGTCTTTCCTGGACCCACGTTGCCGATGAAGAATTTGCCTTACTCCGCTCAATCCCCCGCTGTGTTTGCCCGCCGCCTGTTGTCTGGCGCGGTGCTGTCAGCGATGCTCGCGGCTTCCATGCCGGTCTGGGCGCAAACGGCGCCCGCAGCCGCTCCGGCCGCCGCAGGCGCCACGGCGCCCGCGCCGACGGCCTCGGGGGCGGTGCCGGTGGGTGATGTGTCGGCGGTGCCGGCGCCCACCATCGCAGCCAAGGCGTGGATCGTCATCGACGTGAACAGCGGTCAGACGCTGGCCGCGTCCAACCCCGACATGAAGGTTGAGCCGGCCTCGCTGACCAAGATCATGACGGCCTACGTCGTGTTCAACGCGCTGGAAGAAAAGCGCCTGACGCTGGAGCAGACCGTTCCGGTGTCCGAACACGCCTGGCGCACCGGCGGCTCGCGCATGTTCATCGAACCGCGCAAGCCCGTCACGGTAGATGAGCTCAACCAGGGCATGATCGTGCAATCGGGTAACGACGCGTCCGTGGCGTTGGCCGAAGCCGTCGGCGGCAGCGAATCCGCCTTCGCCTCGCTGATGAACCAGGAAGCCGAACGCCTGGGTATGAAGAACACGCACTTCATGAACGCGACCGGCCTGCCGGACCCGCAGCACATGACGTCCACGCGCGATCTGGCCACGCTGTCGTCGCACCTGATCACCGATCACCCGGACTTCTTCCACTACTACAAGCAGAAGAGCTACACGTACAACAAGATCACGCAGCCCAACCGCAACCGCTTGCTGTGGGCTGACCCGTCCGTTGACGGCATGAAGACGGGTCACACCGATTCGGCCGGCTACTGCCTGGTGTCGACCGCCGTGCGCGGCGACCGCCGCATCCTGGTCGTTGTCGTGGGCACCGACAGCGAAGCCACGCGCGCCGAAGAAAGCCTGAAGCTTTTGAACTGGAGCTTCCAGAACTTCGACACCGTGAAGCTGTTCGACAAGAGCCAGCCGGGTATCGACGCACGCGTCTGGGAAGGCACCGCTGAAAACGTCAAGCTGGGTCCGCCGAAGCCGGTGTCGATTGCGGTGCCGCGTGGCAAGGCTGGCGACTTGAAGCCGGTGGCGCAGCGCACTGACCCGCTGATCGCGCCGCTGGCCAAGGGCCAGCAAGTGGGCACGCTGCAATTCACGCTGGATGGCAAGGTGCTGCGCACCGAACCGCTGGTGGTGCAAGACGCCGTCGAACGCGCCGGCTTCTTCGGCCGCATGGTCGACACCGTCAAGCGCTGGTTCCAGTAAGCGGAGCGCGCCACGCGCGCCGCCGCAGGTGTAAGCTAGCAACGGGCGTTTCGTGCGCGAAACGCCCGTTTTCCATTCTGGGGCGGACCGGGCGGTTCGTCCCTTACTTTTGAAAATTCAGGAGTGCCTCATGATTCCGGGCGTACCGGGCGAAAGCCAGGTGTATCTCAATGGTGAGTTCCTGCGTGTAGACGAGGCCAAAGTATCCGTCCTCGACCGCGGCTTCATTTTCGGCGATGGCATTTACGAAGTCGTGCCCGTGTACCAAGGCAATGCGTTCCGCATGGCCGAACACTTGAACCGCCTGGACCGCAGCCTGGCCGCGTTGCGGATCGCGCAGCCGTTTGACCGCGAGGGCTGGATCAACCTGATCGAGCAGTTGCTGGCCCGCACGAATCTCGACACCTGCATCGTGTACCTGCAAGTGACGCGTGGCGTGGCCAAACGCGACCACCAGTTCCCGGCGACGCCGGTCACGCCCACCGTGTTCGGCATGATTTCGGCATGGTCGCCGCCCTCTGCCGAGCAGCGCACGCAAGGTCTTGCCGCCATCAGCATTCCCGATGAACGCTGGCTGCACTGCGAGATCAAATCCGTGTCGCTGCTGGGCAATGTGCTGGCCAAGCAGCAGGCGGTGGATGCCGATGCCGACGAAGTCGTGCAGTTCCGCGATGGCTATCTGACTGAAGGTTCGTCGACCAATATCTGGGTCGTGTCCGGTGGCAAGCTGCTGGCGCCGCCCAAGAACAACCTGATCCTGGAAGGCATCCGCTACGGCTTGATGGGCGAGCTGGCCGCCGAGGCCGGCATCCCGTTCGAGGCGCGCCGCATCACGCAGGCAGAGGTGGAATCCGCCGACGAGCTGATGCTGTCGTCAGCCACCAAGGAAGTGCTGGCGATTTTTTCGCTGGACGGCAAACCGGTCGGTTCCGGCAAGCCCGGCCCTGTTTTTCAGCAATTGCGAGCGGGTTATGATGCCCGGATTGCGGCGCTGTAACCCCTCAGCAACCGATAAGCGACGCTGCCAAGGCGACGCCGTTGTTCGAGTCACCGGGCGGCTGGTATCACCGCCGCCCGTCGTTCCGGCGGCACTTGCCTGAGCGCAGCTTGCCCCCATATAAGAACGTTCAGGGGCAACCACTTCCCTAGGTAAATCTCATGCATATTCCGCCCGAAGAATCGCTTATCGAATATCCCAGCGACTTTCCCATCAAGGTCATGGGCAAGCAGCATCCCGAGTTTGCGCAGACGCTGACTGACGTCGTGCTGCAATTCGACCCCGGCTTTGACGCCGCGACCGTCGAGATGCGCCCCAGCAAGGGTGGCAACTACATGGGCCTGACGTTCATCGTGCGCGCCACTTCGCGCGAGCAGCTGGACAACCTGTACAAGGCCCTGCACGGCCATCCGATGGTGTCCATCGTTCTGTAATCGGAATTGCCGTGATCAAGTGGCTCGCTCGGCCGGCGGACTACCTGCCGGTCTGGCAGGACATGCAGGCCTACACCAACCAGCGTGGCGCCGATACGCCTGATGAAATCTGGCTGTGCGAGCACGCGCCGGTCTACACGCTGGGCCAGGCTGGCTTGCCGCAGCATGTGCTCAACCCCGGCAATATTCCCATCGTTCATTGCGACCGCGGCGGCCAGGTGACGTATCACGGCCCCGGGCAAGTGATGGCGTACGCGCTGTTCGACCTGCGGCGCGCGGATATGTATGTGAAGGAATACGTCACGCTGCTGGAGGACGCGGTCATCGACACCTTGACCCAGCATGGCGTGGCGGGCGCTTGCCGCAAGCCCGGCGCGCCGGGCGTGTATGTGCCGGACCCTGCCGTGGATCGCCCGTTGAACGCCGCGTTGGACCCCTCCTTGGACCCCTCCTTGGACCCCACCTTGGACCCCACCTCGGACCCCACCTCGGACCCCACCTCGGACCCCGCCTCGAATCCTCACCGTGGCGAGCTGGCGAAAATCGCCGCGCTGGGCATCAAGATCCGCAACGGCCGCGCCTATCACGGCGTGTCGCTGAACGTGCAGATGGATCTGACGCCTTTTCTGGGCATCAACCCCTGTGGTTACGAAGGGCTGCGCACCGTCGATATGGCGGCCTGTGGCGTCACGCGCACGCCCACCGACGTGGGCGATGCGCTGGCCCGGAATCTGGCGGATGCCTGGCGCCGCAGAGGGAATCAATATGAAAACGTATAGCGCGGCGGACGTCGCCGCGACCTCGCCCGAACAGCTGGCCCGCTTGCGCGAGGGGCCGGCTGAAGACTACGCCGCTTGGATACATGCTGCGGCCGAGCTCGGGCTGGTCGAGGCGCAAACCATTTATGGTCAGATGCTGCTCGACGGCGTGGGCGTTGACCGCCAGCCCGCGGAAGGCCTGGCTTGGTTCAAGCGCGCCGCCAATAAAGACCACGCGATGGCCATCAACATGGTGGGCCGTTGTTACGAAAACGGCTGGGGCGTGCCCGCCGACGATACCGTCGCCGCCTACTGGTTCCGCTTGGCTGCCGACCGCGGCCTGGACTGGGGCATGTACAACTACGCGCACATGCTGCGCAGCGGCCGGGGCGGCGTCACGCAGAACAAGGCCGCCGCGCTGGCGCT
Organism: Achromobacter sp. 01N37; assembly: GCF_056399725.1. Lineage (NCBI taxonomy): Bacteria > Pseudomonadati > Pseudomonadota > Betaproteobacteria > Burkholderiales > Alcaligenaceae > Achromobacter > Achromobacter sp. 01N37. The sequence continues at coordinate 126,392 of NZ_JBFTRX010000009.1, forward strand.
GTACCAGCAGGCCGCGCAGATGGGCCACGTGAAGTCCATTGGCGTGGTCGGACGCTTCTACGAAGCGGGCGACGTGGTCGAGCAAGACATGCAACGCGCGTTCGACTGCTACCAGCGCTGTGCCGAAGGCGGCGACTTCCGCGGCATGTTCCATCTGGGGCGGCTGTTGCTGCTGCGCGGCAAGAAGGAAGAAGCCGTGCAGTGGCTGGTTCGAGTCCCGGAAACGTCAACGCCGGCGTTTTTGAACGAGGCGAATAGGATGCTGCAGGATTGCGGCTTTCCGGCCTTGTATGAGGTGTGAGGGGGCGGGCGGGTGTGAGGGGGTGGGCGCTCACGCGCTTAGCCGCGTATCAGATTAGGCGCTCAGCCGCGTTCAATTACGTGCTTAGCCGCGTCTCAAACGTGATATCCAGCGTTTGATGCTGGCCGGGCGCCAGTTCGCCCTGCAGGCGGTCCAGCAGCACTTGCGCCGCACGCCGGCCTAGCTCGGCGGCATCCACACCCAGCGTCGTCAGCCCCTGCGCCCATTGCGCCGCGCTGCCGTCGTCCGTAAACCCCAACACCGCCAGGTCTTGCGGCACGTGCAAGTCGCGGTTGTGCGCCTCTGACACCGCGGCCGCGGCCAGCAGGTCCGACGTGCAAAACACCGCGTCGAAGATCGTGTTGGTGGCCAGCAAGCGCAAGAAGGCCATGCGGCCGTCATTCATCTGCAGCACTTCGGGCTGCACGATATCCGCCACCCGATCCAGCCCCAGCCCGGCCGCCGCGCTGATGAAACCCTGGCGCCGCGCGCGTTCCCACGGATTGTCAGCGCTGATGCAAGCCACCATGGCGTGCCGCTTTTCGGCCAGATGGCGCGCAGCGGCCCGGCCCGCCTCTTCGTTGTCGATGACAACCGCGGTGTCCAGCGGATGCGCCGAGGCGTTCCAGGTTTCCACCACCGGTATTTCCAGCGCAGCCAGTCCGGCGCGCAAGGCCGGCTCGTCCAGCGGACCCATGACGAGTGCGGCGGCCGGTTGCAAGGCGGCCAGCTGCGGCAGCGTGGCGGGGTCGTGCCAGGGGCCCGCCGCCAGGAAATAGCCCTCGGGCGCCAACCGTTCCGCACAGGCCTGAATGGCCCGGCTCATGGGGCCGGTATCCAGGCGGGGGGCGATCAGGGCGACGAGGCGGGGCGGGGGGAGAAGAGACATCAGATCGGACAAGAGGGGGGATTTCAGCGGATTGGTCAGGCAAGACGATAACCCAGCCTGCGGGGGACGCCGACGCTGGGTGCACGTCGGGCGCCCAGCGCCCGTAGCCCCTAGCCCGTCGCGCATCGCCTTACGCCCCTAGCCCCTAGCTCCGGACCCCAGGCCCCACGCCCCAAGCCCCAAGCCCCAAGCTCCAAGCCCCAAGCTCCGAGCTCCGAGCTCCGGACCCCACGCCCCACGCCTTCGGACGTACTCGGGCGGTGAAGGGTAAAATGCCTTTTTTGTCTCAGACCGGGCCGCTCTGCGCACCGGTTTTGAAGGTGCCCAATGTCCACGCTCGCCGAGTCTCCTGTCCCCTCGAACGAATCCGCCGCTGCGGCCGCTCCCGCGGAAGCCGTCTACGATCCGACGCAAAAACAGAAATCGCAGGCCAAGACGGCACGCATCCCCATCAAGATCGTTCCGGCCGAGCGCCTGAAGAAGCCTGAGTGGATTCGCGTGAAGGCCGCCGCGCCCGGCTCGCGCTTCTACGACATCAAGCGCATCCTGCGCGAGCACAACCTGCACACGGTGTGCGAAGAAGCGTCCTGCCCGAACATCGGCGAATGCTTCGGCAAGGGCACTGCCACGTTCATGATCATGGGCGACAAGTGCACCCGCCGTTGCCCGTTCTGTGATGTGGGCCATGGCCGCCCCGACCCGCTGGACACCAAAGAACCCGAGAATCTCGCGCGCACTATCGCCGCGCTGAAGCTGTCGTATGTGGTCATCACCTCGGTTGACCGCGACGACCTGCGCGACGGCGGCGCCGGCCACTTCGTGGACTGCATCACGCACATCCGCGAACTGTCGCCCACGACCCGTATTGAAGTCCTGGTACCCGACTTCCGCGGCCGCCTGGACCGCGCACTGACCATCCTGAACGCCGGCCCCCCGGACGTCATGAACCACAACCTGGAAACCGTGCCGCGTCTGTACAAGCAGGCACGCCCGGGTTCGGACTACATGCACTCCCTGAAGCTGCTGGCCGAGTTCAAGAAGCTGCATCCTGAAGTCGCCACCAAGTCAGGGCTGATGCTGGGCCTGGGTGAAACGGATGAGGAAATCCTGCAAGTGATGCGGGATATGCGCGAACACAACGTGGATATGCTGACGATCGGTCAGTATCTGCAGCCGTCGGAGCATCATTTACCGGTGCTGCGGTATGTGCACCCGGATACGTTCGCGATGTTTGAACGTGAGGCGTATGCGATGGGGTTCTCGCATGCGGCGGTGGGGGCGATGGTGCGGTCTTCGTACCATGCGGATGAACAGGCGCATGCGGCTGGGGTGAATTGATCAGCCCAGTTGGGCATTTTTCAGCGATACGCCGTGGCGGTCCTTTTGGGACAGCAGCGGCGTTTCGCTGCCGGGCCACGCGATAGCCAGATCGGGGTCATCCCAGCGGATGCAGCGTTCAAATTCCGGAGCATAGTAGTTCGTGGCCCGGTATAGCACTTCGGCAGATTCCGACAACGTCAGAAAGCCGTGTGCGTACCCTTCGGGTATCCACAACTGGCGCTTGTTCTCGGCGCTAAGATACGCGCCGGCCCATTGCCCGAACGTGGGCGACCCGCGCCGCACGTCTACCGCAACATCAAAGATCTCTCCCACGCAGACACGCACGAGTTTTCCCTGCGGCTGTTCAAGCTGATAGTGCAAGCCGCGCAGTACGCCTCGAATCGAACGTGAGTGATTGTCCTGCACGAAGTGGCGCTGCAACCCCGTGGCGGCTTCGAACGCTCGCTCATTGAAGCTCTCGAAGAAAAAACCACGTTCGTCGCTGAACACACGGGGTTCCAGTAGCAAGACCTCTGGCAGCGCTTGCGGGAAGGCTTTCATCAGAACACCACCTTGTCCTTGAGGACGCGATTCAGGTATTCGCCGTAGCCGCTTTTCGATAACGGCGCAGCTAGCCTCGCCAGCGCCTCGGCGGTAATCCATTGCTGCCGATAGGCGATTTCTTCCGGGCATGCCACTTTCAACCCTTGGCGGTGCTCAAGGGTCGCAATGAACTGGCTGGCTTCCAGCAACGATTCGTGCGTGCCCGTATCCAGCCAGGCGAAGCCGCGGCCCATGATTTCCACGGCGAGCGAGCCCTGTTCAAGGTAGCGCTGGTTCACGTCGGTGATTTCGAGCTCGCCGCGCGCGGATGGCCGGATGCTGCGGGCGATATCGATCACATGGTTGTCGTAGAAATATAGGCCGGTCACGGCGTAGTTGGAACGCGGCTGGGCAGGTTTTTCTTCAATGGACAGTACCTTGCCATCCTGGTTGAACTCGGCCACGCCATAGCGTTGCGGGTCCTGGACATGGTAGGTGAATACGGTTGCGCCTTCCGTTCGCGCATTGGCGCGTTGCAGCAGTTTGGGCAGTTCGTGGCCATAGAAAATGTTGTCGCCCAATACCAGCGCGCAAGGCCCTTGGCCAATGAAAGAGGCACCGATCAGAAAAGCCTGGGCCAGGCCCTCAGGCGACGGCTGGACGGCATATTGCAGGTTCAAACCCCATTGCGACCCATCTTGCAGCAGTTGCTGAAAACGAGGGGTGTCCTGCGGGGTGGAGATGATCAAAATATCGCGCACGCCTGCCAGCATTAGGGTGGTGAGCGGGTAGTAGATCATTGGCTTGTCGAAGACGGGCAGCAATTGTTTGCTGATCGCGAGCGTAGCCGGATGCAGGCGGGCGCCGGAACCGCCTGCCAGGACGATGCCTTTGCGTGTCATGGGTTGTGTGCGCCGCATTTTGCTCGTTCTGAAAGTTGATCCAACAAGCCGTCAACCCCTTGCGTCCAGTCCGGTAATTGCAGGCCTAGCGCGCCGGTAAGCAGGGAGGTGTTCAGCCGGGAATTATGAGGGCGGGTTGCTGCGGCACGGTAGTCTGCCGACGTGACGGCGCGGATGCTGTCGGGTGACAGCCGTAACGGCATCCCGCGTGCGGCTGCGCCCGCAACCAGGTACTGTGCGTAAGCGTGCCAGCTTGTCGCGCCGCTTGCCGCCAGGTGATAGATGCCACTTGCCAGCACATTTCGGCGACGCCCTTCGATGGCGCGCTGGGTGATGGCCGCGATGAGTGCCGCAGATGTGGGTGTGCCGATTTGATCCGCAACGACCTCCAGCCTGTCGCGCTCGCGCGCGAGGCGCAAGATCGTGTTCGGGAAATTCTGACCGTGCATCGCATAGACCCAGCTGCAGCGCAAAATCAGCGCATCGCATGTGCTGGCCGCGATGGCGGCTTCCCCGGCAAGCTTGGTGACGCCATACACATTTAGGGGCGATGGCGTGTCGGTCTCGGTATAAGCCGCAGTGCTGGCGCCGTCGAACACATAGTCGGTGGAATAGTGAACCAGCAGGGCGCTCGCGTCTTTGGCGTAGCGGGCCAGCGTGGCGACGGCCTGGGCATTGACCAAATCGGCAGTTCCCCGATGCGATTCCGCCAGATCAACGGCGGTGTAGCCCGCCGCGTTGACGATGACATCAGGCTGGTGGGCCGACATCGCGTTGCGAAGGGCTTGCTGATTGCACAAATCAACATCTTCGCGTCCCAGAGACACGAACTCCCCCAGGGCGGGCAAGGTGCGCCGCAATTCCCGGCCAATCTGCCCCGCCTTGCCCAGCAACAGGATCTTCACGCTAGCTCCCGTTGCAAGGCACAGGGAACTTGCGATAGGCGCCACTGGCGACATTGGCGACCCACTGAGTCTCTTGCAGATACCACTGCACCGTCTTTTCGATGCCTGACTCGAATGTTTCTGCCGGCATCCAACCTAGTTCGCGTTGCAGTCGCGAGGCATCGACCGCGTAACGGCGATCGTGACCCGCCCGATCGGGGACGAGGACGAGTTGATCCGCATAAGGCTTTCCATCGGCTCGCGGCCGCAATTCGTCCAGACGCCGGCAAAGTCCGCGCACCAGGTCCAGATTGGTCATTTCATTCCACCCGCCCACGTTGTACGTGGCGCCGGGCGTGCCAGCCTCGAGCATTCTGCGGATGGCGTCGCAATGATCGGAGACGTACAACCAATCCCGCCGCTGCAAGCCATCTCCATAGATCGGCAGGGGTTTGCCGGCGAAGGCATGGTGGATGATCAGCGGGATCAGTTTTTCCGGAAACTGCCGAGGGCCGTAATTGTTGGAGCAATTGGACGTCAGTACGGGCAGACCGTAGGTCTGATGATAGGCGCGAACGAAGTGATCGCTGGCGGCCTTGCTGGCGGAATACGGGCTATTGGGCGCGTAGCGGGTCTGTTCGGTGAATGGCGTACCGTCGTCTTCCAGCGAGCCATAGACTTCGTCGGTCGAGACATGCAGGAAGCGGAATTCATTCCTGCCTGCTGCATCCAAGGTGGACCAGTAGCTGCGCGTGGCTTCCAATAGATGGAAGGTGCCCAGCACATTGGCTTGGATGAATGCCTCCGGATCGGCGATGGACCGGTCGACATGGGTTTCGGCGGCGAAATTGATCAGCGCCCGTGGGCGATGCGTATACAGCAGATTCAGGACGGCTGTCTGATCGGCGATGTCGCCGTGGACGAAGCGATGGCGAGGGTCACCCGCCAATGAGGCCAAATTGTCCAGATTGCCGGCGTAGGTCAGTTTATCCAGGGTGATGACGGGTTCGTCGCTGCGCGCGAGCCAATCCAAGACGAAATTGGACCCAATGAAGCCGGCCCCGCCGGTGACAATAATGCTCATATGCCTCAAACCCTTGGCCGATGGCGTCCGGCGTATGCCGGCCGCAACCTATCGGCGCGCCTGAGCGCTTGCCCAGAACGTATCTTTTTGTCCCGCATGTTGGTTTATACATCTCGCCAACACAAACATCAGATCCGACAGCCGGTTCAAATATTGCCGCACCGGCGGGTTCACCGTTTCAACTCCCGCTAACGCCACCACGGCCCGTTCGGCTCTTCGGCACACCGTCCGCGCAACATGCGCCTGCGCCGCGGCCCGCGTGCCGCCGGGCAGGATGAACTCGCGCAAGGGTGTCAGCGACCCGTTGTAATGCGCCAGGCGCGCGTCCAGGCGGGCGACCTGGTCGTCGCTGACAGCCGTGTGCCCCGGGATGCAAAGTTCCGCGCCCATGTCGAACAGGTCGTGCTGGATCGCCATCAGATCAATCGAGATCTCGGGCGGCAGCGGTTCCGCCAGCAGCACGCCGATGACGCTGTTCAGCTCATCCACATCACCCAACGCAGCGATGCGCGGCGCGTCCTTGGGAGTGCGTGATCCGTCCCCCAGCCCGGTGGTGCCGTCGTCTCCCGTGCGGGTGGCAATGACAGATAAGCGGTTGGCCATGGGAAACGTCCTGAATTGGATAAATGTGGGGGGTTGCGTCCAGCGGTAAGCGGGCGCCCAGGAGAGAGGGGGCCGGTTCGCAATCAACCGTCAGGATTGTTGCGTTCTGCCGCAGGAACTGTTTCATAACGGCGGTATCCTAGCATTGTGGAAAGCGGGAAGGGCGGTGTGTTCCGGCTCTTTGGCTTTCGCTGTCAATGGAGGATGCCTGTATGGCTTTTGACCGCAAATATGCAATGCCCATGGCTGTCGCGACCGCGATGGCCGTTGTGTCGCTGGCGACGCCGCTGGCGTTTGCGCAGCAGGCCGACGCCAGCGGGGAAGTGCGGCGCGTGGACCCGGCGGCGGGCAAGGTGACGATCAAGCACGATGAGATCAAGGCGCTGGACCTGCCGGCCATGACGCTGGTGTACGACGCCGATCCGGCCTTGCTGGCCAAGATCAAGGCGGGCGACAAGGTGCGCTTCACCGCGACGCGCAAGGATGGCAAGTACGTGGTGACGGCGATCACGAACTGAAGATCACAAATTGGGGCTCGCGGTCCTGAAGATATCGGTCTGAAGATTACGACCTGAAAACGGCGACCTGAAAACGACGACCTGAGAACGGCGACCTAAAAGCGACGAACTAAAAACGACGACCTAAACATCGACGACCTGAAGACCGCGACCTGACCCCGCTCCCATAAAAAAGCCGCTTACCGCAATCACGCGGCAAGCGGCTTTTTGCCGATGCAGGGTCGGGGCTGATTGAATCGTAAGACCCGGCCCCGTGCCCATCCCGGCTTACAGCACGTAGCGCGCCAGATCCTGGCTGCTGGCGGCTTCGGCCAATTGCGAATTGACGTAGGCCGCGTCGATGGTGACGTGCTTGGCCTGGCTGGAGGTGGCGTCGAACGACAACTCGTCCAGCAGCTTCTCCATCACCGTGTACAGGCGGCGGGCGCCGATGTTCTCGGTGGTTTCGTTGACGTCGTAGGCCAGTTCGGCCAGGCGGCGCACGCCTTCATCCGTGAATTCCAGCTGCACGTCTTCCGTCGCCATCAAGGCGGTGTACTGCTTGGTCAACGAGGCGTCCGTGTCGGACAGGATGCGCACGAAGTCTTCGGCAGTCAGCGATTCCAGTTCGACGCGAATCGGGAAGCGGCCTTGCAATTCCGGGATCAAATCCGACGGGCGGGCCAGGTGGAAGGCGCCCGACGCGATGAACAGGATGTGGTCCGTGCGGACCATGCCGTAGCGCGTGTTGACCGTCGTGCCTTCAACCAGCGGCAGCAGGTCGCGTTGCACGCCTTGGCGCGACACGTCGGCGCCGCCCGATTCCTGGCGGGCCGCGATCTTGTCGATTTCGTCCAGGAAGACGATGCCGTTCTGTTCAACGTTGTTGATCGCGACGGTGCGCAGGTCTTCTTCGTTGACGCGCTTGGCGGCTTCTTCGTCGACGATCAGTTTGAAGGCTTCACGCACCTTCATCTTCTTGGATTTCTTCTTGTCGCGAGCCATGCCCGCGAACATGCCGCGCAGCTGCTCGGCCATTTCTTCCATGCCGGGGGGCGTCATGACGTCCATTTGCGGCGCGGCTTGGGCGATTTCGATCTCAATTTCCAGATCGTCGATCTTGCCTTCGCGCAGGCGCTTGCGGAAGGTCTGGCGGGCGCTGTTGTCTTCGCCACGTTCCGGTTCGCCAGAGGCGCTGCGGGCGGGCGGGACCAGGGCGTCCAGGATGCGGTCTTCAGCGGCGTCTTCAGCCTGGGTGCGCACGCGGCGCATTTCCAGTTCACGCGTTTGCTTGATCGAGTATTCGGTCAGGTCGCGGATGATGGTGTCGACGTCGCGGCCCACATAGCCCACTTCCGTGAACTTGGTGGCTTCGATCTTGATGAAGGGCGCGTTGGCCAGCTTGGCCAGGCGGCGGGCGATTTCGGTCTTGCCCACGCCGGTGGGGCCGATCATCAGGATGTTCTTGGGGTGGATTTCGTGGCGCAGCGGTTCCGCGATCTGCTGGCGGCGCCAGCGGTTGCGCAGGGCGACCGCCACCGCGCGCTTGGCGCGGTTCTGGCCGACGATGTATTTGTCGAGTTCGGAGACGATCTCTCCGGGCGTCATGTTGGATGCGGACATGAGGGCGAATCCTTGAAGCTAGAGCGGGCTGGGGAAGCGGCCGCGGCGCGAGGGGCGTGCCCCGCGTGCCGCGTGGCGGGCGTCAGTCGCCCAGCGTTTCGATGACGTGGTTCTGATTGGTGTAGATGCAGAGGTCGCCGGCGATTTCCAGCGATTGCTTGACGACGGCCTCGGGCGACAGCTCGGTGTTGCGCAACAGCGCCAGCGCGGCTGACTGGGCATACGCGCCGCCGGAGCCGATGGCGGCCAGGCCGTGTTCGGGTTCCAGGACGTCGCCGTTGCCGGTGAGCACCAGCGTGTGCTCGGTGTCGGCCACGATCAGCATGGCTTCCAGGCGGCGCAGGACGCGGTCGGTGCGCCAGTCGCGGGTGAGTTCAACCGCAGCGCGCATCAGGTTGCCCTGATGCTTTTCAAGTTTGGCTTCGAAGCGCTCCTGCAACGTGAATGCGTCGGCGGTGGCGCCGGCGAAACCGGCCAGGATCTTGTCGTGGTACAGGCGGCGGATTTTGCGGGCCGTGCCCTTGACGACGATGTTGCCCAGGGTGACCTGGCCATCGCCTCCGAGCGCGACGCGGTTGCCGCGGCGCACACACACGATGGTGGTGGCGTGAAATTGTTCCATGCGTTCCTTCCTTTGAAAGGACTAGCTGGGGGCAGATCCAGGGAAATCAAGCGGGCGGGTGACCGCAAGTAAAAAAGGCCATGCTGGAAACCAGCATAGCCTTTCAGGGCATGGCGCGAATAACGGGACGGATCAGTCGCCGTACAGCTTTTGGCGCATTTCACGGCGTTCCTGCGCTTCAAGCGACAGGGTGGCCGTGGGGCGGGCCAACAGGCGGGGTACGCCAATCGGTTCGCCGGTTTCTTCACACCAGCCGTATTCGCCGCTGTCGATGCGGGCGATGGACTGTTGCACCTTTTTCAGCAGCTTGCGCTCGCGGTCACGGGTGCGCAGCTCCAGGGCATGTTCTTCCTCGATGGTGGCGCGGTCGGCGGGATCGGGCACGAACTGCGTTTCGCGCAGGTGCTCAGTGGTCTCGCCGGCGTTGGCCAGGATGTCCTGTTCGAGTTGTTTGAGCCGTTCCTTGAAGAAAGCCAATTGGCGTTCGTTCATATAGTCGGACTCGGGCATGGCCAGCAATTCCTTCTCGCTGGGCAGATCAATCGCCGTATCGCTCGTCGACTTGCTTGATTTTTTGGTTGCTGCCTTGGTAGCCATGAAAACACTCCACTATGAATCGATCCTGGCGCGGGCGTCCTTTCCCGGTCGTGTTGCTGGTTGCTTACGCTATTCGTACCTCACAGTACTGCCTTCGTCGCATCGCGTCACGTCAGGAAGGGGGATTACCCCGCCAGGCACTGCTCCAAGCCCCGGGTGAAAATCTCCTGGGGCAGCTTACGTCCAATGAACACCATCTTGGTGGACGGTTTTTCGGCCGCGGTCCACGGCTTGCCGGGTTCGGCGCCCATCATCATGTGCACACCCTGGAACAACATGCGGCGGTTGATGCCCTTCATGTACAGGATGCCCTTGTAGCGCATCAGGTCGGGGCCATAGACCTGAACCACGCCGCCCAGGAATTCCTCAAGGCGCGCGGGATCGAACGGCTTGTTGGAACGGAACACGAACGCGCCAATTTCGTCGTCGTGCTGGTGGTGGTGATGGTGGGCATGATTGCAATGCGCCCCGCAATCGCCGTCGTGATCATGGTCGTGATCGTGGCCATGGCCGTGATCGTGTCCGTGGTCGTGCCCATGCTCGTGCGAGTGGGCGGCGTCGGGGTGTTCATCGGCCAGGAATTCCGGGTCGATGTCCAAAATGGAATTCAGGTTGAAGCCGCTGATGTCGATGATCGACTTCAGGTCGACTTCGCCGAAATTGACCGGCGTGATCGGCGCGCGCGGGTTCATGTGAACCAGGCGGTGGCGCAGCGCTTCGTAGTCAGCTTCGTTGACCAGATCGCGCTTGGAGATCAGGATGCGGTCGGCGAAACCGACTTGCTTCTGGGCTTCAGGCTGTTCGTCGAGCGTGGACATGCCGTGCTTGGCGTCGACCACGGTCACCACCGCATCCAGGCGGTAGTACTCGGCGATGTCGTCATCCATGAAGAACGTCTGGCAGACGGGGCCAGGGTTGGCCATGCCGGTCGTCTCAAGAATGACGCGTTCGAAATTCAGTTCGCCAGCTTCGCGCTTGACGCGCAGCTCGGACAGGGTGCGCATCAGGTCGCCACGCACCGTGCAGCAGACGCAACCGTTGGACAGTTCGATGATTTCTTCATCGCTGTCTTGCACGAGCAGGTCGTTGTCGATGCTTTCCGGTCCGAATTCGTTTTCGATGACCGCAACGCGGCGGCCGTGGAATTCGGTCAGGATGCGTTTGAGCAGGGTGGTCTTGCCCGCACCGAGAAAGCCGGTGAGGATGGTGACGGGAACCATTTTGTCCAAACTGCGCGGGGTGTTCATGGCGAAGCTGCTAGCGTGAGGTCAAGGCTGAAGTCTAGGCATTCAACCCACAGGCCTGACAGGGGATTTTCCCGTGCAGGATGAGGTTTGCCACAGGCTGCGAAGGCCGCCAATAGCGGCCGGACGCAGGATTACAGCACAGTCGGGGGCAGGGGGCAAACCCCGGGTCAACCCAGGGGCCATAGCCGTCCGGATCGCGGCTGTACACCGTCAAGTATCGGGCGATATCACTATTTTGGGGCGGTCTGCCGGATTTCAAGAGCGTCATGCGCCGGGGTCAGGCGGGCGCATGACGGCGATGGAATGACGGTTTTGAAATCCGGATGATGCGCCGGCGGACACACCCGTCCGGCGGATCAGGACTTAGTGATGATGGTGCTGATGGCCGGCGTCAGCGGGTTGCTTCTGCTGGCATTGGGGACACAACGCGCGAATTTCGGTTTCGTGCGTGGCCAGGGCGTAACCCGTTTGGGCGACGCGTTCGGCCAATTGGCGGCTCATGGCGGGGTCGGACACTTCGGCCACGGCGCCGCAGCCGGTGCAGACCACCAGCAGATCGTGCGGTGCACCGCCTGCGTCGTGACAGGCGCTCCAGGCGTTGACGGCGTCCAGGCGGTGGATCAGGCCTTCGTCCATCAGGAAGTCCAGCGCGCGGTACACGGTAGGGGGCGCGGCGCCGGGGTGCACTGCGCGCATGGCGTCCAGCAATTCATAGGCCTTCAGGCTGCGCCCGTGGCGCAGCAGCAGCTCAAGCACCTTGCGGCGGATGGGCGTCAGGCGGCGTCCGCGCTGTTCGCACAACGTCTCGGCGACGCTGAGCTGGGCGCCGACGGTGTCGCTGCGGGGGGAACGGGGCGGAGCGGGCATGGCGGGCTTTATCTGAATGGAAGACGCGCGCGACGCGCGCGAGATGCCTGGAAGGTAGCAGAAAACATGGATATGCGGGCGAGGTGGGCGGATTCAAGCGCAATTAGTTATGATATAACATATTAAAACTGCGATTCCGAGCGTCGGCGCCGTCGCATTCCTTCGGGTTTCGGCCTTCGTCTTCGATCTTGGTTTCTTGTCTTCCCCCCTTCGTCCCTCGCCTTTCGTCGTTACGTTTTCCATGTCTCATTTCTCGCTTCTGCCTGCGCGGCCCGGCGCCGCTTCCCGGCAAAGCACCCCGCCTCGTTGCACGGCGCCTCGTCACACCGCGCCCCGTTCCGCTTTTCTGGTTTCCGCCTGGCGCCGCATGGCTTTTGCCCTGGTGGCGGCCGCTTCGCTGTGGGCGCTGACCGGCTGGGCCTTGGACTGGTGGCCGCGATGAGCGCGTCGCCAGTCACGATTGAACTGTCGGACGCCTCGTTCGGCTGGCACGGTCACCCCGCACTGAAGTCGGTGTCGGGGCGCTTCGCCGCCGGTGGAATGACGGCCGTGGTGGGGCCCAACGGGGCGGGCAAATCCACGTTGATCAAAGGCATCATGGGTGTGCTGCGCCCCATGACCGGCAGCGTGCGCATCAGCGGCGCGGGGCGGTCGGAGCTGGCATGGCTGCCGCAGGCGGCGGAGCTGGACCGGTCGTTTCCCGTTTCGGTGCTGGACCTGGTCGCCATGGGCGCGTGGCGCCGCGTGGGCGGATGGCGCCGGTATCGCAACGATGAACTCGACCGCTGCATGGATGCGCTGGAAACCGTTGGTCTTGCCGATGCCGCCGCGCGCGGCGTGGACACGCTGTCGGGCGGGCAGATGCAGCGCACGTTGTTCGCGCGGATGCTGGTGCAGGATGCGCCCGTGCTGCTGCTGGACGAACCCTTCGCCGCGGTCGACAGCCATACCGCCGACGACTTGATGGCCCTGCTGTGCGGCTTGCACGGCCAGGGCCGCACCGTGATCGCCGTGCTGCACGACCTGGATCTGGTGCGGGATCACTTCCCCGATTGCCTGTTGCTGTCCGGCTCGGTCGTGGCCTGGGGCGGCACGGCCGATACCTTGAACGACGCGCATCTGAAGACCGCGCGGCAATGGCACGCGAGGGCTTACGCATGAGCTTGGCGCAATGGGTGGTCTCGCCCTTTCTGGATTACGGCTTCATGCGGCGCGCGCTGGCGGGCGCGTGCGCCTTGTCGCTGGGCGCCGCGCCGCTGGGCGTGTTTTTGGTGCTTCGGCGCATGAGCCTGATGGGCGACGCGATGTCGCACGCGATCTTGCCGGGGGTGGCGGCGGGGTTCCTGCTGTCGGGCTTGTCGCTGGGCGCGATGATGCTGGGCGGCATCGCCACCGGCCTGGCGGTCGCGCTGCTGGCCGGCTTGGTCGCACGGCTGACGCCGCTGCGTGAAGACGCCAGTTTCGCGGCCTTCTATTTGATCTCGCTGGGGCTGGGCGTGCTGCTGGTGTCGTTGCGCGGCTCGAACATGGATCTGTTGCATGTGCTGTTCGGCACGGTGCTGGGCCTGGATGACGCGTCGCTGCTGCTGGTGACCATCACGGCAAGCGTGACCTTGGTAGTGCTGGCGGCCATCTACCGGCTGCTGGTCGCCGAATGCCTGGACCCGGGCTTCTTGCGCGCAAGCGGCGGCGGGGGCGGGTGGGTGCACATGGGCTTCCTGGTGCTGGTGGTTGTCAATCTGGTGGCGGGCTTCCAGGTGCTGGGCACTTTGATGGTCGTCGGGATCATGATGCTGCCCGCCGCGGCCGCCCGGTTCTGGGTGCGGTCGGCGGCTCGCCAGATTCCGCTGGCGGCCAGTTTCGGCGTGCTGGCGTCCGCGAGCGGGTTGCTTGTGTCCTATCACTTCAACGTGCCGGCCTCGCCGTCGATCATTTTGGCGGCCGGCGTCTGCTATCTGTTTTCCATCGTTGGCGGCCCGCAAGGCGGGCTGCTGCGGGCCCGGCGCGGCATGCGTCCGGCCTGACTTCCCAAGGAGATTCGTTATGCGTTCCAATCTGCCGCTGCGCCGGCGCGCGTTGCTGGCCATGGCTGGCGTGTGCCTGTCGGCCGTGTTCGGCGTGTCGCATGCCGCCGAGCCGCTGAAGGCCGTGGCCAGTTTTTCCATCCTGGGCGACATCGTGCGCGAGGTGGGAGGCAACGACGTGAGCCTGACGACGCTGGTGGGGCCGGACGGCGACGCGCACGAATACGAACCCACGCCGGGCGACGCGAAGAAGCTGTCCGCCGCGCGCGTGCTGTTCGTGAATGGGCTGGAGTTTGAAACCTGGCTGCCCAAGCTGACGAAGGCATCGGGCTTTGCGGGCCAGACCGTGGTGGCCTCGCAAGGCATCACGCCGCGCAAGTTCGCGGGCGATGGGCATGGCGACAAGCACGACGAGCATGACCATGATCACGGCCACGATCATGATCATGATCATGATCACAAAGAGGATCACAAAGACGGCCCCAAGGACGGCCCCAAAGACGGCCACAAAGACGGTCAGCAAGACGGCCATCATCACCACGGCGACGCGGACCCGCATGCCTGGCAATCGTTGGCCAACGGCGTGATCTACGCGCGCAACGTGGCCGAGGGTCTGGCCGCTGCCGACCCCGCGCACGCCGACGCGTACCGCCAGCGCGCCACCACCTACATCGCCAAACTTGAAGCGCTGGATGCCCGCGCAAAACAGACGTTCGGCGCCATTCCCGCCGAGCGCCGCAAGGTCGTGACGTCCCACGACGCCTTCGGGTATTTCGGCGATGCGTATGGGGTGACGTTCATTTCGGCGATGGGCGTGTCAACGGACGCCGAACCGTCTGCCGGCGAAGTCGCGCGCATCATCGAACAGGTCAAGCGTGACAAGGTGCCGGCGGTGTTCATCGAGAACATCACCAGCCCGAAACTGGTGCAGCAGATTGCACGCGAGACCGGCGCCAAGGTGGGTGGTACGCTTTATTCCGATGCGCTGTCCAAGCCCGGACAGCCCGGCGCTACCTATCTGGAAATGTTTGAATGGAACGTACGTCAGCTCGCCGCGGCCTTGCAGCCCTGACCGCCGCGACGGCACTGCTGGCGGCCGGTGCCGCCAGCGCGCACCCGCATATGTGGATCGACGCCCGCGCGGTTATCGACGTCGATGCGCAGCACCGCATCACGGCCGTGCGCCAGGTCTGGCTATTTGATGAAATGTTCGGCGCCTACGCCACGCAAGGCCTGAAGAAGGGCAAGGACGGCTCCTTGTCCGCCGATACGCTCAAGGGCATGGCGAACGACTGGATGACGGCGCTGGGTGAACCGATTTCGCATTACTTCACCCGCGTGACGGTCGACGGCAAGATGGCCGCGTTTGCCGCGCCGCGCGATGCGCGTGTTGACTGGAATCCGAAGACCACGCGCTTGACGCTGTCGTTCACCTTGCCCTTGGCCACGCCCGTGGCGCCGGGCGCGGACGGCGCGCAGGTGGATATTTACGATCCCACCTATTTCGTGGCGTACGCCTTTGATGAAAAGGGCGCGGTGTCGCTGGGCGGCCCGGAGGCCGCCGCGTGCACGTCCGCCTACCGCAAGCCCAAGGAACTGGATTGGAAGACCATGCAGCAATTGGCCGCGATCCCGGCCGATCCGGACGCGTTGCCGGACGAACTCTTTGCCATCACCAAGGGGCTGACGCACCGCATCGAGGTGCGATGCCCGTAGCGCGGCGTCATCCCGCGATGCTGTGGCTGGCGGCGGTGCTGCTGCTGGGCGGCATGGGCGCGGCGGCGGCGCAAGGTGCGCATCCTTTTGGCGTGCCGGAAAGCAGCGCGGGTATGGGTGGCCCGGGCTGGCTGGCCAGCTTCTTCGGGCAAGTGTCAGTCTGGCAAAGCCATTTCTATCGCCAGCTGACGGGCGCGGTGCGTGCCTGGCAAGCGGAAGGCGGCGCGGCGTGGACGTTGATCGGCCTGTCATTCGCGTATGGCGTGTTTCATGCGCTGGGACCCGGGCACGGCAAGGCGGTGATCTCTTCCTACGTGCTGGCCAACCGGCAGACGGCGCGCAACGGTGCGCTGCTGGCCTTGGCGTCCGCGCTGATCCAGGCGCTGGTGGCGATTGCAATGGTGGCGGTGCTGGCGGTGGTGTTCAACGCCACCGCTGCCACGATGAACCAGGCCACGCGTTGGCTGGAGCTGGCGTCCTATGCATTGGTGACGTTGCTGGGTGCGTGGCTGGTGTGGATCAAGGCGATTCGGCCGTTGCTGCGCCGCCGGCGTGAGCCGGTTGCGGCGACGCCCGCCGCAGAGCCGGCGTTGAAGGGCGCCGCGGCGTTGCGTGCGATTGCCGTGCATGCGCCTACGCCGCATGCACATATTCATCACCACCATCAACACCATCACAATCACGATCACGATCACGATTGCGGTTGCGGCCATGCGCATGTGCCCGCCCCTGATCAGGTGGCGGGCGCCTTGAATTGGCGCCGCGCCGGGTCGGCCATTCTGGCGGTGGGATTGCGTCCGTGCAGTGGCGCGCTGATCGTGCTGGTGTTCGCCTTGTCGCAAGGCTTTTTTCTGGCGGGCGTTGCGTCGGCGTTGGCGATGGGGCTGGGCACCGGGTTGACGGTGGCGGCGCTGGCTTGTCTGGCGGTGGCCGCGGGCGGCGCGGCCACGCGTATCGGCAACCGCTTGTCCAGCGCGGGCGCGGCGCGCTTGCGTTATGGCGTTGAGGCGCTGGCGGCGTTGGCGGTGCTGTTGTTGGGCGTCATGCTGCTGGGCGGCATGGTGGCCGGGGGCGGCTAGGCGCTCAGGATTTGCGGCCGGCGCGCGGATGCGCCTGGTCGTAAGCCTTCGCCAGATGCTGGAAGTCCAGCCGGGTGTAGACCTGAGTGGTAGAAATATTGGCGTGGCCCAGCATCTCTTGCACCGCGCGCAGATCTTGCGCCGATTGCAGCACATGGCTGGCGAAGCTGTGGCGCAAAACGTGGGGATGCACGTGGGTGGGCAGCCCCGCCTGTTGCGCGATCTGCGCCAATTGCAGCTGCACCACGCGTGGCGAAATGCGTTTGCCGCGCGCGCCCAGGAACAGCGCGGCGGCATCTTGCGGGGCGGGGTTGGGCGGCGCCAGCTGTGGCCGCACCGCGATCCACTTCTGCAAGGCGGCAATGGCTGCCTGACCCACCGGCACCGAGCGGCGCTTGCCGCCCTTGCCCAGCACTTCGACCTCGGCTTCGTCCAGCTTTAACCAGCCGCGCGATTCATAGTCGGCCGACCGTGTGTAGCGCAAGTCCAGCCCCACCAGTTCCGACAGCCGCAAGCCGCTGGAATACAGCAATTCAAGCATCGCCTGATCGCGCAGCGCGGCGGGTTCGTTGGCGACCTTGGCGGGCGGCCGGTCCAGCAGCGCCTGCGTCTGTTCCACGGACAACGCCTTGGGCAAGCCGCGCGGTGCCTTGGGGGCACGCACGCCTGCCACGGGGTTGCCTGCCAGGTCGATGGATGGCGCCCACCATTGATAGAAGCCGCGCCAGGCGGCCAGCGTTCGGGCCAGGCTGCGCGGGCCGCGGCCCTGCGCGTGCAGGCGCGCCACGAATTGCCGGATGTGGCCGTTGGCGATCTTGTCCAGCGGCAGGCGGGCGCGGTCGGCAAGGTCGCGCAGGAAATGCAGCTCGCGCCGATAGCCGTCCAACGTGTGGGGCGAATAACGGCGGTTGGTTTCCAGATGACGCAGCCAGGCGTGCATTGGATCAGGCAGCGGCGTGGCGTCTTGAGTAGTGCTGTCCGGTGCCTGGTTCATGTCCGCTCGTCGTTGAGGTAGACCCGTTGGGAGAGATCCGATGCGATAGATGCTGCTGCGTCAGACCTTCGGCGAGGCCGGGTTCAAACGATGCAGCGCTGCGGAGGCCAGTTGGCCGATGGATTCCAGAAACGCCGTGCCCATTTCGGGCGTGAAGCGCTCGGGATCGTCAGAACCCAGCACCAGCAGGCCGACGGCCGCGCCGTCCGCTTCCAGGCGCAACGGCACCAGCGCCAGCGACCTCGGCTTGCTGTCGAGCCAGCCGGCCGCTTCGAAGTCGGTGTCGGTGCCGACGTAAGGCGTCTTCAGGCTGTCGGTGAACGTGCGCACGTCTTGCGAGACGGGTTCGCCGTAGCCGGTGGCGGGCAATTCCGACAAGTCCCACAGGCGCAGCGCCACGTGGTTCAGTTCGAATTGTTCGGCCAGACCCAGTGCGATTTCGCCCGGCACGCGCTGCGGGTCGTTTTCAGACAGCAGGCGGCTGCACCATTTGGCCACATGCGTGCCGATGCTTTCATTGGCGGTGGCGTTGCGCACGAGTTCTTGCAGGCGCCATTCCAGTTCGCGGTTGCGTTCGCGCAGCGTCAGAATCTGGCGCTCGCCCAGCGAGATGGCGCGCGTGCCGTGCGGATGCGGCACCTGCATGGCGGCGAACACGTCGGCGTGTTCGTCGAAGAAGCCGGGGTGGTCTTGCAGGAAAGCGGCGATGTCCTGGGCGGTGAAGGTGGTATCAGTCATAGGGTCAGCGATTCAGCGCCATGGAGAAGACGAGCTTGTCGATGTCGACCTGCCCCGTGAACACGGATTCGGCCGGGCCGGTCATGCGCAGTTGTTCGCCGTTCCAGGCAATGGTGAGCACGCCGCCGCGCGTTTGCACGCGCACGGGCGATTCCAGCAGGCCGCGGCGGATGCCGGCAGCCACCGCGGCGCAGGCGCCCGTGCCGCAGGCCAGCGTTTCGCCCGCACCGCGTTCGAAGACGCGCAGGCGGATGTTGTGGCGGTCAACGATTTGCATGAAGCCCGCGTTGACGCGGCGCGCAAAGCGCGGATGGGTTTCGATCAGCGGGCCCTGGATGCCGACAGGCGCGGTGTCGACGTTGTCGACGACCTGCACCGCGTGCGGATTGGAAATGGCCACGGCGGACAGCAGCACCTTGTTGGCGACGCCCGCGGGCGCGTCAAGGTCCAGCTCCCAGAGCGTGTCTTCGCCTTCGCGTTGCGAGGCCAGGCCGGTGGTGTCGAATGGCAGCGCGGCGGGGTCGAAGCGGGTGCTGCCCATTTCAACGGTGACCTGTTCGTCGTCGCCTTCGTCCAGGACGAGGATGCCGGTGGCGATTTCGGCGCGCAGCGGGTTGCGGTCTGACAGGCCTTGCTCGTGCACGAAGCGCACGAAGCAGCGCGCGCCGTTGCCGCAGTGTTCGACTTCGCTGCCGTCGGAATTGAAAATGCGATAGCGGAAATCAGCGTCTGGACGGGTGGCGCGTTCGACCAGCAGGATCTGGTCGGCGCCAATGCCGAAGTGCCGGTCGCCCAAGGCGCGCGCCCGTTCGGGCGTCATGTCGATGGTCTGGCGGACCCCGTCGAGCACGACAAAGTCGTTGCCCGCGCCATGCATTTTGGTGAAGTTCCAGTTCATCCGGCGATTATCGCCCATTATTTGGGCGGCCGGCGGCCGAGCGCCAGGCCTCAATAGAGTTTGGGTTCGCCCGGGGGACGGGTCTTGAAGCGGCGGTGCACCCAGTAGTACTGGCTGGGGCAGCGGCGCACCCAGGATTCCAGCTCGCGGTTCAGACGCGCTGTGGCGTCTTCCAGCGACGCATCGCCCGGGAAGTTCTCAAGCGGCGGCAACACATCGATATGGTAGCGGCCGGTATCCGGGTTCCAGAAACCCACGATGGGCAGCACGGCGGCGTCCCATTTCTTGGCGAGCTGGGCGGTGGCCAGCAACGTGGCCGCCTGCACGCCGAAGAACGGCACGAACACCGAACCCTGGCGGCCGAAGTCCATGTCGGGCAGGTAATACACCGGGCGGGGCGCGCGCAGATGGCGGATCAGGTCGCGCACGCCGTCCTTGCGGCTGACCAGGAACACTTCGTTGAAACGGGCGCGTCCGGCCGCCACGACGGCATCAATGTGCGGGTCGCTTTGCGGGGTGTACATGGAGGCGGAGCTGGGCACTTCCATGGTCAGGCGGGTGCCGGCGGCGTCCATCGCGATAAAGTGCGGCGCCAGCAGAATCACCCGGCGGCCCTCGGCGATCAGCGCATTGATGCGGTCGGCCCCGGTCTGCGTGACCATGTCCTTGACGGCCTCGGGGGTGCCGTACCAGAGCACGCCCCGGTCGACGATGGACTGCGCCAGCGCGCGGAAATGGTCCGCTACCCATTTCTCACGCACGGATTCGGGCTGATCGGGAAAGCAGAGTTCAAGATTGCGGCGCACGATGCGCGCGCGGGACTTGGCCAGCCGCGGGGCAAGCCACCCCAGGACGGCGCCGATGCGCAGACGCGTGGACGGCTTGATGCGGCCGAACCATTTCAACAGAGTGACCAGCGTGCGAGTTTTTGAATTGTTCATCGTGTGGGGAAAAAGACCGGGCGGCCGTGGCGTCAGGGGGCCGGGGGCGGTGAAGCCGGGGCGGTGTCGGGCGCCGGGGGCGCGCCGCGCGGGGTCTTGTAGCGGTTGTAGCTCCACAGGTATTGCTCGGGGCAGCGGCGGATCAGCGTTTCCATTGCGGCGTTGATCAGGGCGGCTTGGGCTTCAGGCTCGGCCGGCAGCGGTTCCGGCACCCGGACGTAATGGATGCGCCAGCCCCGGCCCTTGGGCAGGCGTTCGCCGGCGGTCAGGATGATTGGCACATTGGTTTGCGTCGCCAGTTTGCTGGGCAGCGTCATCGTGTAGGCCAGACGGCCGAAAAACGGCGCCCACACGCCGTCGCCCACGCTGGGCGCCTGGTCGGGCAGCATGCCGACTGACTCGCCCCGGCGCAGCGCCCGCACGAATTCGCGTACGCCCTGCATGGTGGCCGGCACGGCGTTGACGGCCGAACTGTTGCGCGCCGTCTCAAGCAGTGGCGCCAGCACGTCCTTGCGCGGGGGGCGGAACATCACCGTCATGGGCATCTGGCGGGCCAGGTAGCGGGCGGTGATCTCGAAGCAGCCCAGGTGCGGCGTCAAAAACAGAATGCCGCGGCCTTCGGCCCGGGCGGACGCGACCACGTCGTTATCGTCCGACACCACTTGGGCCAGGCTTTGCTCGTTCTTGAACCAGACGCGCGGGTTCTCAAGAATCATCGCGCCGGTTTCGGCCGCTGCATGGCGGGCGAACGCCGCGCCCGGGTAGCCGGCCTGCGCCGCATTGGCCTGAAGCCTGCGCCGGTACTTGCCCGGCCAGGCGTACACGGCAAGCCCGGCCGCGCGCCCGATGGCGTGCGCAACGGGTAGCGGCAAGGCGGCAAAAAGGCGGAACAGAGCGAGCAGCATGCGGCAAATGGATAAGGACGGGCAGGGTCATGCCGGTGTTCAGGAATATGTTTACACCCCCGGCGCGAGCATAAGACCGGCATTTTCGCTTAAAATCCGCTCAGTCGCCGAGTTAACCGACAACTTGCGGGGCGACGGCAAGGGCACAGCGCTATGCGCGGCCCATGCCAAATCCGCTAAAGCGTCGCACCCAGATAGCGTATGACATGCATTCCGGGGTGCAACGCGCCTCGTGAACCTATGAGCCGGTCAAGCCGGACACTAAGGACGCATCTGTGGCCAATAACGATTTTCTCTTCACTTCCGAATCCGTCTCTGAAGGGCACCCCGACAAGGTTGCCGATCAGATTTCCGACTCGATTCTGGACGCCATCTTCACGCAGGACCCCAACGCGCGTGTCGCAGCCGAAACGCTGTGCAACACGGGCTTGGTCGTTCTGGCCGGTGAAATCACCACTACCGCCAACGTCGACTACATCCAGGTTGCGCGGGACACCATCCGCCGCATCGGGTACGACAACACCGAGTACGGGATCGACTACAAGGGTTGCGCCGTGCTGGTTGCTTATGACAAGCAATCGCCGGACATCGCCCAAGGCGTGGACCGCAGCTCGGAAGACTATCTGAACCAGGGCGCGGGCGACCAAGGCCTGATGTTCGGCTACGCGTGCGATGAAACGCCCGACCTGATGCCGGCTCCGATCTGGTACGCGCACCGCCTCGTGCAGCGCCAGAGCGAACTGCGCAAAGACGGCCGCCTGCCGTGGCTGCGCCCGGACGCCAAGTCGCAAGTGACCTTCCGCTACATCGACGGCCGCCCGGCGGAAGTCGACACCGTGGTGCTGTCGACCCAGCACGCGCCGGAAGTCACGCAGGACACCATCCGCGAAGCGGTGATCGAAGACATCATCAAGCCGAGCTTCCCCGAAGGCCTGATCACGCCGAACACGAAGTTCCTGGTCAACCCGACCGGCCGCTTCGTTATCGGCGGCCCGCAAGGCGATTGCGGCCTGACCGGCCGCAAGATCATCGTCGACACCTACGGCGGCGCATGCCCCCACGGTGGCGGCGCGTTCTCGGGCAAGGACCCGTCCAAGGTTGACCGTTCGGCCGCCTACGCCGCCCGCTACGTGGCCAAGAACATCGTGGCCGCCGGCCTGGCGCGTCAGTGCCAGGTGCAGGTCAGCTACGCCATCGGCGTGGCCGAACCCATCAACATCACCGTGTACACGGAAGGCACCGGCGTCATCCCTGACGACCAGATCGCCAAGCTGGTTCGCGAACACTTCGACCTGCGTCCGAAGGGCATCGTGAACATGCTGGATCTGCTGCGCCCGATCTACGCCAAGACCGCCGCCTACGGCCACTTTGGCCGTTCCGAGCCGGAATTCTCGTGGGAAGCCACGGACAAGGTTCAGGAACTGAAGAAAGCGCTGTAAAGAAGGCGCCGCAAGGCGAGTCTTCACGGCAAAAAGCCCCTGCAAAATTTTTGCAGGGGCTTTTTTTATAGCGCCGGAGTGTTCACAACCCCCACGACGACAGATCCGGCACGCGCGCCACTGGCGCGAGCACGGGTTCCAGCACCGCCGCGCAATCCAGCAAGGCGGCGTCGCCTCCCGCGGGGGCCAGCAGTTGCACCGACACGGGCATGCCTTCGGCGTCGAATCCCGCAGGCAACGCGATGGCGGCCGCGCCCAGGAAATTGGCCGGGCGCAGCAATTTGCCCAGACCCACATGGCGCACATCGTCTTCGTCCAGCGCTTGCGCGGCCTGGTCGCACGCGGGCATCAGCAAGGCGTCCTGCCCCTGCATGGCGCTGGCGAAGGCAGCCATGTCGGCTGCGCGCCGCAGCAGCGCCGCTTCGTAATCGGCTTGCGCGATCCGGCCGCCCGCCGCGATGCGCGCCCGCACCACTTCCCACAAGGGCGCGGCGGGGTTTTCCGCCAGCGCGCCGTAGTAGCGATAGGCCTCGTAGGCCAGCACCAGCGAGTTGTCGTCGGCCATGCGCGAGAACGACAGACCGGCGGGCGGGTGCCACGCGGTGGGCGTGAGCCCGGCCGCTGCCAGCTGTTCTTGCGCCTGGTGCCAGGTTTGCAGGCCCGCTTCGGTCAGCGCTGCGGGCCAGGCTTCCGGCGCCAGCACGGCGACCGCATTCGGCCGGCGGGCGGCAGGATGCCGAAGCGCGGTGAAGCGGGCGGCGGGCAAGGCCAAGGTGGCCGCGTCGTCCACATCGGGGCCGGCCAGCAATTGCGCCAGCAGGCGGGCATCGGCCACGTTGCGGGCAATCGGGCCCAGCACGTCCAGCGTGTCTGACAGCGGCAGGCAGCCCGCGCGGCTGATCAACCCGGACGACGGTTTGTAGCCGACCAGTCCGTTCAAGGCCGCCGGCGCGCGTACCGAACCGCCGGTATCGCCGCCCAGCGCAATCGGCGCAAGGCCGGCCGCCACGGCCACGCCCGCGCCGCTGGAAGACCCGCCCGGCGCGCGGGCGACCTTCGCATCCCAGGGATTGCGCGCCGTGCCTTGGGTGGGATTCTGGCCCGACAGCCCGAACGCGAACTCCGTCATGCGCGTCTTGCCCAGAATCACCATGCCCTGGGCCGACAAGGCGCGCACCGCCGTCGACGTTTCACCGCTGATGACGCCGCGCCGGGTCTGCGAGCCGCCGGTGGTGGGCGTGCCTTGCCATTGAATGCTGTCCTTCACCGCCACCGGCACGCCGTGCAACGGCCCCATCAACAGGCCCGCGTCTTGCAGGCGGTCGGCGGCGTCGGCCTGCGCCAGCGCGCGTTCCGCGGTGATCTCGCTGTAGGCGGCAAGCGGGGCCGCACGTTCGATGCGGTCCAGAAAGTGCGTGGTGACCTGGCGCGATGTCAGTTCGCGTTGGCGGATGGCGCGGGCAAGTTCGCGGGCGTCTCGGAAATGCAGGGCGGTGTGGTCTTGTTCTGGCATGGATCTCATGGAAAAAGAAAAAGCCTTCCGGCCGTGGCGCAGCCGGAAAGCGTTTACACGGGGTGCTTGATCGTTTTACTTCAGCGTCTGGCCCTTCGTTTCGGGCATGCGGATGAAGGTGATCAGCGTGATCACGGCGCCCGCCAGCACGTAGTAGAAGAACCAGCGCTCCATGCCCTTGCTTTGCAGCCAGGTCAGCAGGTAGGGCGTGGTGCCGCCCAGCAGCGCAACAACCAGGTTGTACGGCGTGCCGATACCGACGGCGCGCACGCTGGTGGGGAACTGCTCCGACATGATGGCCGGCGCAATCGCCGTGTACATGGCGTAGAGCACCAGGCCGAACAATTCCACCGCCAGGATCGAACCGAAGGACGGCCCAAGCGTCGTCATCACCGGATAGAAGAACACCAGGTAGCCAGCGGCAAAGAAAATCAGCTGCGGCTTGCGCCCGATGCGGTCGGACAAGATGCCGAACAGCGGCTGCACCACCATGAAGACGATCAGCGCGACGGTGTTGGCGGCGAACGCGGTCTTGGGGTCGGCGCCTACCTGGCGGATGGCGTAGGTGGGCACGTAGGCCACGAAGATGTAGAACGCGAACGTGGTCAGCACCGAGAAGCCCACGATGCGCAGCACTTCACGCGGGTGGTCGCGCAGCAGCGTGCGCAGCGGCTGCTTTTCGACGCCGGCCTTCTTGGCGTGCGAGAACGCTTCGGTTTCCGGGATGGCGCGGCGAATCCACATGCCGGCCAGGCCGCCCAAGGCGCCCAGCAGGAACGGAATGCGCCAGCCCCAGGACGCCATGTCGGCCTTGGTGAGCGTCGACGTCAGAATCCAGCCCACGGCGGACGCGGCCAGAATGCCGACGGCGGCGCTGAAGAACACAAAGCTGGAATAGAAACCGCGCTTCTCAGGCGGCGCCATTTCCGCCAGAAAGGTCGTGGCCGAGGCATACTCTCCGCCCAGCGACAGGCCTTGCAACAGGCGTGCGCCGGTCAGCAGCAGCGGGGCGGCCAGGCCGATCGTGGCGTAGGTGGGGGTGATGGCGATGATGAGCGAACCGCCCGCCATCATCAGAATCGTCAGGCCCAGCGCGGCTTTGCGGCCGTAGCGGTCAGAGAAAATGCCCAGCACCCAGCCGCCAACCGGCCGCATGAAGAAGCCCACGGCGAAGATGCCGAACGTGGCCAGCAGTGCGGTGGTTTCGTTGCCCGGCGGGAAGAACTGGCTTGAGAAGAAGATGGCGAACGAGGCGTAGATGGTCCAATCGAACCACTCGACCGCATTGCCTACACTACCGGCCAGGATGGTGCGGGCGCGGGATACGGGCGCAGCGCTGGCGGGCGCGGCGCTTGCCCCTTGCTTGCTGCGCAAGGTCGCGGATGGGCTGCTCATGACGTCCTCAAAATAAGAATTTATTTTTGGTCAAAAAGACCGTTTAATTTTGTGTTTTTATCAATGCGCGAACGTTAGATTAATGAATATGGTCACGTCAAGTAAGGGTAAGCCCCTAATGCCAGCGCTCGATGACACCGATCTGGCCTGTCTGATTGCGTTGCAGTCAGACCCCCGCGCTTCCTGGCGCGAGCTGGGCGCGGCCACCGGCATTGCCGAGCGGACCGTGGCGCGCCGCATCCGCCGCCTGATGGACGCCGACGCGCTGCGCGTCATTGCCGAACCTGATCCGCTGGCCATGGGCCAGGGCGTGGTGCTGCATGCGTGGGTGCGCTGCCGGTCAGGCCGCGTGCCGGATGTGGCCGATCAACTGGCGCGGCTGGACATCTGCCAACTGGTCGTCACGCTGGCCGGCACCGCCGATCTGATGGCCGAGCTGACCTTGGCGGACGCGGCCGACCTGCCCGACGTCGTGACCCGCGTGCTGCCGTCGATTGATGGGGTCGAGCATGTGGAAGCGCGCCTCGTCTTGCGGCCGTTTCGCCGCGCCGGGCAATGGCGCATTCAGGCGCAACCGGACGCTGTGGTCGAGACGCCATCCGCGTCGCCACCCGTCGCGCTGACCGAGCCCGAGCAGCGCATGGTGGCGCATCTGATGCGCGATGGGCGCGCCAGCCTCGCGGAATTGGCCGAGCAGGCCAACGTCAGCGAACCGACTGCGCAGCGGCTGTTGCAGCATCTGGTGGAGCGTCGCGCGTTGAGCTTTCGTGTGGAAGTCGAACCCGCGCTGGTCGGCTTTCCCGTGGAAGCCGTGATCTCGGTGCAGGTGCGCCCGCAAGCGGTGGATGCGCTGGCCGCGCATCTGGCGCTGGACCCGCACACGCGCTGCCTGTTCGGCACCAGCGGCGCGTCGCAATTGTTCTGGCACGTGCTGTGCCGCGACAGCCTGCACTTGTGGGAAGTGGTGACGCGCCGTCTGGGCGAGCTGGACGGCGTGCTCAACAGCGAAGTCGGCGTGGTGATGCGCGCCCACAAGCGTTGCGGCATCGTGCGCGCCGGCGCGCGGCTGGGCGCGGACGAGGGCTGATGTGCGCTGATGGGGGCGATGCTTGGGGGGCAATGCTTGGGGCGCAATGCTTAGGGGCGCAATGCTTAGGGGACAGCGCCCCGATCTCATGCCCCCAGATACGCCCGCGCCAGCGCCCCGTCCTGCGCGATCTCTTCCGCCGTGCCTTGCGCCGCCACACGGCCCGATTCCAGCACATACGCGCGGTCGGCCAGCGACAGCGCCAGCGCGGCCATCTGGTCCACCAGCAAGATCGTCATCGACTCGGCGCGCAAGCGGTCCAGCGCTTCGAACAATTCATCGATGATCTTCGGCGCCAGCCCCAGCGACGGTTCGTCCAGCAGCAGGATTACAGGCTTGGACATCAGCCCGCGCGCAATCGCCAGCATCTGCTGTTCACCCCCCGACAACAAGCCCGCGCGTTGATGCAGCCGTTCGCGCAAGCGCGGAAAGCGCGTCAGCATTTCTTCGACGCGCGCCTCGCGGTCTTGGGGATGCAGGAAGGCGCCCAGCCGGATGTTGTCCAGCACGCTCAAGCCCGGGAACACCTGCCGGCCTTCCGGCACCAGCACCAGCCCACGCCCCACGATGCGGTCGGCGGCAAGACCATTCAGTTCCAAGCCCTGCAAATGCATGCCGCCTTGCACGGGCCGATGCAGCCCCGCCAGCGTGCGCATCAACGTCGACTTGCCCGCGCCATTGGCGCCCAGCAGCGCCACCATTTCGCCCTGGCGCACTTGCAGGTCGATGCCGTGCAGCACGGGGTTCGCGCCATAGCCGGTCACCAGGTTGCCCACCCCCAGCACCTCGGGCGCGATGGCCGTTCCTGCCGCACGTTGCCGCGCGGCGGGCGCGCGCCGGGCGCTTTCATCGCCCAGATACGCCTGACGAACGGCGGCCGATTGTTGAATCTCGGCGGGGGTGCCTTGCGCCAATTCGCGCCCGGCATCAATGGCGACGATGTGATCCGACACGCCCATCACCAGCGCCATGTCGTGCTCTACCAGCAGCACGCCCGCACCCGCCTCGGCGATGCGCCGCAGCAGGCCGGCCAGGCGCGTTTTGTCTTCGCGCGACAGGCCGGCGGCGGGCTCGTCCATCAGCAGAATGTCGGCATCGGTGGCCAGCGCGCGCGCAATTTCCACCAGCCGGCGGTCCACATGGGGCAGGTCGGCGGCGGGCGTGTCCAGCGCGCCTTCATAGCCGCAGAACGCCAGCAGGGCGCGCGCGCGTTCGCGCACGTCCGGCGCCAGAAAGCGGCGCGACGCCAGCAGCCCGCCCAGCCGGCCGCGCACCATGCCCAGCGCCACGTTGTCTTCCACGCTTAGCGTGTCGAACAGTTGCGACGTTTGATAGGTGCGGGCGATGCCGCTGCGCGCAACCCGGTAAGCGGGCAGTGCGGCCAAGGGCGCGTCGCCCAGCGCCACCGCGCCGCTGGTGGGCTGGTAGTAGCCGCTAAGCATGTTGATGACGGTGGACTTGCCCGCACCGTTCGGGCCAATCAACGCTGTCACGGCAGCGGGCGGCACGCTGAACGACACCGACTGCACCGCGCGTACGCCGCCAAACGTCATGGTCAAGGCATCGGCGCGCAACACGCCGCGGGGGCGTGCGCCCATGGCCATGCCGCCTTGGCGTGGCGCCAGCGCATGTGTGTCCGAGTAGCGCCGCCACCGCGACAACAAGCCGGCCACGCCATCCGGCGCAGCCCACAGCACCACCAGCAAAAAAGCGCCGAAAAACAGCAGCCGGTATTCCTCCAGGCTGGACAGCATTTCCGGCAGCAGCCCCACCACCACCGCGCCCAGCAAGGGACCGGCGAGCGATCCCGCGCCGCCCAGCGTCACCGCCAGCACGAACAGGATGGACTGCATGAAGTTGAAGTTGTGCGGCGTGATCATGCCGGCCTGCGGTGCGTAGAGCCCGCCCGCCAAGCCCACCACCGCCGCCGACACCATGAACGCCACGGCCTTGACCGTCAGCGGATTGATGCCGATGGATTCGCTGGCCGTCTCGCTGTCTTTCACGGCGCGCATCGCCGCGCCCCACGTGCCACGCGACAGCAGCGCGTACGCCGCCAGCGCCACGAACACGGCCACGATGGCCAGCATCGCCACGCCGCGATCGCCGCCAATGCCCGCGAATTCTGGCTGCACGATGCCCATCAGCCCGTTCTGTCCGCCGGTGACGTCACCGCCTTCAATCAGCGCGTGCTCGACGATGAAGCCGAACGCGATGGTGATCATCGCCAGGTACGGCCCTTTCACGCGCAGCGCGGGCAGCGCCAGCAGCAAGCCAAACGCGCCCGCCACCAATGCGGCTGCGGGCCAGGCCAGCCAGAAACTCCAGCCCGCCTGCCCCGTCAGAATGGCGACGGTATAGGCGCCGATGGCGTAGAAGCCCGCGTGGCCGAATGACATCTGCCCGGTCAGCCCCAGCAGCACATTCAGCCCGATGCCGGCCAGCGCCAGCAGCGCCACGTTGCCCAGCACGAACACGTAATAGCCGTTGACGGTGGCCGCCAGGGCCAGGCCCGCCACGGCCAGCAGCGCGTAAATCGCCAGCGGCAGCCAGCGTGATGCAAGTCGCTTATTCATCAGACCTTCCTGACATCGGCGCGTCCGAACAGTCCATTCGGACGCACGGCCAACATGACGATCACCAGCGTGAAGCTGATGATCTGGGTGTATCCGGAGCCCAGGGCAACGGTGATCAGCGCTTCGACCACGCCAAACAGCAGGCCCGCGATCATCACGCCCCAGGCGCTGGTGATGCCGCCCAGAATGGCGACCACAAAGGCCTTCAGCCCGAACAGCGTGCCCATGTCCGCTTGCACGTTGAACAGCGGCGCAACCAGCGCGCCCGCCACGCCTGCAAACAGCGTGGACACGGCAAAGGCGGCCATGATGGCGTGGCGCACGGGAATGCCCATCAGCCGCGCCGCGTTCGGGTTCTGCACTACCGCCAGCAGCGCCACGCCCCAGCGCGTGCGGCGCGACAAGGTATGCAGCGCCGCCGCCAGCACCRGGCCTACGATCGGAATCAGCAGTTGCAGCGGGTAGATGCCCAGCCCCAGGCCGCCGATTTCAAGCGGCGCTTGCGCAAGCGGCGACGGCAGGCTGCGCGGTTCCTTGCCGAAGGTGAACATCACGACGTTGTCCAGCACGATGCCAAGCGCCACCGTGGACATCAGCCACGCATTTGAGCCACGGCTGGCGAATGGCCGCACGGCCAGCCGCTCAACCACCAGCCCATACACGCCGCACAGCGCCAGCGCCACCAGCAAGGCGGGCGCAAGCGGCCAGCCCAGCGTCTGCGCGAACGTGTAGGTCAGTACGGCGCCCAGCATCATGGAACTGCCCTGGGCGAAGTTCACCGTGCCTGATACGGCGTAGGTCAGGTAAAAGCCCAGGGCCATCAGTCCGTACATGCTTCCCAGACCCAGGCCGCTGACGATGGCGGACATCAACAACATGCGCGTCTCCCGCGTGATTCAGCTGATTTACTGCGCGCCCTTGACGGGCAGGATGCGGTTGTCGATGAACTGCGTCCACACATAGTCGTTCTCGCGCAGCGCATCGTGCGAGGCCGGCGTGAAGGGCTGCTCATACGTCTTGATCAGGCCGTCGTACTTGCCGATCTTGTAGAAGCCCTGGCGCACCGCGTCGCCATCGGTCGAGCCGGCCTGCGCGATGGCCAGCGCCGCCAGCTGCATGCCGTCATACGCGTTGGCCACGCCGACGGCGGGCGTGATGTCTTGCGGGCCTTTGATGTCCGAATACTTGGTCTTCAGCGCTTGCATCACCTTGTCGCCCACCGGCCCTTGCTTGCCGAAGAAGCTGTAGGTCTGCACGAAGTGCACGTTCTTGGCGTTGGGGCCGGCAAGCTCAGTAAAGCGGCCGCCCGCAGGACCCCAGTGCGACACGATCGGCACCTTCCAGCCCATGCGGTCCAACGACTTCACCACTTGCGCCGACGGGCCCACGTTGCCCACCAGGAACAGCGTGTCCGCACCTGCGGCCTTCAGGCGGCTTAGCTGCGGCACCACGTCCAGGTCGTTGGGCTGGAATTTTTCAACGCCTGCGGGCGTGACCTTGGCGGCTGCAAGCGCGGCGTTCAGGCCTTTCTCGTTGGATTCGCCCCAGGGGTTGTTCACCAGAATCATGCCGGGCTTGGCGGTTTGGAACGTCTTTTGCGCGTACTGAACCATGGCGCTGTCGACGATCTCGTCCATGGCCGACACGCGGAACACGAAGTTCGGGTTGCCCTTGTTCTGCGTGATGGCCGTGCCGGCCGCCCACGGACCCATGAAAGGCACCTTCTCCTGATTCACGATGGGCACGATGGCCATCGACACCGGCGTGTCCAGGCCGCCAAACAGCACGGCCACTTTTTCCTTGAAGATCAGTTCGCGCGCGGCGGCCATGCCCTTGGCGGGGTTGCCTTCGTCGTCGCGCCGCACCAGCACGATCTGGCGGCCACCCAACAGCCCGCCCTTGGCGTTGATTTCGTCGATGGCGATGGTCATGCCGCGCGTCAGCGCTTCGCCCGCGCGGGCCGACTCGCCCGACAGCGCGGTGATCAAGCCGATCTTGATGGGGTCGGCGGCAAGCGCCGGTTGCAGGGCGAGGCCGGCCGTGAAGAGGGCGGCGGCGGTGGCGCGAAGCAGAAAGGAACGGCGGGTCGGGACCATCGGGCACTCCTGGAAAAGTGGAACGGATCTTGCATGGGGTTAAGTGCTGCTTGCCTACCCCATGCAAGATCCATGCCACCTGATCCGGCCCGGCCGCAGGTTGCGGCGATCACGGCGTTACCAGGGGGATGCGGCGTGTTTTGCCTGCACTTTGTGTGCGTCAACGCCAAATTTTGTTTTCAAAGCAGCAGAAATTTTGTTAACAATCATGCATCAGGATTTGCACCAAAATGAATCCATCCTTGCTTTCAAGCACTAATCCGGGGCGTGCCGATGCGTCCGGGGCGATGTCCACCTCGATGGCTGGGTCTATGCCCGGGTCTATGCCCGGGTCGATTCCCGGGTCGATTCCCGGGGCAATGTCCGCACCCGGCTCCGCCTGGACGCCCGAGCCCCTGGCCTGCCATGGCCGCTTCGCCTACCAGCCCATCTCTGGCCGGGCCGACTACACCTGGCCGAACGGCGCGCGTCTGGCCGTGTACCTGGGGTTCAACATCGAACACTTCGCGTTTGGCGAAGGGCTGGGCGCCGAGCTGGGGCCGGCATCCCCGCATCCCGACGTGCTGAACTACGCCTGGCGCGAATACGGCAACCGCGTGGGCGCGTGGCGCTGCCTGGAACTGTTCGACGAATTGCGCCTGCCCGCGGGCGTGCTGATCAACACCGCTTTGTATGACCACTGCCCCGGCCTGATGGACGCCTTCCTCGCGCGCGGTGATGAATTGATCGGCCACGGCTACAGCAACGCGCACCGGCAGGGCGGCCTGCCCGAGGCCGAGGAAAGCGCGCTGCTTGCGCATTGCCGCGACCGTATCCGTCAGCACACGGGTGGCGCGCCCGCCGGCTGGCTGTCGCCATGGATTTCGGAAAGCCGAGCCACGCCCGATCTCTTGGCCGAAGCCGGCTACCGCTACACGCTGAATTGGTGCCATGACGACCAGCCGATGCGCATGCGCACCCGCGCGGGCGACCTCTGGGCCATTCCGTATCCGCAAGAGCTCAACGACATCCCGATGATCATGGGGCGCAAGATGGACGCGCGCGACTTTGCCGATATGATTCTTGACCAGTTCGAAGAGATGCGCGTGCAGGCCACCCGCCAGCCGCTGGTCATGGGCATTGCGCTGCATCCGTATATCGTCGGGCAGCCGTACCGCTTGCGGCACCTGCGCCGCGCGCTGGCGCCACTGGCCGCCGCGCGCGACCGGGGCGAGATCTGGTTCACCACGCCGGGTGAGATCTGCCGTCATGTCGACAGCCTGCCAGCGGGCGTGATTGCTGCGCTATGAGGCCTGGCCGCTACCCGGCCGGCGCCGAACGATCCCGCCGCCGTACCCGGTTAACTGTCTTACCCGGTTAACTGCCTTACCCGTTCAACAGCCGTACCCGTCTCACTGCCGCACCCGTTTAACCGCCGCACCCGTTTAACCTTTTCGAGTTCAGCATGCCCAGCCGAAGCCCCGCCAAACCCCGCGCCAAGCCTGCCCCCCGCAGCAAGATCGCCGTGGAGTCTGCCGTTATGGAACGCACCAGCGTCGCGTCCGCTGCCCCGCGCGACGCCGGCCCCGCCGACGGCACGCCCGACAGCGACATGGAGCGCCGCATCTGCGAGGCCGTCTACGAAAGCGTGATGAGCCAGCGGCTGACCCCCGGCACAAAGCTGCCCGAGGCCGCCATCTGCGACTTGTTTGGCGTGTCGCGATCCGTGGCGCGCAAGGCCTTGCAACGTCTGGCGCACGAGCACGTGGTGGACCTGCATCACAACCGTGGCGCCGTGGTGGCCGAGCCCACGCCCGAAGACACGCGCCAGATCTTCCAGGCGCGCCGTGCGCTGGAAGCGGCGCTGCTGCCGCTGGCCGTGGCGCGCGCCACCAAGGCCGACTACGCGTCGCTGCGCAAGCAGTTGCGCGACGAACATGCCTTGCTGCATCGCGCCGGCCAACCCGCATGGGCGCGTCAGGCCAGCGCCTTTCATGTGCGGCTGGGCGAGCTGTCGGGCAACGCCATTTTGCACGGCTATCTGGCCGAACTGGTGTCGCGCTGCTCGCTCATCGTGGCGCTGTACGAGCCGCCCGGCAACGCCGCCTGCGAACACGGCGAGCACGTGCTGATCGTCGACCTGATGGAACGCGGCGACGTGGCCGAGGCCGTGAAGATCAATGACAACCACCTTGCGGACCTGGAGCGGCGTATCAGCCTTGAACGCCCGCAACCCGCGCAAACCCTTGCCCAGATGCTGGGACTGGCCTGATATGGAAATCGACTTCGACGCAATCACCGAATACCAGCGCTACAAGCTGATGGCCAGCCTGATCGTGCCCCGCCCGATCGCGCTGATCACCACCTTGTCGGAAACCGGCGTGGTCAACGCGGCGCCCTTCAGCATGTTCAACATGCTGGGCGAAGACCCGCCGATTGTCATGGTCAGCATCAACCGGCTGGAAGACGGCGGCCTGAAGGACACGGCGCGCAACATCGCCCGCGACAAGGAATTCGTGGTGCACCTGACCGACGAAGCCATGGCGGAAAAAATGCACCGCTGCGGCGACCGCCTGCCGGCGGACGTCAGCGAACTGGCCCACGCGGGCCTGGACGCCGCGCCCAGCCACCACGTCAAGCCGCCGCGCATCGTGCAAGCGCCCGTGGCATTCGAATGCACGCTCTACGAAACCATGGAAACCGCCAGCCGCCAGATCTTCATCGGCCAGGTGCGCTGGCTGCACGCGCGCGACGGCCTGATCGACACGGAAACCTGGCGCGTGCGTCTACAGGATTACTTTCCAGTGGGCCGCTTCGGCGCCAGCTTCTACGTCACCACGCGCGACCGCTACGCGATCGGCGCAGGGGACGCGCCGGCGGGCGCGACGGCGAGTACGGCGATTGATGAGATTTAAGACGCGGGGGGCCATGCGCGTTTTGGCGCGGCTAGCCCTTCAGATCGCCCGATGACTCGCACGGTGTCCATCGGGGCGTCCGCCGCTTCATATCCAGCGTTGGCGATCGCGGCATCGAGTCCACGGCATCGTTCGTCGAGCTTTGACGGCCCAGCACATGCACATCGAGTTTCATGGCTTAGTCCCCGCGCCGCTGTTCAGCCAGGATGTCGTCCAAGGTGCGCTGATGTCCAGCCTTAACGACTTTGATGTCGTAGCCCGCCGCCTCGAGCAGCCGGACAAGCGCCGACACGCTCATGTCGTTGCGGGCCAGGTTCTCCATGCGCGCCAGCGTCGTCCGGGCGACGTCCGCGCGCCGGGCCATTTCTTCCTGGGTCAGGCCGCTTTCCTTTCGGGCCGACCTCAGCATCTCCGCAACGTCGCCAAGTGTGGTCATTTTGTAGCCCTTGGGCATCAATATGTGTTGAGTCTACTATTTTTGTGGCCCGTGGGACACAATCGCGTTGAAATCTAAGACGACATGAAGGGCTCGATTTGTGTCCCAAAGGCCACCAAAAACAGAAAATACATTAGTTTTGAGGCCCAAAGGCTACAAAAATTCCCCTGATCATCACCACATCCCCCCCGACCCGCCCGGCGCCCTGAGATGCCGCGCGAAGCGTTGGGACAGGAACTCCACGAACGCCACCGTCTTGGCCGGTAGATTCAATCGTTCGGGATAGAGCGCGTGGATGTCGGCGGGGGGTGTGCGCCAATCGGTCAGCACTTCGCGCAGCCGGCCCTCGCGCAAATAGGCGGCGGTTTCCCATTCGGATCGCATGACGATGCCGTGGCCGTCCAGCGCCCATTCCAGTGCGCTTTGGCCGTCGTTGGAACTGACGGGGCCGCGCACCTTGACCGTCTCGGCGCGTTGGCCGGATTCCAGCCGCCAGGTGCCGTAGGCGACGTCGTTCTCGCGTACGACGATGCAGCGATGGCGTTGCAGATCACTGGGCGTGCGCGGTTCGCCATAGGTGTCCAGGTAGCGGGGCGATGCGCACAGCAGCCGCCGGTTGGAGGCAATTTTTCGGGCGGTCAGGCGGGCGTCGGGCAGGTCGCCGAAGCGCACGGCCACGTCGAAGCCTTCTTCGATCAGGTTCAGCGGCCGGTCGGTTAAGCGCATCAGCACTTCCACGTCAGGATATTGGCGCGCGAAGTCCGAGACGGCCGGCACGATGTGCGCACGGCCGAAGCCGAAAGTGGCGTTCAGCCGCAGCAGCCCCTGGGGTTGGGCACGGGCGCTTGAGACCGACCGTTCCAGCGCTTCCAGATCCGCCAGGATGCGTCCGCCTTCCGCCAGATACAGCTCGCCTTCCTGGGTGACGCTGACGCGGCGCGTGGTGCGGTTCAAGAGGCGCACGCCCAGGCGCTGCTCCAGCCGGGCCAGCCGCGCGCTGATGGCGGGCGGCGTCAGGCCGAGTTCGCGCGCGGTGGCCGACAGGTTGCCGTGTTTGACCACGAGCGCGAAGAAGGCGAGATCGGAAAGGGCATCCATGGCGCAAGCCTGATTGATAAATCTAATTTAATAAAGATTTAGTTTGAACGGGAATTATAAGAATTAAACCCGCTTATACACTGGGTTCACCGATATAGAGCCACATCCACGTGGCCAACCGAGGAGACCCGAACCATGAAGATCAAACCCTTGGCCCGCGCGTTCTGCGCGGCCGTCGCCGCATCCTGTTGGGCCGTACCGGCAGCCGCCGCGAACAATTTTCCCGAACGTGCAGTCACGCTCGTCGTGCCTTTTGCGCCCGGCGGTAGCGTGGACATTGCCGCGCGGCTGATCTCGGAAGCGTGGGGCCGTGCGTTGGGCCAAAGCGTGATCGTCGAGAACCGCGCGGGCGCGTCCGGCAACATCGGCATGGCCGCCGTGGCGCGCGCCCAGCCCAATGGCTACACGCTGGCGATCAACACGATGTCATTGGCGATCAACCCGGCGCTGTTCAAGGACATGCCGTTCGACACGACGAAGGATCTGCGTTCGGTGGGCACGGTCGGCACGTCGCAACACGTGCTGACGGTGACGAACGCGTTGCCCGTCGCCAATGTGAGCGAACTGCTTTCCTATGTGCGCGCGCGGCCCGCCAATGAGCTGAGCTTCGGTTCCGCTGGCACGGGCAGCACGTTCCACATGGCTGCGGAATTGTTCAAGTCGGTCTCGAAGACGCAGATTCTGCACGTGCCGTACAAGGGCGGCGGCCCCGCCATGGTCGACACCATCAGCGGGCAAGTGCAGATGAGCTTTCCCGTGCTGTCCGCCGCCAAGCCGCAGGTGGATGGCAAGAAGCTGCGGGCGCTGGGCGTAACGGGCACGACGCGTTCGCCCTTGCTGCCGGACGTGCCGACCATCGCGGAGTCCGGCTTGCCGGGCTACGAGTTCAACACGTGGTTTGTCGTCAGCGCGCCTGCCGGTACGCCGCAAGCGGTGATCGACACGTTGAACACGAAGCTGGCCGAAGCGTTGCAGTCGCCTGCGCTGAAGGCGCGCATGCAGCAGGAAGGTTTCGATCCGCTGATCTCCACCCCCGCCAAAACGGACGACATGGTGGCCGCTGAAATGACGCGCTGGGCGGGCGTCGTGAAGGATGCTGGCATCCAGGCGAACTAAGCGGAGCGGCGGCGCAACCGCGACAGGCAATCGCAAATAAGCGACGGCAACGAGTGATCGCAACAAGCAACCGCACAAAGCAATCGCAATAAGCAACCGCAACAAGCGACGGCAGCAACAGCCGCAACCAGCAACCGAAAGACCGCCCGCCGCCGCCGCGGGCGCCCCATTCAAGGAAGCAAGACATGCCCGGCATGACGCTGTACGACAAACTGGTGGCCAGCCATGAGGTGGCCCGCATCGATGACGAGCACATTCTGCTGTACGTCGATCTGCACATCATGAATGAATACACCAGCCCGCAAGCCTTCAGCGGCCTGGCTGCGCGCGGCAGGAACGTGCTGCGCCCAGGCCAGCAGATGGCGGTGGTGGACCACATCATTCCCACGCATCCGGTGGCGCCCGCGCTGCGCGTGATTGCGGACGATGCCTCAGCGCGCCAGGCCGTGAACCTGAAACGCAATTGCGACGCGCAGCACATCGCGCTGTTCGACACGACCGACCCGCTGCAAGGCATCGAGCATGTGATCGCGCCCGAGCACGGCATGATCTTGCCCGGCATGGTGGTGCTGTGCGGCGACAGCCATACGACGACGTATGGCGCGTTGGGCGCGCTGGGTTTCGGCATCGGCACGTCCGAGGTGGAGCACATCCTGGCCACGCAGACGCTCGTGTATCGCGTGGCGCGCAACATGCGCATCCGCGTGGACGGCGCGTTGGGGGCGGGCATGTCGGCCAAAGACCTCGTCATTTATGTTGTGCATCGAATCGGCGCGCAGGGCGCGCGCGGGCATGCGGTGGAGTTCTGTGGGGACGCCATCGACGCCCTGTCCGCTGAAGGCCGCATGACCCTGTGCAACATGACGGTGGAAGCGGGCGCGCGCGCCGCGCTGATCGCGCCGGACACGACCACCGACGCCTACGTCACCGCGCACGCGCCGCAGCTGCATGGCGAACTGCTGGCGCAGGCGCGCGCGTATTGGGCCACGCTGCGCACCGATGCGAATGCATCCTTTGATGTGGAACACGTGTTTAACGCCACGGACATCGCGCCGTTCGTTACCTGGGGCACGAGCCCCGATCAGGCCATGCCGGTGACGGGCCACGTGCCGGACCCGCAGGCCGAGCCCGATCAACTGGCCCGGCTGGCGTTGGAAAAGGCGATGGACTATATCGGCCTTGCGCCCGGCGCGCCGATTGCCGGCGTGCCGATTGACCGCGTGTTCATTGGCTCTTGCACCAATGGCCGCATTGAAGACTTGCGCGTGGTGGCGGGGCTGGCGCGCGGCAGGAAGGTGGCGGCGGGCGTGCGCGCGATGATCGTGCCGGGCTCGGGCGCGGTGCGGGCGCAGGCCGAAGCGGAAGGGCTGGCGGCCGTGTTGATGGAAGCGGGCTTCGAATGGCGCCAGCCGGGCTGTTCGATGTGCCTGGCCATGAACGACGACGTGCTGCGCCCCGGCGAACGCTGCGCGTCCACCACCAACCGCAATTTCGAAGGCCGTCAGGGGCGGGCAGGGCGCACGCATTTGATGAGCCCGGCGATGGCCGCCGCCGCCGCGTTGGCCGGCCGCATCGTCGATGTCCGTGAATGGGAGCAAGCCAAATGAATCCGTTGATCGAAGGCATCGCCGCGCCGCTGCCGTTTTCCAATCTGGATACTGACCAGATCATGCCCAAGCAGTTTCTGCGCATCATCGACAAGGCGGGGCTGGACCGTGGCCTGCTGTACGACTTGCGCTTTGACGAGCACGGCGCGCCGCGCCCCGGCTTCGTACTGAATCAGGCCGCGTATGCCGGCACGTCCGTGCTGGTGGCGGGGCCTAACTTCGGCTGCGGTTCCAGCCGCGAGCACGCGGTGTGGGGCTTGCAGCAGTTCGGCATCCGCGCCGTGATCGCGCCCAGCTTCGGCGAGATCTTCTACTTCAATGCGGTGAATAATGGCCTGCTGCTGGTGAGCCTGCCCGCCGCCGAGGTCGACGCCTTGCTCGAGCGGGTGTCCAATGTCGGGGTGTCTGATTCTCAACAACCGGCTGGCAACCGCGTGGCCATCGACGTGATGGCAGGGCAGATTCGTGCGGCGGATGGCTGGACGGCAAGCTTTGCGTTGCCCGAGCGCCATCGCCGCATGTTCGCCCAAGGCCAGGACATGGTGGGCGCGTCGCTGCTGCAACTGCCCGAAGTGGAACGCTTCGAAGCCGCCCACTGGGCGCGCCACCCGTGGATGAAGGATGTGGCGCGCACGGTGCGCGACCGCCTGAATGCCGCATGACCCTGACGCTGCACGACCTTCACGCTGCACGACACTGACGCCGTACAACCCTGAACGCTGCGCGCCCCTGACGCACAAGGAGACTTCCCCCATGACCGCATTCTTCGACTTGCCCGTGCGCCGCATTCCGGCCAATGGCATGGACATCGCCGCGCGCATCGACGGGTCGGGGCCGCCGCTGCTGTTGTTGCA
The DNA here is from genome assembly GCF_056399725.1 of Achromobacter sp. 01N37. Lineage (NCBI taxonomy): Bacteria > Pseudomonadati > Pseudomonadota > Betaproteobacteria > Burkholderiales > Alcaligenaceae > Achromobacter > Achromobacter sp. 01N37. The sequence continues at coordinate 165,777 of NZ_JBFTRX010000009.1, forward strand.
CGGCCATCCGCAAACGCATGCCATCTGGCACCGCGTGTGGCCCGAACTGACGCGGCATCGCACGTGCATCGCGGCGGATCTGCGCGGCTATGGCGACAGCACCAAGCCCGCCGCCTCGCCGGACCACGCGGCGCATTCCAAGCGCGAGATGGCGGCCGACATGGTCGGGCTGATGCGTGCGCTGGGCCACGAACGCTTCGACGTGCTGGCGCATGATCGCGGTGCGCGCGTGGCGCATCGGATGGCGCTGGACCATGCCAGCGCCGTGTCGCGCATGATGCTGCTGGACATCGCGCCCACGCTGGACATGTACGAAGGCACGACGCGCGCATTCGCGCAGGCGTACTTCCATTGGTTCTGGCTGATCCAGCCCGCGCCCGGCCCGGAAACGATGATCGAGCATGATCCGGTGTTCTACCTGCGTTCGGTAATGGGCGGCCGGCCCGGCGGCCTGGCGCATTTTTCCGCGGAGGCGATGGCGGAATATGAACGCGCGGCGCAATTGCCCGGCTGGGCAACCGGCATCTGCGAAGATTACCGCGCGTCCGCCACGCTGGATCTGGAGCATGATCGCGCCGGCCGCGCCGCGGGCGAGCGCCTGCGCATGCCGGTGCGGGTGCTGTGGGGCGAACGGGGCGCCGTGGGCAAGAATTTCGATGTGCTGGATTTGTGGCGCGCGGTCGCCGATGACGTCTCGGGCGGGCCGCTGCCGGGGGCGCATTACCTGGCCGAAGAGACGCCGGATGCGCTGTTGGCGGACGCGGGCGCGTTCTTTGGATGGCGGTAGCGCGGGCTGTCAATCAAGCCAGGGCGGGCGATAGGGCTATCCAAAAAGGGACACAGCCCGGGTGGTAATCTTCGGCCCATGAATCGTTACTTCGCCGACCTGTCCGAATTGCCTGACCCTGACGACGCGCAACGCGTCTTCAAAGCGACCGACTCCCCCTGCGTGGCCGTTTGCTCGACCCTGTTCGACGATATCTGCCGCGGTTGCGGCCGCACGGCCATGGAAGTCGCCAATTGGGTGTTCATGACGGATGAGGAAAAGCGCGAAGTCTGGGTGCGCATCAAGGCGCAAGGCTATCCCCGCCGCAACAACTAAGCCGCAACAATTCAGTCGCAGCAATTCAGTCGCAACAACTAAGCCGCAACAACTAAGCCACAACAACTCAGGCGCAGCAACAGAGGCACAGCAGGCTAGCGCGCAACAACTCAGGCGCGCGGCCAGCCAGAAATTTCCGTCCGAATTTTCCAGGCGTCTTGGGCATGTCATATCGGCCGGGCTAAATCGCGGTATCGCCCACTTCCGGCCCCCCTCATGCGCATCGTTCTGGTTACGGATGCCTGGCATCCGCAAGTCAACGGCGTCGTCCGCACCTGGACGACCATGCAGCAGATTCTGTCTGAATGGGGCCACGAGCTGATCGTGGTGAACCCGCAGGGCAGCCGGACCATACCGGCGCCGTCCGAGCCAGACCTGCGGCTGTGCCTGCAACCCGGCCGGCAATTGCGCCGCATCCTGGGCGACACCATTCCCGACGCGCTGCACATCGCCACCGAAGGCCCGCTGGGCCTGGCGGCGCGGCGCATGGCGCTCGCACGCGGCTGGCAGTTCACGACCTCGTTTCACACGATGTTCCCCGACTACCTGCAAGCGCGCATGGGCATCCCCGCAGCCTTGCCGTGGCGTTATCTGCGCTGGTTCCATCGGCCGTCGCAATGCGTGCTGGTGCCTACGCCCACGGTGCGCGACGTTCTCGTGCGGCGCGGTCTGGCGAACCTGCGCGTCTGGTCGCGCGGCGTGGACCCCCGCAAATTCCAGCCGGCCGACAGCCAGGCGTTTGCGCATCTGCCGCGCCCCGTTTACTTGAGCGTGGGCCGCGTGGCGCGTGAAAAGAACCTGGATGCATTTCTGTCGCTGGACCTGCCCGGCAGCAAGGTGGTGGTGGGGGCAGGGCCGGACGAGGCGCGGTTGAAGAAGCGGTTTCCAGATGCGGTGTTTCTGGGCATGCAGCAAGACGACGCGCTGCCCGGCTTCTATGCTGCGGCCGACGTGTTCGTGTTTCCCAGCCTGACCGATACGTTCGGTCTGGTGATGCTGGAGGCCATGGCAAGCGGCACCCCCGTGGCGGCGTTTCGCAGCGAGGCGCCGTTGGCGGTGGTGACGCCGGGTGTGACGGGCTGCCTGGATGATGACCTTGCCCACGCGTGCCGCGCGGCGCTGCCGCTGGATCGCCACGCCGTGCGCGCGCATGCGCTGACGCGCAGCTGGGATTCGGTGGCCTCCGATCTGCTGGCCTCGCTGGTTCCCTTGGTGCCGGATGCTTCTTCGCGGACAACGTTGGCCGGGGCGGGGTGACCGGAAGAAATCCTGTGGGTTTTATTTCGGGGACGGATTTCCGCGCAGGCGGTCAAACCGGTACAATGCCCGGCAATCCTGAGGAGCGTTGCGACGACCCTGCGGTTTCCGTCTTGCCAAGGCAAGGCGCGCGAACCCCGGCTCGCCAGGCTCAGGAATCCTTGTTCAAGCGCCGCGCCCCGCGCGTCGCTACAGCAACGGCGCTCACCTTTGTCGCATATGGCGGGAAAGGCGAGCACTCGACTGTCGTGGTGTATTCGCGTTGTCCGGCCATATCGTGCGCCGTTCGACATTCACGTGGAGCCTACACACCATGAACGCTGTGACTGATAAATCCTTCTCCGATTACCTGGTTGCCGACCTGTCGCTGGCAGGCTGGGGCCGTCGCGAACTGGCTATTGCCGAAACCGAAATGCCCGGCCTGATGGCCATCCGCGACGAATTCGCCGCCGCGCAGCCGTTGAAGGGCGCGCGCATTGCCGGCAGCCTGCACATGACCATCCAGACTGGCGTGCTGATCGAAACGCTGGTGGCGCTTGGCGCCGAAGTGCGCTGGGCCTCGTGCAACATCTTCTCGACCCAAGACCACGCCGCCGCCGCCATCGCGGCATCGGGTACGCCGGTCTTCGCCGTCAAGGGCGAAACGCTGGAAGAGTACTGGCAGTACACCCACAAGATCTTCGAATGGCCCAATGGCCAGAACGCCAACATGATCCTCGACGACGGCGGCGACGCCACGTTGATGCTTCACCTGGGAACCAAGGCTGAGAAAGACCTCTCGGTGCTGGCCAACCCGGGCAGCGACGAAGAGCGCATCCTGTTTGCCGCCATCAAGGAAACCTTGAAGCGTGATCCGAAGTGGTATTCGACCCGCCTGGCGCTGATCAAAGGCGTGACGGAAGAAACCACCACCGGCGTGCATCGCCTGTACCAGATGTCGCAAAAGGGCGAGCTGGCCTTTGCCGCCATCAACGTCAATGACTCGGTCACCAAGTCCAAGTTCGACAACCTGTACGGCTGCCGCGAATCGCTGGTGGACGGCATCAAGCGCGCCACCGACGTGATGGTTGCCGGCAAGATCGCCGTCGTGGCCGGTTACGGCGACGTGGGCAAGGGCTGCGCCCAGGCGCTGGTCGCCCTGCGCGCGCAAGTCTGGGTCACGGAAATTGATCCGATCTGCGCCCTGCAAGCCGCGATGGAAGGCTTCAAGGTCGTGACGATGGAAGAAGCCGCCGTCCATGGCGACATCTTCGTCACCGCCACCGGCAACTACCACGTCATCACGCGTGAGCACATGAACGCCATGAAGGACCAGGCGATCGTCTGCAACATCGGCCACTTCGACAACGAAATCGACGTCGCCGGTCTGGCCGATTGCCAGTGGGAAGAGATCAAGCCGCAAGTCGACCACGTGATCTTCCCGGACGGCAAGCGCATCATCCTGCTGGCGCAAGGCCGTCTGGTGAACCTGGGCTGCGCCACGGGCCACCCGTCGTTCGTGATGTCGTCGTCGTTCGCCAACCAGACCATCGCTCAGATCGAGCTGTTCACGCGTAACGAAGCCTACAAGTCGGGCGAAGTCTACGTGCTGCCCAAGCACCTGGACGAGAAGGTTGCCCGCCTGCATTTGAAGAAGCTGGGCGTGAAGCTGACCACGCTGCGCAAGGATCAGGCTGACTACATCAACGTGCCGGTCGAAGGCCCCTTCAAGCCCGAGCACTACCGTTATTGATAGGTTGAAAGCACAATAGGAAACTACCGCGCCATGTTGGCGCGGGTTTTCCGAACCGCGGGTTCCCCTGTTTTTGTCTGTTGAAGGCAGGGCCGCGGAGCGTCAATACAGGAGTTCGAACATGGTGACATTGATACTCGTCTGGATTCTGAACGCGGTGGCCCTGCTGGCTGTTGCTTACCTCTTGCCCGGCATTGCCGTGGCCAGCTTCGGTTCGGCGCTGATCGCCGCGCTGGTGCTGGGTCTGGTGAACATGCTGGTCAAGCCCGTGCTTGTGCTGCTGACCTTGCCCATCACGATCGTCACCCTCGGGCTCTTCCTCATTGTCATCAACGCCTTGTTGTTCTGGTTCGTCGGCTCCGTGCTGAAGGGCTTCCAGGTCAACGGGTTCTGGTGGGCCGTGGGCGGTGCCATTCTGTACAGCATCATCTCTGGCCTGCTTACCAAACTGATTCCCTAATGTCTGACTCGACTTCCCCCGCTTTCAGTCTGGAGTTCTTTCCCCCGCGCGACCTGGCCGGCCAAGAGCGGCTGGTCCGCGCGGCCAAGCAGATGCTGGCCATCCAGCCCAAGTACGTCAGCGTGACGTTCGGCGCGGGCGGTTCCACGCGTGCCGGCACGGCGGACGCCGTGCGCACGCTGGGCAACCTGGGCTGCGATGCGGCGCCTCACTTGTCGTGCGTGGGCGCCACGCGCCAGGAATTGCGGGACATCCTCCAGACCTACAAGAACGAAGGCGTGCGGCGCGTGGTTGCTTTGCGCGGCGACCTGCCTTCGGGCATGGGCGGTGATGCGGGCGAACTGCGCTACGCCAATGAGCTGGTCTCGTTCATCCGCGAGGAAACGGGCGACTGGTTTCACATCGAAGTCGCGGCCTATCCCGAAATGCATCCGCAAGCCACGAACCCGTCGGCCGACCTGGACCATTTCGTGGCCAAGGTGAACGCCGGCGCTGATGCGGCCATCACGCAGTATTTCTTCAACGCCGACGCCTATTTCGACTTTGTCGACCGGGCCCAGGCCAAGGGCGTGCGCGTGCCGATCGTGCCGGGCATCATGCCCATCACGAACCACACGCAGCTGCTGCGTTTTTCGGAAATGTGCGGCGCGGAAGTGCCGCGCTGGATTCGCCTGCGGCTGGCGGAGTTTGGCGACGACAAGGCTTCCATCCGCGCGTTCGGCGTGGATGTCGTGACCGAGCTGTGCCAGACCCTGCTGGACAACGGCGCGCCGGGCCTGCACTTCTACACCTTGAACCACGCGGAAGCCCCGCTTGCGGTGTGGAAGGAACTGGCGAAGTAATCGCTGCTTCCAGTGACGACAAAGGCCGGCATCGAAAAATGCCGGCCTTTTTTTTCCTGCGTTGTTGTAGCGGCGTTGTTGCAGCGGCGGCTTTGCAGCGGCAGTTATCGTTGACCTCAGTCCGCGTACACGCCCGCCTTGCGGATCACGCCGCCCCACTTGTCCACCTCGGACTGCAACCAGGTCTGCAAGCCTTCCGGCGTCTGCTTCGCTTCCGGCACGATTTCTGCGCCCAGCTCGGCCATCTTCTGCGTGAACGCCGGGTCTTTCAGCGCCGCGCGCAACGCCGCATTGAACTTGGCAACGGCTTCCGGCGGCGTGCCCTTGGGCGCGTAGACGCCGTGCCACACCTTGACCTCAAAGCCCTTCAACCCGCCTTCCTGCAAGGTCGGCGCATCGGGCAGCGCCTTGATGCGCTCCAGCGTGGTGACGCCAAACAGCTTCACGCGATCGCCCTTGATCTGCGGAATGGTCTGCGTGGTCTGGTCGCACAACACGTCCACCTGACCGCCCAGCAGCGCCGTCATCGCCGGGGCCGTGCCGGCATATGGCACGGTCGTGAACTGCACGCCCAGCGACTCTTGCAGCAACATGCCGCACAGTTGCGACACCGCGCCCAGCCCGGCGTTGGCCAGGTTGATCTTGTTGCCGTTTTCCTTGGCGTACTTGACGAAGCCCGCCATGCCATCGGCCGGCAGGTCCTTGCGGCCCAGCAACGTCATGGGCACATCCGCCACCTGGCCGACGTAGGCAAAGTCCGTCAGCGGGTTGAACGACAGCTTGCGGTACAGCGCAGGCGCCGTCGCCATGCCGTTGTGATGGATCAGAAAGGTGTAGCCATCCGGCGCCGAACGCGCCACATGCTGCGAGGCCAGCGTGCCGCCCGCGCCCGTGCGGTTTTCAATGATGACGCTTTGCCCCAGCGTCTTGGCCATGGACGCCCCAAGGCTGCGCGCCACCACATCGGTTGGCCCGCCCGCCGCAAACGGCACGACGAGCGAAATGGGATGGTTGGGATAAGCGCCTTGCGCACTGGCGGAACCCCAGGCCAGGCAGGACAAGGCCAACATGGGCCAGGCAGCACGCGTGGCCGCGCGCGCGAAAAAAGAGGGCATGTCTCGCTCCTTGTGGTTGTTCTGGTGGCCCGCGAACAGCACGCGGGCAGATACCAGTGTGGCCCGAGGGCCCAAGGATGAGAATTCGCCGTTTCACAAGCCGGGTTTCGGCAAGGGGAAAGGGGCAAGAACACGAAAGCCCGCCGCAATGCATTGCGGCGGGCCTCGGAGGGTGGGCATGTGACTGGCACATGCGTTGAAAGTCTTAACTCGCCTGATCCTTCCCCGGATCTTCGGCCAGCACTTGCGGGGTGGGGTAGTTCGGCTGTGGCGCATTGACCGGTTCGATGCGCAGCGGCTGGTGCACGCGGGACAGCGGCACCAGTGAGCCGGGGTCGTCGGGGTTGGTCCACAGCGGGTCGGGGATTTCGGCGAAGACCTGGCGCAGGCGTTCGCCCCAGGTGCCGCGGATCATGCGGAAGTACTCGTTGTTTTCGTCGATGCAGGCGAAGTGCGTGACGCGCAGCGCGTCGGTGTCGTAGACCAGCAAGTCCAGCGGCAGCCCTACCGAGATGTTCGAGCGCAGCGTGGAGTCCATTGATATCAGCGCGCACTTGGCGGCTTCGTCCAGAGACGTGTCGGGGCGCAGCACGCGGTCCAGGATGGGCTTGCCGTATTTGGCTTCGCCGATCTGGAAGTATGGGCATTCCTGGCTGGCTTCGATGAAGTTGCCCGCGGAATACACCTGGAACAGGCGGCAGCGTTCGCCGCCAATCTGTCCCCCGAAAATGATGCTGACGTTGAAGTCCACGCCTTGCTCGTGCAGTGCGGGGGCTTCGCGGTGGTAGACCTCGCGCACGGCGGCGCCGACGCAGCGGGTGGCTTCGAAAAGATCGGCGGCGTTCCAGATGGTGTCGCCACCGTCGTCGTGCTGGCGGGCCAGTGCGTGCAGCACAGCCTGGCTGACGGCCAGGTTGCCTGAAGTCATCAGGACCATGACGCGGTCGCCCGGGCGCTCGAAGACGGTCATTTTTCGGAAAACGCTGATCTGGTCGACGCCCGCGTTCGTGCGGGAGTCAGAGAGGAAAACCAGGCCGGCGTCGAGGCGGGCGGCTACACAATAGGTCATGATTGAAAATTCGGAAAAACCACGCCGCATTGTATTGCGGCGCGGGCACCGGCGTGCTGACCGGTGCGGGCAGGGCGTTTACTGCTGGCCGGACGTCTGCACCTGCACGCTGATCTCCATGGATTCTTCGCCGCCGCCGCTGCGCACGCCGCGTATTGGGGACGCCGAGTCGTAGTCGCGCGCCACGGCCAGCCGGCAATGGCTGTCAGAGGCGAATTGGCGGTTGGTGATGTCGACGCTGGTCCAGCCGATGTCGGCCAGCCAGACGTCGGCCCAGGCGTGGCTGGCCGAGTGTTCGGTGGTGGTGTGGACGTAGCCGCTGACGTAGCGGGCCGGCACGCCCAGGCCGCGCACGCAGGCCAGGAACAGGTGGGCGTGGTCTTGGCAGACGCCATGGCCCATCGCCAGCACCTGGTTGGCGGCAGTGGTGACGTCGGTGGTGCCGGGCTCGTAGGCCACCCGGTCGCTGATGGCGTTGGCCAGCGCCAGGATGTCGTCCGGGGTGGTCAGTCCGTTGGGCAACACGTTTCGAACGAAGGCCATGATGGTGTCGTCGGCCTGCGTCAGCGGCGTCTGCACGCAATAGGCGTGTACCGGCAGGCGGCTGTCTTCGCTGCCCAGCACCCCGCGCATCAGCGGCGCAACCTGCACCTGGCCCGTCACGCGCAATTCGATGTCGGTGTGCGGGTGGTTCAGCGTCAGCGTGTGCGTGATGTTGCCGTACGCATCCACCTGTTTTTCCAGCGCGCCAGGCGCTTCGATGTTCCAGCGCAGCACGCGCTGGTGTTCGTCGTCGCGCGGCGTCAGGCGCAAGGTCTGGATGCTGTAGGTGACCGGCGCGGTGTAGCGGTAATGCGTGACGTGCGTGATGAACTGTTTCATTGCTGTCTCCGTGTTATGCCGACAGCGGGACCAGGAAGTCCTGGCTGATCCGGTTGCCCAGGTCGTTGATGCGGTCCAGGAAGTGGTCCAGGTACTGATGCAGTCCACTGTCCAGGATGTCTTCGACGCGGCCGTATTGCAGTTCGGCGCACAGCATGCCCGCGCGGCGCTCCGTTTCGGTCGAGCGCTGGTTGGACACGCGCGCCAGGTCCTCGGCCACCGCGCGCATCGAGGCCAGCAGCGAACGCGGCATGTCGCCATGCAGGATCAAGAGTTCGGCGACGCGGTCGGGCGTGATGACGTCGCGATACACCTTGCGGTAGATCTCCAGCCCCGACACGGAACTCAGCAGCGCCGACCAGCGATAGAACTCACTTTGCAGCGCGGCGTTGCCGGTGGGTTCGGCGCGCGCTTCGTGCGACCCGTTGCTGCCGCGTTCATGAAATTTCACGTCCAGCATGCGCGCGGTACTGTCCGCGCGTTCAAGGTGCATGCCGATGCGCAGGAAGTACAGCGCTTCGTCTTCAAGCATCGTGCCGATGGTGACGCCACGCGCCAGATGCGAACGGAACTTCACCCATTCGAAAAACTCGCCCGGGTTGCGTTCAAGCAGCCCGGTGTGCAGGTGCTTCAGCAGCTCCAGCCACGTTGTGTTGTAGGTCTCCCAGACTTCGGTGGTCAGGCTGCCGCGCACGGCGCGCGCGTTCTCGCGGGCGGCGCGCATGCAGGAATAGATGGACGATGGGTTCTCCGGGTCGCGCACCATGTATTGCAGGACATCGTTGGGCGAGATGGATGCGTACTTGCTTTGGTACAGGCCCTGCAGCTCGGAAATGCGCAGCACACCCAGCCACGAGCCTTCGCGCGTTTGCGGGTCTTGCGGCAAGAGCGACATCTGCAGATTCACGTCCAGCATGCGCGCGGTGTTCTCGGCGCGTTCGGTGTATCGGCACATCCAGAACAGGTTGTCGGCGGTACGGCTCAGCATGTTCAGTCCTCCAGAACCCAGGTGTCTTTGGTGCCGCCGCCCTGGCTGCTGTTAACGACCAGCGAGCCTTCGGTCAGCGCCACGCGGCACAGTCCGCCTGGCACCGTGCGGATGTCTTTGCCGCACAGCACGTAGGGGCGCAGATCAACGTGGCGGGGCGCCACGCCGGATTCCACATAGGTGGGGATGGTGGACAGCGCCAGCGTGGGCTGCGCGATGTAGTTGGCCGGGTTGGCGCGCACGCGGTCCTTGAACGCATCGACTTCGGCGCGCGTGGACGAGGGGCCCACCAGCATGCCGTAGCCGCCTGCGCCATGCACTTCCTTCACGACCAGGTCGTGCATGTTGGCCAGCACGTGGGACAGCTCGTCAGGCCGGCCGCAGCGCCAGGTCGGCACGTTCGACAGGATGGGTTCTTCGCTGAGGTAAAACCGGATCATGTCCGGCACGTACAGATAGGTGGACTTGTCGTCGGCGATGCCGGTGCCGATGGCGTTGGCCAGCGTGACGCGGCCGGCGCGATACACCGACAAGAGACCCGGCACGCCCAGCGCGGAGTCGGCGCGAAAGGACAGCGGGTCAAGAAAGTCGTCGTCCAGGCGGCGGTAGATGACGTCCACCTTGCGCGGGCCTTGCGTGGTGCGCATGTAGACGGTGTTCTGTTCCACGAACAGATCCTGCCCTTCAACAAGCTCCACGCCCATCTGCTGCGCCAGGAACGCATGTTCGAAGTAGGCCGAGTTATACATGCCCGGCGTCAGCACGACGACGGTCGGGTCGTCGCCACCGTGCGGCGCGACTTCACGCAGGTTGTCCAGCAGCAGGTCGGGGTAGTGCGCTACCGGTTCGACCTTGATGCGGCTGAACGCATCGGGCATCAGCCGCATCGACATCTTGCGGTTCTCAAGCATGTAGGACACGCCGGAAGGCACGCGCAGATTGTCTTCCAGCACGTAGAACTCGCCTGCGCCCGCGCGCACGATGTCGACCCCGGCGATGTGGCAGTAGATGTCTTCCGCCACGTCCACGTCCTGCATTTCGGGGCGGTACTGGGCGTTCAGGAACACCTGTTCGGCCGGCACGATGCCGGCGCGCACGATGTCGTGGCCGTGATAGATGTCGTGGATGAACATGTTCAGCGCGCGTACGCGCTGCTTCAAGCCGGCTTCCAGATGCCGCCATTCGTCGGCGGGAATGACCCGGGGAATCAGGTCGAAGGGAATCAGGCGTTCGGTGCCGGCGGCGTCGCCCGCCACCGAAAAGGTGATGCCGACGCGGCGAAAGCTCAGGTCTGCTTCAAGCCGCCGTACGGCCATGGCCTCGGCCGATTGCTCTTGATGCCAGCGCTCGAAGGCCTGGTACTGGGAGCGTATGCCGCCTGCGCTGTCGCGCATTTCGTCAAAAGCGGCTGGACGGGATGGTCTGTCCTTCATGGCTCCTCCGATGCTAGTGCTGGCGGCCGGCTTGCAGGCGGCAGCCTTGCACACGGTCATAACCCGGCCGATATGTGGCCGGTCCCAAACAATAAGCAACCCGCATGCCAGCTTTCAGGGCAGGCGGCGGCCCTGGGCACAATATCCTCTGAAGCGCGCGGAAACGCCATCCCCGCAGTGGCCGAGGGGCTCGGCAAGCCCGCGGGGGAAACGCTGGAAATCTTATTGCACCAGATTGGTGCAAACCGCCGGGGCGGTTCTGGTGCGTCAGTTCATGCGGTAGGTGTGCAGCGTGGTACCGCTGCCCGTCGCGCCTTGCTCAAGCGGGGCGTGCGGCACCCAGCCGTCCTGAGTCAGCACGGCGTCCAGCGGGAAATCGTGCGGGGCGGGTTCGTAGTCAGCGTCGAGCTCGCCGCAGCTCCAGGCGATGCCGATGGTGATGAACGGGTGGCCGCGCTCGCGCAAGGCGGCCAGCGTGCGGTCGTAGTAGCCGCCGCCGTAGCCCAGGCGGTCGCCTTGCTCGGTATAGCCCAGCGTGGGCACCAGGATCACGTCGGGCAGCACCTCGTCGCCAGCGGCGGGTTCCTGGATGCCGTAGGGGCCGGCGCGCAGTTCGGCCTCGGGCGTCCAGGGCAGGAAGGCCAGCGGGGCGTTGCGCGTGCGGACCACCGGCAGCGCCACGGCCACCCCGTTTTCCACCCATTGCGACAGCAGCGGGCGCAGGTCGGGTTCATCCGCCATGGGCCAGAAGGCCGCGACGGTGGCCGGCGCGGCACGGCCGGCGCGCACCGCTTCGTCACGCGCCACATTCAGCCACGTGAAGAGCCGCGCGCGCATCAGCAAACCGCCACGGCTGCGCTGATCTTCGGGCAATTCGGCACGCAGTTTCCGCAATCGCGTGCGGTGCTGGACTGCGGTATCCTCTGGAGTATTTTGCGTAGTCATGCAGTGGCTGTGATGGGGGATGGACAATGAAGGCGAACGTGCTGGAATCGGGCATGCAGGAAGTCGGCATGCTGGCGGGCAAGGCCGGTGCGTGCATGGCCGGTGTAGGTTGCAGTGTAGGTCGGCAAATGAGGGACACCGCATGACACAGACCCTGCAATCGCGACGGTATCAGAAAACCGCCCGGAAATCCCCGCGTACCCCCTTCACCTCGGACCCTCGCGCCGGCTTGCGCCGCTGGCTGCCGCTGCTGGCATTGTTCACCGCCGCCTGTGCGCCGGTTGATGCGCAACAACGCAGCGCCGCCGTCAATACCCAGCCCCAACCCCAGGCCGCTGCCCAAGCGGCTCAGCCCGTCATTTCGGTGCCGCCCGCCGTGCTGGCCGGCCTGCCTCCCACAGCCGACACGCCCGCGCTTGCCGCCGTGGTTGCCGCGCGCGAAGCCATGAACCGCAAGCAGTGGTCGGTGCTGGGCGCGCTGGTGCCCCAGGCTAAATCCGACACGCTGGGCATGTACCCCGAATACTGGCTGCTGCGCTATCAGCTGTGGACGCCGCCCGCCACGGGCCGGCCCACCGCCGACCTGCAACGCTTCATCAGCAGCAATAACGACGCCTACCTGGCTGACCGTTTGCGTGGCGACTGGCTGCTGGCCGCCGCCCGCAGCGGCGACTTCGAAACCGTGCGCAAGCTGGCGCCCGTGAAGAACAGCAACGCCCAGATCGAATGCGCCATCCTGGACGCCAAGCACATGACCGGCCAGCGCGCCACGGCCGCGCAGGCACAGGCGGTGTTTGCACCGGGGGGCTCGTGCTGGGCGCTGTATGACCAGCTGGTCGCCGACAACATTCTGGGCTGGGATCAGCTGGAACCGCAGTTGCGCGACGCCATCGAGGCCGACAAGACCACAGACGCCCGCAAGCTCGTGCAGTACATGTTCGAGGCGCGCGACCTGAAGACGTACGACGCCATGATGAAGGACCCCATGAAGTGGCTGACGCGGCAAGACCGCATGCCCGTGGGCCGCAACGAGAAAGAACTGGTGAACATCGCGCTGGCCCGTCTGGCGCGGTCGGATGTCAGCGTGGCGGATTCGTATATGCGCCGCGAATGGGCCAAGTCCATGTCCAAGCCGAATCTGGCCTGGGTGCGCGGCCAGTACGCGCTGATGGCCGCGCTGAAACTGGATAGCCGCGCCGACGACTGGTACCACGAGGCCGGCCACATCCGCATGACGGAATACAACGCGGGCTGGAAGGTGCGCGCCGCGTTGCGCCAACCCAAGATCGACTGGAAGTGGGTCATCGAGTCCATCGACGAGATGCCCGCCTCGCAGCGCGACGATACGTCGTGGGTGTACTGGAAGGCGCGCGGCCTGGCCGCAACCGGCCGCAAGGAACAAGCCAACGCGCTGTACGCCGGCATTGCCGACCGCTTCGATTTCTACGGCCAGTTGTCGGCCGAAGAACTGGGCCGCCGCATCAACGTGCCGCCGCGCCCCGCGCCCGTCAGCGATCGCGAAATCGCCGAAGCCCGCGCCAACCCGGGCCTGCAACGCGCCGTGCAATTGTTCCGCCTGGGCTGGCGGGCCGAAGCCGTGCCGGAATGGAACTACACGCTGCGCGGCATGAGCGACCGCCAACTGATGGCCGCTGCCGAACTGGCGCGCGCCGAAAATATCTTTGATCGCGTGGTCAATACGTCTGACCGCACCGAAAAGGAATTCGACTTCAGCCAGCGCTTCATCGCGCCGTTTGAAGGGCGCGTCACCGCCAAGGCCAACGCCATCGCACTGGACCCGGCCTGGGTCTACGGCCTGATCCGCCAGGAATCGCGCTTCATCATGGATGCGCGTTCGCACGTGGGCGCCTCCGGCCTGATGCAGCTGATGCCGGCCACCGCCAAGTGGGTCGCAGGCAAGATCGGCATGACCGATTTCACGCCCGCCAGCGTGAACGATTTCGACACCAACACCGAGCTCGGCACCAACTACCTGAACATGGTGCTGCGCGATTTGAACGGCTCGCAAATGCTGGCCAGCGCAGGCTACAACGCCGGGCCGCGCCGCCCGCACAACTGGCGCTCGACGTTTACGCATCCCGTTGAAGGCGCGATCTTCGCCGAGACCATCCCGTTTAACGAAACGCGCACCTACGTGAAGAACGTGATGTCCAACGCCGTCTACTACGCGGCGATGTTCAGCGGGCAGTCGCAGTCCTTGAAGGAACGGCTGGGCAACATCGTGCCGCTGGGCGCCGAAAGCACGTCGATTCCATGACGCCAGATCCGGCCATCGACGGCTTGCAGGTGTATATCGTGGGCGGGGCGGTGCGTGATGCACTGCTTGGCCTGCGCCCCGGCGATCACGACTGGGTCGTGGTGGGCGCTACGCCCGAAGACATGGCCCGCCGCGGCTTCATCCCGGTGGGCGGTGACTTCCCCGTTTTCCTGCACCCGCGCACCAAAGAGGAATACGCGCTGGCGCGCACCGAGCGCAAGTCCGGCCGCGGCTACAAGGGCTTTACGTTCTACACCGGCAGCGATGTGACGCTGGAAGAAGACCTGCGCCGCCGCGACCTGACCGTCAACGCCATCGCCCAGACGCAAGACGGCGAACTCGTCGACCCCTTGGGCGGCGCGGCCGATGTGCGCGCGCGCGTCTTCCGGCATGTGGGCGACGCGTTCCAGGAAGACCCGGTGCGCATCTTGCGGCTGGGCCGTTTCGCCGCGCGCTTTGACGATTTCACCATCGCGCCGGAAACGATGGCGCTGTGCCGCCACATGGTGGACGCCGGCGAGGCCGATGCGCTGGTGGCCGAACGGGTCTGGAAGGAATTGTCGCGCGGGCTGATGGCGAAAAAGCCGTCGCGCATGTTGGGCGTGTTGCAGGATTCCGGCGCGCTCGCGCGCGTGATGCCCGAGCTGCAAGGCGTGGAGGAAGCCGGCGCGGATGTCGATCGTGCGGCGCAGTCGGGCTTGTCGATGGCGGGGCGCTACGCCTTGCTGTGCCGGCTGACGCCTGAACGCGAGGCGCTGGGGCGGCGCATGCGCGTGCCGACCGAATGCAATGATTACGCGCGACTGCTGCCCGAGGTCTTGGCAGGCTTGAACGCCACCGAGCAAGGCGGCCCCGACGCGCAGCTGGCGCTGATGGAACGCGCCGATGCCTTGCGCAAGCCGGAACGCTTTTTTGATCTCTTGAAAACGGCTGCCATCTTGCAGCCCGTGGATACCGACGCGTGGCAATCACGCGTGGATGCTGTGCGCGG
This sequence comes from Achromobacter sp. 01N37, assembly GCF_056399725.1. Classification (NCBI taxonomy): domain Bacteria; kingdom Pseudomonadati; phylum Pseudomonadota; class Betaproteobacteria; order Burkholderiales; family Alcaligenaceae; genus Achromobacter; species Achromobacter sp. 01N37. The sequence goes on from NZ_JBFTRX010000009.1 coordinate 180,871, forward strand.
TGTGGATGCGGGGGCTATTGCCAAGGCCTGCGCAGGCGACCCAGCCCGCATCAAAGACAGCGTGCGCCAGGCGCGGCTGGAACAACTGGAACGCTTGCAGGCGGGCTGACGCTTGCAGGAACGGGGCGGCGCGGCCAACATGCCGCGCCCTCCGCCTGACGTCCTTACAGCTTGCCCAGACGGTCGCCGCGCGCAAAGCCCGCCAGCGGTTCCGTCATGCCCCGGCCCACGGCCAGCACCTTGAAGAGTTCGCCCATCTCGGCTTCGGACAGCAGCTTCTGCACGGGCGCGACGGCCTGCGCGTACTGTTGCGCGTCCGACGGGTCCAACTGCGCCAGCAGATCCATCAGCCCCGCATTCATCAGAAAGCGCGCCTGCGACGTATAGCCCAGCACCTGCAAGCCGGCTTCCAGTGCCGCGTCCGCCATGGCCGTGAAATCCACGTGCGCGGTGATGTCCTGCAACCCGGGGGCGGTGAAGGGGTCGCCATGCGCGTGATGGCGCAGATGGCACATCAGCGTGCCGCCCGCGCGCTGCGGATGGTAGTACTCGCTGCGCGGAAAACCGTAGTCGATCAGCAGCGCCGCGCCGCGTTCCAGCCAGGCGCCCATCGCGGCAATCCACGCTTCGCCTTGCAGATTGATTTCCGACACATAGCCCGGCAGGGCAGGCATGCGCGCCGCGACGGCGGCGGCAAGCGCGGGCGCGGCAGGGCGGTCGGCCCACGCGAAATGCTGATCGGCATCCAGCGACACGCCGCGCTCCAGCACGGCGCCATCCTCGCCCCAGCAAAACAGCGATACCGGCATCGCGTCCAGCACTTCATTGGCCAGCACGCAACCGGCAAAGGTGTTGGGCAGCGCGTCCAGCCATTGCACACGGCTGCCGAACGGCGCCAGCCGCTCGGCCTGGCGCGCGCGCAAGTCGGCCGAAACTTCCAGGATGAAGTACTGCGTCTGGTTCAGCCCCAGCGCATCCAGCTCGCGCAGCACGCCTTCGGCCAGCGCGCCGGTGCCGGCGCCAAACTCCAGCACGGCTTGCGTTTGTGTCTGGCGCAGCACCTGCGCCGCCTGCCGGGCGATGGTGCGCGCGAAGAGCGGGGTCAATTGCGGGGCGGTGACGAAATCGCCCGCAGGCGTCTTGGCGTCGTCATCCCCATCCGCCAGCTTGACGTTGCCTGCGGCGTAATAGCCCAGCCCGGGCGCGTACAACGCTTCGGCCATCCAGTGATCAAACGGCAGCCAGCCGCCATTGGCGATGATCGCGGCGCGCAGGTGCGCGGCGGTGGCGTCGCTATGTTGCTGGGCGGCGGGGGACAGCGGGGGCAGGTTGGCGGGCGCGGGGCGTTGCATGGTCGAGGAAGGCGTGGTCATGGGCGCATTTTCCCAAAAAAAGAACGGCCCCGCTGGGGGCGTGGCCGCATCTGTTGGTGACCCCAAAAAAACAAACCCCGCGACGGGCGCGGGGTTTGTTAGGGGATCAAGCGGGCGAATTAGCCGCGGCGATCAGCCGGCTTGGCGAAGCGCTTGGCGGGGCCGCCGGGGCGCTTGTCGAACGAGGGCTTGGCGCCACGGAAACCGCCTTCCGGACGGTCACCGCCGCGGAAGCCGCCTTCGCGCTGGGGACGGTCGCCGAAGCTGGGGCGATCGCCGAAGCTCGGACGGGCGTCACGGTCACCACCGCGGAAACCGCCTTCGCGGGGAGCACGCTCGCTGAACGGGCGGGCATCGCGCTGGGGACGATCACCAAAGCTGGGGCGGTCGCCGCCGAAGCTGGGACGCGCATCGCGGTCACCGCCACGGAAGCCGCCTTCACGCTGGGGGCGGTCGCCGAAGGGACGATTGCCCTGGTAGCCGCCTTCGCGCTGGGGACGATCACCGAAGCTGGGACGATCGCTGAACGAACGGGCCGGGCGGTCGCCGAAAGGACGATTGCCTTGGTAGCCGCCTTCACGCGGGGCGCCGTCGCGGTTGCCTTGGTAACCACCTTCACGCGGCTTGAACTCGCCACGGGGAGCGCCGCCTTCACGCGGGCCGGCAAAGGAACGGCCTTCGCGGTTGCCTTGGTAGCCGCCTTCATGACGCGAACCACCGAAACCACCGGGGCGCTTGCCAAACGGCTTGCCGCCACGCGGGGCGCCGCTGCCACCGGCCGACGGACGGGGCGTGCGCTTGGGTTCCAGACCGGCGATGGTTTCCGCCGTAATCGTTTGACCGATGTAGTGCTCGATACGGCGAACCTTGTGGCGCTCGGAGTGCGTCGCCAGCGTGAACGCCAGGCCGCTGCGGCCGGCGCGGCCGGTACGGCCGATACGGTGCACGTAGTCTTCGGCTTGCATCGGCAGGTCGAAGTTCACAGCGTGGCTGATGCCTTGCACGTCGATGCCGCGGGCGGCAACGTCGGTGGCAACCAGAATACGCAGCTGGCCGCGTTGCAGTTGCGACAGGGTACGGGTGCGCTGGCGCTGGTTCATGTCGCCGTGCAGGGCAGCGGCGGCAAAGCCTTGGTCAGCCAGGCGGTCGGCCAGGTCATCGGCGCCACGCTTGGTGGACGTGAAGACAATGGCTTGATCCAGCTTGGCGTCACGCAGCACGTGATCCAGCAATTGCATCTTGTGGCCAGCGTCGTCTGCGTACAGCAGGCTTTGCGTGATGTTGGTGTGCTTTTCCTTGGCGCCAGCCAGCTCGATACGTTGCGGGTCGCGCATCATTTTCGAAGCCAGCTTGGCGATCGTGCCGTCCAGCGTGGCCGAGAACAGCAGCGTTTGGCGATCTTCCGGCAGGCGGCTGACGATGGTTTCGATGTCTTCAATGAAGCCCATGTCCAGCATGCGGTCGGCTTCGTCGAGCACCAGCGTGTGCACGGTGTTCAGCTTGACGCGGCCCGATTGCAGGTGATCGATCAGGCGGCCGGGGGTGGCGACCAGCACGTCAACGCGGCGCGACAGCGCCTTCAGTTGCGCGCCGTAGGGCATGCCGCCGACGACGGTGGCGGTGCGCAGGTCAGCCAGCTTGCGGCCGTAGGTGGCGGTGGCTTCGGTAACTTGCAGAGCCAGTTCGCGGGTCGGGGTCAGCACCAGCACTTGCACGCCGACGCCCTTGTTGGCGGGCATCTGGGCAATACGGTGCAGGGCCGGCAGCATGAAGGCGGCGGTCTTGCCGCTGCCCGTCTGCGAGGACACCATCAGGTCGTGACCGGCCAGCGCTTGCGGAATGGCAGCAGCTTGGACGGCGGTGGGGGTGTTGAAGCCAGCTTCTTGGACGGCCGACAACAGAGCGGGTGCAAGACCCAGGTTTTCGAAAGACATTACTTTCCCTTGCCGCAATCAATGCGACGCAGTGCTTGGTCGGGCCAGGGGATTAGGCGGCCGGATCCAGGCGACGGTTGATGGAGCATCGTGCCGACCGAATCAACCGTGCGCATGGCGCGTTCTCGTATACAGATTGGAACGCAGGGCGAAAGGAAAGGAGGTCAGGAATCGATGATAGTTCGGCATGGGGCCGGGGCTAGACTGCCCGGCAGACTGCAAAAAATTCCGCTAAATCAAGGCGGTAAATGCCGAACTCGTTTTGTGCAGTGCGGCGATCATAACCCGAATTCGCCTTGCAAGGAAATTATTTTTTTGTCCAGTCCCCAATCAATAGGGTTTTTCCCTTGGTTTACCAGCCACTGGTTTGTGGTCAGGAAGTGGCCGCAGCCCAGAAACGGAACGGGCGGCCTGCGGGCGGATAGCGGGGAGGGGTGGTTGGACATCAGGATCAGATGGCCGCTGTTGTCGGGCAACAACAAGCGCTTGGCCTGCGCATGCGCGCCCCACAGCATGAAGACCTTGGGCGAGGGGTCGCGGGCCACCAGCGAAATCAATGCATCCGTCACCGTTTCCCACCCGCGTTTGGCGTGCGAGGCGGGCTGGCCGTCTTCCACGGTAAGCGCGGTGTTCAACAGCAGCACACCCTGATCGGCCCAGGGGCTCAGGTCGTTGCCCGCGGGTACGGCCGTGCCGGGAAACTCTGCGGCGATTTCATTGAAGATGTTGCGCAGGCTGGGCGGGCGCTTGCAGTCGTCCGGGACCGAGAACGCCATGCCTTGGGCCTGGCCCGCGCCGTGGTACGGGTCCTGGCCCAGAATCACCACGCGCACGTCTGACGGCGCCATGCCGTGCAGCGCGCGAAACGGCGTAGCGGGATACACGACCGCGCCTTCGGCAAGCCGCTTTTCCACATGCGCGGTGGCGGCGGCCAAGGCGTCGGCCACGGCGCGCGGCGCAAAAGCGGCCGCCCAGGCGGCGGGAAGTTGCGCCGTCTGAGCGGCGAGGGTGTTGGGTAGCAGGCGGTTATCGAGCGGCATGGGCGCAATTTTGGCATAGCGGCGCTGATTGTCCGGCGTGCCGCACGCGGACCGATCAGCTACTGCAATCCGCTACTGCATCTACCCGCCCCGCATATACCAGCCGCAGCTGACCCCAAACCCGCCTACTGCATGTACCAGCCGCGGCTGACCCCAAACCCGCCTACTGCATGTACCAGCCGTGGCTGACTACGAACTCGCCTACTGCATATACCAGCCGTGGCTGACCACGAACGACTGGCCGGTGAACGCCGCGCTGGGGAAGGTGCACAGGAACAGCGCGGTCTGCGCCACGTCTTCAACGGTGGTGAACACGCCGTCCACCGTATCGCCCAGCATCACCTTTTTCACAACGTCTTCTTCGCTGATGCCCAGCTCTTTGGCTTGCTCGGGAATCTGCTTTTCAACCAGCGGCGTGCGCACAAAGCCCGGGCAGATCACATGCGAGCGCACGTTATGCGCGGCACCTTCCTTGGCCAGCACGCGCGCCAGGCCCAGCAGCGCGTGCTTGGCGGCCACATAGGCCGACTTCAACGGCGAAGCTTCGTGGGAATGCACCGAGCCCATGTAGATGACCACGCCGCCGCGATCGCCCTGGTACATGTGCTTGAGCGCCGCCTTGGTGGTGAGGAAGGCGCCGTCCACGTGGATGGCCTGCATCTTCTTCCAGTCCGAGAAGGCGAACTGGTCGATCGGGTTGACGATCTGGATGCCGGCGTTCGAGATCAGGATGTCGATGCTGCCGTAGGCGGCCGCCACCTTGTCGATGCCTTGATTCACGGCGTCTTCGCTGGTGACGTCCATGGCCACGCCCATCGCCTTGCCGCCGGCCTGTTCAATTTCTTTGGCCACCGCGTCCGCGCCCGCCTGATTCAGGTCGGCAATCGCGATGGTGGCGCCTGCGCGGGCGAGCGTCAGTGCAATTTCCTTGCCGATACCGCTGGCCGCGCCGGTGACGACGGCGACTTTTCCATTCAACGAGTTCATGCTGCAACCTCCTGGTGGGGAATGCCAAGTCTTGATCGTAGTCCTTCAGCTTGAGCGCAGGCTGAATGCCCGTGTCGTTTTTGTCCCGGAATCGAATCGGATCATTGCGTCCGCCGGGGCGCTGCGCGAGAATCCGCCCCAACCGGCGGCGGGAGCCCTTCCCACGACGCCCTACATTCCTCTAGGCGGTCAGCCCCGTGGCATTTCCATTTATCACTCGCCTTCCCCGGCTGGCGCGCCGCACGGCGCTGTGCATCGCCGCGATGTTTGCCGCACTGCCCGCGCACGCGGCGCATATCGTGGTGGACACCGGCCACACGCCCGCTCGCCCCGGCGCTACCGGCGCGAGCGGGCGGGTTGAGTATCTGTACAACCTGGACATCAGCAACCGCGTGGCGATGGCGTTGCGCGTCATGGGCGACCGTGTGACGCAAGTGGCCGCCGATGGCGCCGAGATAGATCTGGGCAAGCGCTCAAGGATCGCGCCGCGCGCGGATTTTTTTGTCTCGATTCACCACGATTCCATGCAGCAGTGGCTGATCGATGCGGGCCGTCAGCGCGAATTCTCGGGCTACGCCGTCTTCGTGTCGTCGCGCAATCCCCAATACGAGCAGAGCGTGCGATGCGCTCGGGCAATTGGCGAACAGCTGCTGGCCGCGGGCGAGAAGCCGTCGCTGTATCACGCGGACCCGATCGTGGGCGAAAGCCGGCCCGTGATTGACGCCCGGCTTGGCGTGCAGCGCTTCGATAACCTGGCGGTGCTGAAGACCGCGCCGATGGCCGGTGTGCTGGTCGAGGTGGGGGTGATTGTGAACCCGGACGAAGAGCGCCGCCTGGCCCGGCCCGAGGTCATTGACCGGCTGGCGCGTGCGATTGCCGATGGCGCGCACGCTTGCCAGCAGCCGTAGGCAGTCAGGAGGCGGCTTGGTGCGCCACGTCTTCCGAGGGCGCTGCGGGCTTGATACGCAGCAACAGGAAGCCGATCAAGCCAGAGGCCAGTGAACCCGCCAGCACGCCGATCTTCGTGGCGTCAACGCTCGCGGCATCGGTAAAGGCCAGGGCACCGATGAACAGACTCATCGTGAAGCCGATACCGCACAGCAAGGCGATGCCGTACAGCTGCGTGAACGTGGCATGGCGTGGCAGGCTGGCGACGCCGGCTTTGATGGCCAGCCACGCGAAACCGAATACGCCCAGCTGCTTGCCCAAGAACAGGCCCAACGCCACACCCATCGGCACAGGCTGCGCCAGGCTGGCCAGGCCCATCCCGGCAAACGACACGCCCGCGTTGGCGAAGCCGAAGATTGGCACGATCAGCAAGGCGACTGGCTTGTGCAACGCGTGCTCCAGATCATGCAAGGGGGAATGGGCGCCGGGCTTGCCGGCATTGCGGGGGCTCAGCGGGATGGTCAGCGCCAGCGCCACGCCGGCAAGCGTTGCATGCACGCCGGATTTCAGTACGAAGTACCACAGCACAGCGCCGATCAGCAGATACGGGGTCAGGCGTGTGACGCCCGCGCGGTTCAGGCAGAACAGGCAGACCAGCAGCGCGCCCGCCATCGCCAGCGCCACCACCTTGAGCTGCGCGGTATAGAACAGCGCGATGATGATGATGGCGCCCAGATCATCCAGGATGGCCAGCGCGGTCAGGAAGATTTTCAGCGATGTCGGCACGCGGCTGCCCAGCAGCGCCAGGATGCCAAGCGCGAACGCGATGTCGGTGGCGGCGGGAATGGCCCAGCCGCGCAACGTTTCCGGGCTGCCGATGTTGATCAGCACGTAGATCAAGGCGGGCGCGACCATGCCGCCCAGCGCGGCGATACCGGGCAAGACGATGCGCGAGACGCCACGCAACTGGCCGTCCAGCACTTCGCGCTTGATTTCCAACCCGACCAGCAGAAAGAACACGGCCATCAGGCCATCATTGATCCAGTGCAGCACCGTCTCGCGCAGCACGATGGGGCCCGCCTGGAAACCCAGTTTGCTACCCAGCACATCAAAGTAGAGCGGCGCTGCCGGACTGTTGGCGATGATCAACGCGGCCAGCGCGGCCGCCATGAGCACGTAGCCGCCGAGCGCCTCGGAGCGCAGAAAGGCCTGTAGAAATGAGGGGCGAGGGTGCGGGGTTGCCACGTGGGTCAAAGGAAATTCCTGGATTCGGGTTGCGGAAAATAGAGCTGAATTTTACCTGAACGATAGGAAAATTCCGGGCTTTGTCGGCGAAATGCGTGCCATTTTGCTGTCATCCTGAGGCCCGCTGATGGAGAGCCGGCTGTGGCCGGAAGCGGGTTTTCTAGCAGGGTGTTGCTGCGTCGGGTGGTCTGAGCAGCCGGCCATCACGAGATGTATGGCGACGGGGAATATTACCGACCCGCAATGCCTCCAAGAATAAGAAAGTTCTCGAACATTTTGCACCTCGGGCGGAATGCAATAACGCCTTGTTATGAGTGCAATGCCATGCCCTTCCTGCCTTCCCTTTCCGTTTTAACTCACACGCTTTCTACCGCAAGCGCCATACCTCGCTTGGTGGACATTGGGTTGTCGTTGACGCCACCCGCTGACGCCGCGTCAAACGGGGTCTATCAACTTACGCGCTTGGTACCCAGCGCGCGGGTGCAGACGTGGCGCCGCGACGGCGCAGAGTTTTCGATGTCGCCGATGGGCGCTATCCGCGTCTGGCAAAAGCAACGCCTGGTTGCGTCGGAATGCGTCCATGATCGTCAGGCGCACGGCGCGGCGCCGCTGAACCCGGAAGACTACGCCTACCTTGAAGCCTTCCTGCTCCTTGAAGGGCGCGCGTGGAATGATCTCCATCCGGTGCAGGCCAAGGGGCATGACGATGCGTAATTCCCCTGCGCCGCGCGGCGCCCGGGCCACCGGCGGCCTGCGCATCCTGCACACCGAGGCCGCCACGTCGTTTGGGGGTCAGGAGTTCTGCATCTACAAAGAGATGATCGCCATGCGCAAGCGCGGCCATCATCTGGAACTGGTCTGCCAGCCGGGGGCGGAATTGGGCGATCGTCTGGCGCAAGCCGGTTTCACCGTGCACCACACCGTGATGGACGGCCCCTTCAATTTCTTGCGCAGCGTCGCGGTTATCCACCGCCTGCTGCGGCGCGAACGCTTTGATGTGCTCAACACCCACAGCCGTCGCGATACCGTGCTGGCGGCATTGGCCGCCCGGCTGGCCGGCACGCCGCTGATCGTGCGCACGCGCCATTTGGCCAACCCCATCCGTTCCCTTTATGCCTATACGTGGCTGGCGCATCGGGTCATTGCCGTCAGCCGGTTCGTGCGCAAGCAGCTGCTGGATGGCGGTGCGCGGCCCGGGTCCGTCGCCACCATTCATTCCCCGGTGGAGTTGCCGCAGTTGCGCGAAGGCGCTTGCGTGCGGCGCGAATTGGGTTTGCCGGACGACGCTCTCGTGGTGGGTTGCGTCGCCGTGATGCGGGCCGACAAGGGCCATGCTGATCTTATCGACGCCTTCCTGCATGTATCCGCCCGCTTCCCGTCGGCGCACCTGGTGTTGGTGGGCGACGGCATGCCGGTGCTGAGCCAATTGCACGCGCTGGTGGCAACCCTGGGCCTGGCGTCGCGGGTGCATTTCCTGGGGCGGCGGGACGATATCGCCAATGTGCTGAAGGCCTTTGACGTGTTCGCGTTGCCGACTCACCGCGAGGCCCTGGGCACCGTGTTCATCGAAGCCGCGGCAATGGGCGTGCCGGTGGTGGGTACGGCCGTGGGCGGCGTGCCTGAAACCATGGTGGAAGGGGTGACCGGCCTGCTGGTGCCGCCACACAATCCCGCCGCCCTGGCCAGCGCATTGGACAGGCTGCTGGCCGACCCTGATCTGCGCCGCCGAATGGGGGATGCCGGCCGTCACCTGATCTGTGGCCTGGGGCTGTTCACCGCCGAACGCGCGGCGGATCAGGTCGAGCGTGCATATACGCACTGGCTAGCCGAACGGGGGCGGCCCCGTCGCGCCGCGCTCAGTGCATGAGCAGCGCGTTCATCGCCTCAACGACCCGGTTGCGATAGCGCGGCAGCAGCGCTTGCGTGCGCGCTTGGCGTTCCACCCAATCCGCCGGTTCGGCGCCGGCTGCCACGCGCGGCGCGGCCCAGATCGGATCAGGAAAGTGGCGGTCGCCGCGCCAGCGCGGGATCACGTGCCAGTGCAGGTGCGGCACCATGTTGCCCAACGACGCCAGGTTGATCTTGTCCGGCGTCAAGATGGATTGCTGCGCCTCTTCGACGGCGTACACGGCCCGCATCAGCAGGTCTCGCCCATGCGTGGACAGGCTTGTCATCTCGGCCAGATGGCCGTTCCAGATCACGCGGGTGAAGCCGGGATAGTCGGCGTCGTCTACCTCGATCACGCGCAGATGCGGCCCGCGCCACAGCACGGTGCCGCCGTCTTCCTGGCACAGCGGACAGTTCGGGTCGCGAGCGCTCACGCCATCACCTTGCGGTATTGGAGGAAGCCTGAGCGGTCTGCAATGCGGTCGTAAAGCTGCATGGCCGCGGCATTGGTTTCATGGGTCAGCCAATACACACGCGCGGCGTTGGCGGCGGCGGCTTCGGCGTACACGTGTTCGATCAGCTTGCGGCCTGCGCCCGTGCCACGCACGTCGGGGTCCACGTACAGGTCTTGCAGGTAGCAGTAATCGCCCGCGGTCCAGGTAGAACGGTGGAAGATCCAGTGCACCATGCCGATGGCGCGTCCGTTTTCATACGCCAGCGCTGCGTGCATGGGTTCGGCGGGGTCCAGGAAGCGGGCCCAGGTGTTGCGGGTTACGGCGTCATCGATGTTGACGCGGTAGAACTCCTGGTAGCCCTTCCACAGCGGCAGCCAGACGTCGAAGTCGGCGGCGACGATGGGGCGGATTTCAGCGGTACTCATGGCGCAAAGCCTCCTGGCGGATGCGGATCAGGGGAGAGGAATTCAGAGCTTTTCTTCCATGGCTTCGACGACGTGTCGCAGCACTTGCAGACGAGCGTAACGCTTGTCGTTGGCGGACACCAGATGCCAGGGCGCGTGGCCCACATCCGTGCGCGTCAGCATCTCGTTGGCCGCCGCCGCATAGTCTTTCCATTTCTCGCGGTTGCGCCAATCGTCAGGCGTGATCTTGAAATTCTTGAAGGGCGATTTCTCGCGCTCTTGAAAGCGCTCGAGCTGCACGTCCGCCGTCACCGCCAGCCAGAACTTCAGCACCAGCGCGCCGCTTGCGGCCAGCTGTTGTTCGAAGTCATTGATCTCGGCATAGGCGCGGCGCCAATGGGCCGGCGTGATCAGCTTTTCCACCCGTTCGACCAGCACGCGGCCATACCAGGAGCGGTCAAAAATAGCGACGCGTCCATGGCGCGGCAGGTGCCGCCAGAAGCGCCACAGATAGGGCCGCGACAGTTCGTAGCTATTCGGTGCGGCAACCGGCGTGATGTCGTATTGGCGGGCGTCCAAGGCGTGCGTCACGCGGCGGATCGCGCCACCTTTGCCGGCGGCGTCCTGGCCTTCGAACACCAGAATCAGCGAACGCTCCTGGAAGGCTTTGGACCGCGCCGCGCGCGCCAGCCGGCCTTGCAGCAGGCCCAGCTCGGATTCGTAATCGTCCTTGTCGATCTTGGCGTCGTAATCCAGCTTGCCCAGGCGGTCGACGATACGGGCTGGGCGGGAATGCGCCAGGAACGATTGAGGAATGCGCGGCACGCCACGCTGGCGCAGCGCGGTGAGCACCGCTTCGGCCGTGCGAACCGAACGCATGTTCTCGTCGGCGCTGGGAATCACCACCCAGGGCGCGTGGCCGCTGTCGGTATGGTTCACGACGATCTGCCCGCCGTTGCGAATGCGCTCGTATTTCTTGTAGACCTTCAGGTCCACCGGGCTGACCTGCCACGAGGTCTCCGGGCTGGCCAGCAGACGCTGGGCGCGGTCCTTTTGCGCCTTGGCCGACAGGTGAAACCACAGCTTCACAATCTGCACGCCTTCGGCGGCCAGCATCGCTTCAAAGTGCCGGATGGCGGCGGAGTGCGCTTCGATATATTCCTGGTTGGGCTTCTTGCGCGCGGACTCGATGATCAACGGCGCGTACCACGAGCCGAACACGATGCCCGTGCTGCCCTTGGGCGGCAGATCTTTCCAGTAGCGCCAGAACGGGGGGCGTTCCTGCTCTTCGCCTTCGGGCGGCCCGTAGGCCAGCGTCTTGATGTGGCGCGGGTCCATCCATTCGTTCAGCAGATTGACGGTGGCTCCTTTGCCGGCGCCGTCTATCCCCGCCACCACCACCAACAGGGTTTTTTCCCGCTTCTCAAGGCGTTCGTATTGCGCGTTGAGCAGGGCGACGCGCAGCCGCTCCTCCAGCGGTTTGAATTCGTCCTTGGACAGGCTGGGGTCGGCTTCGGCTTCTGCGAACATGGGCAATCCGTCTGATCGGCAATCGGTTGATCGGGCGATCTTGCGGGATAAGTTTCAGGCGCGCAAGTCCGTTGCGAGCCTATTGCGGCCCTAGAGTCCGTCGACGGGAATCTTCAGATAACGCACGCCGTTGTCTTCGGGCGGCGGAAAGTGGCCCGCGCGGATGTTGACCTGGATGGCGGGCAGGATCAGCGTGGGCATGGAGAGCGTGGCGTCGCGCTTGGTGCGCATGGCGACGAATTCCGCTTCGGTGATGCCGTCGCGCACGTGGATGTTGGCGTGGCGCTGCTCGGCCACTGTGGTTTGCCAATGCGCGTCGCGGCCATTGGGCGGGTAGTCGTGGCACATGAAGAGACGCGTGCCGCCGGGCAGGCCAAGCAGGCGTTGGATCGACCGGTACAGCTGGTGCGCATCGCCGCCGGGGAAGTCGCAGCGCGCCGTGCCGACATCCGGCATGAACATCGTGTCGCCCACGAAGGCGGCGTCGCCAATCAGGTAGGCCATGTCGGCAGGCGTATGGCCCGGCACGTGGAGGGCCGTGGCGGTAAGCGTGCCGATCTTGAAGGTCTCGCCATCGGTGAACAGGCGGCCGAACTGTGAGCCGTCCAGTTGGAATTCGGGCTCCAGGTTAAAGACGCGTTTGAACACGCCTTGCACGGTGCGGATGCTCTGGCCGATGGCGATGACGCCGCCCAGCTGGCGCTGCAAGTACGGCGCGGCGGACAGGTGGTCGGCATGGGCGTGGGTTTCCAGCAGCCACTGAAGCGTCAGCCCTTGTGCGCGGACATACTCGGCCACCTGGTCGGCGCTGCCCGTGTGAGTGCGCCCGGACTTGGGGTCGTAGTCCAGCACCGAATCGATGATGGCGCAGGCGCTGCCGTCGTGCACCACATAGGTGACGGTGGCGGTGACCGGATCAAAAAACGCTTGGATGTGGGGATTCATTGTGGCCGCTGGGAACAATATATATTTTTAAATAATATTGTTTGATAGTTTATCCGTCAATATAATGAAAAATTACTAGCCCGCCGAACCTGCTTGCCATGAATGCCGCCCTGACCGATTGCGAACTTGCCGCCTTGCGTGAATCTGCTGCCCAAGCGTGCACGCTGTTGAAGGCGCTGGCCAACGAAGACCGCCTGCTGCTGCTCTGCCAACTGGTGCAGGGGGAACGCAACGTGGGCGAACTGGAATCGCTGACCGGCATCCGCCAACCGACCTTGTCCCAGCAACTGGGCGTGCTGCGCGACGAAGGCCTGGTCACGACGCGCCGCGAGGGCAAGTACGTCTACTACCAGATGGCCAGCTTCGAAGTCAGCCAGGTCATGAAAACGCTTTCCAGTTTGTACTGCGGCCGCGCGATGGAGTCACTCTCATGAATATGGACTGGCCCGCTTTCACGCCAGCGGCAGCGACCGCGGGCGGTTTGCTCATCGGGGCCGCCGCCGTGATGCTGATGGCGGGCGCGGGCCGCATCGCCGGTATCAGCGGCATTCTGGGCGGCTTGCTGCCGATGCAACGCGACAGCGTGTGGCGGTTGGCGTTTTTGCTGGGGCTGTGCGCGGCGCCCTGGCTATACCAATTGGGGGCGGCGCTGCCCGCCATGGTGGTCCAGGCCAGCACCCCGCGTCTGATCGTGGCGGGCTTGCTGGTGGGCATCGGCACGCGCTACGCGTCGGGCTGCACCAGCGGACATGGCGTGTGTGGCTTGTCGCGCGGATCGCGCCGGTCGTTTGTTGCGACCGCGTTGTTCATGGCCGCGGGCTTCGCCATGGTCTACGCGACGCGGCATATGGTGGGAGGCTGACATGGCCTACGCAATGCAATTTCGGGCGGGAGGCTGATATGGCCTACACAACGCAATGTCGGGCGGAAAGCTGACATGGTGGCGCTGATCGCTTTCGCATCGGGCCTGGTCTTCGGGCTGGGGTTGATCGTGTCCGGCATGGCCAACCCGGCCAAGGTGCTGGGCTTTCTGGATATCGCGGGCCAGTGGGACCCGTCGCTGGCCTTTGTGATGGGCGGCGCGGTGGTGATTACGGCAGCAGGCTTCGCCCTGCTGCGCCGTCGCCGGGTGAGTCTGTCGGGGGAACCGATGCGCTGGCCCAGCGCCACCGGCATCGACTTGCGCTTGGCGCTGGGCGGCGTGGCGTTTGGCGCGGGTTGGGGGTTGGCGGGCTTTTGCCCCGGCCCGGCGCTGGTGGCCGCCGCGGCCGGCGTGCAGGAAGCGCTGATCTTCGTGGCCGCGATGGTCGCCGGCATGGCGATCTTCTCGGCGCTTGAGTTCCTCAGGCGCAAGTAGCGCCGCGCGCGCGCCGACGTTACCGTGGGCGCCCGTCAAGGCCCGTCAAGGCCCGTCAAGGGGCGGCAGGGCGCGGCAGGGCGCGGCAGGGCGTGGCAGGCCGCGCGGCGCCTTGGCTCCGCCCGTCCCCGCCCTTTACTACTCTGCCCTTTCCTCTTCCCTTTACTCTGCCCTTTCCTCTGCCCTTTATTCCGACGTCACTCGTACGTGCGCACGTCGTCAATAACCTTGCCGTCGTTCGGCAGGCCGTCGGCGTCCACCCATTCCACGTCAGCGCGCAGCTTCGTCACATCACGCACGGAATCGGCGATGCGCTTGGACAGCTCTTCGCCGCGCACGCGTGATTCCACTTTCAGCACCATGCGGTCCGATCCCGTGCTGCCGCTGATGACCAGCCGCGCGCGCAAAATTTCAGGATGCCTGCGCACCACGTCCGCCACTTGCGACGGGTGCACGAACATACCGCGCACCTTGGTGGTTTGATCCGCGCGGCCCATCCACCCCTTGATGCGCGTGTTGGTGCGGCCGCAAGGTGAGATGCCGGGCATCACCGCCGACAAGTCGCCCGTGCCGAAGCGCACCAGCGGATAGTCGGGGTTCAGCGTGGTGACGACAACTTCGCCGACTTCACCATCTGGCACCGGTTCGCCTGTGCCCGGGCGCACGATCTCGACGATGATGTCTTCGCCCAGCACCAGCCCTTGGCGCGCGGGCGTCTCGAACGCAATCATGCCCAGGTCGGCGCTGCCATACGCCTGATAGCCTTCGATGCCGCGCGCGGCCAGCCAGTCGCGCAGCGACGGCGGGAATGCTTCGCCCGACACCAGCGCGCGCCGCAGCGAATCCAGCTTCACGCCAAGCTCATCGGATTTCTCCAGGATGATCTTCAGGAAACTGGGCGTGCCGGTGTAGCCGCTGGGCGCCAGGTCTTGAATCGCGCGCACCTGTTGTTCGGTCTGGCCAGTGCCGCCCGGAAACACCGTGCAGCCCACCGCGTGCGCCGCCGTTTCCATCATGGAACCGGCGGGCGTGAAGTGATAGGAAAAGCAGTTGTAGGCGAGCTCGCCCGCGCGAAAACCCGCCGCGTACAAGGCGCGGGCAAAGCGCCAGTAATCGGCGCGCGCGCTTTCCGGTTCGTAGATGGGGCCGGGTGACGCAAACACCCGCATCGCTTCGCCCCAGCCAATGGCGGAAAATCCGCCGAACGTTTTGCCTGGCCCGGCGGGCGCGGCGGCATCGTCGCGGCTGTGCTGCTGGCGTTCCAGCAATTCGTGCTTGCGCAAAACGGGCAGGCGGGCCAGCGCCGCCCGCGACGTAATCGTGGCGGGATCAACGCCGCGCAACTGCTCGGCAATCGCCGGGGCGCGGGCCATCGCCCGGGTGATCGCGGCGGGCAAGGCGGCCATCAGCTCGCGCTCACGTTGCTCGGGCGCTCGCGTTTCCAGGACATCGAAAAACTCGGACATGGGATCGCACCCTCTCTCAAGCCAGCCAGCGTTTGCGGCGGCGATAGAACTTGTTGTCGCGGAAGCTCTTGCGCTCGCCGCTGGAAATACCCAGGTAGAACTCTTTCACGTCCTCGTTCTGAGCCAAGTCCGACGCCGCGCCGTCCATCATCACGCGCCCGTTCTCCAGGATGTAGCCGTAGTCGGCATAGCGCAGCGCGATGTTGGTGTTCTGTTCGGCCAGCAGGAAGCTCACCCGTTCGCGCTGGTTCAGGTCGCGCACGATTTCAAAAATTTCTTCCACGATCTGCGGGGCCAGGCCCATGGACGGTTCGTCCAGCAGGATCATGTTGGGGTTGGCCATCAGCGCGCGGCCGATCGCCGTCATCTGCTGCTCACCGCCCGACGTGTAGCCGGACTGACTGCCGCGGCGCTGTTTCAAGCGCGGGAAATATTGGTAGACGCGTTCCAGTGCGGCCGCGGTATCGCCCCGGCTGATGTTGCGCGTATAGGCGCCGGTCAGCAGATTCTCTTCGATGGTCAGGTGCGCAAAGCAGTGCCGGCCTTCCATCACCTGCACGACGCCGCGCTTGACCAGTTCGGCCGGTGACAGCCGTTCGATGCGTTGGCCACGGTATTGGATGTGGCCTTTGGTGACGTCGCCGCGCTCGCCCTTGAGCAGGTTTGATATGGCGCGCAGCGTCGTGGTCTTGCCCGCGCCGTTGGCGCCCAGCAAGGCCACGATCTTGCCTTCCGGCACCTGCAGGGACACGCCCTTGAGCACCAGGATCACGTGGTTGTAGATCACCTCGATGCCATTCACGTCGAGCAGCACGTTCGGCGTGTCGACGGGAGAGGCAGCGAGGGTTGCAGCGGAAGATGCAGCGGTCATGACGATTCCTGCGGCGTGGTGGCGGCGGGCGCCCCGAAGGACGCCCGCCGCCGGTTCACATCAGTTCTCGCAAGTGCGGGGCGTGATGTTCTTTTCCTTGGCGTACTTGGCCGCGGCGTCCTTGACCATCGGGTCCAGGATGGTCTTGTCGGCCTGATACCAGTCGGATGCCACCTTGAACTTGGCGCCGTCCCACTGCACGATGCGAGCCCAGTCGTCGCCCTTGTGGTTGCTGCACGAGGTCTTGACTGGACGCATGATCTGGCCGAAGCCCAGCTTGTCCAGCTTTTCCTGCGTCAGGTTCAGGTTCTCGAAGCCCCAGCGCACTTGCTCAGGCGTCAACGCCTTGCCCTTGCCGAACTTCTCTTGCGCCGTGCGGATAGCTTCCACTTGCAGCATCGAAATCATCATGCCGCGCGTGTGGGCGATGGTGCCCAGCGTGTTCTTGGCCGTCTTGTCCGAACCCTGGCCCTTGTCGTAGACGAACTTCTTCAGGTCGTCATAGACCTTGTCGTGCTCGGCGCCGCTGTTGTGCACGGTGATGGCGTTGTAGCCCTTGGCGACATCGCCCAGGTCTTTGACGTCGCCTTCGGAGCCGGCCCACCAGATGGCGTACATCTTGTCGCGCGGGTAGCCGCTGGCCTGCGCTTCGCGGATGGCGGTGGGCGTCATGATGCCCGCGCTCCACAGCAGCACGTAGTTCGGGCGTGCCTGGCGGATTTGCAGCCAGGTGGATTTTTGCTCAACGCCCGGCGCGGTCACCGGATACAGCACCAGCTCGAAGCCTTCTTTGGCGGCGCGCTTTTGCAGCAGCGGAATCGGTTCCTTGCCATACGGCGAGTCGTGATAGACAAGCGCAATCTTCTTGCCCTTCAACTTGTCCATCCCGCCTTCTTTCTTGGCGATGTCCTGGATCATCACGTCAGCGGCGGTCCAGTACGTGCCCAGCAGCGGGAAGTTCCACTCGAACACGCTGCCATCCACCGATTGCGACAGGCCGTAGCCCATCGTTTCGACGGGCACCTTGTCGACCATGGCCTTGTCGCTGACGGCGAACGTGATGCCGGTGGACTGGGTGTCAAAGCCCGACGCGCCCGTGCCCTTGCCCTTTAGGCGTTCATAGCATTCCACGCCGCGGTCGGTGGCGTAGGCGGTTTCACATTCTTCGTACGTGATCTTCACGCCGTTCACGCCGCCATCGCGCTCATTGACGAGCTTCAGATAGTCCAGCTTGCCATCGGCCCAGGGAATGCCCAGCGGCGCGAACGACCCGGTGCGATACACCAGCAACGGAACGAACTGCTCTTCGGCCGCCATTGCCGGCGTGGCCACGGCGCCGATGGCGCCGGCTGCGGCCACCAGGGCTGCCGCCAACTTCAGGTTAAGACGCTTCATCTCCATTTACCTCCTGCGTGGTGCTTGGGTCAGTAAACCCTGGGACACCGGGATTGGCCCGGTCTTGAGCCGGGTATTCAGGATGTGGATCACGGCACTTTTGCCGCCGCGGTCCGCAGAAATCAATGCGAAATCAGTACGAAATCAATCAGTGCGGGAACGGCCAGATGCGCAGCTTTTCCTTGCCGATGCTCCACAAGCGCGCCAGCCCGTGCGGCTCGGCGATCAGGAAGAACACGATCAGCGCGCCGAACACCATGTGCTCGATGTGCGCGGCCGTATCCACCGACAGCGGAATGCCCAGCGCATGCGGAATGTTCGACAGCGCCACCGGCACCAGCACGATGAAAGCCGCGCCGAAGAAGCTGCCGATAATCGACCCCAGCCCGCCGATGATCACCATGAACAGCAGCTGGAACGAACGCGTCAGGTCAAAGGCCAGCGGCTCCCACGAGCCCAGGTGGATGTAGCCCCACAAGGCGCCGGCCACACCAACGATGAACGAGCTGACCGCAAACGCCGTGAGCTTGGCGTACATCGGGCGAATGCCGATGACGGATGCCGCCACGTCCATGTCGCGAATCGCCATCCATTGCCGGCCGATGGCGCCGCGCACCAGGTTCTTGGCCAGCAGGCTGAAGACCACCACCAGAATCAGCACGAACAGGTACTTTTCCAGCGCGGTCTGCACCGGCAAGCCGAAGGCGGTGAGCGGCGGCACCGACACGTTGCCCGACGACGAATAGTTGGTGAAGAAGGGGATGCGCAGGAATGCCCAGTCCACAAAGAACTGCGCTGCCAGGGTTGCCACCGCCAGATACAGGCCGCGGATGCGCAAGCTGGGAATGCCGAAGATCACGCCCACCAGCGTGGCGAAGCAGCCGCCCAGCAGAATCTGGATGATCAGCGGCATGCCCGGAAAGCGCACGCCGAAGTTCCACGCCGCATACGCGCCCACCGCCATGAAGGCGCCGGTGCCCAGCGAGATCTGGCCGCAGTAGCCCACCAGAATATTCAGGCCGACTGCCGCCAGCGACAGGATCAGGAACGGAATCAGGATGGCGCGCAGCAGGTAGTCGGACGACAGCGCCGGCACCGCAATGAACGCCACCGCCATCAGCAGCCAGATGAAGATGCGGTCCTGGCGGATCGGGAAGATCTGCTGGTCGGCCCGGTACGTGGTCTTGAACTGGCCGTTTTCGCGATAGAACATGTTTTTATCCTAGAGGCCTGGTGGTTTACACGCGGTCGATGATCTTCTCGCCGAACAGCCCTTGCGGACGGAACAGCAGGAACACCAGCGCCAGCACATAGGCAAACCAGATTTCGATACCGCCGCCCACGAGCGACCCCAGGTAGACCTCGGACAGCTTTTCCCCCACGCCGATGATCAGGCCGCCCAGAATGGCGCCCGGCACCGACGTCAAGCCGCCCAGAATCACCACCGGCAACGCGCGCAGCGCTGCGGTGGACAGCGTGAATTGCACGCCAAACTTCGAGCCCCAGATAATGCCGGCCACCAGCGCCACCAGTCCCGCCACGCACCACACGATCACCCAGATGCGGTTCAGCGGAATGCCGATGGACTGCGCGGCCTGGTGGTCATCGGCAACCGCGCGCAGCGCGCGGCCCGTGGACGTGTACTGGAAGAACAGCGCCAGCGTGGCCACCAGCAGCGCCGCAATGACAGCGGCTGTCAGGTCTTCCAGGTTGATCAGCAACCCGCCTTCGAAGACCGTGTCCAGAATCATCAACGGGTCTTTCGGCATGCCCACGTTGATGGAATACACCGAACTGCCGAACGTGATTTGCCCCAAGCCATCCAGGAAGTAGCTGATGCCCAGCGTTGCCATCAACAGCGTCGTGGCTTCCTGGTTGACCAGGTGGCGCAGCACAAAGCGTTCAATGGCCACCGCCAGCAGGAACATCACCATGGCGCTGACAATGAACGCCAGCACGTTGGCCAGGATCATGTTGTCAAAGCCAAGCCAGCGCGGAATCCACTCCGAGAAGCGCGCCATCGACAAGGCGGCCACCAGCACCATCGCGCCCTGCGCAAAGTTGAAGACGCCGGATGCCTTGAAGATCAGCACAAAGCCCAGGCCGATCAGCGCATACATCATGCCGCTCATCAAGCCGCCGAATAAGGTCTCTAGAAAAAATCCCATGTCTGTCCGCCTTAGTGCGACACGCCGAGGTAGGCTTTGATGACGTCTTCATTCGCGCGGACTTCGTCCGGGCGGCCGTCGCCGATCTTCTTGCCGTAGTCCAGCACCACCACGCGGTCGGAAATATCCATGACCACGCCCATGTCGTGCTCGATCAGCACGATGGTGGTGCCGAATTCATCATTCACATCCAGGATGAAGCGGCTCATGTCCTGCTTCTCCTCGATATTCATGCCGGCCATGGGTTCGTCCAGCAACAGCAGGCGCGGCTCCATGGCCAGCGCGCGGCCCAGGTCCACGCGCTTTTGCAGGCCGTAGGGCAGACGGCCCACGGGCGTTTTGCGATAGGCCTGAATTTCCAGGAAGTCGACGATGTTCTCGACGAATTCGCGGTGCTGCGTTTCTTCGCGCTCGGCCGGCCCCAGGCGAAACGCCTGCGACAGCAGCCCGCACTTCATGCGCAGGTTGCGGCCCGTCATGATGTTGTCCAGCACGCTCATGCCTTTGAACAAGGCCAGGTTCTGGAACGTGCGCGCGATGCCCATTTCGGCGGCGCGGCGCGGGTTCATCTTCGAAAAGCGTTCGCCGCGGAATTCGATGCCGCCTTTCTGCGGCGTGTAGACGCCGTTGATGACGTTGAGCATCGAGCTCTTGCCGGCGCCGTTGGGGCCGATGATGGCGCGAATCTCATGCTCGCGCACATTGAAGGAAATGTCCGTCAGCGCCTTCACGCCGCCAAAGGACAAGGAGATGTTCTGCATGTCCAGCATGACGTCGCCGATACGCTGGTCGCGGTCGTTGTTGCTCATGATCTCTACGCGGCTCGGGCTGTGATGGCGGGAAACGTCTTGACGGGGCGGATCTTCAGGTCGGCCGAGATCTTGCCGGTGCGTCCGTCTTCGAACTTCACTTCGGTCTCGATGAACTGCGATTGCTTGCCGCCAAACAACGCGTCGATCAGCACGCCATACTTCTGCGCGATGAACGCGCGGCGCACCTTGCGCGTGCGGGTCAGCTCGTCGTCATCGGGGTCCAGTTCTTTGTGCAGGATCAGGAAGCGGCTGATCTGCGATGCGCACAGCTTGGGGTCCGTGGCCAAGTCGGCATTCACCTGTTCGACGCATTCGGCGATCAGTTGATAGACCTCTTCTTTGGCGGCCAGGTCGGTGTAGCCCGCGTACGCCAGGCCACGGCGTTCGGCCCAGTTGCCCACGGCTTCGAGATCAATATTGATGAAGGCGCAGACGTCATCGCGGTCGGCGCCAAACGCCACGGCTTCCTTGATGTGCTGGAAGAACTTGAGCTTGTTCTCGATGTACTTCGGCGCGAACAGGCTGCCGTTGGCCAGCTTGCCCACGTCTTTCGCGCGATCAATGATCTTCAACTGGCCATCGGTGTCCAGGTAGCCCGCATCGCCCGTGTGGAACCAGCCGTCGGCGCTGCGTGCTTCGGCGGTGGCGGCCGGGTTGCGGTAGTACTCCTTGAACAGCCCCGGGCTCTTCACCAGAATTTCACCGTTGTCCGCGACGCGGATTTCCACGCCGGCCACCGGCGGGCCGACGGTGTCATCGCGCACCTTGCCGTCGGGCTGCACGCAGACGAACACGGACGTTTCAGTGGAACCGTACAACTGCTTCAGGTTGATGCCGATGGACCGGTAGAACACGAACAGGTCGGGGCCAATGGCCTCGCCCGCGGTGTACGCCACGCGCACGCGGCTCATGCCCAGCGCGTTGCGCAAGGGGCCGTAGATCAGCGCGTTGCCCAGCGCGTAACGCAGGCGGTCCCAGGCGTTGACGGATTCGCCGTCCAGAATGCGCGTGCCCACGCGGCGCGCCAGCTTCATGCAGGCGCCGAACAATTTGCGCTTGATGTAGCCCGCGTCTTCCATGCGGATCATCACGTGCGTCAGCAGGCCTTCCAGCACGCGCGGCGGCGCGAAGTAATAGGTGGGGCCGATGTCGCGCATGTCGATCGACACGGTGTCGGGCGATTCGGGATGGTTCACGGTAAAGCCCGTGACCAGCAACTGCGTGTACGAGAACATGTTCTGGCCGATCCACGCGGGCGGCAGGTACGCCAGCACGTCTTCCCGGTCGGTCAGCTTTTCCATTTCAGACACGGCGCGTGCGCGGTCGATCAGCGCATGGTGCGTAAGCACCACGCCCTTGGGCTTGCCTGTCGTGCCCGACGTATAGAACATGGCGGCCGGGTCTTGCGGCTGCACGGCGGCGATGGCGTGGTCCAGATAATCGGGATGCTGCGCGGCGTATTGCTGGCCAAGCGTTTCCAGCTGCTCATACGATTGCAGCATCGCGTCGGTGTAATGGCGCAGGCCGCGCGGGTCATCGAACACCACCGCTTTGAGCGCGGGGCATTGCTCGCGCACTTCCAGCATCTTGTCGACCTGTTCCTGGTCTTCCACCACGGCCACGCTGATCTCGGCGTCTTGCAGCACATAGACCATTTCCTGCGCAACCGCGTCTTGATAAAGCGGCACGGGAATCGCGCCCAGCGATTGCGTGGCCATCATGGCCATATACAGGCGGGGACGGTTTTCGCCGATGACGGCGACGTGCATGCCGGGGCGGATGCCCAGCGCCGCCAGGCCATTGGCCACATGGCGCACATGCGTCGCCACATCGGACCACGTCAGGGTTTGCCAGATCCCCAGATCTTTCTCTCGTATCGCGGGCCGCGACCCACGAACCTTGGCATGCGCGAACAGCAGCGCTGGAAAGGTATCCAGCGCCGCCGGCACCTGTGCAGATGCGGGCGATGAATGTGCCACGTTGTCTCCTCCGGTTTGGGCACATCGCGCCAGGGCCCGCGGGAGCGGTGATGGCGATGAGGGGCTTGACCAGTTGGTTTTAGATTTACGGCAGGAGTTAAGGTATAAGGTTGGGTTGCTACCAACTGTCACCATCGCGACATTCAAGGAACTTTTAGGGTATTCCCGATGCAGCTATCCGACTCCCTGCAACTTGCCGCGGCCTGGTTTCGCGTGCTTAACGCCGAGCAGCAATCGCGCGTCGAGCGGGACCTGTCCGTGCAGCAAGTCGTTGCCGGATCGATCATAGAGCGCAAAGGTGAACTCGCACAGGCTTGGATTGGCGTATTGGCCGGATTGGTGAAGGTGTCGGTCGGCAACGCGGAAGGCAAGGTCGCATCGTTGACGGGCGTACCCGCCGGCGGCTGGATCGGCGAGGGCTCGCTCTTGAAACGCGAAGTCCGCAAATATGACATCGTCGCCTTGCGAGATTCGGTCGTGGCGCGCCTGCCGGCTCCTGCTTTTGATTGGCTGCTGGACAACAGCATTCCGTTCAACCGCTACCTGCTCCACCAACTGAATGAGCGCGTGGCGCAGTTCATCGGCAAAGCGGAGTACGACCGTCTGCTGGACCCGGACGCGCGCGTGGCCCGTTGTCTGGCTGAGCTCTTCAACCCCTTGCTGTATCCCGGCATGGGGATGCGCCTGACGATTACACAAGAAGAAGTCGGCTATCTGGCCCGGGTGTCGCGCCAGCGCGCAAACCAGGCGCTGCGCAAGCTGGAAGAAGCGGGCTTGCTGAATGTGGAATACGGCGCGGTGCGTGTGCTGGACCTGGATGGCCTGAAACAATACGGGTCGGATCGCAGCACAGTGGAAGGCGAACACGCGGCCTGACGGGACAAGTGGCCAGGCGGATGAAAAGAAAAAAAACCGCTTGACGTTAAATAGTGCGCTATTTAATATTGCGCAATGAAATCCAGATCCAAACCCAAAGGCGCGTTCAATCCGCTGCTGCTGGACAGCCAGCTGTGCTTCGCCTTGTATTCAACGTCACTGGCGATGAACAAGGTGTACCGCAAGCTCTTGCGCGGTCTGGATCTGACGTATCCGCAGTATCTGGTGATGCTGGTGCTGTGGGAGCGCGATGAAATTACGGTAACGGATATCGGCGACCGCCTGTTCCTGGATTCCGCCACGCTGACGCCGCTGTTAAAGCGCCTGGAAGCGGCAGGTCTGGTGACGCGCAAGCGGGCGGTGGACGACGAGCGCCAAGTGATTGTGACGCTAACCAAGCAAGGCCGCGACTTGCGAGAGCAAGCGGAAAACGTGCCTCACGCGATTGCCGGCGCCGCGCAATGCACGCTGGACGAAGCGCAAGGCATGATGAAGACGCTGCACGCGCTGCGGGAAAAGCTGGTCGATAGTGTTTGAAAGATGGGTGATGGCTGTCATCATCCGGTCTAATAAGTAGCGCACGATTTAGTTGTGTGCGATATTAATGCTGACGCGGGAGGTCCCGCCCGGCAGGCAGTTCAACTTTTCATTCCAACAAGGAAACGCATCATGTCTATCGAAAAAGTCCTCTATCGCGCCAATGCCACCGCCACCGGCGGCCGTGAAGGCCGTGGCGTCAGCGACGACGGCAACCTGGACGTCAAGCTGACGACCCCGCGCGAACTGGGCGGCGCAGGCGCTGCTGGCACGAACCCGGAACAACTGTTCGCAGTGGGCTACTCGGCCTGCTTCCTGGGCGCAATGAAGTTCGTCGGCGGCCGCGACAAAATCGCGATTCCGGCAGACGTATCGGTGAACGGCATCGTGGGTATCGGCGCGATCCCCACCGGTTTCGGCATCGAAGTTGAACTGAAGATCTCGCTGCCGGGCATGGACCGTGAACTGGCGGAAAAGCTGGTCGCCGCCGCCCACATCGTCTGCCCGTACTCGAACGCCACGCGCGGCAACATCGATGTGACGTTGACGATTGTCTGATCGTTAATCGAAGGTTGTGAATCGATTCAGACTGCATTTTTCCATGGACGGCTCCGTGGAAAATGCAGTCTGACTCCGCTGTTTAAAAATGCAGTCTGAATGCGATTTTTAAAAATGCAGTCTCGTCGAAATTGCAGTCTGATTGCGTTTGTCGAGCGACCAACATCGCCCAAAAAGCACCCAAACAAATCAGCCACACGCGAAGCGAAAAGAGCGACGACGCAGCACGATGCGTAAGCTCCAAAAGGCCGCCCGCGCGGCCGGCCTGGAGCGGGCCCCGCAAGATCTTCCACCACCCAAAACCCGTGGTGAGAACCCTAAGAAAGCCATTCGCCCCAGTTGACGTCAGATTGCAACTACCCGAGCCCGTGGCGGCGGTGGCCTGCGGTGCGCGGGGCGTCGATAAGCCCGAGGGAATCTGAAGGAACCCGCCAACGGCGGGTGACGAAGATGACGACGGGGCAGTCCGGAGCGAAGGCTCCGGACCGCAATCGTTGCCCCGCGCACCGCAGGCCACCGCCGCTACGGGCGTCACCAGAAACCTACGGGCGTCACGGGCGTCATCAGAAACAAACCCAACGAACCATAACCCCCCCCTCAATGCCCCCCACCCAAATAGGCCGCCACCACCGCCGGATCCCCCCGTAACTTCTCTGCACTTCCGTGCACAGAAATCCGCCCGTTCTCCAGCACATACCCGTAATCCGCCACCTGCAACGCCGCAGCCGCGAACTGCTCAACCAGCAGCATCGTCACCCCTTCATCCTTCAGCCGCGCAATAATCCTGAATACCTCTTCCACCAGAATCGGCGCCAACCCCATCGACGGTTCGTCCAGCAGCACCAGCTCCGGATTCAGCATCACGGCGCGCGCCATGGCCAGCATCTGCTGTTCACCGCCCGACAACGTGCCGGCCAGTTGATCGCGGCGTTCCTTCAGGCGCGGAAACAGATCCATCGCACGTCCCAGATCCGCCTGCACATCGCCTTTCGGCCGGCTTCCCGTCAAGCGCGGAAACGCGCCCAGCAGCAGGTTGTCCGTCACCGACAGTGTCGGAAACACACGCCGCCCCTCCGGCGAATGCGCCAGCCCCAGCCGCGCAATGCGATGAGACTCCAGGCCATCAATGCGCTTGCCGCCCAACGTGATTTCGCCCGCTGTCGGGCGGATCATGCCGGACACGGCACGCATCGTTGTCGTCTTGCCCGCCCCGTTTGAGCCAATCAGCGTCACGACTTTCGCCTTCGGCACCTCCATGCTGATGCCGTGCAGCACCTTCACCTTGCCGTAACCCGCTTCCAGATTCTTGATCGATAGCATCTTGTTGTCCTCTTGGCGTCAGGCGGGCGCGCCGCCCAGATACGCCTCGATAACCTTGGCGTTGCTTTGCACTTCGTTCGGCAGGCCCTCGGCGATCTTCTGGCCGAAGTCCAGCACCGACACCGTGTCGCACACCCCCATCACCACATCCATGTGGTGCTCGATGAGGATCAACGTGATGCCGTGATCGCGCACCTTGCGGATGATGGCCAGCAGCTCGACGATGTCGGGCGCGGTCAGGCCGGCAGCGGGTTCGTCCAGCAGCAGCAGTTGCGGGTCCAGCGCCAGCGCGCGGGCGATTTCAAGCAGGCGTTGCTTGCCATAGGGCAGGTTGCGCGCTTCTTCGGTGGCCAGGGATTCCAGGCCCACGAACTCCAGCAGCGCCATCGCGCGGGCCCGTGCGCCTTGCTCTTCGCCCTTCCACTTCGGCGTGCGCAGCGCAATGCCGGCCAAGCCCGTGGTGAACGTGTGATGCAGACCCACCAGCACGTTCTCCAGCGCCGTCATCTCGCCAAACAGCTGCACGTTCTGGAAGGTGCGCGCAATGCCTGCGGCCGCGATGTCCGCGGGCGCCAGGCCGACCAGCGACTTGCCCGAGAACTCCACCGCGCCAGCCGTTGGCACATAGATGCCCGTCAGCACGTTCATCATGGTGCTCTTGCCCGAACCGTTCGGGCCGATCAGGCCGTGGATGGTGCCGCGCTTGATGGTCAGGTCGACTTCGTTCAACGCCTTCAGGCCGCCGAACTGCATCAGCACGCTCTTGGCCGTCAGCAAGGTCTCGCCCTTGCCGGCCACCACGGCGTCCGGCACCGCGTCCTGCTCTTTGACCAGGTCCTTCTTCACCGATAGCGCCGCGCGGCGATTCGAGAAGAACAGGTTGCGCACAAAGCCCACGATGCCGTCAGGCAGGTAGTACACAACGAACAGAATCATCGCGCCGAAGATGGTCAGGCGCCAGTCGGTCACGGCTTCCAGCCAGTACGAGAAGATCGCCAGCACGATGGTGCCGACTACCGGCACCACCACGCGGCGCGGTTCGGCGCGGCCCTTGGACACGGCGATGATGCTGCCCACCGTCACCAGGATGGCCACCGCCAGCGCGATCAGCCGGAAGGTGCCGATGTCGTCCAGCATCTTGGGCAGCAGCACGATGATGGACGCGCCCAGCAGCGCGCCCGTGCGGCTCTTGCGCCCGCCCATGATGATGGCCAGCAGGAACAGGATGGTCAGTTCGAAGTTGTACGTGTTGGGCGAAATGTACTGCTCGGAATACGAATACAGCGCACCCGCCAGGCCGGCGAAACCGGCGCTGATCACGAACGCGAACACCTTGTGCCGGTAGACCGACACGCCCATGCAGTCGGACGCAATCGGGCTGTCGCGCAACGCTTCGAACGAACGGCCCAGATGCGACTTCAGGATGCGGTGCACGACGATCAGCGAGATCACCAGCAGCGCGCCCACCAGCCAGAAGTACTCGCTTTTGGTCAGGATGTGCCCGCCGATGGACGGCTTGGGAATCTTGATGCCCAACGGGCCTTCGGTCATGAAGGTCATCTCGTTGATCAGGATCTGGATGATGGTGCCAAACGCCAGCGTCACCATCGCCAGGTACGGCCCCGTGACCCGTAGCGCCGGCAACGCCAGCACCGCGCCAAACGCCGCCGCAATCAGGATGGCGGCGGGAAGAATCACCCAGATGGGCATCTGCAAGTGAAAGAACAGCACGCCCGCCACATACGAGCCGATGCCGAAGAGCCCGGCGTGGCCCAGCGAGACCTGGCCGGTGTAGCCCACCACGATATCGAGCCCGAACAGCAGGATCGAATAGATCATGATCGTTTCGATCAGGTGCAGGTAATACGTGTTGGTCACGCCCAGCGGCACGGCCGCCAGGCAGGCGATAGCCACGATGGATAGCAACAGGTGCAAGGGTTTCATCGCTTACACCTTCTTGATCGCGGTCTTGCCGAACAGGCCGGCGGGCTTGAAGGTCAGTACGAGCAGCAGCAACACCAATCCCGGCACGTCTTTGTACCCCGTCGAAAGATAGAAACCGGTGGTCGTTTCGGCGATCCCCAGGATCAGCCCGCCCACCACAACACCCATCCCGCTGGACAGGCCGCCGATAATCGCCACGGCGAACGCCTTCAAGCCCAGCACCGCGCCCATCGTGGCGCCGGTAAGCGTCAGTGGCGCGACCAGCACGCCCGCAAACGCGGCGGTCAGCGACGACAGCGCGTACGAGAACGTAATCACCATGCCCGTGTTGATACCCATCAGGCCAGCCGCGTCGCGGT
This sequence comes from Achromobacter sp. 01N37, assembly GCF_056399725.1. NCBI lineage: Bacteria > Pseudomonadati > Pseudomonadota > Betaproteobacteria > Burkholderiales > Alcaligenaceae > Achromobacter > Achromobacter sp. 01N37. Next base: position 209,201 of record NZ_JBFTRX010000009.1, read on the forward strand.
CATTGGACGTGGCGACAAACGCTTTGCCGTAGATGGATTTGCGGTTGAAGATTTCCACCAGAATCATCATGCCCAGCGCGCCGAAGACAACCAGCAGCTCCATCGGCAAGACGTTCGCGCCCAGCACCTGGATGGGCGCTTCGGGCAGCGGCGAGGGGAAGCGCAAGTCGTCGCGGCCCCAGATGTTTTCGGCCACGTTCTTGAAGATGATCCCCAAGGCGATGGTGGCCATGATCCAGCCGAATTCCGATCGCGTCTTGATGGCCGGCCGCACGCCAACTCGCTCGACCAGCGCGCCTTGCGCGAAGCCGAAGATGCAGACGATGGGGATCATGACCCAGTAGTTCACGCCCAGGCCGACGAGCGTCAGCCCGACCAGTGCGCCCAGCATCAAGGCTTCGCCTTGACCGAAGTTGAGTGTGCCGGATGTGGCGAAGGTGAGCTGGTACCCGAACGCAATCACGGCATAGATCATGCCTAGCGCGATACCGCTATAGATGAGCTGTAGAAGAATCATGGTGTGTGTCTTGAGGCGCTGTGTTCCGTCCCAACCCCCTTGGGCAGAACGCTGTTTTCAGACGGCTGCATGCCCCGCACCCGATCATCGGGGCGCGGGCGGCGGCGGCCGGGAAGCCGCCGCCTTCCTGCTTGTTTCAGGCTTAGTTGGCCTTGACGACGCGGCCGCCCTTGACCTCGCCGATCACCACTTCCTTCGCGGAGATGGCGTCGTGGTTGTTGTGGGTGAACGGCTTGTTGTAGGTCATCACCACGCCTTCGACGGGCGTTTGCAGGTTCTCAAGCGCCTCGCGGACCTTGGGGCCGTCGGTGGAGTTGGCCTGCTTGATGGCCGCGGCCAGCAAGAAGATCGAGTCATAGCCCTGGGCCGCCGACACCGGGGAGTCGATGCGGTTGTTCTTGGGCTTGAACTTGGCCAGGTAGGCGTCGATGAAGGCCTTGCGCTTGGGCGTGTCGGGGTCCTGGATGAAGGTTTGCGGCATGCGCGCGCCTTCGCCGTTGGCGCCGGAGTTGTCGATGTAGTTGGCCATCGACAAGGTCCAGCTGCCGATGATCGGCACCTTCCAGCCCAGCTTGGTCATGCCGTTGGCGATCTGGGCCAGCTCGGGGCCGATGCCGTAGGTCAGCACGGCTTCGGCGCCGGCGGACTTGGCCTTCAACAGCTGGGCCGTCATGTCGACGTCCTTGATGTTGAATTTCTCAACGGCCACGGGCTTGATGCCCTTGGCGTCCAGGGCCTTTTCCAGATCCTCGCGGCCAAGCTGGCCGTAGTTGGTGGAGTCGGCCAGGATGGCGACCTTCTTGAAACCGCGGCGCGTGATCGCTTCTTCCACGATCATCGGGGCCTGGATGCTGTCATGCGCCGCATTGCGGAACACGTAGTTGTCGGGGTATTCCGGCGCCTTGAACTGGTGCGTGATCACGCTGCCTGTTGCCACGTTGTTGAAGACGGGGATCTTGGCGTCCTGGTAGAACCGTTGCGAGGCCAGCGCCACGCCGGTGTTGATGTAGCCGACGGTGGCGGCCACTTGTTCCTTGTTGATCAGTTCCTGGGCGATCTGCACGCCGCGCTCGTTCTTGGCTTCGTCGTCGCGTTCGACGGCAACCAGCTGGCGGCCGAGGACGCCGCCGTTCTTATTGATTTCTTCAATGGCCAGACGCACGCCGTCGCGCATGCTGACGCCCATGGATGAGGAGCCGCCGGTGTACGGGCCGGCCACGCCGATCTTGATGGGGTCGGCGGCGTAAGACGCGGCCGATGCGGCAAATGCAAGGGTTCCTGCTAGCAGCTTCAAACGAAAATCCATGGATGTCTCCGTTGTAATTAGATTGACTGCGTGGAAAACCGGTTGCCGGCGCCAGGCGGCGAGAAATCAATGTTGCGGCGCGCTCCTGTGTTGCGTGGTGTGACTGTCTGCTTAATCGCTTACGCGAATCTGACCCGGCGGGGTTTTTCCGCGTAAATACCTAGTACGAGCGCAGGGGTAGCGGAAATTCATTCCGCATCCGACTGGAAATTTATTCCTGACTGGCCGCCAGGCCGCGTGGCCATTGGGAGGCTTGCTCGCAGACGTCTTCGAGCCATAGGGAAAACGCTTGGACCGCGTTGCCGGGCGGCCGCGAGGTTTCGGTGCAAAGGTGATATTGGGATTCGCCGGGGATGTCGATGCCGAGCACGCGCACGAGCTTGCCCTCGTCCAGCCATTCCGCCGCCAGCGAACGGCGGGTCAGCGCCAGGCCCTGGCCCGCGCGCGCCGCCGCCAGCATCATGCCCAGGTCCACCAGCCAGACCCCGCGTGACGGCTCGGGCCAGTCAAGCCCGGCTTCGGCCAGCCAGGGGCGCCACGGCTCCATCGGGCAACGCAGCAAGCCGGCACGGGCCAGATCTTCCGGCCGGTCAAAGGGGCCGTGTTCGGCCAGGTAGGCGGGCGAGCACACTGCGAATACGCGGTCAGACGTCAATTGCCTTGCGGTCAGGCCGGGATACTTGCCGCTGCCAAAGCGCACCCAGACATCGGCGTTGGGCGGCATGATGTCCAGATAGGGAATGGACAACATGATCTCCAGCTCGACCTCGGGGTGCGCGGCGGTGAAGCCGGGCAGGTAGGGGATCAGCACTTGCCGGGCGAAGGTGGGCGTGGAGACGACGCGCAGCGGTTCTGGCTTGGGCTCACCCCGTTTGTGCAGCGAGGCGTCCGACAGCAGGTCCAGCGCGGTGCGGACCTGGTTCAGGTAGTCGCGCCCGGCGGCGCTGAGCGTGGCGCCACGGCTGCTGCGAATGAACAGGGAAACGTCCAGCAAGGCTTCCAGCGCGGCAATGCGTTTGCCGATGGCGCTGGCGGTCACGAAGAGTTCTTCGCTGGCGCGTTCGAAAGAGCCCAGCCGCGCCGCCGCCTCGAACGCCTGGATGGCGGCGAGCGGAGGCAGGCGCACGTCTTTGGAGAGTGAGGCACTGCGAAGTGAGGAACCGCGCATGATCGTCTGGCGGGCCGGCCGTGCGCCCGACGAAGAGTGGCAACGGGAAGATTATAAAAGTGATGGCAAAGCGCCGCCCCGGCCATCAGGCGGGGGCGGCGCGGAACCGTCTGCCGGAGGACGGCTGCTAGAAGGGGCTTAGACGCCCTTGACTGCCAGGCTGATCGCCAGCCCGATCATGACAACCGCGATAACGCCGTCCAGCACGCGCCACGCCGATGCGCGGGCAAAGAACGGTGCGAACAGGCGCGAACCGATGCCCAGCACGGCCAGCCACAACAAGCTGGCGGTGAACGCGCCGCCGGCAAATGCCATGCGGGCATCGTCAAAGCCGTGCGCCAGCGAGCCAACTACCACCATGTCCAGCCAGAAATGGGGGTTCAGCAGCGAAAAGCCCAGCGCGCCCAACATGGCGGCACGGCGCGACGGCACTACCTCGCGGGCGGCGGCCAGGCCGCCGGTGGCGGTCCAGGCGCGGCGTGCGGATTGCAGGCCGTACCAGGACAGGAACGCCACGCCGAACCACAGCACGGCAGTCGTCAGCCACGGGAACCAGGCGGTCAGCGCTTGCAGGCCGGACACGCTGGCAAAGATGAAGACGGCGTCGATCAGCGCGCAGATGGCGACCACGCTGAGCAGATGCGCGCGCATCAGGCCCTGGCGCAGGATGAAGGCGCTTTGCGCGCCGACGACGGCGAACAAGCCCAGGCCCGTGGCGGTGCCGCTGGCCCAGGCGGTCAGGAAGAGGGGGGACGAAAGGGTGGCGAACATGATGCGAATACCTGTAACTGCAACGCCTGTGGCGGCGCTTTGATGTTGGTGCCGGACGCATTGCGCGCTCCGGTGATAACGAATTGTCCCTTGCGCACCCTATGAAATACAGCTAATTTTCCTTCACTATATTAAGCAAAACTAATTTATGAAAATCGATCATGGCAACCTGCGGGCGCTGGCCGCCGTGGTGCGCGAAGGCAGTTTCGAGCGGGCCGCTTTGTCGCTTAGCGTGACGCCGTCGGCCGTGTCGCAGCGGATCAAGGCGCTGGAAGACCGCATGGGCCGCTTGCTGGTGCAGCGCACGGTGCCGGCGGCGGCCACGGCGGATGGGCGGGTGCTGGTGCAACTGGCCGAACAGACGGCGCTGCTGGAGCACGACGCGCTGAACCGCTTGGGCGTGACGGACGACGATGTGCCCCACGCCAGCATCCCCATCGCGGTCAATCACGACAGCCTGGAAACCTGGTTCGTCGATGCGGCCCTGGCGTTCTCGGCCCGCACCCGCGCCACGCTGGACATGCTGTCCGAAGACCAGGACCACACCGCCGCGCTGCTGCGCAACGGTTCGGTGCTGGGGGCGGTGACGACGCTGGCGGACCCGGTGCAGGGCTGCCGCATCCACGCGCTGGGCAGCATGCGCTACGTGGCGACCTGTACGCCCGATTTCCACAAGCGCTATTTCGCAAGCGGTGTGAACGCGCAAACTCTGGCGCAGGCCCCGGTGCTGGTGTTCAACCGCAAGGACGCCTTGCAGGCGCGCTTTGCACACAAGATCTCGGACCCCGCGCCCTGGCAGCCGCCGGTCTGGTGGGTGCCGTCCACGCGCGCGTTCGTGCAGGCGACGCTGGGCGGGCTGGGCTGGACGATGAATCCGCTGCCGCTTGTGCAGGAACACCTTGATGCCGGTCATCTGATGCTGCTTCGGGGGCGCGCCTGGGAGGATGTGCCCCTTTATTGGCAGCATTGGCGGGTAAACTCCGAGGCGATGGAAGCCTTGACCGATTCGGTTCTGTCAGCCGCCCGCAGCTTGGTCCGGCGGCGTTAACCCACTAGGAGGACACCCCATGAACATCCGCAAGTTCGCAGTCATTGCCGCATTGGGCTTGTGTACGGCCGGCTCGGCTTGGGCGAAGGACTATAAGGTCGGCCAGATTGAAGTTGACGACCTGTGGGTCCGGGCGTCGGCGCCGGGGCAGTCGAACGGGGCGGGTTATATGGATATCGACAACGACGCCAAGACCGAAGACCGCTTGCTGTCGGTGTCGTCCGACGCCGCCGAGCGTGTCGAGCTGCACACGGTGCAGACCGAGAACGGCGTGTCGAAGATGCGCCAGGTTGAAGGCGGCATCGTCTTGCCCGCAGACAAAGAGGTCAAGCTCAGCCCGGGCGGCTATCACGTCATGTTCATCAAGCTGAAGGCGCCGTTCACCGATGGCGCAACCGTGCCCGCCACGCTGAAGTTCGAAAAGGCGGGTGAAGTGGCGGTGCAGTTCAAGGTCAAGCCGGCCTCGCACAACCCCGGCATGAGCCACGACCACGGCGCGATGAAGCACTGAATCTGATGCCGCCGCTGGCGGAGCAATAAAAAATGGCGGCCCATGAAACATGGGGCCGCCATTTTTTTGTGACGCGTTAGGGTTTTGTGACGCGTCAGGGCTTTGTGACCTGCTTTGGATTTGCAACGCGCGAAGGGGCGCAATGCCCCGCGCGCATCGGCAGAATCAATACAGGCCTTGCTGGCGCATGGCGTCGGCAACCTTGACGAAGCCGGCGATGTTGGCGCCGTCCAGGTAGTTGACGTATTCGCGTTCGCTGTGGCCGTGGCGCACGCAGTTCTCGTGGATGTCGCGCATGATGGCGTGCAGGCGCGCGTCGACTTCTTCGCGCGTCCAGGCCAGACGGGCCGAGTTCTGGGCCATTTCCAGGCCCGACACGGCCACGCCGCCGGCGTTGGTGGCCTTGCCCGGGGCGTACAGCACGCGGGCGGCGATGAATGCCTTGGCGGCATCCAGCGTGGCTGGCATGTTGGCGCCTTCCGCCACGCACAGCACGCCGTTCTTGATCAGCGTCTGGGCGTCGGCCAATTCCAGTTCGTTCTGGGTTGCGCACGGCAGCGCCACGTCAACCGGCACGTGCCACGGACGCTTGCCCGCTTCGTACTTCAAACCGAATTGCTGGGCGTACGTGTCCAGACGGCCGCGCAGGTCGTTCTTGATGTGCATCAGCGCAACCAGCTTTTCATGCGTGAAGCCGGCTTCGTCGACGACCGTGCCGTTCGAATCCGACACCGTCACCACCTTGGCGCCCAGCGACATGGCCTTTTCGATGGCGTATTGCGCCACGTTGCCCGACCCCGAGACCGAGACACGCAGGCCGTCAAACGACTTGCCCACGCGCTTGAGCATTTCTTCCGCGAAGTAGACGGTGCCGTAGCCGGTGGCTTCGGGGCGGATCAGGCTGCCGCCGAACGTCAGGCCCTTGCCGGTGAAGACGCTGGCCGTGGAGTTCGACAGCTTTTTCATCATGCCGGCCATGAAGCCGACTTCGCGCGCGCCCACGCCGATATCGCCGGYGGGGACGTCGGTGTCCGGACCCAGATGGCGATACAGCTCGATCATCAGCGCCTGGCAGAAGCGCATGACTTCGGCGTCGGACTTGCCCTTGGGGTCAAAGTCCGAACCGCCCTTGCCGCCGCCCATGGGCAGCGTCGTCAGCGAGTTCTTCAGCGTTTGTTCGAACGCCAGGAACTTCAGGATGGACAGGTTCACCGACGGGTGAAAGCGCATGCCGCCCTTGAACGGGCCAATGGCCGAGCTGTGCTGAATGCGGAAAGCGCGGTTGACCTGGGCGCGGCCCTGGTCATCGGTCCAGCACACGCGGAACTGGATCACGCGTTCCGGCTCCACCAGGCGCTCAAGCAGGGCGTGCTCGGCGTAGTGGGGGTGCTTTTCGATGAACGGCCACAAGCTCAGCATCACCTCCTGGACGGCTTGCATGAATTCAGGCTGCTGCGGGTCGCGCGCGGCGACGCCACGCAGGAAGTCGTCCAGACTCTGCACTTTCAACATGATCTCCTCGGGGGTGCTTCGAATAGGTGCGGATTGCGCCATTGTGGGGCGCTGAATATTTATTCTGGTGCATGAACTGCACCGGCTTGGTGCGCAAGTGTAGGGAAAATTGCTGCCCTGCGCAAAGCTGGAAAATGCGGCCAGGCGCTTGATATCAAAAGACTTTTTTCTGATTATTAATGGGGACGTATTAATGCGTGACGAAGTTGAAAACAAGCTGAAATTTGGCGTGAAAAACACGCAGCGCTTGAATTTGCAGGGAAATTTAATGCGTCCCCATTTAAATGGGTATGGACTGTCGAGCAGAACGGGGGCGTGTACCCCGTAAACAAAGGCTGGTGCAGGGGGTGGTCTTCTTGGTGGCTGTCTAAATTTCTTTCCATGCGTCCCCAATATTTATTTGATCTTGGGCAGCTCGGGCATCACACCTGAACGACCGCCAATGCGGCGCCCAGCAGCATCAAGACGACGCCCACCACGCGGTCGACCCCCCGCTGGTGCCCCAGCAACAGGCGGCGCAAGCCGTCTGATGAGATCGACCACGCCACCACGCTGAACCACAGCCAATGTGCGAACGACATGAACAGCCCATAGCCGAACTGCTGCGCCAGCGGCGTGCCGGGCGACACCACCTGGGTATAGGTGCTGATCACGAATAGCGTGGTCTTGGGGTTGAGCGCATTCGTCAGAAAGCCGCTGGCCACCGCTTGCCAGGCCGTGATGGCGGGCGGCGCAGACAGGTCCTGGTTGACCGGGGTGCGGTTGAAGAAGGTCTTCCACCCCATGTAGACGAGATAGCAGGCGCCAGCCAGTTTGATGCCCTGCAGCACCGGCTGCGCGTAATGGGCCAAGAGGCTCACCCCGAACATCGTATAGAACACATGGACCTGCACACCCAGCCCGATGCCCAGCGCGCAGACCAGCCCGGTGCGCCGGCCGAACTGATAGCTGTAACGCGTCACCATGGCAAAGTCCGGCCCCGGGCTGATGACCGCGAGCAGGGTGATGAGGGCGACGGCAATGAGTTCGGTCATGGCGGGCAGAGGCAGGGATATCGGGAAAGGGCGCCTATTGTGTGACCCTGGCGTGGCGGTGAAAAACGATTTTTAATGCCGGATATCCGTCAGAAAAAATCAACGATTGCCATGAAACTGCCCCCGCTCAATTCGCTGCGCGTCTTCGATGCCGCCGCCCGCCATGAAGCGTTTGGCCGTGCCGCTGAAGAGCTGCATGTCACCCATGGCGCAGTCAGCCGTCAGATCAAGCTGCTGGAAGAGGCGCTGGGATTGACGCTGTTCGAACGCCGGAATCGAGCTGTTTTTCTAACCGATGCAGGGCGCCAGCTGCTTGCCGTGACGCAAGGCCTGTTCGAGCAGTTGAGGGCGGGGTTGGCGCAGTTGCAGCAGCCGGACACGGCCGCGCCTCTCGTTGTGTCCTGTGAACCCACGATCGCCATGATGTGGCTGATTCCCCGCCTGCCCGATTTTCAGCGCACCCATCCTGGCGTGCAGGTGCATCTTTACGCGGCGGGTGGCGCGGTCGATTTCGCGGCGCAGGGGGTGGATGTGGCGTTCAGACGCAATGATTTTGAATGGGACGCGGCGCTGCATGCGGAGCGGGTGTGCGATGAATGGACGGGGCCGGTGTGCCGGCCGGGCCGGGAAGAGGCAGCGAATTGGAACGACGGCGTGGCGTTGGGTAGCGCCACGCGCCCGCGCGCGTGGCGGCAATGGGCGCAGGCGGCAGGACGCAAGCCGCCGCGCCGCGCCGGCCTGGTCTATGAGCATTTTTATCTGAGCCTGCAAGCGGCTGCGGCGGGCCTGGGCGTCGCCATCGGTTCGGCGCTGATGGCGCGGGATGCGCTGCGGGATCACCGGTTGGAGGCGCCGTACGGCTTTGTCCGCGATGGGTCCGCGTACTTCCTGCTGTCGCCCCGGCCGTTCGTCAATGATCCACGCGCGGCGGCGTTTCTGGCATGGCTGCGGCAAGAGGCCGAACGGTCGCTGCGTGAGGCGGTGGGCGCCGATACGTCGGCCGGTGCTGCGTCGGGCGTCGCTACGTCGGGCGTAGCTGCGTCGAGCGTTGCCACGCCAGACGCAACCCCGCCCGGCGTAGCTTAGAGCGTGGTGTCGTAGTCGATCGTCAACGGTGCGTGGTCCGAGAAGCGCTCGTCTTTGTAGATGGCGACGTTGCGGGCGCGCGCGGCGATGCCGGGCGTGGCGATCTGGTAATCGATACGCCACCCCACGTTCTTCGCCCAGGCCTGGCCGCGGTTGCTCCACCACGTGTACTGGTCGGGCCGGTCGTCGATGGTGCGGAAAACGTCCACAAAGCCGCGCTTGTCGAACACGTCGGTCAGCCACGCGCGCTCTTCGGGCAGGAAGCCCGAATTCTTCAGGTTGCCCTTCCAGTTCTTCAGGTCGATTTCCTTGTGCGCGATGTTCCAATCGCCACAGATAACGAACTCGCGGCCGGTGGTTTTGTGTTCGTGCATCAAGGCGTCGATCCACGGGCCGAAGCGGTCCAGGAAGCGGTACTTGGCTTGCTGGCGTTCGTCGCCGCTGGAGCCCGAGGGCAGGTAGGCGCTGATCACCGACAGGTTCTTCCAGTCCGCACGGATGATGCGGCCTTCGGGGTCGAATTCATCGCAGCCCAGGCCGATGTTCACGCGTTCGGCCGCGTCGCGCAGGTAGATGCCCACGCCGCTGTAGCCCTTCTTCACCGCGTGATGGAAGTGGCCGGTGTAGCCAGGCGGGTGACGCAGATCGTCAGTCAGATCGGCGTCGGCGATCTTGATTTCCTGAAGGCAAAGGACGTCTGCGGCATGCTTTTCCATCCAGGGTTGCAGGCCCTTGCGAAAGGCGGACCGGATGCCGTTGAGATTGATCGACGTGATGCGCAGCAAAGCGAAACTCCTGTAGAGCGGCCGCCAGGGGCCGGAACAATGCCAGGAATTTAACCGACTCGGCGCGACCGCTCGGGAATAGCCCTGACAACGGATAAAATGCGGGCGTTTGCCATCTTCTACCGGACCTCTCGCATGCCCGCCGCCACCTCTACTGCCACTTCCCTGGATTTTGTCCGCTTTGCCCTGAACGAAGGCGTGCTGCGTTTTGGCAGCTTCAAGGTCAAGTCGGGCCGGATCAGCCCCTATTTCTTCAACGCTGGCCTGTTCAACAGCGGCCGCTCGGTCGGCAAGCTGGCGCAGTTCTACGCCCAGGCGCTGCTGGATTCGGGTGTGGAATTCGACATGTTGTTCGGCCCGGCGTACAAGGGCATCCCGCTGGCCACCGCCACGGCTGTGGCACTGGCCGCGCACCCCGGCATGGACGGCCGTGGCGACGTGCCCTTTGCCTACAACCGCAAGGAAGCCAAGGACCACGGCGAAGGCGGCACGCTGGTCGGCGCACCGCTCAAGGGCAAGGTCGTCATCATTGACGACGTGATCACGGCAGGCACGTCGGTGCGTGAATCGGTGGAAATCATCCGCAACGCGGGTGCAGAACCGGCCGCCGTGCTGATCGCCATGGACCGCATGGAACGCGCCGGCCCCGACGACGCTCTGTCAGCGCACTCGGCCGTGCAGGACGTGGCCAAGACCTACGGCATTCCCGTGGTGGCCATTGCATCGCTGTCGGACATCATGGCGCTGCTGCAAGACGACACGTCGTTCGCGGAAAACCGCGATGCGGTGCAGGCGTACCGCACGAAGTACGGGGTGAAGTAAGGGGCTTCGATTCGGGCCGTGCAGTCGCCGCGCGCCCGGTCAGCCATAGCGCGCCAGCGGTTCGGCGACGCCATGGGGCTGGCCGAGCACGGGTACCCCATGGGCGCGTGCCGCATCGGCCAACTTTCTGTCGAACGTCGCCAAGTCGCCGCCTGACCTGGCTGCAAGCTCAACGTAGGCGGCGTCATAGGCCGTCAAACCGTGCGTGAGTGCAATTTGGTGGATGGCCCACCACTGATCAGCCGTGTGCGGCTGATCAGGCAGCACCGCCAAGCGCTCAAGTGCGGCGACGAAAGCGGCCACTTCATCCGCAGTCACCACCCTCGCCCGCTGTATTCGAAGCATGCCGTTGCCTACCTCGGCATGCCAATGGCGAGGAACGCGTATCTGGAAATGCTGGGCCTGATCCAACAAGTGCCTTGCCATCATGGCCTCGGTGCAATCATTTCGCGCGAGCAACCAGGCGAGCGCGACCGACGCATCCAGTACGGTTTTCATCGCTGGTCCTCGGTTATCCAGGCGCGGACTTGTTCGTCCGAAATGCCCCGGTCCAACGCGAAGCCCCGCAACGCCAAGATGGCGTCGTACATGTCTTCGGTCATATCAGGATTCGCCGGCCGTATGTAGGCACGGGCTTTTCCATCTTTCACGATGACGATACGCGCGCCGCTTTGCGCCGCGGCGATCAACGTATCGAGCTGCTTTGCAACCGCTTCCTGCGGCACTTCGATGTAGTCAGACATCGGGGGGCTCCGATCAAAAATTGGCCATCCCCATTCTTCGCAAAATAAAAGGCCGCGGCAATGTGCCGCGGCCTTTTATCAGACTGATCCCCGTTGGGGCTGTCAGTTGTCGAGCTTCTGCTTGAGCAGGTCGTTCACTTGCTGCGGGTTGGCCTTGCCGCGAGCGGCCTTCATGATCTGGCCTACCAGCGAATTGAACGCCTTTTGCTTGCCGGCCCGGTACTCTTCCACGATCGCCGGGTTGGCGGCCAGCACCTCATCGATCATGGCGCCGATGGCGCCCGTGTCGCTGATCTGCTTCAAGCCGCGCGCGTCGATGATGGCGTCGGCATCCCCGCCGTTTTCACCCGCCCACATCGCACCGAAAACTTCGCGGGCGATCTTGTTGGAGATCGTGCCGTCGATGATGCGGCCAATCAGGGCAGCCAGTGCCGGTGCTTGCACGGGCGAATCGGCGATGCTCTTTTCGTCCTTGTTCAAGGCGGCGGCGACTTCACCCATGACCCAGTTCGCGGCCAGCTTGGCTTGGCCCGCCGGCAGCGCGTGCGCCACGGCTTCGAAGTAAGCGGCCAGATCGCGGCTGACGGTCAGTTGCGCGGCGTCGTAGGCGGGCAGGCCGTATTGCGTTTCGAAGCGGGCGCGCTGGGCGGCCGGCAGTTCGGGCATCGCGGCGCGCACTTCGTCCACCCACGCGCTGGAAATCACCAGCGTGGGCAGGTCGGGGTCCGGGAAGTAGCGGTAGTCGTGCGCGTCTTCCTTGCTGCGCATGCTGCGCGTTTCGTCGCGGTCGGCGTCGTACAGGCGCGTTTCCTGCACAACCGTGCCGCCGTCTTCGATCAGCTCGATCTGGCGGCGCGCTTCGTAAACGATGGCGCGTTCCAGGAAGCGGAACGAGTTGACGTTCTTGATCTCGGTGCGGGTGCCGAATTCCTTCTGGCCCACCGGGCGCACGGAGACGTTGGCGTCGCAGCGGAACGAGCCTTCCTGCATGTTGCCGTCGCAGATGCCCAGCCAGACCACCAGGCTGTGCAGCGCGCGGGCGTAGGACACGGCTTCGGCGGCCGAGCGCATTTCGGGCTCGGTCACGATTTCCAGCAGCGGCGTGCCGGCGCGGTTCAGGTCGATGCCGCTGGCAGGCGACCCGTTGGCCAGCGTGAAGTCGTCGTGCAGCGATTTGCCGGCGTCTTCTTCAAGGTGGGCGCGCGTCAGGTTGATGGTCTTTTCTTCTTCGCCGACGAAGAACGACAGCGTGCCGCCGACAACCACCGGCAGCTCGTATTGGCTGATCTGGTAGCCCTTGGGCAGGTCGGGGTAGAAGTAGTTCTTGCGCGCAAAGACCGAGCGCGGCGCGATGGTCGCGCCCACGGCCAGACCGAAGCGGATGGCGCGTTCCGCCGCACCGCGGTTCATGACCGGCAGGCTGCCCGGCAAGGCCAGGTCAACCACGTTGGCATGCGTGTTGGGCGCGGCGCCGAATTGCGTGCTGCTACCCGAAAAAATCTTGGAGTCGGTGGAAAGCTGGGTGTGCGTTTCCAGGCCGATGACGATTTCCCAGTTCATTATCTGTAGTTCCAATCAGTAGTGCCGCAGCGCTGCGGCGCCGGGCCGCCCCAAACGCAGGCAGCCCCCTTTGGGGGCAGCGAGCGAAGTGAGCGTGGGGGCATCATCAGAGCGGAGACCGCTTGTGCCAGTCGGTGACTTGTTGGTAGCGGTCGGCGATGGCCAACAGGCGGCCTTCGTCGAAGTAGTTGCCAATGATCTGCAAACCGACCGGGCGCTTGCCGTTGTCGCCGCCGAAGCCGCACGGGATCGACATCGCGGGCAAGCCGGCCAGGCTCACGCCCAGCGTGTAGATGTCGGCCAGCCAGTCGGCCGTGGGGTCGTCGCGGTTGTCGCCGATGTTCTTGGCGACCGTCGGCGTGACCGGGCCCATGATCACGTCGCACTGGCCGGCGTAGGCGCGCTGGAAGTCTTGCGCGATCAGGCGGCGCAGGCGTTGCGCTTGCAAGTAGTAGGCGTCGTAGTAGCCGTGCGACAGCACGTAGGTGCCGATCAGGATGCGGCGCTTGACCTCGTCGCCGAAGCCTTCGGCGCGCGAGCGGCTGATCATCTCGTTCAGGTCGCCGTACTGCTCGGTGCGGTGGCCGTAGCGCACGCCGTCGTAGCGGGCCAGGTTGCTGGACGCTTCGGCCGGGGCGATGACGTAGTAGGCCGGGATGGCGAGTTCCGTGCGCGGCAGCGACACGGGCACGCGCACGGCGCCCAGCGCTTCGAATTGGGCCAGCGCGGCTTCCACCGCGGCGGCCACATCGGCGGCCAGACCGGCGCCGAAATATTCTTCCGGCACGCCGATGCGCAGGCCCTTCAGGGGCTGGCTGCCAGCGGCGTCAAACGAGGCCTGAACCGAGTCGAAATCGCGGCGGACGCGGCCGGGTTCGTTCACGGCGGCGTCGCACTTTTCCAGGCTGGTGGCATCACGCGGATCGAAGCCGCTGACGACATCCAGCAGTTCGAGCAGGTCGCGGCTGCTTTGCGCCAGCGGGCCGGCCTGATCCAGGCTGGAACCGAAGGCGACCATGCCAAAGCGCGACACCGTGCCGTAAGTCGGTTTGATGCCGCTGACGCCGCACAGGGCGGCGGGCTGGCGCACCGAGCCGCCGGTGTCGGTGCCGGTGGCGGCGGCGACCAGGCGGGCGGCCACGGCTGCGGCCGAACCACCCGACGATCCGCCCGGAACCGCGGCGTGATCCCAGGGGTTCTTCACGACGCCGTAGGCCGAATTCTCGTTGCCGGAACCCATGGCGAATTCGTCGCAGTTCAGCTTGCCGATGGACACGGCGCCGGCCGCGCTCAGGCGCTCGACGACGGTGGCGTCAAACGGGCTGACGTAGCCGTCCAGCATCTTGCTGCCAGCGGTGGTGCGCCAGCCGCGCGTCACGAACGCGTCTTTGTGGGCGATGGGCACACCGGCCAACGGGCCGGCCGAGCCATCGGCCAGCGCGGCGTCGGCGGCGCGGGCCTGGGCCAGCGTCAATTCAGCGTCAATATGTAAAAAGCAATTCAGACCGCTGGCCGCGTCGGCGGCCGCGAGCGCGCTTTGCGCAAGCTCGACGGCGCTGACCTGGCGTTGGGCGAGGGCCGCGCGCAAGGCGGCGATCCCCTCGAATTGGGTATGCAAGGCGGGTTTGGTCATGGCTTAATCCAGCACTTTCGGGACCAGGAACAAGCCTTCCTGGGCGTCGGGGGCGTTGGCCAGAAGTTCCTGGCGGCGGGCTTCCGAGCTGGTCTCGGTCACGGCGTCTTCACGCAGGCGCAGCACAATGTCCTCATGGGCGGACAGGGGGTGAGCCAGGGGTTCGACGCCTTGGGTGTCGACGGACTGAAGCCGTTCGATCAGGTGGAGGATGCCGTTAAGTTCGGCCTGCGCAAGCGTGCGCTGGTCGGGGGTCAGTTCGATTCTGGCCAGCCGGGCAATGCGGGCCACATCTGTGTCATTGAGCGCCATAGGGATTGCAAAATCGATAAGCGAAGGCCGAAGGGCGGGACTGGGCAGTATGTACGCACCAATACCGTTACAAAGCTTGAATAGCCTGCATTTATGCGCTATTTCCGGTGAAATTATAAGTTATGATTCACGGTTTAATCGCCGTGATGACAGGCGGACCCGACCTTTTTCGGGCCAAACGCCCCGCGGCATGAACCCAATTCCCCCCAGAATTTAGCTGAGCTCCCATGTTCGGATTCCTGCGCAGTTATTTTTCCAGCGATATGGCGATTGACCTCGGTACCGCCAATACGCTGATTTACGTCCGCGGCAAGGGCATCGTGCTCGATGAGCCCTCCGTGGTCGCAATCCGTCATGAAGGCGGGCCTCACGGCAAAAAGATCATCCAGGCCGTCGGCCACGAAGCCAAGCAAATGCTTGGCCGAGTTCCCGGCAATATCGAGGCCATTCGGCCCATGAAGGATGGCGTTATCGCCGACTTCACGGTCACCGAACAGATGCTCAAACAGTTCATTCGCATGGTGCACCCCCGCAACATGCTGGCGCCCAGTCCGCGCATTATCGTCTGCGTGCCTTGCGGCTCGACCCAGGTCGAACGCCGCGCCATTCGCGAATCCGCGTTGGGCGCGGGCGCGTCCCACGTCTTCCTGATCGAAGAACCCATGGCCGCGGCCATCGGCGCCGGCCTGGCCGTGTCCGATGCCAGCGGCTCCATGGTCGTCGACATCGGCGGCGGCACCACGGAAGTGGCGGTCATTTCGCTGGGCGGCATGGTCTACAAGGGCTCGGTGCGCGTGGGCGGTGACAAGTTCGACGAGGCCATCGTCAACTACATCCGCCGCAACTACGGCATGCTGATCGGCGAACCCACCGCCGAACTGATCAAGAAGGAAATCGGTTCCGCATTCCCGGGTTCCGAAGTCCGCGAAATCGAAGTCAAGGGCCGCAATCTGGCCGAAGGCGTGCCGCGCAGCTTCACGGTCTCTTCCAATGAGATCCTGGAATCGCTGACCGATCCGCTGAACCAGATCGTATCCGCTGTGAAGATCGCCCTTGAGCAAACTCCGCCCGAACTCGGCGCCGACATCACCGACAAGGGCATCGCCCTGACCGGTGGCGGCGCGCTGCTGCGCGATCTCGATCGCCTGCTTCAGGAAGAAACCGGTCTGCCCGTCGTGGTGGCCGATGATCCCCTGACCTGCGTCGTGCGCGGTTGCGGCGAGGCGCTGGAACACCTTGAGAAACTGGGCGCCATCTTCATCAACGACTAATACCGCCCGCCAGCCCGGAGCCCCGCTTTTTTCCGGCTCCGGCCGCTGCGGTGGCTACGGACGCGGGCGTCCGGGCTGAGATTCATGCAACGACAAGGGACTCCTCCCCTATTCAGGCGCGGCCCACCTGCGGAGGTGCGGCTGGTCGTTCTGGTCGTCCTTGCTTTGGCCCTGATCATCATTGATTCGCAATTTCGCATGCTGGAACCAGCACGCCGTGCGATGTCCGTGGCGATTTACCCCTTCCAGCGCGCCGTCATGGCGCCGCGTGACCTTGTGCAACAGGTCAACGAATGGGTCAACGCGGCCAACCTTATCCGCAGTGAAAACGAAGCCTTGCAGCGCCAGCGTATCGAGCTGGCCCAGGTGGCGTCGCATGCTGCCCAATTGGCCGCCGAAAACGCGCAATTGCGCCGTCTGCTGGGTGTGACCGATACCGTGGCGCAATCGGCGGTGGTGGTCGAAGTGATGTACGAACCCACCAACGCGTTCACGCAGCGGCTGGTGTTCAACAAGGGCAGCAAAGCTGGCCTGGCGCCGGGCATGCCCGTCATCGACGAAGGCGGGGTGGTCGGCCAGATCGTTCGCGTGACGCCGATGACGGCCGAAGCCGCGCTGGTCACTGATGAGCAAGTGTCCATCCCTGTGCAACTGCTGCGCAACGGCCTGCGCCTGATTGCCTTTGGCGGCAACTCGCCCGGCAAGATGGAAGTCCGTTACCTTGCCGCCAATGCGGACATCAAGGAAGGGGATACTATCGTTACCAGCGGCGTCGGCGGTTTGTTCCCTGCCGGCCTGCCCGTGGCCAAAGTGACCTCGGTCGAACGCGATACCGCTTCTGGTTTCGCCCGCGCCGTGTGTGAACCGCTGGCCCATCCCGAACGCTATCGCCACTTCCTGGTGCTCCAGGTAGATGTGGCCCGCGCCGAGTCCAACCGTCAGGAGGTCGATTCCGGTGGATCGGACTAATCAATCGCAACCCAGGCGCCGCCTGGGTACGCCCAGCAATGTGCACCCCGACCGCCTGTCTGGTCCGGCGCACGGCGTGTTCGTCTGGGGCACGCTGCTGCTGGTGTGGCTGGTGTCGTTGCTGCCGTGGCGCTTGTGGCAAGGCGCGCCCGATGTGCTGCTGCTGATCATCGCCTTCTGGTGCGTGCACGAGCCGCGCCGCGTCGGCTTGTTCACTGCCTTCTTCTTCGGCTTGCTGATGGATGTGCACGATGCGGGCCTGCTTGGCGAGCACGCGTTGTCCTACACCCTGGTCGCCTACGGCGCCGTGGTGCTGCACCGCCGGCTCCAACGGTTCGACCTCTGGAGCCAGGCGATGCACATGTTGCCTGTCTTCTTCATCGCCCGTTTCCTGACCCAGATCATTCACGCCTGGCTGGCCGGCAAATGGCCGGGCTGGGACTGGACGATCAGCGTGGCCATCACCGCCGCCCTGTGGCCGTTGGCGGGTTGGGTCCTGCACTTGCCGCAGCGCGGTGCCGACGACGCCGAATCTTCCTCCGCCTGATGGCGGCGTCGCCTCATGTTTGAATTCAAGAAAACCGGCCAGCAGCAAAAGCAGCGCTTCCGCCTGCGCGCCTGGGTGGGCGGCGTGTTCGCCCTGGCGTGTTTCGGCGTGCTGGTGGGCCGGTTCTGGTACTTGCAGGTGGACCGCTACGAAGGCCTGTCTGAACGCGCCGACCGCAACCGCATCGCGGTGGTGCCGATTCCGCCGCGCCGCGGCGAGATCCTGGACCGCAATGGCGAAGTGCTGGCGCGCAACTACCGCACCTATACGCTGGAAGTGGTGCCCGCCCACGCCGGCAACATGAACGAGCTGTTCGAACGCCTGACCGAAGTGGTCTATATCAGCCCGTCCGATCAGCGGCGCTTCAAGCGGCGCGCGGCGGAATCCAGCCGCTACGCCAGCCTGCAACTGCGCAACAACTTGAACGAGACCGAAGCCGCCTGGTTCGCCGCGCACGCGTTCCAGTTTCCGGGCGTTGAGCTGCGCGCGCGCTGGGTGCGCGAATATCCGCAGGGCGTATCTGCCGCGCACGTGGTGGGCTATATCGGCCGCATCGCCGAAGGCGACAACGAAGAGCTGGAACGCGCCGGCCAGCTGGGCAACTATCGCGGCACCGATGTCATCGGCAAGAAGGGCATCGAGAAAACCTGGGAAGAACAACTGCACGGCCGCACCGGCTTGGAAGAAGTCGAAGTCACCGCAGGCGGCCGCCCCATGCGCACGTTGCGCCGCATCGACCCGGTGCCCGGGTCGGACATCATGCTGTCCATCGACCTGGGCTTGCAGAAGGTGGCGGAAGAAGCCTTCGAAGGCCAGCGCGGCGCGCTTGTCGCCATCGACCCGGACACGGGTGAAGTGCTGGCCTTTGTGTCGCAACCGTCGTTTGACCCCAATCTGTTCGTGGACGGCATCGACGTGGACAACTGGCGCATGCTGAATGAATCGCCGGACCACCCGCTGATCAACCGTCCCCTCTACGGCACGTACCCCATCGGCTCCACCTACAAGCCCTTCGTCGGCCTGGCCGCCCTGGAACTGGGCAAGCGCCGCGCGACGGATCGCATTTCGGACCCGGGCTACTACGAATTTGGCGGACAGAAATTCCGCAACGCGGGTGGCGCGGCCTACGGCATGACCGACATGCACAAGGCGATCGTTGTGTCGTCCGACACGTATTTCTATTCGCTCGGCCCTGAGATCGGCGTGAACGCGCTGCACGATTTCACCAAGCAATTCGGCTTTGGCCAGATCACCGGCATCGACCTGGAAGGCGAGAAGCGCGGCGTGCTGCCGTCCACCGACTGGAAGCGTTCGGCCTACAAGGACAAGGACCGCCAGCGCTGGTATGCCGGCGAAACCATTTCGGTTGCCGTGGGCCAGGGCTACAACGCGTTCACGCTGTTGCAGCTGGCGCAAGGCACGTCGACGCTGGCCAACAACGGCCTGTTTCGCCGTCCGCATCTGGTGCACGCGGTGCGCGACCCGCGCTCCGGCGTGGCCAAGCCCACCGAGTCCACCCCTGATTACCGTATTCCGTTGAAGCAGGCGAACGTGGACGTCATCAAGAACGCGATGGCGGACGTGGTGCGTGCCGGCACGGCGCGCCGCGCCTTCGCCAACGCACCATACCAAGCCGCCGGCAAGACCGGCACCGCGCAGGTGTTCAGCCTGCGCGGCGGCCACTACCGCGCCAGCGCCATCGACGAACGCCTGCGCGACCACGCCTTGTTCATGGGCTTCGCACCGCTTGAGCACCCGCGCATCGCGGTGTCGTTGATTGTCGAAAACGCGGGCTGGGGCGCCAGCGTGGCGGCGCCTGTGGCGCGCAAGGTATTCGACTATTGGCTGGCCAAAGACCGGCAGGACAAGATTGTGCGGCCCGACCGCAGTGACCCCCTGGCGTCGGTCGAAACCATTACCTCCGACGTGGTGCGCCAATAATGAAGCGCTTGGGCCTTATCCTGTTACGCGTGTTCACGGCATTTGATTGGCCGCTGCTGGCCATCTTGCTGATGTTCGCCGCGCTGGGCCTGACCGTGATGCATTCCGCCGTGGGCGGCACGGACTGGCGTTTCGCCGAGCAGTCGCGCAATTTCATCATCGCGTTTTTCGCGATGTGGACGATGGCGCTGATCCCGCCAAAGTGGCTGATGAAGCTGGCCTTGCCGTTTTACGTGGTGGGCGTGGTGCTGCTGCTGGGCGTGGAGTTCTTCGGCGAAACCAGCAAGGGCGCGACCCGCTGGCTGAACCTGGGCGTAACGCGCATCCAGCCATCCGAGATGATGAAGATCGCCGTGCCGATGATGCTGGCCTGGTACTTCCAGCGCCACGAGGGCGCGGTGCGCATCCGCGACTTCCTGGCCGCCGCCGCGATGCTGGCCGCCCCGTTCGGCCTGATCGTGCTTCAACCCGACCTGGGCACGGCGTTGCTGGTGTTCGGCGCCGGTTTCTTCGTGATCTACTTCGCCGGCCTGTCGTTCAAGCTGCTGGTGCCGGTGATGCTGGYCGGCATCATCGCGATTGGCACGCTGGTTTACTACGAAGACCAGTTGTGCGAACCGGACGTGAATTGGGTGGTGCTGCACGACTACCAAAAGCACCGGGTCTGCACGCTGCTGAATCCTAGTTCTGACCCACTGGGTAAGGGCTTCCATACGATCCAATCAATGATCGCGGTGGGTTCGGGCGGCGTGTACGGCAAGGGCTACATGAAGGGCACGCAGACACACCTGGACTTCATCCCCGAGCGCACGACAGACTTCATTTTCGCGGTGTACGCCGAGGAATTCGGCCTGTACGGCGGCATTGCCATTCTGGTGCTGTACGGTCTGATGATGGCCCGCGGCCTGACCATCGCGTCGCGCGCAGCGTCGCAGTTCGGACGGCTGTTGTCGGGGGCGCTGACGATGATGCTATTCATCTACGTATTCGTAAACGTCGGCATGGTGACGGGGATTTTGCCTGTCGTCGGTGTGCCGTTGCCGTTCATGAGTTATGGGGGGACGGCGTTGTTTACGATGGGGATCGCGTTCGGAATCATGATGAGTATTAGCCGGCATCGGTCAGTTAAGGCTTGATTGTTTGGCGGCGGTCGTTGATCTTCGTGGGTCGGTTGTAGGCCTTTCGTAGATTGGCTGGAGAGCTTCGTGGGTCGGTCGTCGAGCTTCGTAGGTCAGTCGTAGCGCTTCGTAGGTCGCCCGTCGTCGCGGTGGCCCTGCCTGCGCGCGCCCACGATTGCGGTCCGGAGCCTTCGCTCCGGACGTCCCCCTCGTCATCTTCGTCCAGGCCTTTGGCCTTCCCTTCAGATTCCCTCGGGCGCATCGAGGTTGCGCGGCTGCCGCCGTCTTGGTTCGTAGCGCTGCTAGGGTGTGTCTTAGTGACGAGTGCTGCGGGGCCCGCCGAGTGGCGGCCGCGCGGGCGGCCTTACTCGGCATACGCGGTGGTGGGCGTTTGCGCGGTGTTCGCTTTCGCGAATGCGGGGAGTCGTTTTCTAATGGTCCCGCCGCAGATTTTTGGGGGGTAAAGGGTGGCGCGCAGCGCACACCGTCTTGCGCGTGTTGACCCATTGCGCGCCACGCACCGGGGTTCAAGTGGGGGGCATCATTCTTAGGATGGGTGAAGCGCTGCATGTCGCGAATGCGGATTCAATCGCGCGTAACCCATCGGGCATCCGTTAGTAATCCGATACGCGTTACATGCGCTCGCATACACGCTATCCATCCCACGAAGACAATTAACATCGTCACGCCGTAGCACACTGCGATAGCGTCAAAAGGCCGCCTGCGCGGCCGGGTTGACGCAAGCCCCGCAAGGCCAGTGTCTGCAGGCGCGCAGCGGCATCATCAATTGCAAGACGCCGCCAAGTCCCCGAGGCCGCCTGCGCGGCCGACAAGGGACGACCCCGCAAAATCTCCCGAGCGACCAGCTTCGCCAAAGAAGAACCTCAACAAAACAGCCACACGCGAAGCGAATACCGCGACGACGCCGCACCGCGCGTAAGCTCCAAAAGGCCGCCCGTGCGGCCGGCCTGGAGCGGGCCCCGCAAGATCTTCCACCACCCAAAACCCGTGGTGAGAACCCTAAGAAAACGACTCGCCCCAGCTGACGTCAGATTGCAACTACCCGAGCCCGTGGCGGCGGTGGCCTGCGGGGCGCGGGGCGTCGATAAGCCCGAGGGAATCCGAAGATACCGTCTTGGCCGTCAAGTAGAAAAAGCGTAATCAGGCCTATAAGGTTGCCGCGTCTTGAGCACACCGAAGCACAGATGTACCACCTTGCGCATGCAGGCGCCCAGGGCCGACATCTTGGTCTTGCCCGCGGCCAA
>NZ_JBFTRX010000010.1:0-214238 GCF_056399725.1 Achromobacter sp. 01N37
AAGACCGGCCAACCCGCTCCACGCGCCGGCCGATGGCGCGCCGACGAGAAAGGATCGATCTTGTATCTTGTGCACCGTCGCTAAGGATGAACCGCTGCCGGCTTATCAAGGCCAGCCGGTGACGTGGCATTGGATGCAAGACGATACGACCACCGAGCCGACCACCCCCGTGCGCGTACGCTCAGGCCAACCCTGCCCCTACCCCGGCACCTGGACCTGCGAAGAATTCCCGACCGGCCCGCAAACCTTCATGCATCAAACCCTCATGCCCCGCATCAACGGGCAGGACGTGACGTGGGTGATGGTGAGGTTTCTACGTTGACACTCCTTCCCCCTTCAACTCCCTATCCACCACCTCCCGCGTCAGCGTAGGCACGAACATTTCAATGAAATGAAACGCATACCCGCGCAGCCACGCGCCGCGGCGGATTGCCAGGCGGGTCAGGTTGATCTCGAATAGATGGCGAGCGTCGATGGCGCACAGGCGGGTGTCGCGTTCGGCGTCCCAGGCTACCGCGGCCACGATACCCACGCCCAACTCCAGTTCGACGTAGGTCTTGATGACGTCCGCGTCCATGGCGGTCATGACGATATCCGGCGTGATGCCGGCGCGCGCGAAAGCTTCGTCGATGTGGGCGCGGCCGGTGTAGCCGCGTCCGTAGGTGATGATGGGGTAGCGCGACAGCTGCGACAGGCTGATGCCGTCGTGCTGGTGTTCCAGCGGATGGCCGCGCGGCACGATGATGCTGTGGCTCCAGCGGTAGCACGGCAGGTTCACCAGGCCGGGATAGTCGGCCACGGCTTCGGTTGCCACGCCGATGTCGGCCTCGCCTTCCAGCAGCATTTCCGAGACTTGCTTGGGCGAGCCCTGGTGCAGATGCAGCACCACATCAGGGTAACGCTGGCGGAATTCCTTGATGACGGGGGGCAAGGCGTAGCGCGCTTGCGAGTGCGTGGCCGCAATCGACAGCACGCCCTTGCGGCTGTCGGCGTACTCCGCGCCCGCGTGACGGATGTTGTCCGCGCATTGCAGAATCTGCTCGACCAGCGGCAGAATCAGTTCGCCGGGCGGGGTCAGGCCGATCAGGCGTTTGCCTGAGCGCACGAAGATATCCACGCCCACCTCTTCTTCCAGCTCACGGATCTGCCGGCTGACGCCGGGTTGAGACGTGTGCAGGCTTTCCGAGACGTCGGTCAGGTTGAAGTCCTGGCGCACGGCTTCGCGCACCGAACGCAGTTGCTGGAAGTTCATCGCGCGCCTTCAGCCCAGAAAGGCCAGTTGATTGCCGGACGGATCTTTCACATACATGACGCGCGGCAGCGCGTCGGGCAGCGAACAGACCGGGTAGTGGCCCGCCTGGCGCAGGCGCGCCAGGATCTCGTCGTAGGCGTGGGTCTTGATGGCGAGGTAATCGGGTTTGACGCTGCGGCTGACCTCGTCAACCGGAGACAGCGACAAGGTGGCGTCGCCCAGCGCAAAGAGCAGGCGCTGGTCACCAGCGCTTGCCATTTCGTCCAGGCCGATGACGCGATGATAGAAATCCCGCACGGCTTGCTCCCGATGCGACAAGAACGGAAGCTGTACGGATTCGATCGAAATAGAAGGTGTCATGCCCTGCTGCCAGCCATGGAACAGGGCAAATTCTAGTACCCGAAGGTACAACCGGACAAAGAGGTTGTAATTGCTTCTACATAGCCAGAAACCCTAAAGCGCGAGGCTTATTTGCATATGCGTTATGCGCTACGGCGCAAGGCGTCACGGGTGACGCTGAAGGCGCGTTCCAGGTCGCCGATCAGGTCCTGCGGGTGCTCCAGTCCGATGTGCAGGCGCACGACGGATGGCTTGCCCGCCCCTTGTTGCCAGACGCTGTGTTCGGCCAGCCGTTCGGGCGCAGCTTCAAGCGCCAGGCTTTCGTAGCCGCCCCAGGAAGCGCCGATCGAGAAGTAGCGCAGCGCATCGATGAAGCGAGAGGCCGCCGCTGGGTCTGCGTTGCCGAACGCGAACGACACCAAGCCGCTTGCGCCGCTGAAGTCGCGCCGCCACAAGGCATGGCCGGGGTCTTCCCGCAACGCCGGGTAGAAGACTTGGGCGACATCCCCATGACCCGCCAGATACTCCGCCACGGCCAGCGCATTGGTCTGATGCCGCGCCAGGCGCACATCCAGCGTGCGCAGGCCGCGCAAGGTCAGATAGGCGTCGTCGGCGCCCACCGACAGGCCCAATGCGTCGTAGGTAACGCCGATCTTGCGCGCGAGTGCGGCGCTGTCGACGGTGACCACGCCCATCATCACGTCCGAATGCCCGGCCAGGTATTTGGTGGCGGCCTGAATGGAGATGTTCGCGCCCAGCGCCAGCGGCTGGTAGTACAGGCCGCCGCTCCAGGTGTTGTCAGCGGCCACCAGCACGCCATGCCGGCGCGCAGTGGCGGCAAGCGCGGGCAGGTCCAGCACTTCGAACAACAGCGAGCTGGGGGATTCCAGATACAGCAGACGCGTGTTCGGGCGTATCAGGGACTCCAGCGTGTCTTGCGAGGGCGAAAAGTATTCCACTTGGACGCCGTAGCGTTGCAGCAGCGATTTATCCACCTTGCGCACCGGCGAATACACGCTGTCGGCCACCAGCGCATGGTCGCCGGGCGCAAGCGTGGCCAGCAACACCAACGTAATCGCCGACAGGCCCGACGGCGCCAGCACCGTGCGATGCCCGCCTTCCAGCGAGGCCACGGCTTCCTCCAGCGCCTGATGCGTGTCCAGGCCATGGCGGCCATAGGTGGCCACGCGATCGCCGGCGGCACGCAGCTTGTTCAAGGCGGCCTGCGCGGCGGTGTCGGCAAAACGTACCGTGCTGGTGCGCACGACGGGCACGTTGACCGGCCCAGCGCCGTTCTTCAATTCAGGCGAGCCGGCATGCACGAGCCGCGTCTGGACGTGGGCTTGTGGTTGATCGTGCGCTTTGCCATGGGCTTGGGCTTGGCCGTGCACTTGGCCCTGGGCTTGGGCTTGGCCGTGCGCCTGGCCCTGCGCCTGGCCTTGGGCTTGGCCTTGATCTTGGCTCATGCGCGCACCTCTTGGCCCGGTTTCATCTGGGTGGCGTTGTAGTTCAGGATCTGGCCGGTAGCCAGGTCGATACCAATCCGGCCTGACAGGGTCTCTAAAGGCTGACCGTACAGATGGAAATGCAGCGTAGGCGATTCGCCCGTGACGTGGATGCTGTGAATGTCATCGGGCAGAAACGACAATGACTGCCCCGGCTGCACCACCACTTCGCGCACTTGTTCCAACGTCGCCCGGCCCGCCTGCGAACCATCGTCGCTGCGGCGGTAGACGCGGTTCAGCTCTTGCCCGGACAAGGCCACGATCACCGCCCAGGTCGTGTGGTTATGCGGCAAGGTGGTCTTGCCCGGGTTGATGGAATTCAGATACAGCGCCGGCACGCCCGGCGCGTCGTCGGGGTTCAGCCGGTAGCGCGTGGACGCGCCCACGCCCTGCCCGGCTGCGGGCGGCGGGAAGTCAGACGCGGGAAACAGCTCGCGATGTTGCGCCAGTTGCTCCAGGCGCGTGGTAACCGCTGCCAGTTGTTCGCGGGTCACGATGTCGGACTTCAGCAGTTGGCGGATGTCAGACAGCGCCGCTTGCACCTGCTGGCGGCGGCGGGCGGAAATTGCGGATTCGGTGGTCATGATGAAGATCGCTCCAAAGGGGTCATACCGCCAGACGCAGCGGGTCGAACGTCAGATAGTTGGCGATGGGGTCCGGCGCCGGTTTGCGCGCGGCAGCCGCGCCGGATGAACGTTGCAGGAACGCGCGGGTGCGCTCGCTTTGTGGCGCGCCAAAGATGC
Source organism: Achromobacter sp. 01N37 (assembly GCF_056399725.1). Lineage (NCBI taxonomy): Bacteria > Pseudomonadati > Pseudomonadota > Betaproteobacteria > Burkholderiales > Alcaligenaceae > Achromobacter > Achromobacter sp. 01N37. The sequence goes on from NZ_JBFTRX010000010.1 coordinate 3,840, forward strand.
GCGACGGCGGGCCGTGCTCGACGATGCGGCCGGCTTCGGTGAAGTACACGGTGTCGCTGACCTCTTCGGCAAAGCGCATTTCATGGGTGACGAGCATGCAGGTCAGGCCGTCTTGCACCAAGTCGCGAATCACGGTCAGCACTTCGCCGACCATTTCAGGGTCCAGCGCGGACGTCACCTCGTCGAACAGGATCAGTTCAGGTTGCATCGTCAACGCGCGCGCAATCGCCACGCGCTGCTGCTGGCCGCCCGAGAGTTCACCGGGATAGGCGCGTTCCTTGTGTTCCATCCTGACTTTGGCCAATAGCTCGCGCGCCTGCGCCTCGGCCTGCGCACGCGGCTGGCCGCCGACTTTGATGGGCGAGATCACCAGGTTTTCCAGCACGCTCAGGTGCGGAAACAGGTTGTACTGCTGGAACACAAAGCCCACGCGTTTGCGCAGCGCGATGAAGTCGGATTCTGTTTTCAGGGCATCGACTTGCACGCCGCCCACTTGGATGGCGCCGCGCTGCGGACGCAGCAGTCCCGTGATGCAACGCAAGATGGTGGATTTGCCCGAGCCCGACGGGCCGATGATCGAGACCGCCTGGCCCTGCTTGACCTCGACGTCGATGCCTTTCAAGACTTCGGTGTCGCCAAAGGCCAGATGTACGTCGCGCAGGCTGACCAGCGGATTAAGTTCAATGATGTTCATGGCGTCGTTCCAGATACCGCGTCCAACGCGCGATGGGATAGCAATAGGCGAAGAAAAGCGCCAATAGCGTGAAATAGACCAGGATGGTGAAGTCGCTGCGCGCGACGGTGTTGCTGGCCACGGTGGCCGTGTCGACCAGATCGTGCACGCCCACCAGCGAGGCCAGCGACGTGCTCATCGTGATGCTGGCCATCAGGTTCATCCACGACGGCAGCATGCGCCGCATGCATTGGGGCAACACGATCATGCGAAAGATCTGCGTCCGGCGAAACGCCAGCGACTGCGCGGCTTCCCACTGCGCGCTGGGTATCGATTGAATCGCCCCGCGAAAGATCTCGGCCACGTTGGCGCTGGCGGGCAAGCCCAGCCCGATCACCACCTTGATCCAATCCGGAAACGGCAAATACCAGCCCGCCAGGTTCACTTCAAACGGGAACACATACGTTGTGAAATAGACCAGCACCAGAATGGGCGCATTGCGAAACAGCAGCACATAGGCTCGCGTCAGTCGGCGCAGCACGGCGGACGGTGATAGCGACAACGCGCCCACCACCAGCCCCGCCACCGTGCCCAACGCCATCGCCAACATGCTGATCTGGATGTTCATGCCCAACCCGCGCAACAAGGCGGGCGACCAATGCCACAGCGCCTGCACGGCGGCGGGCGTGGTGCCGGTGGCGGCCCACGTCAGGCCCAGCGCGGCAAGCGCCAGCAACAGCACGAACCAGGGGTCGCGCATCAAGGCGGGCAGGAATCCGCCAGACGTGCGGCCACGGCTGGCGTTCAAGGCAAGTTCATTGGCCATAGCCGGGCATCCTCAAACGGTCTTCCAGCCACCGGCCCGCCACGCTGACCAGCCACGTCAGCAAGCCGAAATACAGCAGGATCAGCAGCAGAAGCTCAAGCACGTTGTCGCGGTGCGACCAGATCATGATGGATTCATACGTGACGTCGCCCACCGCAATGGCCGAGGCAATGGCCGTCATCTTCACCAGGTCCACCAGGTTGTTCACCAGCGCGGGCAAGGCGAAGCGCACCGCCAGTGGCAGCTGCACCTGCGTCAGGATCTGGCGGCGCGAAAACGCCAGCGAACGCGCCGCTTCCATCGTCACCGACGGCACGGCTTCGATGCCGGCGCGCAGCGCTTCGGCGTGGAACACGCCTTTGTGCAGCGCCACCACGATCACCACCCAGGCAAACGGGGTGATGGGATTGCCGCCGCCCAGCTTCTGCGTGATCAGCATGTTCAGCACCAGAAACGCGCAATACAGCTGCACCAGCGTCGGCGTGTTGCGCGTGACTTCCACAAACGCCCGCAAGGGCCGCGCCAGCCACGGGCGGCCGCTGGTCAAGGCGGCTGCGATCAACACGCCGAACAACAGGCTGACCGGGATGGTCCATGCGCACAGTTGCAGCGTCACCCACAGCCCATGGCCGAACGCGGACAATTCAGCCGGGTCCTGCACGAAGCTGTAGTTAAGGCCCAGCGGCTTGAAGAAGCCGACCCAGGCCTGCAAGACCGATTCGATCATGCGGCGGCCTCCAGCACGTCAGGCGGCGCCAAGGCCGCCACCGCGCGCGCAATGCGTGTGATGGCGGCATCGATGTTCGCGTCCGATGCGGCGAACGACAGTCGCAAATACGGCGACAAGCCATAGGCCGCACCCCGCACCACCGCCACGCCTTCGGCTTCCAGCAACCAATCGACGACATCCCCATCATGTTCGATGCGTTTTCCATCGGGGCGCGCGGTGCCGATCAGGCCCGCCACCCCAATCCATGCAAAGAACGAGCCCTGCGGCGCATGCACCTGCAAGCCCGGCACGCTGCTTAAGCCTTGAACTACCCGCTGCGCGCGCCGCTCGTAAGCCTGTCTTGCGGTATCAACGAAGTCATCCGCCACGCCTTGCAACGCCGCCAGCGCCGCGGCCTGGCCCAGTGAACTTGGGCCGGACGACACCTGCGACTGCACCGCCTCCAGCGCATGAATCAAGGCTTGCGGGCCCGTGCCCCAGCCGATGCGCCACCCCGTCATCGCGTACGCCTTGGATACCCCGTTGACGACCAGCGTACGGCCGGCCAGATCGGGCGCCACGCGCAGCAGTTGCGCGGGCGGCTGGCCAAACCAGATTTCTTCGTACATCTCATCCCACAACACCAGCACATGCGGCGCGGCGCGCAGCACGCCGGACAGGGCTTGCAGCTCGGCCGCCGAATACACCGCGCCAGACGGATTGCCCGGCGAGTTCAGGATCAGCCACTTGGTGCGCGGCGTGATGGCGTCGCGCAGGGCCTGCGGCGTCAGCTTGAAGCCGTCTTCGGCCAAGGTATTCACCACCACCGGCACGCCGCCATTGATGCGGACGGCATCCGGAAACGTGGGCCAGTACGGGGCGGGCACGATGACTTCGTCTCCATCGTCCAGCGTGGCGTTGAGCGCCAGGTAGATCACCTGCTTGCCGCCGTTGGAGATGATGACGTTGGACGCGTTGACGTCCAGCCCGTGCCGGTTGCGATAGCCGTCCGCCACCGCGCGGCGCAGCGCCGCCGTGCCCGCCGTGGGCGTGTACTTGGTCTGGCCTTGTTCCAGCGCTGCGCGCGCGGCGTCCTTGATGGGCGCCGGCGTGTCAAAGTCGGGCTCGCCAGACGTCAACACGATGATGGATCGGCCTTCGGCGGCCAGCCGCGCCGCGCGGGCTCCGGCGGCGGCAATGGGAGACAGCTCGGCGCTGCGGGCGCGGCGCGATAAGGCGCCGGGAAACAGGGTTGCGGTCATGTCAGCACCTTTCCGGGATTCATCAGGTTCAAAGGGTCCAGCGCCTGCTTGATACGGCGCATCAGCGCCAGTTCCAGCGGGCTCTTGTAAAGCGGCAACGCATCACGCTTGACCTGGCCGATGCCATGCTCGGCGCTGATCGACCCGCCTTGCGCATGCGCCTGGGCATGCACCACGTCATGGATGCGGTCTTCAAGGTCGAACAGATGGCGCACGGGGCGCGCCAGGTTGTGCGACACGTTGTAGTGCAGGTTGCCGTCGCCCAGATGGCCAAACGCCATGGGGCGCAGGCCGGCGTCCAGCGTGTGCAGCGCATCGGCCGTGGCCCGCAGAAAGGCCGGCACGCGAGAGATTGGCACCGAGATATCGTGCTTGACGTTGCCGCCGTCGCGCGCCTGCGCGACACCAATGGCTTCGTCACGCAAGCGCCAGAAGGCGGCCGATTGCTGCAAGTTGTGCGCGATCACCGCGTCGGCCAGCAGGCCGGCTTCCAGCGCTTCCTGCCCCAGCCGCAGCAATGCCGCGCCCGCGCCTTCCGGGCTTTCCGACGCCGCTTCCAGCAAGGCATACCAGGGCTGGCCCAAGCCGGGCAAGGGCTGCGGCTGCTCCGGCACGTGCAGCGCCACCAGGTCCAGTACCGGCTGGCTGATCAGTTCGAACCCCGTCAACGACGCGCCCAGCCGCTGCCGCGCCAGCGATAGAAACGACAGCGCTGCGTCGATGGACGGAAAGGCCACGAACGCGCTGCCCTGCCCGGCCGGCAAGGGATATAGCTTGAGCGTGGCAGCGGTGATGACACCCAGCGTGCCTTCGCTGCCGATGTACAAGTCCCGAAGCGAATAGCCGGTGTTGTCCTTGCGCAGCCCGCGCAAGCCGTTCCAGATGTCGCCTTCGGCCGTCACCACTTCCAGGCCCAGCGTCAGTTCGCGTGTGTTGCCGTAGCGCAGCACCTGTGTGCCGCCGGCGTTCGTCGACAAGTTGCCGCCAATGGTGCAACTGCCCTCTGAGCCCAGGCTCAAGGGAAACAGCCGGTTCGCCTGGCGCGCCGCATCTTGAACGGCGGCCAGCACACAGCCGGCCTGCACGGTGATGGTGTCGTTGTCCGTGTCCAGCGCCAGCACGCGGTTCAAGCGGCCCAGCGACAACAGCACCGCCTGCCCGCCCGCATCGGGCGTGGCGCCGCCCATCAAGCCCGTGTTGCCACCCTGCGGCACGACGGGCACGCCGGCCGCGCGGCACAGGCGCAACACGGCAGCCACTTCTTCGGCGTCTGCCGGACGCGCCACCGCCAGCGCCTGTCCGTGCAGGCGGCCGCGCTGGTCGGTCAGGTACGGCGCGGCGTCCGCGCCTGTCCAGACCCAGTCGTGGCCCAGGCGGGCGCGCAACGCGGCCAAGAGGGAATCGGCAACGGCCGCCGTCATGGTTTGGCCTGCGCCTCGGGCGGCGCGCTGTCGAACTTGCCCGTCTGCGCCTGCGCGGTGGCTTGTTTCAGGTAGTCGGCCGGCACGCCGTAGCGGTCGGCTTCCTTCACCAGCAGGCCCGTCTTCAGCCAGTCGCGAATGACGCCGTCAACAAAGGCGCGCGTGTCGGCTTCGTTGCGCCGCGTCCAGATCACCGTTGGCGACGGAATCAGCTGGTCGGATGTCGCCAGTTCAAAGTCCTTCCATTCCCCGCCATTGGGACCGTGCAGCGTTTCATACAGCGCGGGCTGGATGTGTACCGACGCGTCGCAACTGCCGCCCTTCAGCGCCAGCAACGACTCGGGAATATTGCGCAAGCCCTTGACCACCGCGCCGTACGTGTCCTGCAAGGGCTTGGCGAAGTTGCTGCCTTGCGACACGCACGCGACCTTGCCCTTCAGGTCTTCCCAACGCTTGATGCCGCTTTGCTTGGACACCATGGCCGCGCCGCCCACCAGGTTGTAGGGCGTGGGCGCATAGCTCAGGATTTCGCTGCGTTCCTGCGTCCACTGAATGTTGGCGATCAGCAGATCCACCTTGCCCGCCTGCAAGAACTGCACGCGCGTGGATGCGGTGACGGACACGGTCTCCAGGCTGACGCCCAGGCGCTTGGCGATGTCCGCGCCCAGGTCCGTCTGAAAGCCGCCCACCTTGCCGGTGGCCGGGTCCAGAATGCCAAACGGCGGGCTGGCGCCATCCACGCCGATCACGATCTTGCCGCGCTGCTTGATCTTGTCCAGGGTCGCGTCAGCATGCGCGGCGCCGGACACGGCCAACGCGGCCATACCCGCCAACGCCAACACGGCGCCCATCTTGTTGCCAAGGTGCTTCATCTTGTTCTTCCGTTCTGGTCGGGCAAGCGCTTAGCTGCCCTGCTTGAATTTCGCGTTCAGTTCTTGCAGCAGCGGTTGCGCCGGTTCGAGCCCCAAGCGCTTTTCCGTGGCGATCAGCCAGCCGCTGCGGTGCCAGTCCTGCACCACGCGATCGACAGCGGCGATGGTGTCGGCTTCACCCTTGCGGGTCCAGACCACCGAGTTCGCGGGCAGCACTTCGGTCTTGATGGGCGCGTGGTAGTCCGCCCATTCCGGGTTGTTGCGCAGCAAGGGGTGGATGAGCGTGGAGTCGTGCACAGCGGCCACGCACTGGCCGCCCCGCAGCGCCAACAACGAATCCGACGAGCTCTTGTAGCCCTTGACCACTGCGCCGTAGTCGGTCGACAAGGGTTTGGCGAAGCTGCTGCCTTGCGACACGCACACGGGCTTGCCGCGCAGGTCTTCCCACGTTGTGATGCCGCTGGTCTTCAAGGTAGCGGCCGCGCCACCCACCCGGAAGAACGGCGTGGGCGCGTAGCCCAGAATCTCGGCGCGCTCGGGGTTCAGTTCCATGGACGCGATCAGCAAGTCCACCTTGCCCGAGATCAGAAACTGCGTGCGCGTGGCCGTCTGCACTTGCACGAGTTCCGCCTTCACGCCCAATCCCTTGGCCAGTTCCCGCGCCAGTTCCGGGTTCCAGCCCACCAGCTGCTGCGTGGCGGGGTCCAGCGATCCAAACACACCGCCGTTGGCCAGCACGCCGATGGTGACGGTGCCACGCTGCTTGATCTTGTCGAGCGTGGCGTCGGCGTGGGCCGCGCCTGCCGCGAACGTCAGCGCCAGCGCCAGGGCGTGTGCGGCGCGGGGCCTGCCCGCTGTCTTCTTATGAGTAGCCATGAGGGTTCTTGTCATTTGCATTGAACGGATGTCCATGCTGCTTGCGCCGTCCCGGCAAGACAAAGAAGACTTTCAGATATCAATATGCGGGGGCCGCCGCGCGCGCCTGCATGCGCGCGCCTGCATGCGCCCGACTTCATGCGCGGACTGCGTGCGCCTGCGGTGTGCGGCCGCTGCGCGCGCCTACTTCAACTTCACGTCTGCCGACGCGATGACGCGCTGATAGGTCGCGATGTCATCACGCACGGTCTGGTCCACCGCGTCGGGCGATGTGGCGGCAATCGTGAAACCCAGGTTTTCCAGCAATGCGGCCGTTTCGGGTTCGCGTAGCACGGCCACCACATCGCGGTTGATGCGGTCCACCACGGCGCGCGGCGTGGAGGCCGGCACCGAGAAGCCTTGCCAGCTCTCCACCACGTAGTCCGCCAGCCCGGCCTCCTGGATGGTTGGCACATCGGGCAGTGCCTTCGACCGGTACGGTGTGGTCACCGCCAGCGCCACCAGCTTGCCGTTGCGCACGTTTTCCGTGGCGGCAGCCAGGGTGATCAGCATGGCGTCGACGTGGCCGCCCAGCACGTCCAGCGTGGCCGGCCCCCCGCCCGGATACGGAATCTGATTGGTCTTGGCGCCCATGCGCTCGTTCAGCAGTTCAACCGCCAAGTGCTGCAAGCTGCCTGTGCCGCCCGGCAGCGCCAGCGAAATTTCGCCTGGCTTCTGCTTCACCAGCGCCACGAATTCCTGGAAGGTCTTCACCCCCAGGCCAGGGCGCACCACCAGCAATTGCGGGTTCACAACGGCCTTCGTCACGCCCTGCAAGTCCTTGACCGGGTCATACGGAAGCTTGCCCGGTTGCAAGGCGTTCAAGGACAAGGCGTCGCCCGCCAGCAGCAAGGTGTAGCCGTCGCCGCGCGCATGCGCGACCGCGGCGTTACCGATGGCGCTGCTGGCGCCCGGCTGGTTTTCTACGACGACGCTCTGATGCCATTTCTCGCCCAGCTTCTGGGCGACGGTGCGCGCCAGCTTGTCGGCGCTGCCGCCTGCCGACACCGGCACCACGATCTTGACCGGCCGGTTCGGATAGCGGTTGGCGTCTTCGCCCGGCACGGGTGCGGAGCCCGCAAAATTGCTGAGCAGCCCGGCGCCTAACACCACGCCGCCCAACAACCCCAAGCCGGCACGCCATGCGGATTTGCGTTTGATGCTCATGCCACGGCTCCCGTGTCCACGCCGAAGGCGCTGAACGGTTTGCCCAACACGGCGTTGGAATGGCGGCCATCCACGCCCACCGGCACGTCGCCCTCAAGCGTGATGCGGTACAGCACCCGCTCCACGTCCAGGTAGGCGAAGTCGCCCGGCCCTTGATGCGCGGTGGCGCGGTTGTCCCAGAAAGCGATGCTGCCGGGTTGCCAGCGGAAGCGCACGGTGTATTCCGGCCGCGTGATTTCCTCGAAGAACAGGTTCAACAGATGGCGGCTTTCTTCTTCGTTCACGTCCTTGATGCGGCGGGTGAAGCCCGGGTTCACGAAGAGTGCGCGCTCGCCCGTTTCAGGCAGCACGCGCACCACCGGATGCTCAGACACCAAGGGGCTGGCCTGCACCCGTTGCGCGTAGACGGTTTGGTTATCGAAGTCGCCGTTGAATCCGCCAAATTGATGGCGCGCCCACAAGCCGTCAGCCAAGGCGCGCAGCGCGGGCGACAAGTGTTCATACGCGGCCACCAGATTCGTGAACAAGGTGTCGCCGCCAAAGGCCGGCACTTGCCGGCCGGCGCGCAGGATGGAGCCCGCGGGCGGGTTCACCACGCCGGTCACATCGGTGTGCCAGCGTTCGCCACGACGCCCCGTGGTGGACGCGGAAGAAATGGTGCGGATCTGCGGATAGCCTTCCGGCGGGTTGGCGTCGTAAGGATGCGCCGATGTCGGCCGCCCGAAACGCCGCGCAAAGGCCAGATGCTGCGCGTGGTCGATATGCTGATCGCGAAAAAAAATGACCTTCCAGCGCAGCAGCGCCGCCTTGATCTCGTCGACCTCGTCCTGCGTCAACGGCTGCGTCAGATCCACGCCGTGAATCTCGGCGCCGGTAAAAACGGAAAGCGGCCGGACGTCCAGCCGCGTGTGTACCAGTGTGCTCATGTGCCGCCCCTATCTGTTCGGTAAAAACAGCATAGGGGCCGCGTACTCGCTCAACAAATACCGATACGCAATGTGAAAATACTGTGTTTTTCGCGTATATCGTTAGCGCTTTTCTGACAGAAAGGCCAGCATGCGCCGAGCCAATTCGCGCGGCTGTTCCTCTGGCAAATAGTGGCCGCACGCCTCCAGCACCCCGCCTTGCAGGTGCAGCGCCAGCGGCTTCAAGGCGTCGTGCAGATCGGGCGCGCTGCCTTGCGCGCCACCCAGCGCCAGCACCGGCACGGTCAAGGGCGAATCGCGCAAGACGCGGTTTTGCGCGGCGCTTTCCTGCGCGGCCCGGTAGTAGCCCAACATGCCACGCAAACCGCCCAAGGTTTGATACACGCGTTCGTACTCGTCGATATCCGCGCGGCTGAACACGCCCGGCTTGTTCGCCGTCTTGCGTGAGAAAAACCATTCGATCAGGATGCGCTCGCGCCCCGCCAGCAAGGCTTCGGGCAGATCCGGCACGCTGTTGAACAGGAAGTGCCAGCTTTTCCAGTTGTCAGGCCCCAATTCAATGGCGGGTTTGAGCGTCACGCCGGGAATGTTCGCGTCCAGCAACACCACGCGTTCCACTTCGTCGGCGTAGCGCGCCGCATAGGGATACGCGATCCACGCGCCGATGTCGTGGCCGGCCAGCGCATAGCGCGTCAGCCCCATCGTGTGAAACAGGGAGCGCAGGCGCTCACCGGCCTTGCGCGTGTCGTAGCCATCCAGCGGCTTATCGGAATCCCCCTGCCCGGGCAGGTCGATGGCGAACACGCGATAGTGCGGCGCCAGCAACGGCATCACGCGCCGCCACGCGTACCAGCTTTGCGGAAAACCGGCCAACAGAATCAGCGCGGGGCCTGCGCCGCCCGCTACGACGTGATACCCCAGGCCGTCCACCATTACCCTGCGATGCTGAAACGCCACGCCATCCAGGGCGAACGCGTCAGCGGTGGTCAATGTCGTGTTCATCGTTTTGCCCCGATCAATGCAGCGCGCCCGCGCCCAGTTTGATGTCTCGGTTCACGGCAAGCGCCGTCGCCACCATGGTCTTCACGCCGCGCACCAGCACGTCCAGCGCCAGACTGGGCGCGCCAGGATGGCGGGTGGCCATCTCGGGCAGATACGGCACGTGGACGAAGCCGCCACGCAATCTTGGGCGCTCCGTTGCGATCAGATGCGCCAGCCCGTAGAAGATGGTGTTGCAGTTATAGGTGCCGGCCGTGGACGATACGGACGCCGGCACGCCCGCCGCACGCAAGTCGCGCACGATGGCTTTGATGGGCAGCGTCGAAAAGTACGCAGCCGGCCCGCCTTCCACGATGGGTTCGTCGATGGGCTGATGGCCTTCGTTGTCCGGGATGCGCGCATCCACCACGTTGATCGCCACGCGTTCCACCGACACATCGCTGCGCCCGCCCGCCTGCCCCAGGCAGATCACCAGGTCCGGTTCCACCTCGTTGATGGCGTGGCGCAACACGCCCACCACTTTGCCAATCACACAAGGCAACTGGCGCGCCACCACGCGAGCGCCAGCGATGATGCTGCCGTCCAGCTGGCGGGCGGCCTCCCAGGACGGGTTCAGCGTTTCGCCATCAAAAGGTTCGATTCCAGTAATCAGTACGGTAGGCACGGCCACTTCCTTGTTGGTATCCATGCGGGTCATGGTAGAAGCAGCAAGCATGATTCTTGAAATCGATAATGACTATTCGTACTATTGACCATATGAATCTATCTGCCGTAGACCTGAACCTGCTGGTCGCCTTCGAGGCGCTGTTCGAAACGCGCAATGTGACGCTGGCCGGCCAACGCATTCATCGCGCCCAACCTTCCGTCAGCAGCGCGCTGAACCGTTTGCGGCGCGTGTTCAATGATGAATTGTTCGTGCGCACCTCCGATGGCATGCAGCCCACCGAACACGCCGTCGCATTGATGCCCGCCATCAGCAGCGCACTGGACCAGATTCGAGGCGCCTTGGCGCAAGGCACGGTATTCGACCCGGGCGCGGCGCAGGGGCGGCGCTTTACGCTGGCCGCCAGCGACTACGCCGACATTGTGCTGGTGCCGCACATCGTGGCCCGGCTGCGCCGCGAAGCGCCCGGCGCCGACCTGCGCGTCGCCCGCCTGGACCGCGCCACCCTTTACGAACAGTTGGACAACGGCACGGTTGACGTCGCCATCGGCGGGCATCTGACGCCCCCCAAACGCATGCGCGTGACGCCTTTGTACGACGAGACCTTTGTTTGTATCGCTGACAAGCAGCACCCCGGTTTGCGCGGACGCAAGCTAACGCTGGACCGCTATGTGGCGCTGCCGCACGCCTTGTTCGTGCCTAGCGACGACGGCTCGGCGCGCGGGGTGGTTGATGTCAGCCTGGCGCGTCTGGGGCGCAAGCGCCGCGTGGCCTGCACGTTTGCGCACATCGTCGCCCTGCCCCATGCCGTGGCGGGCACGGACCTGATCGCCACGCTGGCGCGCCGTGCGGCGCTGCGCTTGGCGGGGCCTGAATTGAGCCTGCGCGCCTTGCCAACGGAGGTGGACCCGGGGCCATTCGCCGTCGACATGATCAGCAGCCGCCGAACATCGGGCGATGCGGCGCAGACGTGGCTACAGGGGCTGATCGAGCAGGCCGTGAAGGACATGGCGCGCTGAGTGCGACGCCAAGACGGCGTCGATGCGGCGTCGATGCGCCGTCGATTCGGCGTCAATGCGGCGTCAATGCGGCGCCAATACGGCGTCGATGCGGCGTCAATGCCGCGCTATTTCGCCAGCACCGACGCCACATCCGCACCGAACGCGCAGTATCCCGGGTACCCCGGCCGTGCGTCGCACGCCTTCAGGCACCCCGGCTTGCCGCCCGGAAAGCTTGCCGCGACTGACATGCCAAACCCGTAGGTCGGCGTAGTGACGTCGAAGGCGCTGTCGCAGACCAGCTTGTCGCTGTAGGCAAACGTCATGCCTTCCCGGCGGCCGTTGACGGCGAACGACACCTGGAAACTCTGGTAGCTGTTCCAGCCTTGTCTGGGCAGCACGACGAAGCGGTAATGCGTGGCGTCTTGGCRTACCCCAAAGATCTGCAAATGCGCCGACGTGGTTCGCGTGGCGGGCGATGGGTACGGCAAGGCGAGCAACGCCCGCGGATCGCCCACCACACCTAGGTCGAACCCGATTCCTTTTTGATAAAACGGCACATCGATGCTGGGGTAGCCGGAATACTCCACGCGCTCAGGCGTGGCCTGCCGGGACGAACCCGGCTTGGCCGGGCCGCCGAACACATTCGTCTTGGGGTCGTAGTCGGGCGCCTGCGCAAAGGCGACATCCAGCGTCAGCACCACATCGGCGGGGTTCGCGTCTTCAGTGCGGACGTGCCGTTCATAGACATCGGCGCTGCCGGCGCATCCGGCCAGCGATACCACGGCGGCGTACGCCGCGATACGCGGGACGAACGAGAACGTAAAAGGCGACATCACGTTATTGCTCCTTGCGGGACGTCGTGGACGACAGCGCAGGCAGCGCTGCAGACGTCAAGCCCCGCCCTTGCAGCCGCCATCCGTCTTTGCCTTCTTGCCAACTGAAATTCCGGTTGATCCAGGCCGCCTTCAGATTGGCATACAGGCGGCGCTGGTCAATGCGCTGGCCGGCGTCCAGCGCCTTCTTGGCGGCCTGCGAACTCTCGTCCCACAAGGATTTGAAAGCGTCGCTCTGCATTGGCTTCGTGAACGGCACCGTCGCGTACGGACCTGCGCCCGCCCGGCTAAGCCGGATCTCGTTGTCCAGCAGCAGCGCGCCGGTTCGGTTGTCGGGTGACACGGACACCAGCAAAGGGGTGCCATGCACATATTCTTTCGGCCGCGCATGTTCGAACCACAACACCTGCCCGGTCGATGTGACCAGCGCCCGCGACCCGGCGGTGAACAGCAGCAAGTCCTGGCGGCCCGGCTGCGCCAGGCCCATGTCCGGGTCTCGGATATCCACCGTGGGACTCAGCACGCGGGCAAGCGGCGTGCCGTTTTGCACGGCGATCAAGATGGTGCCGACGCCCATGAAATCGTTGGACACCGCCATCAAGATCGGCTGCCCGTCTTGCTTGGGGCCAAGCGCCTTCACCTGAACAAACTCGTACGCATTCAGGGGCCGATAAAGTTTCTCGCGGAAGAGGATCTGGCGCAGCTGCGACGCCGGATAACCCCACAGCGCGAAGTCGCCGCCGATGGGTTCGGTGACCTTCAGGTAATCCTTGGCCGGTTCGGCCGGCTGCGCATGCGCCACTGCGGGCATCCACAGCGCCAACGCCAGCGCGGCGCATCGCCAGATCAGGCGAAGGGAAAAACGAGGGGCGTTCGAAGAATGAGGCAAGGTGATTTCAGCGGACGGCGTCCCGTGCGTAAGGTGCCCGCATTCTATGACAGTCTTAGTGGGCGAGTCCTAGTCGGCACGTCTTAGTCTTCCACGCCATCCTCTCGCCTCTCACCCACCCTCTGCACGCAGTCCCCGTTGACGCCGTTCAAGTCCACCACGCCCAGCAAGCCCATATTGCGGCGCACCTCTTCGACGATCAGGCTGATGGCATGGGCCACGCCGCGTTGCCCCGCCACCGTTGCCGCGTAGTTGAACGGCCGGCCCACGAAGACGCAGCGCGCGCCCAAGGCCAGGGCTTTCAGCACGTCCGTGCCGCGCCGCACGCCGCTGTCCAGCATCACGTCCATGCCGCCGGCCGCGTCCACCACGGCAGGCAGCGCCTGTAACGGCGACACGCTGCCATCCAGTTGCCGGCCGCCGTGGTTGGACACGATCACGCCGTCCATGCCTTGCGCGCGCGCCGTGCGCGCATCGTCGGGATGCAAGATGCCCTTGATCACCATCTGCCCTTTCCAGCGGCGGCGAATGGCCGCCACGTGCTGCCAGTTCAAATGGCCCCGATCCGAAAAATCCCGCAGCACGTTGGCCGACAGGATCGGCGCGCCGCGCGTGGCGTAGTTGTTCTCGAAGTGCGGCATGCCATGGCGCCACAACGTGCGCAGAAAGGTGCCGAACAACCAGCGCGGATGTGTGATCCCTTGCCATGCCAGGCTGGCGCTGGGCCGCAGCGGGGTGGAAAAGCCCGCGCGCACATTGTTCTCGCGATTGGCGGCAACGGGCGTGTCCACCGTCAGCACCAGCGTGGTCACGCCAGCCGCTGCCACGCGGTCAATCAAGGCGGCGATCTGCGCATCGTCCCCTGGCAGATACGCCTGGAACCAGGTGCCGGGCGCCTCCTGCATCACCGTTTCCAGCCGGATCAGCGACGACCCGCTCATGATGCACGGCACGTTCGCCTCGGCCGCCGCGCGCGCCAGCACGATGTCGCCGCGGTAGCTGGACAACGCCGAAATGCCCATGGGCGCCACGCCAACCGGCGCGGCGTAGTCGCGGCCCAACACGGTTGCGCGTGTGCTGCGGCGGGACACGTCAACCAGCACCTTGGGCCGAAAACCGTACTCGGCAAACGCCTGCCGGTTGCCGCGTTCCGACTGCCCGTCTTCCACCGCGCCCGACACATAGGCATAGATGGGTTTAGGCAAGCGCTTCTTCGCGGCCGCCTCGAAATCGTGCAGGCTGAGCAGGTGGCGCAGGGGGTCAAACATCCGGGCTCCTCGCCGCGGTCGGCCCGCACTGGGGGCCGCCGCGCTGTTGTCATGGGGGTATGGGGTAATGGCGGATGACTATAGGCGGGCAGCCACTTTGAATAAAGTGACTTTATCGATATTGGTTATTACACTTTTATTCGCCCTCGCCCTCTGCACACGCCAACCCCAACGCCATGACGCTCAAACAACTCGAAGCCTTTTACTGGGCCGCAACCTGCAAGAATTTCGCCATCGCCGCCGGCCGGCTGAATATCTCGGTGTCGTCCCTATCCAAACGCATTGGCGAATTGGAAGCGTCCATTGGCGCCGACCTGTTCAGCCGCAGCGCGCGCAGCGCCACGCTGACGGCATTGGGCGAACAGTTGGTGCCGCACGCGAAAGACCTGTTGCGCAACGCCGACCAGTTCATGCAGCAGGCCAGCAACAACCTGACCTACTCCGGCCGCTGCCGCTTCGGCGCGGGCGAGTTGACGTCGATAACGTGGATGCCAAGGCTGATCGAAGAAATTCAGCGCGCGCACCCCAACCTGTTGGTGGAACCCTATGTGGGCGTGGGGGAATTGGTGGAACGCGGGCTAGAGGAAGGCGACCTGGACTTTGCTGTTATCGCGGGCCCGTCGTCGCGCGCGTCGATCGCGTCGCACCTGATCGGCAGCGCGGCGTTCGAATGGGTGGCTTCGCCGCGCGCCGTACCCAACCCCGCCACGCTGACACCCGCCGACCTGCCCGGCCTGACGCTGATCACGCAACCGCAAAGCTCCGGCGTCATCCGCATGCTGGACGACTGGCTGACCGAGCAACGCATTTCACCGGGCCGCATGCAGTGCTGCAACAGTTGGGGGGCCATTGCCGGCATGCTGCGCCAGGGACTGGGCCTGGGTTTCCTGCCCACCGCGTGGGCGCAGATTCTGATTCAACGCGGCGACTTGCACGCCTTGCCCGGCCTGCCTGCCTTGCGCCCCCTGCCCTACACCTTCCAGTGGCGGCGCGACGACACCCGGCCCATGCTGGAAAGCTTGCGCGTGCTGGCGCAAGACACGCTGGACTTCGACGCGCCCTCCGGCATGGTGTGATCGGCTGATAGTTTCTAAAAAGTCGCGCTTAGCTCAGAAAATTATTCGCTTTATCTCCGGTTTCGGCACGGGTAGAGTCGCCTCAAAAGCAGACCATCCCAGATACGGAGACAACGCAATATGCCGGATGCCGGTTACCCCCAACACGATTTCCCCAAGCGCCTGTGCCGCCTGGACCTGTGGCTGAACCCGGCGTTCGACCAGATCATCGGCAAAGAGGCGGATATTGCCTTGTCGGTGCTGCCGGCGCGTGGGGATGATGCCCGCACCTTGGCCGGCTTGAAGACGGCCCATGCCTACCACGTGTCCGCCGCGAAAGACGAGCTGCCGCGCCCCTGGTTCGTCAGCGCCGAGCTGATCGCGCAATGCCCGGATCTGGTCTGCGTGTCGTCTGGCGGCGCTGGGTATGACACGGTGGATGTGGCCGCCTGCACGGCGGCCGGCATCGCGGTCGTCAACCAGGCGGGCGGCAACGCTGCGTCGGTGGCCGAGCACACGTTCGCGTTGCTGCTGGCCGTGCAGCGCCGCGTGGTCGAATCGCACAACCGTTTGCGCCACGACACGGGATTCACGCGTGAAGACCTGATGGGCCACGAGATCCACGGCACCACGATTGGCCTGGTTGGCATTGGGCAGATCGGCTCGCGCGTGGCCCGCATTGCGCAGGGCTTTGGCATGCGCGTCATTGCGCATGACCCGCTGCTGGACGCCGACACCATCCGCCGCCGTGGCGCCGAACCGGTGTCGTTACCCGACTTGCTGGCCCAGGCGGATGTGGTGTCGCTGCACTGCCCGCTGGATGCATCCACCCGTGGCCTGATTGACGCGCGGGCCTTTGCGGCGATGAAGCCGGACGCCGTGTTCGTATCGACGGCGCGTGGCGGCATTCATGACGAAGCGGCGTTGCATGACGCGCTGCGTGGCGGCCATCTGCGTGGCGCCGGGCTGGACGTCTGGCAACAAGAACCGCCGCCGCGCGACGCGCCGCTGCTGGCGCTGCCCAATGTGGTCGCCACCTTTCACACGGCGGGTGTCACGCACGAAGCCCGCCGCAACGTGGCGCAGTCGTCCGCCAATCAATTGGTGATGATGCTGCGCGGCGAACGGCCGCCGCAGTTGGTCAACCCTGAAGTCTGGCCTGTCGCCGCCGCGCGCATCGCCAAATTGAAGTAAGGGGCTGGAAGCCGGGACGTGAAGCAACGGAATTGAAGCCCTGAACCTGAAGCAATACCCCGGTGCCCGCACCGGAACACACAGTGCGGCATGAAGCCGCCGACATCCCCACGAGGAGACAACATGCAACATCCCAACAAGCGCCGCACGCTGCGCGCGCTGGCCGCGTCCGTGGCCCTGCTGTCTGGCGCTGCCGCGTTCGCAAGCGGCGCGCAGGCTGCCGGTTACCCCGAACACCCGATCAACCTGATCGTGTCCTACGGCCCGGGCGGCGGCACCGATCTGGTGGCGCGCATGATGGCGCCGTTCCTGCAAAAGTACTTGGGCAACGACGCCCGCATCGTGGTGCTGAACCGCCCTGGCGCGGGCGGCGCCATCGGCTTCACGGAGCTGGCGCGCGCGCAGCCCGACGGCTACACGATCGGCTTCATCAACACGCCCAACCTGCTGACGATTCCCATCGAACGCAAATCCAACTTCACATGGAAAAGCTACGACCTGCTGGGCAACCTGATCGATGATCCGGGCGCGTTCACGGTGCGTAACGACAATGAATTGAAGACGCTGGCCGACCTGTCGGCCTATGCCAAGAAGAATCCGGGCAAGGTCACGGTGGGCACCACTGGCACGGGGTCCGACGACCATCTGGCCATGTTGCGCTTTGAGCGCACGTCAAACACCAAGCTCAGCCACATCCCGTACAAGGGCGCGGGCGAAGTGCGCGGCGCGCTGGCGGGCGGTGAAATCGCCATCGGCGCGATCAATGTGGGTGAAGCATTGCAGTACCAGAAAGGCGGAACGCCGCTGCGCTTTTTGGGGCAGATGGGCAAGACGCGTTCGGCGGCGTTGCCGGACGTGCCCACGTTCAAGGAACAGGGTTACGACTTTGAATTGGCGTCGCTGCGCGGGCTGGCCGCGCCCAAAGGCTTGCCGGACGCGGTGCGCGAGAAACTGGTGGATGCCGTGAAGCGCACGGTAGACGACCCGGAATTCCAGGCCAAGGCCCGCGACATGTACGCCCCGCTGCGCTATCTGCCGCCCGCCGCTTACGCGAAGGAGCTGGAGGCAGGCGAAGCGGAATTCCAGCAGTTGTGGAAAGACGCGCCCTGGCTGGATAAGTGACACGCGCTTCCGGGCGTGCGCCGGGGTGGGTATTGGATAGGCCCGCCCGCCTGGGAAGGCCTGCCCGGGTTTACTTCGGTTTGACGTCTTCGCCCGCGTAACCGTCGATGTAGGCGCGGCCCGAGCAGCGCACCATCGCCACGCACGACGGCGCGCCGGTCTTGGCGGTGCACGTCGCGCGCGATTCCTCGCGTGCTGACACCGGGTCGGGGTTCAGCGCCGTAAAGCGCGTGCCCCGGCCTTCGCTGCCCTTCACCCACGCCATCCCGGCGCAGGTTTCCTGATAGGTCAGGACCTTGCGGCAGTCCTTGCAGTCTTCCCATTTGCTCAGCGCGCCGACTGCGTCGTCTTCCTTCGGGTAGCCGTCAGCGTAGATCAGGCCGCCGTCAGCGTTCTCCATCACCGCGCCCCAATAGGCGCGGTCATTCATCTTGGCGGACAGCGCTTCCACGTCGGCCGGACGGGCGCGCTTGGCGGCCTGCATGTCTTCGGCGCTATAACCGGGGCCCGCGCACTGCGGCATCGTCATCAAGCGGCACTTGCCGTCCGGGCTGCCCGCCGTGCAGCGGCGCATGGCCTTCTTGGCGGCCAGTTCGGGCGACACGCTGTTGCCCGGGAACAGATCGTGGTTGGTGTTGCGCGCATAGGCCATGCAACTGTCCGAGAACCAGGACAGCTTCTTGCAGTCCTTGCCGCCCTGGCGGCGGCACTCGGCCAAGGCGGCGGCTTCCGCGTCCTTTTGCGACGTCTCGGGCAAAGCCCAGTAAGTCTTGTCGTGCTTGCCATCGGTGGCAATGCCGCCGTACATCACGTCGGCTTGCGCGGCGGGAGACGCCAGGCCAGCCATCAAAGCAAGAGCGGCGAATGCGGCGCGGATCAGGGGTAGAAAGCGGGCAGGCATCATCGTCGTCGGTAGAAGGTGGAGTGGAGAGCGGGACCGATCTTAGCAAGAAGCCCAGCCGGTTCCGTCCCCCTGCGAAAGCCCGCGCGGGCATATTACGTAACAAATTTCACATCTCGCGAAAGGGATGCTGCCCCCGTTTTCCGGTAAAAATGTCGAACTTTTCTTAAGCGCGCCGTCAGCCTGCGGGGTATGCCCCTTCAGCCGAGACATCTTGCATCGCACGGCGCCTGTCACGAAGAGAAACAAAACGCGTTACGCCACGCCCATGTCTTGCCCTGCGGCAAGGCCAACGCGAAGGCCAGACCCGCCACGGAGCATCGACCGCAAGCCATGAAGTCGCCATCGCACACCTTGAATCGCCGGCCCCTGTTGCTGTCGGCCAGCTTGATTGCCGCTGCGGCAACGCTTGCCGGCTGCGCCCCGATGCCCACCGGCGGAAGCTCGACCCTGCCGTCGCTGGGCAATGTCTTCAAGTCAGGCCTGTCATTCTCGCCAAGCGTGAACGTGGCCAAGAACATGGAAGGCCGGTCCATCAACGACGCGATTGCCGCATTGGGCGAGCCGTCGAAAAAGCGCGCCGTCGGCAACACGATGGAATTGGAGTGGTCTGACTATCAGACGGCCCCCTACACGGAGTGGGTAACGACGGGCTCCAGCCAGCAGGTCGTGGGCATGATCCCCGCCACCAACACCACCGCCGCGACACCGGTGTTCCAGACGAACACCACCGGCCACTACCAGAACCGTTCGCGCGTGTACGAATGCACGGTGCTGATGCGCATGCAAAACAGCGTCATCACCAACGCCAGCGTCGACGGCAACGTGTGCCCAGAGTTCATTGCAGCGCTGCGTAAGTGGGCCGGGGAAAACGAGGCGAATAACTACGTGGTGAAGTAAGCAGGCCTGAACAAGGTTTCATAGCCGCGCCTCTCGCAGGCTTTTGAGATAGACGTCGCATGTCGGGAACGTTGACGGTCGTTGTTTGGCGCGTTCGGCCTTCAGGGCTTCCCGGACGCCGGTGGGAAGCTCGGCCTGTTCAGCGTTATCGGCGACGACGAACCCCTGGGCCAAAACTTGTACCGTGATATCCCGTTCCCGGTCCTGCGCGGCGTTCGTACCCCGCTCGTAGTACCGCAGATACGACAGCTCCATCGTGGTGTAGTAATAGGCACTGGACGTTCGCTCGGACGTTCTGACCGCGTGGGTCCGGATATACGGATCTTTTTCTTCCCCCGCCGGCACCCGGCGAATGACAAGCTCGCGAATGTTAGCGAAATCCGCACCGTCAATATTCGCTCTCAGGAAATTGCGCATGGGTCCGTCGGAGGTCGCAGTCGCCGTAACAGCGCGACGCGGCCTCTGATCAGGGCCGACGGCTGGCTTGGCCTGTGCCGCAGAGGAATCATCAACGCGAGAGAGCAGCAGAAAATTATCGAATCTCGCATTCTTCAGGTTCGCGCAGATGAAGTTGGGGTCGCCAGTGCGAAGATTATCCAGCACACGCGGCAGCCGTTCAGGATCGTTAGAGCCAATGCCGTTGGCAGCGACATACTCCTCTCGATATGAGTCGAACGGACCCGCACTGAAATCAGCGCCTTCCAACTCGGCCCCCGTGAAATTCGCTCGCGTAATGACGGCGCCTTGAAAATTACTACGGGCAAGGCGCATCAGGTTCCATTGCGATCGCGGCAGTACCGCATTCTGAAAACTGACATCCGAAAAGTCCCCGCGCAGGCTATCGAAGGCGCAGTCGGGGCAGTAAATATGGTCCATGGCACGGGTGCGTCCGCCTGCCTTCAGCACCGCCATCAGCGCGGCACTCAAGCTTTCAAGCCGCACGAACGTCTCGTCGACCATTTGTTGATCCAACGGTATGGCGTCGCTTGCACGCGGAATGAAGTAAATGCCGCGGTTGTCCTTTTGTGCGGTGGAAAGTTCGAAGGGCGTAAACCCGGCCGAGTGCACAAGCACCCGATGAAGGTCCACGATGTTCTTCAACGTGGCATCCAATGTGGGCTGGCCGACTGACGCGTCCATGGTGGAAAAAACACTCAATATCGCACTTCGAACGGCCGGGTTCGGGTCCAGCGCAAGCTGATTTGCCAGCGCGATCAGAATATCCCTGTCGCGCTCGCCCCCCGCCGCATGCAACAGGGCCGACGCCTGCGCCACACCCGTGACCCGTTCGCTGGGCACGCTGCTGCCCAGCTTGGCGAATGCCCGTTCAAATCGCGCACTTTCCGCGTCCTTACGTTGCGCCTCTTGCTGGTTCAGCCCCACAACCACCGTCCACACCAGGCTCAAGATCGCCAGGATCGGCACCACGCCCTGCAAGATTTCGGTCAGCCTTCCCAGCCGGGATTGCTTGAACGTCAGCGCCTTGATCTCGAGTTCAAGCTTGCGCAGTTCAAGCGCGGCTTTGCGCGGATCGGCGGGTGGCGTTCCGGGGGGCTTTTTTCGGGTGGCGTCGCTGTCGCTCATGCATCCCTCTCAGGCACTGCGCGAATCCGGCTGGCCCGAAAATAGTACTGCCCGCCAGCACGAGATTCGTGCGCGCCGCGTCACCCAAAAGCATGAGTCTGGGTGTAATCCTGTCCTCATCCGTTCGAATGACCCCTTGCCATCCGGGACCTAAAGCGGATCACGGCCCCTCAGAAAACTCGGGTTAATCTTGCGCCTTCATCGAATGATCACGCCGCATCCATGAACCGCTTCATCGCCCTGCTCTGCGCAGTGTTTCCCGCGCTAAGCAGCGCAGCATATTCCCCTACCCTGACTGAAACCGCCGTGTTCGAGGCCGTCTTGCGCGATGAGTTCAACGCCTTTCTTGAAGGTGGCGAGACGGTCATCGGAAGCCGCCTGGGGCTGGCCCGAGCGCCGGCCGTAGCGGTTGCGATGGCCTACGCCCGCGGCGCCAGCGCCCCCTACCCGGCCTCAATGGACAACGCCCTGCTGATCTCGGGCGCCGTCGCGTCCATCGAGCGCGATGCACGCGGCAAGCATATGGCCGTCTTCGCGACCCCACAGCCAGTAATGGTGCGCGCCGAACTTCCCCTGGGGATGTCGCCGGCAGCAAGCCTGACGCTCGTGTGCGGCAAGATGCGCGTAGTGGATAGCTCCCCCACCTTCTCGGATTGCCAGGACGCCGCCGTCGTCGGGCGCCAGGCGGTGGCTGCGCTGAAAGCCGATGTGGCCAACTTCTATGAAGGCAAGCCGACCGAGGCCAGCGTGTCGCGGATGGCCATCAATGTGGCGTTCTACGCAAGTCAGCTGCCCGCTGACCACGGTTGCCCCGATGAGATGGCGCAATGCCGGCAGCACATAGAAGCGGCCACCGCGTCCGCCTCACGCTCGCAAGCGCTGCGTGCGGTGGTGCGGCGGTTTCAGGATGCCGGTGTGGACTTGAGTCCGTATGAGGGTGGCGCGCCTTCCGCGGATTAATCCGCCCCGCGATGGGGCGCATGGCGGGTTGGGTGCAACGCTACGCAGACGCGCGCGTTACGCGGCAGATGGTTCGCAGCACTTCCGCCGGATCAGCCGGCTTAGACAGATACGCCGCGTAGCCTTCACAGGCTGCATCAATTTCATGCTCGGGACGGCCGCTTAATACCAGCACTGGCGTGTCGCTCAAGTAAGCGTTTTCGCGCATGGCGGTCAGCAACGCGGCGCCGTTCATGCCGGGCATGGAAAAGTCGGTGATCACGAGGTCGGGGCGCAGATCCAGCATCTGCTGCAACGCTGTCAACCCATCGGTATGCGTCGTGACGTTGTAGCCTTCACTGCRCAGGAACTCGCTCAACATGTCGATCAGCATCGGCTGATCATCGACCAAAAGAATTTTCATCATACTTATTCAGTCCGCGTGAGGCGGCAGTAGTGTTCTGGTTCTGGCCGGCCTGAAGAACCCGCGATGGTAGGGCAAGCAAGCCGTATAGGTGTAAAGCATTTGTATCGGCACGAAACCGCTATTTTGCATGACTGCCAAGTGCGCGCGCCGGATTGCCCGCCACGGTGGCGCCCCTTGGCACGTCGCGCGTGACGACGCTGCCCGCCCCAATGATTGCGCCATCACCCACTGTGATGCCGGGCAAGATTATCGCCCCTGCCCCGATCCAGACACTTTTGCCGATCTGAATGGGCCGGCCATATTCCAAGCCCGCGTCGCGCGTTGCGGCATCGCGGGGGTGGTCTGCCGCCAGAATCTGCACGCCAGGGCCGATTTGCGTGCGGTCGCCAATAACAATCGGCACCACGTCCAGAATGACGCAATTGAAGTTCAGAAAAACGTCGGCGCCCAAACTGATATTGAAACCGTAGTCGCAATGGAACGGCGGCCGGATCACCGCGCCCTGGCCCACCGCGCCCAGCCGCTCACACAGAAGCTCACGGCGCTGCGGCAAGGGTTGCGACAGGCTTGCGTTATAGCGGGCAAGCCACGACAACGTGGCCGCCTGCGCTTGCTGAATCTCGGCGGCCGAGGGGTCATAGAGTTCGCCTGCGAGCATTTTCTTCAGTTCACCAGTGAGCACGGGAAGGGACATCGGGTTCCTTTATTTATCGGCGGGCGCCAAGCTCTTGGAGGCAACAACGGACGCTACGACGCCGGCTTGTCGCGCGCGTCCGGAGGAGTCGGCCGGCCAAACGCGTCCTTGCCTTCTTGCGCTTGGGAGCCGCCCGCCGGATAGCCGGAATTGGTATTGGGATCGGTATTGACGTCGCCCTGCGGCGGGCCATCGGCTACGGGCTGGCCCGTCCCGCCCGTGTCGCTGCGATCAACATGGGGTGATGGCGGCGGATTGGGCGCGGGTGCGGGTTTGGATTCGGTCATGGTTGTCTCCTGGGGTATGCGTATCTCGGCTGGCGGGTCGCGGCTTGCCTATTGCGGCCTGCGTATCGCGTATCGCGGGTCGCGGGTTGCGGGTTGCGGGTTGCGGGTTGCGGGTCGCAGCTTGCGGCTTGCGGCTTGCGGCTTCCGTGATGCCACGCGGCCGACGCACGCAGCAACTTTCGTTCCTGACACCCCGCCGCCCGCAAAAAAGCCCCCTCCGTATTCAGCGTACAATCCCGCCGGCTTCCCCCCTCCCCGCCTCATTCCGGCGTGCCCGGATGCGTCATCACCCCCTCCCGCCTTCGAGAATTTCATGTTTCGGCAGTTGTTGGCCTTAGTCCTTGGGCCGCTTCTAGGTTTGTTCGTTGTCTGCATCGGCAACGCGTTCATCTCCTCTCTGACTACGCTGCGTCTGGACGCTGCGGGCGAATCGGCCACCGTCATCGGGATCATTTCGTCGTCGTACTTCATCGGCCTGACGCTGGGCGCCATCTTCAATGACCGGCTGATTGCGCGCATCGGCCACATCCGCGCCTACAGCAGCTTTGCGTCGCTGATCGCCGTCACCGTCTTGCTGCAAGGCCTGATCTACGGGCCGACCGCGTGGTTCGTGCTTCGCCTGATCAATGGCTGGGCCTGCGTGGGCGTGTTTCTGGTGGTGGAAAGCTGGCTGCTGCTCGCAGGCGACCCGAAGATGCGCGGGCGCTTGCTGGCGCTGTACATGATTGCGCTCTACGGCTCGGGCGTGCTGGGCCAGCTTCAGCTGGGCGCCCTCACACAGCTGGGCGACATGGCGCCCTTCATGGTGGCGGGGCTGCTGGCCTCGTTGTCGGTAATGCCGATGGTCATCATTCCGCGCATCTCACCGCTGGTTGAACGCGTTGAACCGCTAATGCCACAACACCTGATCCGCATGACGCCCACGGGCGTGATGGGCTGTTTCGGGTCCGGGGTGGCGATTGCCGCCGTGTATACCTTGCTGCCGCTGTACTTGCAGCGCATCGGCCTGGACGTGGCCGACGTCGGCAAGATGATGAGCGCCGTGATTCTGGGCGCGATGGTATTGCAGTATCCCGTGGGCCGTTGGTCTGACCTGCGCGACCGCCAAGTGGTGCTGATTGCGCTGGCCGTGTTCTGCACCGTGTTGAGCCTGCTGATTCTGCTGCTGCCCGCGGGCTCTCCGTTGCTGATCGTGTTGTTGTTTCTATTGGGCGGCGGTGTGTTCGCCATCTATCCGGTGGCCGTCAGCCACGCCGCCGACCGCGCGCCGGCCGATGCGTTGATCCGCATGATTCAGGGGCTGCTGCTGATCAATTCGCTAGGCTCGGCGCTGAGTCCGCTGGCCATTTCACCCGTCATGTCGACGTTCGGCGCCGCCGGGTTTTTCTGGTGTTTTGCAGTGCTGAACCTGAGCTTGATGGTCTTCTTCATCTGGCGGCGCGGCGAGCGCCCGGCCCCCGCACCGGTGGCCCCCTTCGCCGCCGCCGCGCAAATGTCGCCAGCCGGCGTCGAGATGCGCGTAACGGAAGACCTGGTGCAAGGCGCGCTGGATCACGAAATGACCGAAGACCTGACAAACGTCGTGCCGGGCGCGGAAGCAGCGGAACCGGTGCTTTCAGCAGCGCCGAATCCGGTGCCTGCGCCGGGTGGGGACTAGAAAATCAACGCGCGTTTCCTGATATGTAACCGCCCAGCAATACCTGAAATATCATGAAGCCCAATGGCAATCACGCGCCCTTATACTCGCCTCCGCACGGCGTGGCACCCCATCTTGCGGCGTTTTAACCCGCCTTGGCGCGTGACAGATAATCAGCCTGCAATATAAAAACCAGCACCCTTGCGTTGCAAAAAAAATCAACAGGAAAGCGCCTACTCCATGACCCAGACCCTGAAGGCCAGCCCGACGCTGCGCAGTACCTTGGCCGGATTGCTTGTGGCCGCGTTTGCGGCGCTGTCGGCGCCGGCCGCTGCTGCCCCCGCTGCGCCCGCCCCCATCTCCAAGGAAGCCGCTGCGGCGGTCACTCCTCCCGATGCGCCCACGGTGATGTACGCCATTTATGACGTGGACGGCAAGGGCGAGACCACGTATGAGGTCACGAACGGCAGCGTCGCCACGTACTGGTTCGGTCATGCCTTTGAATCCGAAGGCACGCACTATTACACCGGCTTCGCGTGGGACACGGCGGATCGCTATGGCAAACCGGGCGAAGATCAGGTCGGCCCCGGCACGCAGGTCAACCTTACGGAAGTCACGTTCACGCTGACGGACCCGGCCTCCGACAAGCCGTGGAAATTCCGTGGCATGGAGCCCACCATCGGCACGTTCGGCGCGTACGAACGGGGTACCGACGTGGACCCCAAACGCAAAGCGATCGAACACCGCACGCCCGGCGGCAAGCTGCTGTTGGCGGTGCCAACCACCAGCTTTGACAATGGCATCACCAGCGACGGCTACGACTTGCTGGTCTTCAATCCGGACCGCCTCAAGCGCGACGGTAACGACCATGTCTGGACGTACGTGGGCGGCGTGTTGACCGGAGAAGACAACAGCGCGGCGTGCGCCGATGGGGAAGTCATGCCCTGCACGGGCAGCTCCGGTGAATTGGAGTTTATGCCCGACGGCAAGACCGATATGCCGGCGTTGAAGATCACGCCCAAGGGCACGACGATTTCGGGCCCCAACAAGACCCGCCATCTGGGCGCCGCCGACATCACGACTTATGTTTTCGACCCGGCGAAAAAGGCGTACGTCAGCAAGTAAGCAACTGCTGAAAAGCAGGCGGCCAAAACGCGCCCCATACCACCGCAATACAGCTGCAATACAGCTTGCGTACAGGTGCAATTAAGGCCGCCTGCCTACAATTTCCGCATAGCATCTCTACCGCATTCGCGGTTCGAATTCCATGCGGCTTCTTCAGCAGGTCACGACTCCTCCGCCCGTGGGCGGCATTCGTATCGAGTCTTCAGATTCCCGTCAGGCAAACATCGCGCGGCAAGACCTGGACCGATTTCTATCGGAATCCGGGCTGCATGATGCGGCCACCGGCGCAGGCTTGACCGGCGCGTCACCGGGCGCGCATGCCTGGTTGCGTACGGCCGTGGCCGATGTCATCGCCCCCGGCTACGACACTACTGGCATCGCGCAACGGCTGGGGTTGCGGACCGACGTTGATGACGGCGATCTCGACCGCGAGATTCTGCTGGCGATGTTGGCCAGCCCCATCGCCTTCACGTTTCCCGATGTCGCGGAGTTGAAATCGGCGGTACGCATCCGCCGCTATATCGTCCAAGCCGCGCGCAAGACGGCCCTGGCGTTCGACACCGAACACGCCGAGCGTCCCGAGGACTTCTGGACGTATCACGAAGACAGCGGCTTTACCGTGCTGCCAGGACGCTCGCTGATCGAGGGCTTGCGCCGCGCCACGCAGCCTGACGCGTCGGGCCAGTTGTATGCGTTCTCTTGCTACCGGGCGACGGAATACGTGACGGTGCTGGGCCTTGCTCAGGAATTGCAGCAGGCCAACCCGGAACTCGCGCGCCGTTTGCAGCGCCAATGGGAAACGCGTGCGGTCATGTCCGGGCGTTTTCATGACGCCTTCCTGCACGAATACGGATCGCTGGACGCGCCTTTGCCGCAACGCTTTTACGTGCCGGGTGACCGGCTCTGGTTCCGCAACCCGGACGCTGCGTCCTCCGATGTGGAAGGCTACGAAGGGTCGTGGGTGTTTTATCTGGGCAATGGCCAGTTCAATAATTTCTGGGAACACGGCAGCCCCTATACGTTGACGTCAAAGTGCGTGGAGATTTTCCACTGGCGTCACGGCCTGCGCAAAGACGCATCCGGCAAGCTGTTCATGGACGAGCAAATCGTTCACGAACGCGTGCAGCAGACACTGGCCGACGCGGATGCCACCGCCGCCATCCTTGAACGCATGGCGCGCATCCGCGACCCGCAAGGCGTCTACGCGGAAGGAGGCTGCATTGACGCCACGCGTGAGCGGGTGCGTTGGGTGCGGCCAGGCCATTGCGACATCGTGCTGCCGGAATTTCCGAGGCCGTCGCCGATGTCCATCGCCGCCTGAACTGACGCGCGAATCGCGCGCCCGCCGGGCGTGAAGATCATGGCAAAATCGCGCCATGAACCTCTACCTGGTTGGCGTTATCGTTCTGCTTGCGGCCGCGGCCGTCATCTATCGCTGCCTGCACCGCCGGCCGGATGACACGCCTGGGTCCATCACCCGAACCCTTATCACGGGCGCGCTGCTTTACGGCGTGATCGGCCCGCCTGTCGGCTTGCTCGTCGTGACGCTCACGATGTCGATTCCGCAATTGATGCGCGACCTGGAGGGGTTGCAGGTGGCCTATCTGGTGGGCGGTTTACCGGCAGTGATGTGCGGCGTGACCGCCGGGGCGCTAAAGCCCGCGCGATCCTCATCTTCATGGTCCGCAGAATCTACCTGGCCCGCGTTTGCACTGGCCTGCGCCGCCGGCGCCGTGTACGGCTTTGCGCTGGTCTTGGCGATTGTCAACAGCGACAGCCTGCGCTTTGCCGGCGAGGCCTTGCGCGCGGGCGCCGCACCCGGCTTGGCCGCCGCCGCAGTCTGCACCTTGCTGTTCCATGGCAGGCCCTGGATGGCTCACAAGCCGCGTCCCACCTAGCGCGGCATCGTGGCGCATTGCCCACATCGCGCCGTGCCGCTGCCCACGCCGCGACGTGCTACTGCCCACATCGCAACGTGCCGCTGCCCACGCCGCAACGTGCCGCTGCCCACGTCGTAACGTGCTACTGCCCACGTCGCACCGTGCAGCTGCCGTTAGCCCGCTTCCGGCATCACCCCAACATATCGTCCTCGTGGCCGGATCACCTGCGCCACGCTAAGTTGTTCCAGGCTGTGCGCCAGCAAGCCAATGCTGCGCGCGGTGGCGAATAGCCCAAACGCCGCATCTTCCGGCAAGCGGTAATGCGCCACCAGCGCCGCCAGCGCCACATCAATATTCGGCGGCAGGCCCGTCAGCTGCGTGGCCTTTTCGATGAAGCGCGCGATGACGTCGGGCGGTTCGAACTGCGCCAGCAACGCCGCTGCGCGCGGATCGCCGTCGGGGTACAGGTGGTGCCCAAACCCCGGCAGCGGCAGGCCGGTAGACAGGTAATGCGCAATCACCTGGTCTTCACCCAAGCGTTCCACCTCATTGAACAGCGCCTTGACGCGCCCCGAGGCATCGCCATGCAGCGGGCCTGACAACGTCGTCAGCCCAGACAGCAGGCACGCCGGCAATGACGCGCCCGTCGACGCCGCGATGCGCGCCGCAAAGGCGGAACTGGTGAGTTCGTGGTCCACCAGCAAGACCATGGCGGTGCGCAACCCCTCAGCCACGTGCGCGGGCTGCTTCCACCCTTGCGCAAAACGCAGATGCAACGGCTGCTTGCCCGGCTGCGCGCCAAACGCATTGGCCAACTGCCCGACCAAGGCCTGGCATTCGCTATGCAGCACGCGCGTCATGCGCCCATGCGTGGAATGCCCGGTGGCGGCCAGCGCCGCCAACGTCGTGAACGCTGCTACCCGCCCGGGTGACGACACACGCGTCGCGGATGAAAAATCAACCGGGTGCTCGGCGTTCCACAACCACTGCGCCGCGGCTTCCAGGCTGGCCGTCTGCGCGAAGGCCACCGCATCCTGCCCGCGATACACCAAGCGCTGGCGAATGAAGGCCGAAATGGCGGTTGGGATGCTGGGTTCAGCGCCGAACAGCGTGTTGGTGGCAAGCGTTTCGTGCTTGCGCCCGGCCTGCTTGCGCTTGGCCAAGCCCGCCACATCTTCTGCCCGGTACAGGCTGCGCCGCGTGTCGGCCGGATCTGGCATCACTTCCAGTTTGCCGCGGCTGACATACGCGTAGATGGTCTGCGGCCGCACGCCCAATTGGCTGCACACCTCGGCCATTGAAATCCAGGAACCCATGATGTCTTGTTGCAAGTTTATATGTTGATTTTATAGATCAATATTGCTTTGCAAATCAATCATTAAATACGATGGGATCAATCATCCACGCACGCATGTTTCGCCATGCCGCCCACTTGAGCTGAACCCTATGAAGCCCCAGGTCCTGCAACTGAACCCCATCCTGATTCCCGCCATCAATGACGAGCTGGCCTCGCTTTACCAGGTACACAAGTTCTTCGAGATTGCCGATCAGCCAGCCTGGATGCGCGAGCACGGCGCGTCCATCAGCGCCGTCATCACGGGCGGGCACACGGGGATATCCCGCGGCATGCTGGAACAAATGCCCAACGTCAAAGTCGTGGCCGTGAACGGCGTGGGTACGGATGCGATGGACCTGGCGTATTGCCGCAGCCGCCACCTGCCCGTAACCGCCACACTGGGCGCGCTGACCGAAGACGTGGCGGATCTGGCCATCGGCTTGCTGATCGCCGCGTGCCGCAACCTGTGTGCCGGCGACCGTTTTGTACGCGACGGCTTGTGGGAACTAAACCCCCAGCCCAGCGCCATTCCGCTTGCGCGCCGCTTCAGCGGCATGCGCGTAGGCATTGTGGGCATGGGCCGCGTCGGCCGCGCCGTGGCCGTGCGCGCCGCCGCCTTCGGATGCCCGATCCGCTACACCGACCTGCGCGCGATGGACGACGTGCCGCATGAATTCGTGCCTGCGTTGCTCGACCTGGCGGCGGCTTCCGATGCGCTGGTGTTGTGCGCCGCGGCCGACAAGGCCGAGGGCATCATCAACGCCGCCGTGCTGGACGCATTGGGCCCGCGCGGCTTCCTGGTGAATGTGGCGCGCGGCCGGCTGGTCAATGAGGCCGACCTGACGCAGGCGCTGGCCGACGGCCGCATCGCGGGCGCGGGCCTGGATGTATTTGTTGACGAACCACGTGTGCCGCAGGCGTTGCGCAACACCGACCGCACGACGCTGCAAGCACACCGCGCCAGCGCCACGTGGGAAACCCGCCACGCCATGGGCCAGATGGTGCTGGATAGCGTGGCGCAGGCGCTCGCGGGCGAACGCCCGGCGATGAGCCTGACCACCTGACCCGCAAGCGCCCGCCATGTCCGACTTCGTCTTTCCCCCTGCCGCCCCCGTCACGTTGGCCGTGGCGGGCAGCGCCTTGCGCTTTCCCGTGGCGCGCGTGTTCTGCATCGGCCGCAACTACCGATGGGATGCCAATGAACCCGCGCCCCAAGCCATGCCCGCGTGGTTCATGAAACCCGCAAGCGCGGTCGTGCCAGCAAGCGGGCCGCTGCCCTACCCGCCCGAGACCGCCGAGTTCTGCCATGAGGTGGAACTCGTCGTCGCCATCGGCCAAGGCGGCCGGAACCTGACACCAGAACAGGCGCAAGCGGATCACATCTGGGGCTACGCCACGGGTCTTGACCTGACGCGGCGCGACTTGCAGCAACAGGCCAAGCTTGCGGGCGGCCCGTGGGAACCCGCCAAGGCGTTTGATTATTCAGCACCGTGTACCCCCATCGTTCCCAGCAGCCGCGCTGGCCGCCTCACACACGGCGCGATGTGGCTGGCAGTGAATGGCGTTGAGCGTCAGCGCACGGACCTGTCCCAACTGTTGTGGCCGGTGCCGGCGCTGGTGGCGATGCTGTCTCGTTCAGTGGCGCTGATGCCGGGCGATCTGATCTACACCGGCACGCCTGCGGGCGTGGGGCCGCTCGTGCCAGGTGATGTCATCACCGCCGGTATTGCCGGCATTGGCGAGCTGTCCATGACCGTCGCCCCATGCGCCGCGTAATGCCCAAGAGCTACCCCAACGAGCGGCCCCAACGAGCTGCCCCAACGAGCTACCCCAACAAGCTGCCCCCACGAGCGGCCCCAACAGGCCGCCCAACAGACCGGCCCCAACAGCCATCACGCCCCTAGTCTTCCCTTCGTTTTCTGACATCAGGAGTTCACCCTTGAACGCAAGCTCGTCCCAAAAAATTGCCCTGGTCACCGGCGCTGGCAGCGGCGTCGGCCGCGTTACCGCGCTGGGTCTGCTGAACGACGGCTGGACCGTCGTGCTGGCGGGCCGGCGTGCCGACCCCTTGCACACGCTGGCCGCCGACGCCACCGCGCGCGGCCAGACTGCGGTGGCGGTGCCTACCGACGTCACCGACCCGGCCAGTGTGCAAGCGCTGTTCGACACCATCGAACAACGCTTTGGCCGGCTGGATCTGCTGTTCAACAACGCCGGCGTCAACGCGCCCGCTGTGCCGATGGATGAGCTGCCGCTGGACAAGTGGTTCAGCGTCATCAACACCAATGTGACCGGCGTATTTCTGTGCGCGCGCGCCGCCTTCGGGCTGATGCGCCGGCAGACACCGCAGGGCGGCCGCATCATCAACAACGGCTCGATCTCGGCGCATACGCCGCGCCCCTACACCGCACCCTATACCGCCAGCAAGCACGCCGTCACCGGGCTGACCAAAGCGCTATCGCTGGACGGCCGCGCCTTCAACATCGTGGCCAGCCAGATCGACATCGGTAACGCGTTGACCGAGCTGTCAGAACGCATGACGCGCGGCGTCTTGCAAGCCAACGGCACGACGGCGCCGGAACCCATGATGGACGCCACGCACGTCGCCAATGCGGTGCGCCACATGGCCGCCCTGCCGCTGGACGCCAACGTGTTGACCATGACCATCATGGCAAGCGCCATGCCCTTTACCGGGCGCGGTTAGCGCGGCACACAAGCACCGCAAGCACACAGCGCACTGCAAACCCAGAGTTGACTGAAGTTGACCATCACCCCCGAAGGAGACAAGCATGCAGATCACCACACTGGCCAAGGTTCTTGCCAAGGCCCTACCTAAAACCCTGGCCCTGTCGCTGGCCGCCGTGGCCATCACGCCCACGCAGGCCAGCGCGCAGAGCTACCCCACGCGCCCCATCAGCATCATCGTCCCCGCGCCGCCGGGCGGCGGCATCGACATCATCGCCCGCGTGGTCGGCGAGAAACTGTCGCAGTCGCTTGGGCAGCCGGTCATTGTGGACAACCGGCCCGGCGCATCCAACAACCTGGGCACCGCGCTGCTGGCCAACGCCAAGCCCGACGGCTACACCATCGGCATTGTGGGCGGCAGCCACAACATCAATAAGTACCTATTCAAAAACCTGGGCTGGGACCCGCAAAAGAGTTTCGAACCCATCGTCTACACCCACGAAATTCCGCTGGTGTTTGCGGTGTACCCGAAGGTGCCGGCCAAGACCTTGCCCGAGCTCGTGAGCTGGATGAAGGCGAACCCCGACGAGGCCAAGGTGGCGACGTCGGGCCGAGGCMGCGCGCAGGAGATGGCCGCCGAAATGTTCCGCATGGTCAGCGGCGCGCCGATGCTGATGATTCCCTACAAGGGCTCATCAGCGGCGCATCCCGATCTGCTGGCCGGCCGCACCGTGCTGTATATCGACACGCTGAGCGCCATGCAGGAACAGGTCAAGGCCGGCAACGTCCGCGCCGTGGCGATCTCCACCGCCAAGCGCGCCCAGGCGCTGCCTGATGTGCCGACCGCGCAAGAGCAAGGGCTGGCTGGCTACGACGCCAACACCAATGGCGGCTTCCTGGCGCCTGCCGGCACGCCGAAAGAGATCATCAACAAGCTCAATACCGAAATCAACGCGGCGCTGAAGCAACCCGCCGTGCGCGCAAAACTGGAAGCCGCCGGGATCGAGGTCCAGGGCGGCACACCGCAACAATACGCGGCAGTGATTCAGTCTGATTTGACCAAGTGGGGCAAGGTCGTGAAGGAAGCGGGTATTCAGCCCGAGTGACGTCGTCTGCGTAGCCGTTCCCTGTGCGCTGCGGCCATCAGGGAACGGCAAGCACAGGGACGCCTAGCCCGCCAACAACGTACATGCGGGCCACAAAAAATGTGTTGTGAGAAAGGGAAAACATAGAAAATCAGAAAAAGGTTATGTATCCTGATTTTCGCGAACATTATTCAGGGGCACCTCCCGCCCTTCGTTTCGCAAGCGTTAATTCAATCCCAGCATGACTAGCAATTCGTGGTAACCCTAGATCATTGATCGGCATTCCGTTTTTGAAGTCGGAAGTTTGGAGGGCACGTGACGCAGCATTTGCAGGTTGATTGGCCGCAGACCAGGCATTGCCTGGCACGCCGGCAACACCATGTCTCTGTTCCCTCGCCGGGCTTTCTTGCCCCCGCTGCGCCTCTGCCGCGCACACCGCGCTTCCTGCCCCACCCCTGAATGCCCACGTATCGCGCGAGCGGCGAACGCCCCCCCCCCCGCGCCATTGACCAGCAGTCCTGAATCGAACCGCATTGAAGCTATTGAGAGACCCAGGAGTTACACAGCCTGCGAAGGCAAGGAGGGGTGTCATGAAAGCAAGGCGATGGTTGGGAGCGGCGTTAATCGCCGTCGGCGGATTTTCCGTGATGGGTGGCGCCCTGGCGCAAACCAAAGACGCGGCGTCCGGCACGCAAGGACAGGCGTCTGGCAAGAAACCAAATATTCTTGTTATTTTCGGCGATGACATCGGGCAGGCGAACATCAGCGCCTACACACGTGGCGTGGTGGGATACCGAACCCCCAACATTGATCGCATCGCCAACGAAGGCGCGATCTTCACGGATTACTACGCCGAGAACAGTTGCACCGCCGGGCGGTCAACGTTCATTACCGGCCAATCCGCCCGCCGCACCGGCTTGTCGAAAGTGGGCATTCCGGGCGCGCCCGTCGGCCTGCAAGACCGCGACATCACCATCGCCCAGGCGCTCAAGGGCCAGGGCTACAACACCGCCCAATTCGGCAAGAACCACCTGGGCGATCGCGACGAATATCTGCCCACCAAGCACGGCTTTGACGTGTTTTTCGGCAACCTTTATCACTTGAACGCCGAAGAAGAACCCGAACGCCCCTACTTCCCGAAGAACTCCACGGACCCCGCTATCAAGGCCTACATGCCGCGTGGCGTGATCAAGGCATCGGCTGACGGCAAGATCGAAGACACTGGCGCCTTGACCACCAAGCGCATGGAAACGATCGACGACGAAACCGTGGGCGCCGCGCTGGACTATCTGGACAAGCACGGCAAGGACGACAAGCCCTTCTTCCTGTGGATGAACTCCACGCGCATGCACTTGTTCACGCACATCCGGCCTGAACACAAGGGCAAGAGCGGCATGCCCGGCAATGATTACGCCGACGGCATGTGGGAGCACGACCAGGACGTGGGCAAGCTCCTGAAAAAGCTCGACGACCTGGGCATCGCCAACGACACCATCGTGATCTACACGACGGACAACGGCCCCAACCAGTTCTCGTGGCCGGACGCCGCATCCACGCCGTTCCGCAGTGAGAAGGACACGAACTGGGAAGGCGCGTTCCGTGTGCCAGCGATGATCCGTTGGCCGGGCCACATCCAGCCGGGGTCGGTCAAAAACGACATCGTGTCCGGTATGGACTGGTTCCCGACGCTGCTTGCCGCCGCCGGTGACGATGGCGTGAAAGAACGCCTGCTCAAGGGCTGGAAACCCAACGGCGCCAACCGCGACTTCAAGGTGCACCTGGACGGCTACAACCAGATCGATTACCTGACCGGCAAGAGCGACAAGAGCGCACGCGAAGACTTCTACTACTTCAACGATGACGGCCTGCTGGTCGCCATGCGTTACGAGAACTGGAAGGTGGTGTTCTGCGAGCAGAAGGCGCCGGGGGGCTTTGCGGTCTGGAAGGAACCCTTCGTCTGCCTGCGCGTGCCCAAGGTGTTCAACCTGCGCATGGACCCGTACGAACGTGCCGACATCGTTTCCGATCAGTACAACGACTGGCTGACGAAGAACGCGTATCTGGCCTTCGTAGGCTCGGCCAAGGCATCGGAATTCCTGGAGACCTTCATCGAATGGCCGCCCAGCCAGAATCCGCCCAGCTTCAGTACTGACCAGGTACAGCGCGACGTGGACAAGAAGATCGAACAGTATTTCGAGGAACAGAAAAAGCAGGGCAAGGGCCCCAAGTAAGCCAGGAAACCTGGTGAATAGCGCGCCGCGCAAGGGAGCCTCCCACGCGCGGCGCGTGTGCGTTTCGGACAAGGAAAAACGGTGCACCAGAACGCTGAAGCCAGAGGGCACGCCCGTTGGACACACGCATGGCTGATCGCTGCATTGGCCTGCGCGGCCGCGCCTGACGCCCTGGCCCAACCCACCCTGCGCTTGAGCCAGGACGATTTGCAGAAGCGCGCCAATGGGGTGCTTGCGCTGATGTCGTTCTCTATCGTGCCCGACATCACGACGAGTTCCTTATCCATCGGTGGCGGTGGCGGCACGACGTCGGGCTCCTCGGAATTTTTCATGACGCAGCTGGGTGGCGGCGACACGATCTCGAAATCGGTCCCCATCTATCTGGAAGGCGTGCTGGCCGGCAGCCGCTACGACCCGACCTTCATCGCCACGCAAGGCGCCGAGACCCGCAACATCCCCACTAAATGGAACAGCGTATCGGCAACCGGCGGCATCGGCTGGGACTTCAAACTGACCGACGAACTGAAGCTGCGCCCCATCTTCAACTTTGCGCTGGGCAACGTCACCAGCGACCTGCGGGCTGCAAGCTGGTACGTCGGCCAAAAGACCGGCACGGACGTCACATTCCTGGACAAGGGTTCGCTGAACGCCTATGGGCTGGGCGGTTCAATCATGCTGGACTACGAACACTACCGCCCCGGCTACGAAGTGGATGTGGAATTGCGCTATTCCGACATCCGGCTAAAAAGCTTCGACAGCTCGGCTGCGGTGCAAGGCAACGCGATTGCCCAATCCGCAAACCTGTGGGCGCGCTACCGAGCCCCCACCGGTTTTGTGATGCTGCAACGCCCGCTGCGCTACGTGCTGGAGCTGACCCATTCCGAGTTTCTGGGCGACCAGCGCGGCGTGCTGGGATTCGACCGCCTGACATCCGTTGGCGCCGGCCTGGAGCTGGATTCCAGCGCCTACGACATGATCATCACCCGCACCCGATTGGTGGGGCGGTATGTGTTTGGAACAAACGTGTCGGGGTTTTCGGTGGGGCTGGCGGTGAGTTTTTGAGGGTGGCTCAGCGCCACCGGCGCGTTGCCAACATCACCGCCCCCAGCACCAAAATGCCCGCCAGAATGCCCGATAGCCGCATCAGCGCTGGCGCCGGATCGTTTGCCCAATGGTGGTCCTGCACGAACACCATGATGAAGGCGATGGTGAACTGACGGCCGACATAGCTGGCGCCTTCCTGGCCCGACTGCACATGGCATCCGACCCACACGCCCAAGGACAGCACCAGCATGTGCCAAACGGGTTGCTCGTGCATCAGCGGCAAAAGCGCCATGCCCACCACCCCGGCCAACAGGCAGCCCGCCACGCGTTGCACCATTTTTTCAATGATGGGCTGGCGCGTGCTGTCCACCAGCTTGCCCGCCGGCAGGATCAACACCGCAATCGTCGTCACCATCGCTTGCGCGAAGCCGGGCATATCGAACCAGTAGGTGCACGCGGCAAGAATGACGATGGCCAAGGCCGCCTGCACCCCCAGCAGCAAACGGTTTCGCCGCAAGACGTCAGGCGGCGGCGCGCCGGCTTGTGCCGTGTCCGCGCCTTCACCAATGGCCAGCGGTGTCGCCGAAACCGGTGGCGGCCGCACACGCCGATACCACTGCGGCCCGAAATGAAATGCGCTGGCCACCAACACGCAAGCCAGCGTCCCCACAATGACCTCCGCCGCGCGCAACGCCGCAAACACGGCTGTCGCCTCCCATGACGCCAGCACGTGCGCTTCATACGTCACCATCAAGGCCGTCACCCCACCCAGCATCCAGGCATACGGCGCCTTGGACCCATTCGCGTAATACGCCGCCACCCCGCCAATCACGCCCAGCATCGGCACGAACAACGCAGGACGGTCGCCAATCAACGGCCCCGCCAGCGCCCCCAGCGCCGCGCCCAGCAAGGTGCCGGCCACCCGATGCGCCGCGCGCTCAAGCGAGCTGTTGAAGCTCGTCTGCATGACGGCAAACCCGCTGACCGCCGCCCACCACGTGTACGACAAATGCAGCGCATTCGCGAGCGCGACCGATAGCGCGACGGACAGCACCGCCTCGATCGCAAACGTGGCGCGCGCCCGGGATGGCTTCCACGCGGCAAGCTCACGCCCCAGCGCAAACATCGCCGCGCGGATGGTGTGCAAGAGCGAATCGGCGAGTGTCATGCGATGAAGGGGGTTAGACGCTGCGGGTTGCCGGCGGGATGAAGTCAAATAATAAGGAGCTTCCCCCGCCTTGTCGAAACGCGCCTGCCAATCAGCGCGCGATAGATGTACGGTATTCTCGATCCGGCCAAATTCTGCTTATCAAGCTGACCACCAAAGGAGTCAACATGAAACGCCATCCGCGCGTGATCGCTATTGCCGCTTTCGTCTCTATGCTTGCCGCTTGCGCCGCCCCGCAGACCAAA
Organism: Achromobacter sp. 01N37; assembly: GCF_056399725.1. Taxonomy (NCBI): domain Bacteria; kingdom Pseudomonadati; phylum Pseudomonadota; class Betaproteobacteria; order Burkholderiales; family Alcaligenaceae; genus Achromobacter; species Achromobacter sp. 01N37. The sequence goes on from NZ_JBFTRX010000010.1 coordinate 41,803, forward strand.
GCGCCCATCACCGGCAACACGCACGCCGGCGCCACGTTGAAAGCCGACGTCGCCCAGAACATTTCGATGCAGGCCCAAGTTCAACTGAATTGCCAAAAGGTCGACGCGATTCAAACGGAAGTCGTCAAGGTCAACCCGATTGGCACCGGCAATTCCGCCGCGTCCCGGCAGTATGGAAGCGTGGATGAACGATGGATCGTGCAACTGTGCAATCAGCAGATTCCGTTCAAAGTGACGTTGACGCCCGATGGAAAAGGCGGAACGTTCTTTTCGACATCGCGCGAAACGTATTGATGATGGCGCAGTGATCGGTCACGCACGACCAACATCCGCTATTGCCCAGACCGTTGCGCGCTGCACCTCTCCGACGAGTTAGCGTAAACGTGTAAATGCACAAGCGCACAATCGAAAAGGCGCGCAAGCGCACACCGCCCCGACGCCCCACCACCGTATGCCGATTGCCGCCGCCCGGGCGGCAGCAATTCGGCGGCCCCGCAGCACTCGTCACCTAGGCACGCCCTAGCAGCGCGCCAATCCAAGACACCGGCAGCCTGTTGCCGTGGTGGCCCAGACGGCGCGCAGCCTCGATGCGCCCGAGGGAATCTGAAGGGAAGGCCAAAGGCCTGGACGAAGATGACGACGGGGGAGTCCGGAGCGAAGGCTCCGGACCGCAATCGTGGGCGCGCGCCGTCTGGGCCACCACGGCAACGGGCGACCTACGAAGCAACGGCAACGGGCGACCTACGAAGACACGGCAACCTACGAAGACAAACTCTTCCCACCAACCCCAGCCAACTCCCCCGCCAACCCCAACGCCCGCAACAAAAACTCCGACCCATCATCCTTCCGATAGCTGACAATCACCGGAGACACAAACCCATCCCCTTCGATCCGCACATGCACCACATCCTGCCGCTGCAACCGTTGCACCGACGCCGGCACCACACTCACCCCTAAGCCTGCCGCCACCAGCCCAATCGCCGTCTGCAACTCGTTCGCCTCCTGCACCACCTGCAACGAATACCCCGCTGCCCGAAACAACCCCAGCACATGATCCGCAAAATTCGGCCGCGGCCGCGCCGGATACAGCACGAACGGCTCGCGCGCCAAACGCTCCACCGACACGCTTCCCATCCCTGCCAGCGGATGATGCAACGGCACGGCAGCCATCAGCGGTTCGGTCATCAGCACGCGCCGCTCAATCGCCGGGTCATCCAGCAAAATCCGCCCGATACCCAGATCAATCCGCCCGGCCTTCAACGCTTCAAGCTGCGGCAACGTCGTCATCTCCATCAGCCCCACCTCCACCTGCGGATCGGCGCTGCGCAGTTGCCGGATCAGCTCCGGCACAAAGCCATACAGCGTCGACGGCACAAACCCAATGCCAAACCATCGGCGCTGCGTCTGCCCCAAACGCCGGGTGCCTTCCAGCACCTCATCCAGCCTAGCGGTCAGCAGCCGGGACTGCTCCAGCAGAAAGCGGCCGGCCTCGGTCAAACGCAACGCCCGGGTCGTGCGCTCAAACAGCACCACGCCCAGCTCCTCTTCAAACTGGCGAATCTGACGGCTAAGCGGGGGTTGAGCGATGTGCAGGCGGGCGGCGGCGCGGGTGAAACTGCCCTCTTCCGCCACGGCCTGGAAATAACGCAAATGCCTGAGTTGCATGGCTAATTCAGACTTGAAAGGTATTAATCGGAACCTATATAGTCTTGGACCTTTCAGGAAACTGCAAGCGATACTGCCACCATCGCTCAATCCCTGGCAGTAAAAGTATGAATCAGCCCAGCATTCTTTCCGTCGAAGCCATTCTGGTGGACCTGCCCACCATCCGCGCCCATCAGCTGGCCATGGCTGTCATGCAGCGCCAGACGCTGGTGATCGTGCGGCTGATGTGCAGCGACGGCATCGAAGGCATTGGCGAAGCCACCACCATCGGCGGGCTGTCGTACGGAGAAGAAAGCCCCGAGGGCATCAAGCTGGCGATTGATACCTATCTGGCGCCCGCACTGGCTGGCCTGGACGCCACCAATATTCACGCCGCCATGCAACGCCTTGAGAAAGTGGCGCGCGGCAACCGCTTCGCCAAATCCGCGCTGGAAACCGCGTTGCTCGACGCGCAAGGCAAGCGCTTGAACGTCCCCGTGTCCACGCTGCTGGGTGGCGCCGTGCGCACCCGGATGCCGGTGCTGTGGACGCTGGCCAGCGGCGACACCGCCCGCGACATCGAAGAAGCCGAATCCCTGCTGCAAAGCCGCCGCCACAACACCTTCAAGCTGAAAGTCGGACGCCGCGCCGTGTTGGAAGACGTGGCCCACGTGTCGCACATCAAGCAGGCGCTGGGCGACCGCGCTCGCGTCACCGTGGACGTCAACCAGGCCTGGAACGAGGCCGATGCAGCTGGCGCCATTGCACGCTTGGAAGCCGCTGGCGTTGACCTGATCGAACAACCGATTCCCCGCGCCAACCTGGCGGGCATGGCGCGGCTGGCTGCCCGCTTCGTCGTGCCGATCATGGCGGACGAAGCCGTCAACGGCCCCGAAGACGCGCTGGACATCGCGCGCCAAGGCGCGGCTGATGTGTTGGCGCTGAAGATCGCCAAGTCCGGCGGGCTGTATGAAATGCTGCGCACCGCCGCCGTCGGCGATGCGGCCGGCATGGCGCTGTATGGCGGCACGATGCTGGAAGGCTCGGTCGGTTCCATCGCGTCGGCGCACGGATTTGCCTGCCTGCCGCGCTTGTCCTGGGGCACGGAATTGTTCGGCCCCCTGCTGCTGAAGGACGACATCGTCGCCAACCCGCCGCGCTACGCCGACTTTGAACTGGAACTGCCCAGCGGCCCGGGGCTGGGCCTGACGCTGGACGAAGACAAACTGAATTTCTATCGGCGCGACCGCGCAACGGCGACCTGATCCCAAGACTCGGCCGCGCCCGCCATGTAGGGCGCACCCCACAATAATTCAAGCATCACGGAGACAACCATGCGCATGCGCCATGTATTCAAACCCTTTGCCCGCGCCGTCCTGGCGCTGTCCCTGCTGGGCGGCGCGTCCGCCGCGCTGGCCGACAGCTACCCCGACCGCCCCGTCAAATGGATCGTGCCCTTCCCGCCGGGCGGCGCCATGGACAGCATCGCCCGCACCTTGGGCGAATCCATGGGCAAGCAGCTGAACACGTCCTTCATCGTGGAAAACCGCGCGGGCGCAGGCGGCAACATCGGCGCGGCCAGCGTGGCGCGCTCCAAGCCGGACGGCTACACGATCCTGATCGTCGCCAACGGCATGGCGGTCAACCCGGCCCTGTACACCGACCTGAACTACCACCCCATCAAGGACTTCGCGCCGATCTCGCTGCTGGCCGTGGTGCCCAACGTGCTCGTCACCAACCCGGCGCGCACGGGTGCGACCAGCGTGCAAGACGTCATCACCAAGGCCAAGACGCAGCCCAACCACTACACCTACGCCTCGGCCGGCGTGGGCACGTCCATCCATCTGGCAGGCGAACTGTTCGTGTCGATGACGGGCGTTGAGATGCTGCACGTGCCGTACAAGGGCAGCGGCCCCGCCGTCGCCGACCTGCTGGGCGGCCAGGTGGATTACATGTTCGACAGCATCACGTCCGCCAAACCGCACATCGCCGCTGGCAAGCTGCGCGCCTTGGCCGTCACCACCGCCAAGCGCTCCGCCGCGCTGCCCGACGTGCCCACCTTGCAAGAAGCTGGCGTGCCCGGCTACGAGCTGATGCCCTGGTTCGCCGCCTTCGCCCCCGCCGGCACGCCGCCGGAAGTCGTGGCCAAGCTGAACGAAGCCATGCGCAACGCACTGGCCGAACCGAAGGTAAAAGCCACACTGGATTCGATTGGCGCAGAGTCGATCGGCAGCTCGTCGGACGCCCTGCGCGATCACCTGGCCAAAGAAACCGCGCAATGGAAGACGCTGGTCAAGGAACGGAATATCAAGATCAACTGATGCGTGTGCCGCGCCTGGCATCACAACGCGCGGAACAAAGAAAAACCGGAGCAATGCTCCGGTTTTTTTATGCTTGCTGCCCTTGCGGTGGGCCGTAGCAAGATTGTGGTCGGCCACAAAACAAAAGCCCCGCCTCTAGGGCGGGGTGGGACTAGGTCTTACATGATGGGTCTTAGGCTTGCGCCCATTGGAAGCCATCACCAACCTGTTGGGGATTCTATTCAAAGGATGTTGGATCAGTCAACACGACGGGTCCGGTCCTTTCTTCCTTGAGGCCCACTCCATGCCGAAAACGCTGCACTATCGCCCCCTGTTGATAGACAAATTCATCACCAACGAACGCATCCAGAGTTATCAGACCATTTTCCATCCCACGAATGACGTGGAGTTGATGGGCGCGTACTTGTGGAACGGCCGAGTATGCGGCGCGCTTTACCCCCTGCTTGCGGCCGTTGAAGTCACGCTCCGCAATGCCATAGACCAGTCATTAGCGGCGGATCTCGGCCAATTCTGGTGGGCCGGCAGCAAACTGCGCTATCGATCATTCAAACCGGATATCAATGCGCCGCACGCCGTGCAAGCATTACGAGAGAATTTTTCCAAGGCCACCCGCAGCTACATCGCCGAAAGCCGGCGCCGACACGGAGTACATGGCCGCATCGCCCCGCGCCATGATGGTGTGATTGCTAAGACAACGTTCTCAACCTGGGAGTTCTTACTGAACCCGGAATTCCAAGGACGCGGTTTGATTTGGCCTAAGCACCTTTCAACCATATTCCGGGGGCCGTGGCCGACTCGTCAGACGCGAGCGCTACTGACCTACGCTCATGATCTCGTCGCCACCTTGCGCGACTTTCGTAATCGGCTTTTCCATCATGAACCTGCCTGGAAGCGATATGACGTTCTGAATCAGGCTGATGCGCTACGGCACCTGCACGAGAAAATTGGCAAGGCCGAAAGCCTGCTGACGCTGATCCATCCAGAGAACCTGCGGCTGCTCAATACGAACGGCCTGCTTCGCGATGCTCGCCGAGCATGCTGCCCAACGGAGATTCAGCGGTTCCAACATCTGGCGCACGTGCACCCCATCAAATCGCTGCGCGAACTTGCAGCGCTGGTGGACCGGTCGGCCGTTGATAACCGGATACTGGCCGCGCAAATCAGTCAGGGCCAGCCGCAGCCCTTTCTGATCTGGCCTCAGTAGCCGGACGGCAGACTACTCCACCGTCGCCCCCGACTTCTTCACCACYTCCGCCCAGCGCGGAATCTCGGTTGCCATCAGGGTGCGTAATTCGTCCGGCGTGCTGCCGACGAGTTCCATGCCCATGGTTTTCCCGAGTTTTTCCTGTACGTCCGGTTCCTTCAAGATCAGCGCGATTTCGGCGGCCAGCTTGTCCAGGATGGGTTTGGGTGTGCCCTTCGGAGCGTAAACCGCTTGCCAGGATGCCATTTGGAAACCTGGCACGCCGGCTTCCTGCATGGTGGGGACCTCCGGCGCGAGCGAGATTCGGTCTTTGGTGGTGACGGCCAGCAGCTTCAGTTTGCCGGTTTGCAGCAGCGGCAAGGCGGCGGTCATCTGGTCGAACATGAAGGTTACGGCGCCCGATGACACGTCCACCATGGCGGGCGGCGTGCCCTTGTATGGCACGTGCGTGAGCGGCACGCCGATCATGCTTGAGAACAGTTCGCCGGCCAGGTGCGTGGACGTGCCCGCGCCGGAGGACGCGAAGGTGCGCTTGTTGGGGTCGCGCTTGAGCAGCGCGATCAGGTCGGCCACCGAGTTCACGCCCAGGTTGGGGTCAACCAGCAGCACGTTCGGCAGGTAGGCGATGAGCGACACCGGTTCGAAGTCTTTGACCGGGTCGTACTTCAGGTTCTTGTACAGACTGGCGTTGATGGCGTGCGTGCTGATCGTGCCGCCGAACAACGTGTAGCCATCGGGCGGCGCTTTCGCGACGTAGGTGGCGCCGATGCCACCGGCCGCGCCGGGCTTGTTTTCGACGATGACGTTCTGGTGCAGGCGGTCACCCAGCTTCTGGGCGAGCACGCGGCCAACGACGTCGGTAGACCCGCCGACGGTGAACGGCACCACATAGGAAATCGGCTTTTGCGCGGGCCAATCGGCGGCGCTGGCCGGCATGGCCAGCGTGCCTAGGACGGCACTGGTCAGCAGCGCGGCCAACGCGCTGCGTCGTTGCGTATTCATGGTTGTCTCCTGCCTTGATTTATTGCTTTATAGGTATGGGGTCGCAGGCGGCGGGACGTCCGGCCGCCTACAGCAAGGCTCAACGGCCTTGTTCTTTGCGCCAGGCGGCGAATTTGTCTTTGGTGCCCGGATCGGTGGGCGGGTACAGGCCCAGGATGGACGCGCCCTGCTGCACCTGGCTGGTCACGAAGTCTTCGAATGCGGTCATCTCCACCGCTTCGATCGAGATCTCGTCGGCCAGATGCGCGGGGATGACGACCACGCCTTCGCGGTCGCCCACGACGATGTCGCCCGGCCACACGGCGACATCACCGCAGCCGATGGGCGCGTTGATGTCCAGCGCCTGATGCAGCGTCAGGTTGGTCGGGGCCGAGGGGCGCTGGTGATAGGCGGCAAAGCCCAGTTCGGCAATTTCAGGGGAATCGCGAAAGCCCCCGTCCGTGACCACGCCAGCCACGCCGCGCTTCATCAAGCGCGTGATCAGGATGGAACCGGCGGACGCGGCGCGCGCGTCCTTGCGGCTGTCCATGACCAGCACCGCGCCTTCCGGGCAGGTTTCGACAGCGACGCGTTGCGGATGCGAGCGGTCTTCAAACACCTTGATGGTGTTCAAGTCTTCACGCGCGGGGATGTAGCGCAGGGTGAACGCCGGGCCGACCATGTTGGGCAAGTTGGCGTTCAGCGGGCGCACGTCCTGGATGAACTGATTGCGCAGGCCACGTTTGAACAGCGCCGTGCACAGGGTGGCCGTGCTGATGCCGGACAGGCGGGCACGGGTTTCGGGATTCATTTGGGACACGATGACTCCGGACAAAAAACAGAATGAAAGAAACGCGCGGCGGGCCCTGCCCGCCTGCGCGCTTAGAAGATTTCGGGTTCCGGCACGGGTGCGCCGAACTCGGTTTCCAGGAAATCGAAATCGCAGCCGTCGTTGGCTTGCAGGATGTGCTTGGAATACATCCAGCCGTAGCCACGCTCGTAGCGCTTGGGCGGCGGCGTCCAGGCGGCACGGCGTGCGGCCAGTTCTTCGTCGCTGATGTTCAGATGAATGCTGCGAGCCGGCACGTCCACCGTGATCAGGTCGCCGGTTTTCACAAAGGCCAGCGGGCCGCCCACATACGACTCGGGCGCGGCATGCAGGATGCAGGCGCCGTAGCTCGTGCCGCTCATGCGGGCGTCAGACAGGCGCAGCATGTCGCGCACGCCCTGCTTCACCAGCTTCGTCGGGATGGGCAGCATGCCCCATTCCGGCATGCCTGGGCCGCCTTGCGGGCCGGCGTTGCGCAGGATCATGATGTGTTCGGGGGTGACGTCCAGGTTCTCGTCGTCGACCGCCGCCTTCATGCTGGGGTAGTCGTCGAACACCAGCGCCGGGCCCGTGTGTTGCAGGAACTGCGGCGCGCACGCGCTGGGCTTGATCACGCAGCCGTCGGGCGCGATATTGCCGCGCAGCACGGCCAGCGCGCCTTCGTCGTAAATGGCGGTGTCCACCTTGCGGATGACGTCGTCGTTGTAGACCTCGGCGCCCGCGATGTTCTCGCCCAGCGTCTTGCCGGTGACGGTCATGGCGGACAGGTCCAGGTGGCCGTCCAGGCGCGTCATCAGTGCCGGCAAACCGCCTGCGTAATAGAAGTCTTCCATCAGATAGGTGTCGCCGCTGGGCCGGATGTTGGCAATGACGGGCACCTTGCGGCTGGCGGCGTCAAAGTCTTCCAGGCTGACGGCATGGCCTGCGCGGCGCGACATGGCCACCAGGTGAATGATGGCGTTGGTGGAACAGCCCATGGCCATGGCCACGTTGATGGCGTTCTTGAACGATGCCAGGCTCAGGATGCGCTTGGGCGTCAGGTCGTCCCAGACCATCTCGACCACGCGGCGGCCGCACTCGGCGGACATGCGCATGTGGCCGACGTCAGCTGCGGGAATCGAGGACGCGCCGGGCAAGGTCATGCCGATGGCTTCGGCAATGGCCGTCATGGTGCTGGCCGTGCCCATCGTCATGCAGGTGCCGTAGCTGCGGGCGATGCCGCCTTCAACTTCGGTCCATTGTTCCTGGGTGATCTTGCCGGCGCGGCGTTCGTCCCAGAGCTTCCAGGCGTCCGACCCCGACCCCAGGATCTTGCCCTTCCAGTTGCCGCGCAACATGGGGCCGGCCGGCACGTACACGCACGGCAGCCCGGCGCTGATGGCGCCCATGAGCAACCCCGGCGTGGTCTTGTCGCAGCCGCCCATCAGCACCGCGCCATCCACCGGGTGGCTGCGCAGCAGCTCTTCGGTTTCCATGGCCAGGAAGTTGCGGTAGAGCATCGTCGTGGGCTTGACGAAGGATTCCGACACCGAAATGGCCGGCAGCTCCACCGGAAAACCGCCCGCCTGAAACACGCCACGCTTCACGTCTTCAACGCGCTGCTTGAAATGGCTGTGACAGGGGTTCAGGTCAGACCAGGTGTTGATGATGGCGATGATGGGCCGGCCAACCCAGTCGTCAGGCGCATAGCCCATTTGCATCATGCGGGAACGGTGGCCGAACGAACGCAGGTCATCCTTGGCCATCCAGGCGGCGCTGCGCAGACTTTCGTAGGAACGTTTCATAGGGGAAATGGGGGTGAGGCGTGGTGGGGATGAACGCATTTAAACACTAATACATTAGTGCGTCAGCTAGGTGAAAACCCGCTACACTGCGGGCTTTACTACCGTACTCCCGTCAGGCCCCCTGATGCAAAGCCCCAAGCTCCGACTCGACCGCTCCCGCCACGCCGCGCCCCAGGTTTTCGAACATCTGCGCGAACAGATCGTGTCGCTGGAACTCGCCCCCGGCGCCCCGCTGTCGCGCGTGACGCTGGCCGAAACCTATGGCTTGAGCCAGACGCCTATCCGCGACGCCCTGATGCGGCTGGCCGAAGAAGCGCTGGTGGAAATCTATCCGCAACACACCACCGTCGTCAGCCGCATCGACATCCCCGCTGCCCGGCAGGCGCATTTCCTGCGCCAGTCGCTGGAGCTGGAAATCGTGCACATGCTTGCGCAACGGCCTGATCCGATGCTGCACAAGCGGCTGCAAGCCAGCATCGACCTGCAACGCACGAGCCACGCCAGTGGCGAATACCAGCAGTTCATCAATGCGGATCAGGCGTTTCACCGCGACATGCATACCGCTGCGGGCGTGACGAGCCTATGGGAATTGGAGCAGCGCTACAGCGGCCACCTGGACCGTCTGCGCCGGCTGCATCTGCCGGAAGCCGGCAAGGCCGAGCGCATCATGGACGACCATCAGCGCTTGCTGGACGCCATCGTGGCGCAGGAACCCGCGCGGGCGCAACAGGTGCTGCGCGAACATTTGTCTGGCACGCTGAGCCAGGTTGCCGAGATCTGCAAGCGCTATCCGGAGTACGTGCTGGCGGAATGACGTGGCGTGAACGGGGCCATCGCGCGGTCCGGCGGTCCGCCGATCTGGCGATCCTGCGATCCTGCGATTTCGCGACCGCGCAGTCAATCCAGCAGATACCGCCGGATGATCGTCTTGCCATCCTTGTCCGCCAGCGACAGCAACGCGTCACCCGACGCATCCATGCCCAAGAGTCCCGTCTCGACGTCTTGCGGCAGTTGGAACGGGCGCCAGGTCTTGCCCTGATCGCGCGTATAGAAATAGGTCTTGGTGTACTCGTTGAACGAGAACAGGTGGTCGGCGTAGGTCTTGATCACCCAGGCGCGGCCGCTGAACCAGGCGTCGCCGATCCAACTGGGCTTGCCCTGCACCAACGGAGAATCGGCGCGCCGATGCCAGATACGTTCGGCCTTGTCCAGCTCATAAATGGCATCGCCCGAGGTCTCGAACACGGGTTCATCCCGCGTCACGCGCGCGTCCGCCGCTTGGGGCGGCACCGGAGCCACGCCCTGCGTGATGCGAAAGGCCGGTGACACGCCATCTTGCAGCTCGACTTCAAAGCGCCGGGTTTCCAGCACCTCGTTCTTGTCCGACGCGCTCAGGCTGATCCGCGTGCGCCAGCTCCAGCCCACGGCGCGCCGCTCATCCAGCGGATAGAGCGACCAGTCATAGGCCAGTTGGTCTTCGGCGCGGGCGCCGCCGTCCTTGGCCAGCATGTCGCGAAAGGCGCGTTCAAAAGCGGCCCCATCCGGCCACACCTGTTCATCCAGCGAGATCCCCGACCACTGGCGCGCCCCGTCCTGGCTGACCAGCAAGCGGTAACCCGCGTCATGGCGTTCCATTGCGATGACGCGGTCTTGCGTCAGAAACACGGTGTGCTGCTGCCCGGGGCCCAGCACCACGTCCGCGTCCCGCGCCCACGTCTTGCCCAGGTCGTCCGAGCGCAAGGTTTCAAACGCGGCGGGCTGTTCGCCTGCTTCGGGTGTGCGTTCAATGGCGGTGATCAGATACAGCGCGCGCCCTTCCGGCGTGCCGATCAGGCTGACCCCGGCGTCACCGCTGATCGACCCCAGCAGATCAAAAGCACCTGTGCCCTGCCCGCCATAGATCAGGTTGCGCGTATCAGCCTGCAGCCAGGGGTTCTGCTGGCGCGTGCCAAGCGCGGGCACTTGCGCATCCAGCAGCGGGGCCTTTTCAAGCGCGGGCATGTCCTTGGCCGACACCAGACGCTGCCCGATCAGCAGCTGCCGTTCGCCGTAACGTTGCAGCGCCACCCGCGAGGACGAGGCCAGCGCCGGGCCATTGAGTTCGCCGATGATTTCGCTGCGCGCCAAGGGTTTGCCCATGGGAACCAGTTGGTAGATGCCATAGCCGATCACCGCGGCGACGGCGATCGCGGCAGCGCTGGCAAGCAGTCTAAGGTTCATGAAGGCAACGCATCCAGAGGCGGCAGCACCAGCCATTCGGCCAGTGACGTTTGGGGGAACGGACGAAACTATAGCGTGTCACGCGCGGTTCTCTATACTGGCGTGACATACTCTTACGCCGCATTGGCCCATACACGGAACCCGGACATGATCGCTAGGCACACCCCCGTCACCTTCGCCCTGGTTGTTCTTGGGGCAATCGCATGGGGGCAGCCGGCGCTGGCCGCTACGCCTGACGTCTGCGCGGCGGTGACGGTGCGCGAAGGCGACCCGATCCCCCCCGACGCCTGCGCCGTCAACATCGTGCCTCGCAGCCTTGACGTGTCGGGCATCACCTTCGGCGGCGGCCCGGCCTGGACGCCGCTGGACCCGCAGGCCATGCCCGGCGTGTTCTACGACAGCGCATCGATTGCCCCCGTATCCGAGCGCCCCGTGGTGATGACGGTGACCGTGGCCTGGTTCTATGCGCAGCCGCGCGTGTCCGAAACCAATGGCCAACCGTACGCGTCGGTCTCGCAGCCCATCACCTTGAATTGCACCGCCAACACCTACACCGTCACCCACACCCAGCACTATGCCGGTAACGACGCCACCGGGGCGCTGGTGGAATCGATACCCGTGGCGGGCATCCATAACGCGCCTGTCGCGCGCGACCCCGTGCAGCGCAAGCTACGGGGCGTGGTCTGCCCCACGCCGGGCAAGAACGCACGCAAGTAGTTGCCCTGGAGCGCGGCGGCCACGCCGCGCCCTACCCCCGCCAGTACCGGTACAGCCCGCGCGCCGCGGCGTCCAGCAGAAAGCCCAGCACGCCGATCATCAGCACCATGGCCATCAGTTCGGAATAGGCCAGACGGTCGCGCGTGTCCAGAATGAAATACCCCATGCCCGCCGACACGCCCAGCATTTCGCAGGGCACCAGCACAATCCACAGAATGCCAATCGCCAGCCGCACGCCCGTCAGGATGTGGCCAAGCACGCCCGGCAGGATCACGCGGCGCAAGGTCTCCCAGCGCGTGGCCGCCACGCTTTGCGCCAGTTGCAGCCAGCGCGGGTCCAGCTGCTGCACGCCGGCCGCCGTGTTCAACACGATGGGCCACACGGCCGCGAACGTCAGCAGGAAGTAGACCGGGTCATCGCCCACGCCAAACACCATCACGGCGATGGGCATCCACGACAGCGGCGAGATCATCCGCAAGAATTGCATCGCGGGCGACACCGTGGCCTCCAGGCGGCGCCAACTGCCAATCGCCAGGCCCAGCGGCACGCCGATCGCCAGCGCGAATCCCAATCCCACCGCAATGCGCCGCAGGCTGACCAGGATATGCAGCGGCAGATCGGACGCAGTCAGCAGCTCGGCCAGGCTGACAAAGGTGGCGCCCGGCGAAAAGCGCCGGGCCATGCCGCCGGCGGGCGACAGCACATCCGTGCCCAGCCACCACAGCGCCAGCAATGCAGCCAGCCCGCCCAGGCCCAATGCGCAACGCGCGAGCAGGCCCAGGCCCCCGGCGCGTGCGCCACTCGCAGGCTTGGCGGGCTTGGCGGGCTTGGCGGGCTTGGCGGCTGGCGCCGCCTGTCCGCCAGCCGGCGCTTGTGCCACAGACTCCCGTGCCGTCACGCCTGCACCATTTCAGTCCGGCTGTAGGCGTTGGGGAAGCCGAAGCGGCTCAGGCCGCCCACGGATTCAATCGCACGCTTCACGTAACGGTCATCCACCAGCTCGCTTGCGGCGCGTGCGGGGTCCAGGCCGGCCAGGAAACCCCGGTCGGCCTCGATGAGCGTGTCACGCAGGCGGCGCACCAGTTCCTCGGTGTAGCTGGGAAACGGATAGGGCTGGAAGTCGATGCGGCGTTCGTCCCAATCAGCATGGCGGATGGCGCCGCTGGCCAGGTACTGCTCGCGGTCGGATGCGGGCGGCGCCAGCACCTTGGACAGCGCGGGCAACGCATGCGGCGTATAGCGGTTGATGCCCTCTTTGGACAGCAGCTGCGCCGTCTCGGCGCGATTGTCGCGTATCCACAGTTGCGCCTGGACGATGGCGTCCACCACTTTCTGCGACCACTCCGGGCGCTGTTCCAGGTCGCGCTCGTGCATGAACACGACGCAGCACGCGTGATTGCGCCAGACGTCGCCCGTAAAGCGCAGCACTTTGCCCACGCCCAGCGTTTCGGCAACCGCATTGAACGGTTCCGCCACGATGTAGCCCGCGATGCGGTTCTGCGCCAGCGCGGGCGGCATGTCGGCGGGCGCCATGACGATCAGGTTGACCTCGTTGGCGCCCACGGCGCCATCCTTGCGCGCCACCGGTGTCAAGCCGCTTTCGCGCAGCAGGTACTGCAACATGACGTTGTGGATGGAATACCAGAACGGAATGGCGACCGTCTTGCCGCCCAATTCCTTCACGCTGTTGATGGCGGGCGCCACGGTCAGGCCCGAACCGCCGACGTGATTCCACGCCACCACCTTGGCCGGCACTTTGCTGCCAAACCGCGCCCATACGGTCATGGGCGACAACAAGTGCACCACGTTGACCTGCCCCGAAATAAAGGCTTCGATCACCTGCGCCCAGCTGCGCAGCAACGTGGGCTTTTCGGCCTTGACGCCCGCCTTGTCGAACAAGCCGTTGTTATGCGCCACCAGCAACGGCGCAGCGTCGGTAATGGGCAGATAGCCGATGCGCACGGGCGCGTCCGGGTCGGTTTGCGCTCGGGCGTTGAACGCCGACAGCAAAGACGCCGCGCCACCTGCCGTCAGCAGGGCCGAGAGTTTCAACCAGTCGCGACGCGACATGTGTTCCAGGCACATCAATAAGCTCCTTGCTTGGGGGGTGGCGAACCGGTCAGGCCGGTACGGCGTCAATACGCCCGGCCCGCAGCGCGCTGCGCAGACGGGTCAGGATTTCCAGGCGCAGCGCGCCCATTTCAGACAGCAGGTCGGCGCGCGGATGCGGCAGGTCCACCTGCCACGTGCCCAGGATGCGGCCGGGCGCGCCGCCCAGCAGCACAATGCGGTCGGCCAGCACCAGGGCTTCGTCAATATCGTGGGTGATCAGCACAGCGGCGGTGTTGAAGTCGGCCACGACCTTGCGCAGTAACCCCTGCATGTCGCTGCGGGTAACTTCGTCCAACGCGCCGAACGGTTCGTCCAGCAGCAGCACCGACGGCTGGCGCGCCAGACAGCGCGCCAAGGCCGTACGCTGCGCCATGCCGCCCGACAATTGCGCCGGGCGCATATGCCGCGCATGCGACAAGCCGACTTCTTCGATGGCCTGGTCCACGCGCGCCCGGCGCTGCGCATCCGTCAGCGCGGGCTGATGCTTGAAGTCCAGCCCGAACGCCACATTGCGTTCCAGCGACAGCCACGGCAACAGGCTGGGGTCCTGAAACGCCACGGCCACGCGCGGATGCACGCCATTCAGCGGCGCGCCTTCCATGCGCAGCGAACCCGCCGTGGCGGACTGCAAGCCCGCCAGCACGCGCAGCAGGCTGGACTTGCCCGCGCCGCTTGCGCCCAGCACCGCCACGACTTCCCCGCGCGCCAAGTCCAGGTCCACGTCTTGAAAGACCGGCGCCGGCGCAGCCGGATAGCGCAAGGCCAGGCCACGCGCCTGCAACACCGGCGGCGCGCCCGCCGTCACGCGGTGGCTCCCGCCTGTGGCGCCACGGTAGACGCTTGGGCCGCATGCAGCCCTGCACCCGCTACGCCGGCTCCCGCCGCCTCTGCCGCCAGCTTGGCCTGCCGTTTGGCCAGCTCGGTTTTCAATTGCACAAGGCTGGGCGTGACGATGGGCAGGAACGCCGCTTCACGCCAACGCCGGGCAAAGCTGGCGCCTGCCGGTTTCAAATAGGCCGCGCCGCCGCTGGCTTGCAGCTCCAGTTGCACCGCCTGATGCGCGGCATCGGCCAATGCGATGCGGATTTCAAACAAGGCCCACGGCTCGGTCACGAAGCGTCCGCTGCGAACCCCGGCAACCAAGCTGGCGCTTAACGCTTCCACTTGCGCCCGCAACGCGGCCAGCGGCTCGCCCAAAATGCCGCGCGAGGCCTGGCCCTGCCCGGTCTGCGCTGCGGCGTCCAAAGCGCGCCGCGCCAGCCCGATGGACAAACCGCATTGCAGTCCCGCGAACGCCGGACGCGCGCCGGGCAGATACTGCCGCGCATCGGCGTGGATCAGCCATTCCGGCCCGATGCGCACGCCCTGCACCTCCAGCGCAGCCGTGTTGCTGGACTGCAAGGCCATCAAGGAAAGATCCGGGCTGCGCGTCAGGCCCGCGATATCGTTGGGCAGCGCCACCACGGCGGGCGTGCCGTCGGGCGCGGTCACGGCAGCCGCGACCAAAAAACCCTGTGGCCGCAGATTGGTGACCCACGGCATGCGGCCATCCAACAACCAGTGGCCGTCGGATTCCCGCGCACTGATTTGCAGCGATTCAATGCCGCTCAGGAACTTCATCGCGTTCGACAACGCGGTGGCTCCGGCTTGTTCGCCCGTCAGCATTGGCGTCAGCCAGCGCTCTGCCAGCGCCGTGTTCGGGCTGCGCAACAGGTATTCAATAAACACCCGCTGGCCCCACGCCACAAAGGCGCTGGCGACCGAATGTTCGGCCACTTGCGATACCGCTTCGATGGCGTCGCCAATGTCAGTGCCGGGCTGGCCGCCCAGCGCCTGCGGCACGCCAATGCGGAACACGCCGGCCGCGGCCAGCTTGGGCAGCACCGTGGCCGCGTCATGGCTGCCGTCGTCCAAGGCGTCGGCATGCTGCGTGAGCCATGCCGCCAGATCCTGCGGCAAGCGCCAGTTCGCCTCTGTGTGCAGCGCTTGCGCCGTCATCACGCGCCGCTCCAGGCGTAGTCGCGCAGTTGATCGTTCAACGGCGTCTGCGCCAGGTTATTGCCAAAATTGCAGATCGTGGCCAACCCCACGCCCACGATCACCTCCAACGCGTTGCCGTCCGTGTAGCCAGCATCGCGCAAGGCTTGCAGCGTGTCGTCGGTGACACGGCCGCGCGTCAGGATCACCGCTTCGGTAAAGGCCGCCAGCGCTTGCAGGCGTTCATCCGGCAACACGCCTTGAGCGCGCAACGCCTCAATCACTTCAGGCGACAGCCGCGCCTTGTTGCGCGCAATGGCCGTGTGCCCCGCCACGCAGAACGTGCAGCCGTGGCGCGTGCCCGCCACCAGTTGCACCACTTCGCGTTCCTGCAAGGTAAGCCCGGCGCGCGCATTCAGCTGCGACAGCGTCTGATAGGCCTCCAGCGCCACCGGCGCATTGGCCAGCACGCCCAGCAGGTTCGACAGGTATCCGGCGCCCTGCTCCGCGGCGGCCAGCGCGGCGCGCGTGGGTTCGGGAGCGCTTTGCGCGGTATGGACGGGCAAACGGGCCATGAAGATCTCCTGGGGTATCGTTGAAAACCATATTGTGCGGGCGGCCGGCCGCAAGCGACAATGCGCGAAGATCGCAACTTGATGCTCGATCTTATCGACTTTCAGCTATTCGCTTATAACCAGAATTACCACCCGCGTTTCGTCCGCCATCATGCTCGCAAACTGCTACGGTCATCGGACCCGATCAGTTCATGTTCACCGCTCAAGCCCGGCTCACCTATCTTGTCCCACCACGCTCCTCACACCGATCAAGCCGCTGTTGATGCGCTGCTGTTGTCCAGCCTGGAAGTGCAATCCAGCTTGTATCACCTGGGGCAGTATTGCGGCAATTGGTCCGCCAGCACCAGCGGGCGGGCGCGTGCCAGCTTTCATTTGATCCTGCATGGCCGCTGCCGCGTGGCGCTGCTGGATGCCCACGGCATTGAGCAAGACGCGCTGACGCTCGCCGCGGGCGACGGCATTTTCTTCCTGCGCGACATCCCGCACGCGTTGACCCCGCTTGACGCCCCGGCGCCCGGCACGGCGCTGTGCCGCGTCATGGAGCCGCTATTGCCGCGGCAAGCAGACAGCACGGGGCTGGCTTGCGGCTTCTTTCAATTCCGGCCGGGCCTGGCCGATTTGTTGGCCGACACCCTGCCCGACTACCTGGTGCTGCGCGCCGAAGACGAGCGCTTTCGCACCGCGCGCGGCGTGTTCGATTTGATTCTGGCGGAAACGTCGCAACCGCCGGGCGGCTCGCCCGTGGTGCTGGAACGGCTGACCGATCTGTTGATCTTCTTCATGCTGCGCCATCTGGCGCTGCATGACCGCCAGGCCTACGGCCTGTTCGTGCTGGCGCGCGACCCCGCCATGGCCAGCCTGCTGCAAGCCATTCTGGCGGACCCCGCCGCGCCATGGAGCATGCAAGACATGGCAGACCGCCTGCACATGTCCAAAGCCACGTTTCACCGGCGCTTCACGCTGCAAAGCGGCACCACGCCCGCGCAATTGCTGCAGCTGCTGCGCATGCGCGTCGCGCGCCGTTATTTGAGCCAGGGGATGGGAATTCAGGATGCGGCTGAACGCGTGGGCTATCAATCGCAAGCCGCGTTCAGCCGGGTGTTTCAACGGACCGAGGGCGTGGCGCCCTCGGCCTTGCGCAAGCGCTAGCAATAGCGCCGGCGCTTGCCTTGGCGCTTGCCTTGGCGCTCGCCTGCTGGCGCTCGCCTTAGCGTTATCGCGCCTTCGCCTTACCCCAAACCCAGCAACAGATCGGCCAGCAAGCCGGGATGCGTGATGTGGGCTTCGTGCGGCGCGGCGATGTCCACCCACTTCCACCCTTGCTGCGACTTCACCAGCTTGCGTGATTCCTCCAGCACCGCCAATTCAGGCTGCGTGCAATGGATGTACGTGCGCGGGCGGCCGTTGCCAATGGGGTGCTTCAACGTCAGCGGCGTGGTGTAGCTGGCCAGCGGATGCGCCGTCAACCGGCGCTTCACCCATTCGTAATCCGCGCTGCCCGGGGTGAACCCCCACGCAGCGGGAATCGGATCGGGAATCGGCACCGCCAAACCCCCCGTGGCCTTGGACGCGGCAGCGATACGCGCATCGGCATCCGCCTTCGGATACACCGAAAACGCATCCTGGCCGCTTTGCAGCACGATGGCGTCGAAGTACACCAGGTGCGCCAGGCGCTCAGGGATTTGGTCGGCCACGCCGCTGATGGGAATGCCGCCGAAGCTGTGGCCCACCAGAATCACATCGTTCAACTCTTGCGTTTCGATGACCTGCACCAGGTCTTCGACGAAGGTGTCGATGGTGATGTTCTTGTTCAGCAAATGCGCGCGGTCGCCCATGCCGGTATAGCTGGGCGCGTAGACGCGATGGCCCGCCGCTTGCAGGCGGTCGGCCACCGGGCGCCAGCACCAGCCGCCATGCCACGAGCCATGGGCCAGCACATACGTCTTGGCCTTCTTGGCCGGGTTGGCGGCTAGCGCCGAAGCGCCCGCCGCCAGGGCCGGCAGCCCGGCGGCCAGTTTCAACAGGGTCCTGCGGGGAATCATCGTCATGCTTTAAACCTGCGCCAATGCCTGTTCCAGGTCGGCGATCAAATCGTCGATGTGTTCAATACCGATCGACAAGCGAACGGTCTCTTCCCGCACGCCGGCCTTTTGCAGTTCTTCGGGATTCAATTGGCGGTGCGTGGTGGAAGCCGGGTGCGTGGCCAGCGACTTCGAGTCACCGATGTTGACCAGTCGGGTGAACAGTTGCAGCGCGTCCTGGAAGCGCGCACCGGCGTCGCGGCCGCCCTTCACGCCGAATGTGAACAGGCCCGGCACCTTGCCGCCCAGGTATTTCTGCGCCAGGGCGTGGTCGGGGTGATCGGCCAGCCCCGCGTAGTTGACCCATTCCACCTTCGGATGTTCACGCAGGAAGGTAGCAACCTTGACGGCGTTTTCAACGATGCGGTCCACGCGCAGCGCCAGCGTTTCGATGCCTTGCAGAATCTGAAACGAGTTGAACGGCGAGATCGCGGCGCCCGTATTGCGCAGCGGCACCACGCGCGCGCGGCCAATGTATGCGGCGGCGCCGAAGGCTTCGGTATAGACCACGCCGTGGTAGCTGATGTCCGGCTCGTTCAGGCGCTTGAAGCGGGCCTTGTGTTCGGCCCACGGGAACTTGCCCGAATCAATGATGGCGCCGCCCAGGCTCGTGCCGTGGCCGCCCAGGTACTTGGTCAGCGACTGCACGACGATATCCGCACCGTGTTCGATCGGGCGCAGCAGGTACGGCGACGGCACGGTGTTGTCGACGATCAGCGGCAGGCCATGGCGGTGAGCGATGTCGGCCAACGCGGCGATGTCGGTGATGTTGCCCAAGGGGTTGCCGACCGATTCCGCAAAGATGGCCTTGGTGCGGTCATCAATCTGCGATTCAAATGCGGCCAGGTCGCTGGGGCTGGCAAAGCGCGTGGTGATGCCGTATTGCGGCAACGTGTGCGCGAACAGGTTGTAGGTGCCGCCGTACAGCGTGCTGGACGACACGATGTTGTCGCCCGCTTCGGCAATGGTCAGGATGGCGTAGGTGACGGCGGCCTGGCCCGAGGCCAGCGCCAGCGCGGCGATGCCGCCTTCCAGGGCCGCCACGCGCTGCTCCAGCACGTCGGTTGTGGGGTTCATGATGCGGGTATAGATGTTGCCCGGCACCTTCAGGTCGAACAGGTCGGCGCCATGCTGCGTGTCGTCAAACGCGTAGGCAACCGTCTGGTAGATGGGTACGGCCACGGCGCGGGTCGTGGGATCGGGGCGGTAGCCGCCATGCACGGCCACGGTTTCCAGGCGCCAATTGGGCTTCTTCGGTTCAGTCATGTGTCTCTCCAGAAAATACGAATTTGATAAAGCGAATCAAACGGCCAAGGCGCGCGCGGCGCGCAAGATGCGTTCGATGTCTTCGTGATTGTTATAGGCGCCGACGGACAGGCGCACGTAACCATACTCCACTACGCTGGCCACCACGCCTTCGCGGGTCAGGTGCGCCAGGGCGGCGGCGGGGTCCGCCACGCGCACGGCGGTGGTGGTGCTGCGCAATTCGGCGTCTGCCGGCGACACCACCTGTACGCCCTGCGCGCGCAAGCCTTCACTTAGCGCTTGCGACAATTCCAGCACCCAGGGTTCGATACGATCCGGCTGCGCGCCTTCGATCAAGCTCAGCGCACCTGCCCAACCGGCGATGCCAGGATAGTTCAGGTTGCCGGTTTCCAGCCGGCGCGCATCCCCGGCATCCGACACACCCACCTGCCATTGCAGGCCGGACTTGTCCAAGGTGGTGACGCCAGATGGCCCCACGTACAAGGGGTCCAGCGCGTCCAGCAGCTTGGGCGACACGTGCAACAAGCCCACGCCCAAGGGGCCGAGCATGCCTTTGTGCGCGCCGCAGGCAAACGCGTCCACCTTCCATTCGTCGACCTTGGCGCGCAACAAGCCTGCACCCTGGATACCATCCACGATCAGCCAGATGCCGCGTTCGGCGCAGCGGCGGCCGAGCTCGGCGATGTCGGTACGCAAACCGGTGCCGTACTGCACCCACGACACCGCGATCAAACGCGTGCGCGCATCCACGTGCTGCCACAGATCATCCACCGTATAGCGATGCGACGTCGCCTGGGCCACGCGCACCTGCACGCCGCGACGGCGCAGGTTCAGCCAGGGCAAGGCGTTGGTGGGGTGTTCCTGATCATCCACGATCAGGTTGTCGCCGTCTTGCCAGGCCAGGCCTTGCGCCACCGTGTTCAAGCCTTCGGTGGTGTTCTTGGTGAAGGCCAGGCGGCGCGCGTCCCCGCCAATCAGGCGGGCCAGGCGCACGCGCAAGGCGTCGGCATCGCGCAGCCATTGCGGCTTGTCGCTGCGGGCATAAGTAATGCTGTCAAAGAAGCCGGCCACCGCGTCAGCCACCTTGGGCGACAACGGGCTGGTGTAGGCGATATTGGCGTAGGCCTTGTCACGCGTGATGGGAAACAACTGCCTGAATTCGTCCTGCCAGCTCATGCGCAACCTTCTCTRTGATTCCAACTTGGTATGGCGGAATTCTAGGTATATGACGCGCATCTGGATAAGGCTTAGTTCTTATATTCATATGACCATATAGTCGCTCTGCGAACGCCTGCCCGCCCCTAGAATTCATGCCTTTCTTGCATACAAACAATACGGGAACGGCATGCGATTGAATCCTCTACTCAAGACGGCTGGCGTGGCCGCCGCGTTGGCGATTGCGGGCGCGGCAACAACAGGCGCCGCGCATGCCGGCACGGTCGACACCATCAAGAAACGCGGTGAACTCGTGTGCGGCGTGAGCCAGGGTTCGGCCGGTTTGTCGATTGCCGACAAGCAAGGCCGCTGGACGGGCCTGGACGCGGACCTGTGCCGCGCGCTTGCCGCCGCCGTCTTGGGCGACGCCGAGAAAACGCGCTTCGTGCCGCTGAGCTCGCAGCAACGCTTTCCCGCCTTGCAGTCCGGCGAGATCGATGTGTTGAACCGCAACACCACCATCACATCGGGCCGCGATGCGGGGCTGGGCATTACGTCCGCCGGCATCGTGTTCTATGACGGCCAAGGCTTCCTGGTGCCGCGCAAGCTGGGCGTTAAGAGCGCGGCCGAACTGGATGGCGCGCAAGTCTGCGTGCAGCCCGGCACGGTGAACGAGCAAAACCTGGTCGACTACTTCAAGAAAAACAAGCTCACGTACCGCCCGGTGGTAATCGAGAACTTGGTGGAACTGGAACAAGCCTTCTACGCTGGCCGCTGCGACGTGTACTTGTCGGATGCGTCCACGCTTGCCGCCAGCCGCGCCGCCCGTGCTGCGAAGCCGGACGACTTTGTCATCCTGCCCGAACGCATCAACAAGTCGCCGCTAGGCCCCTTCGTGCGGCAGGACGACCCCAACTGGGCGTCGATTGTGCGGTGGACGGTCAACGCGCTGGTCGCCGCGGAAGAACTCGGCATCACGTCGAAGAACGCCGACAGCCAGGCGCAAAGCACGGACGCCCAAGTGCGCCGCCTGTTGGGCGTGGACCCCGGCATCGGCAAGAGCTTTGGCCTGGACGAAAGCTGGGCGAAGAACGCCATCAAGGCCGTGGGCAATTACGGTGAAGTCTGGGACCGCAACCTGGGCGCAGCCACACCGCTGAAGCTGGACCGTGGCTTGAACGCGCAATGGAACAAGGGCGGCCTGCTGTATTCGCCCCCCTTCCAATGAGCGTGACTTCCTGAACGCGGCAGGCGGGCCAATGGCCCGCCTTTTGCATTGGCTCCGCGGCCCGCGCCGACGTACGAGCGCCCCGCGCCCGACCTGCTTCTGTTGTCAGGCATCACGACCACCATGACTGCACTTTCCCTTCCCCTGCCCGCCCCGTCGCTGCTGCGCCGCTGGCTGCCCTCGCTTGCCTGGATTCTGGCGCTGGGCGGCTTGGCCGCCACGCTGCTGCTGCACATTGAATCCGTGCAGACCGCGCGCGGCATCCAGGGCGGATTCGGCTTTCTATTCCAGCCAGCAGGCTTTCGAATTTCGGAAAGCCTGCTCGGCGTAACGCCCGATGATCCGTACTGGATGTCGATTGCGGCGGGTCTCGTCAACACGCTGACGGTGGCCGCCGTCGCCATTCCGCTGGCGACCGGCTTGGGCATTGCGCTGGGGCTGATGCGCTTGTCGTCGCATCCGCTGGCCGCCCGTTGCGCCGCCGTCATCATTGCGCCGCTGCGCAACACGCCCGTGCTGTTGCAGCTGTTCGTCTGGTACGGCCTGCTGCTGCGCCTGCCAGACGTGCGCCAGGCATGGCAACCCTTGCCGCACGTGCTGCTGTCCAATCGCGGATTGGCCCTGCCAGCCTTGCAAGGCTGGCTGCCTTATGCCGCTGTCTTGGCGGTGGCGCTGATGGTCGGCTGGCGTGCGCGGCGGCGCGTTGGCAACCCGGCCGTCTACGCTTCCCTTGCCATCGCCGCGTTGGCCTGGGCGCTGCTACCCGCTATCCACATCGAATTGCCCATCAAGCGTGGCCTGGGCTTGCAAGGCGGCTGGCAACCCAGCATTGAATTCGCGGCGGTGCTGATCGGCTTGGTCGTGTTTCATGCGGCCTACATTGCCGACATCGTCCGCGCCGCCGTGCGCGCCGTGCCGATCGGGCTGGTGGAAGCCGGCCAGGCGATGGGCCTCACGCCACGCGCCGTGCTGCGGCTGGTGATTGCGCCGTATGCCGCTCGCGTGGCGCTTCCGCCCTATGCCAACCAGTGCCTGTCGCTGGTGAAGAACAGCACATTGGCCATCGCGATTGGCTATCAGGAATTGATGGCGGTCATCAACACCGCCATCACGCAGACCGGCTTGGCGCTGGAAGGCATTGCGCTGGCGGTGGCGGTGTATCTGACGTTGGCGCTAGCGTTGGGCGGCGGGCTATCGGCCTGGAACGCGCGCAACACGCGCCACGGGCCGGGCGACACGCATGGCGCGCGGCTGGGCGACCGGCCGTTGTGGAATGCGGCCGATGGCGAACGGCGCCCCTGGCGCGGCAAACTGGCCTCTACCGCGATGGCCGTGCTGTTGGCGGCCGCAGCGTGGGCCTTGCTGGACTGGGCCGTGGTACGCGCGGTGTGGCAAGGCGGCCCCGCCGCTTGCGCCAACGCGGCGGGCGCGTGTTGGGCCGCGGTGGGAGAAAACCTGCCGCTGCTGTTCTTCGGCACCATGGCCGAGGCCGACCGAGGCCCGGCGCTGGCCGCCTGCGCGGCGCTGCTGGCCGGCATCGCGCTGACGCTGGGCGTAAGTAGCCTGCCCGCCAAGATACGCGGGGCCTTGTTGATTGCCCTGCTGGCGGTGGTGGTGGCCGCGTTGACCGGCTGGCCTTGGGGCGGCGCGCTGATCGGTCCGCAGCGTTGGGGCGGCTTGCTTGTCACACTGATCCTGGCCATCGCTGCGCTGGCCGCCGCCGTGCCGTTGGCCTTTGCGCTGGCGTTGTTGCGCCGCTCAGGCAGCCGCGCGGGGTCGCTGGCGGCCGCCGGGCTGATCGAAGCGGTACGCGGCGTGCCGTTGGTCACGCAGCTGCTGTTCGCGTCCTTTGTATTGCCGATGTTGCTGGGTGGCGGCGTGTCCAAGTTCAGCATGGCGCTGGCCGCGCTGACCTTGCACACCGCCTGCCTGCTGGCAGAAGTCTTGCGCGGCGCGCTGCAAGCCATTCCGCCGGGCCAGATGATGGCCGCACGCGCGTTGGGCATGCGCCCCGCCACCGCGTACGCCACGGTCATCTGGCCGCAAGCGCGCCGCATCGCCGCGCCCGCCGCGCTGGGCGTGTTCGTGGGCGCAGTGAAAGACACGTCGCTGGTCAGCATCATCGGTGTGTTCGACGTGCTGGGCGCGGCCAAAGCGGTGGTGGCCGGCACGGACTGGCGGCCCTATCACGTCGAGGTCTATCTGGCGGTGGCGCTGTTGTACTTCGTGGCAAGCCTGGCGTTGACGCGCGTTGCGCGGCGCATGGAAACGCGCGGCGGGTAGATGGGGCCAGACGTTACGCGCTCGTCCTATCGCGGGTTCAGCCCGCCCGCGAATCCAGCGGCGTGCGGGCCAGGAAGCGGTCGAAGGCGGCCAGATACGCCCCTTCCACCGCCGTCAGTTTGCGTTGCTTGTGCCAGGTCAGAAACACGTCGATCTCGGCCACGGATTCGGCCGGCGGCAAGCGCCGCAGTTCGCCGCTCATGACGTCCTGGCGGATCAGATGCTCGGGCAGAAAGCTCAGCCCGATGCCCGCCACCACCATCCGGCGGACCTCTTCGATGTTGGGCGACGTGCCCACGATGCGGCCCGTGAAGCCCTGCTGGTCGCGGAAGATGGTCAGCGGAGACAAGGTGTCGYCGATCTGGTCGCTGGCGAAGCACACGAAATTCTGGTCCATCAGGTCTTCGATGCTGATGCGCTGCTTTGAGAACAGCGGGTGGTGCCGGCCGCAGACCACCGCATAGTGATGCCGAAGAAAGAGCCGGCGTTCCAGGCCTTCAACCGGCTTGCGGCACAAACAGATGCCCAGCGCGGGCACACGCTTGGCCAGCGCGTCCAGAATGGCGGCGCTGGGCAGCACGTCGATATGGAATTCGATCTTGGAATAGCGGCGATGAAACTGCGCCAGGAAGTCGTCATAGGCCGGGCTTTGGACCTTGCTCATCACCAGCAGCCGCAACGTGCCGGCCACTTCGGCCTTGTCTTGCGTGGCGGCGTTTTCAATGCGGGCCATGGTGCCGTACATGTCGCGGGCGATGGCGTAGATTTCGTCGCCCAAGCCCGTCAGGCGGAACTCGCCATTGCGCCGGTGCAGCAGCATGCCGCCCACCGCGTCTTCCAGCCGCTTCAGCGCCTGGCTGACCGCGGGCTGGCTCAGGTGCAGCGCCTGCGCCGCCCTGCCCACCCCGCGTTCCTGCACCACAAACATGAACGTGCGCAGCAGGTTCCAGTCCATGCGTTCGGGCGCCAGCGAGAGCGCAGAAGGGGTACGGCGGGCAGGCTGGGGCATGGCGGTCCGGAAGGCGGCGGGTAAGAAATTTGAATCCAACCCAAGCCGGCCGCCGCCCCAAGAGTCAAGCGCCGGTCAGCCCCGCGAAAAACCGCGATGCGTTGGATTCCAGGCCCTCAATATAGTAGCCACCCTCTTGCACGATCAAGGTCGGCAAACGCATGCCGCCCACCGCCCGGCCCAGGCGCTCGAAGCCGTCTTCCGTCACGCTGACCATGGCTTGCGGATCTTTCTCGAAGATGTCGAAGCCCAGCGACAGCACCAGCGCGTCAGGCTGGAACAAGTCGATGGCCTGGCGCGCTTGCTTCAGCCGGTCGAAAAACACGGATTCGGGCGACCCATGCGGCATCGGCAGGTTGATGTTGTAGCCGTAGCCTTCGCCCGCGCCGCGCTCGTCTTCAAAGCCTGCGACCACCGGGTAGAAGTTTTCGGGATCGCCGTGGATCGACACGTAGAGCACGTCGCTGCGCTCGTAGAAAATTTCCTGAATGCCCTGGCCGTGGTGCATGTCGGTGTCCAGGATCGCCACGCGCGGAAAGCGCGACGTCAGGCGCTGCGCGGCGATGGCCGCATTGTTCAGGTAGCA
The DNA here is from genome assembly GCF_056399725.1 of Achromobacter sp. 01N37. Classification (NCBI taxonomy): domain Bacteria; kingdom Pseudomonadati; phylum Pseudomonadota; class Betaproteobacteria; order Burkholderiales; family Alcaligenaceae; genus Achromobacter; species Achromobacter sp. 01N37. The sequence continues at coordinate 67,775 of NZ_JBFTRX010000010.1, forward strand.
GAACCCGCCTGCGGCATCGCGGCGCGCATGATGGCCGGGCGGACGGCACAGCGCGTAGGCGTGGCGGTCGCCCGCCAGCAGCGCTTCGGCGCCCGCCACCGCGCATTGCGCCGACCAATACGCCRACTGCCACGTGTTCGGGCCGACCGGGCAGCTGCCATCCGCCAGATAGCGCCCGGCCTTGGCCAGCACGCCGCGTAACGCGTTGGGTTCGCGCACGAAGACATTCGACACGACCTCGCCGCCCCAGTCGCCCGGCAGTTTCATCCAGTCGTCATGGGCGCTTTGCAGAAAGCGCAGATAGTCCAGCGAGTGCACGGCCGAAATGGCGCCGGCCCCGTGGTCGGCGGGCGTCTGCACGTCAAAGCCCAGCTTGCGTGCCGCTTGCACCAGGCCATCCAGACGCGCCGGCACTTCCTGCGGGGTGCGCATCTTGCCGCGCGAAAAATAGGTTTGCGGATGATGCAGCTTCTGGTCGTCGTGAAAAAATGCCTTCATGCTTGCTGATCCTTCAGGTGAAATTGCTCGGTGCGCTGGCCAACATTGCCCAGCAGCAGAACGGAAACCAGGGAAAGCAACGAAATCGCCGAGAACAGCAGCGCCAGCGGCCACCACTGCCCTTTGAAATTCTCCGCCAGCACGGTGCCAAGCAAGGGCGTCAGACCGCCGAAGATGGCGCCCGACAACTGGTAGGCCATTGAGATGCCCGTGTAGCGGATGCCGGTCGGAAAGCTGTCGCTGACATAGCCCGCGATGACCGCGTAGTACGCGCCCATGAAGAGTACCGMCACGCCGACCCCCAGCGTAATACTGGAAAGCGAGCCCTGGTCGACCAAGTTGAACATCGCGTAGGGCGTGAAGATCGACACGAACGCCATCGCGCCCAGGAACCGCAGGTTGCCGACGCGGCTGGCGATGTAGGCCGCAAGCGGCGTGATGAAGAACTGCATGATCGACACGACCAGCAGGCAATCCAGAATCACCGCCCGGTTCAAGCCCACGTACTGCGTGGTGTACGCAATCATGAACGTGTTGGTGAAGTAGAAGCCGGCAATGCCCAGTACGTTGGCGCCCACCGCCAGTATCAGCAGCCGGGGCGCGCCGCGCAGCACCTGCGCAAGCGGGGCCTGGGCGGGTTTGGCCGGGTTGGCGCGCTTGGCCTGCGCTGCCTTTTCCGCGATGAAGTCGGGCGATTCGTTCACGCTCAAGCGAATCACGAAGCCCACCACCAGCAGCACCGCCGAGAACAGGAACGGCACGCGCCAGCCCCAGCTCAGGAACGCCTCGTCGTCCAGGCCCGTCACCAGCTTGAACATCAGCATCGACAGGATCAAGCCCGCCGGGCTGCCCAGTTGGGCGAACGATGCGAAGAACGTGCGCTTGCTTTGGTCCGGCGAATGCTCGCCCGCCATCAGCACCGCCCCGCCCCATTCGCCGCCCACCGCGATCCCCTGCACGATACGCAGCAGGATCAGCAGGATGGGCGCCCAGATGCCGATGGACGCGTGGGTGGGCAACAGGCCGATCAAGACGGTTACCGTGCCCATCATCACCAAGGTGATCACCAGCGATTTCTTGCGGCCGATCTTGTCGCCAATGTGGCCGAAGATGGCGCCGCCCAGTGGCCGGGCGAAAAAGCCCACCGCGAATGTGCCGAAGGCGGCCAAGGTGCCGTAGAAGCCGGTGGCCGATGGAAAAAAGATCTTGCCGAACACCAGCGCGGCCGCGGTCGCGTAGATGTAGAAGTCGTACCACTCGATCATCGTGCCGACAAAAGCGGCGGTCGACGCGCGCACCGGTTGGTGGCCCGTCACGGGTTTTCCCCTCATGTTTATCTCTCTTTACGTAGTTGAGGTCTTGCAGACGATCGTTATAGCCCCGCCCCAACCATAAGAAAAATTCTTATTTCTTATCCGCTGAATTCGTTTGGCTAATGAGTGGAAACCCTTAAATTCGCACCGACGCCGCGCGGAGCAACGCGTCAAAACGCGCGGGCGCTTCCAGCCCGGGGAAGTGTCCGCAGTCGTCAAACGCCACCCATCTTGCGGCGGGCACGTCATGCAGCAAGGACTGCGCCGGCGTGTGGGCGTGCGTGCGGTCTGCCCCGCCCCACAAGGCGGTGACCGGTTGCGGCGGCGCACTCGCGCCTGCGGGGTGCGCCAACAACGCTTGGTAGGCGTCGGCCAGCAGAAACAGGCCGCCAGCGTCCACGGCATGCAAGGCTGGCGTGGTGAAGGCTTGGCGCAGCGCATCGTCATGCCCCGCGGGCAAGGCGGCGCCATACCAATGCCGCGTGGCTTGCCGCCGGAATGCGCACATGAAACATTGGCCGACCCACGGCGTGCGGATCAGCCCATGCAGATCCGCGCGCCGCGCCCAGCGTTGCGCGTCCGCCAAGGCCGGCGCCTGCTGAAGAATCAGGTGCCGGACGCGCTCGGGATGGCGTGCGGCAAAATCCAGGCCCACGTAAGCGCTCAGGCAGGACATATCCAGCACGGTTTCGGTCAGCCCCAAGCGGTCGAACAACTGATGCAGGGTGGCGCTTTGGCTCGCCAGGCCGAAACGAAACCCGGGGCGTGGCCGGGAATAGCCAAAACCGGGCAGCTCAAACGCCACCACGCGTTGACCCGCCGCCACGCGGCGTATCAGCGGCAGGCAATGTTCGATGACGTTCGGCGGGTCAGGCACGACCACATAGGCGCCCCGGCCGGAACCGTTGCCGCTGTCGAAAACGCGAATCTGCGTATGCGGCAAATCGATGATCTGGCCCACTGCATGCGCAGGCAAACGCGGGCGGCGCCATAGCATCAGGCTGAATCGGGCCATCACCGATACCGGCTGGCCGGCAAGCGCCAAAAATCAAACGCGTGCGGATGCCCGCCATCCGCCACGTGAGACAGCCATTGCACACAGTCCCGCCACAGCCCTTCCTCACAACGGCGGGGGTCGAAGAAGCCGGAGTGGCCCAGGCCGGGCCGGGAGGCAACACGCGCATGGCCGGCAGCTTGAACGTCAAAAGCCGCACGGGCATCAGTGGCCACCAAGTGCGCGCGGATGACGGCGGCGTTCACGTAGAAGTGCTCCACCAAGGCGTCCACGGCGGGCTTGGGTGCGTAGACGACATCGTCATCGAAACTCAGCGACAGGATCGGCGCCCGAAAGCGCCGATGCGCAGACTCCAGCCGTCCGCCTTGCGCATCCGTGTAGCCGCCATTCAGCGTCCAGCGCGCGTAGTCGCGGGCCACGCCGCGCTCAAGCCGATGCAGCCCCATCCATTGCAGCGGCACATGCCCGAACAGGCCCAGGCACAGCGGCACGACGCCCTGGAAGAAGGCCAGCACCGCATACCGGCGCCAGTCGGGCCACCAACGCCAATAGCCTTTTTGGCATCCCACCGCCAGCATCGCGTCGACCCGGTGCGCGTTGGGCGCCAAGGCGGCGATCTGGCCGCCGATGCTATGGCAGATCAACGCAATGCGTGGGTGGCCGAATTCCGCGTCTGCCCAGGCAATCATGGCGGCAAGGTCCTGTTCGCCCCACGCCTGCATCGACACGCGTTGCGCCATGCCTGGCGGAATTGCCGACTGCCCAATGCCGCGGTAATCAAACGTCAGCGCGTGCCACCCCGACTGCGCAACATAGGCCGCCAACGAACGAAAGCGATCCTGCGACGCGCCGGTGGCATTCAGGAAAATAGCGACGCGCGGCGGATGCATGTCCACCCCCTCCGGCGCGACGTAGTGGCGCGCGCTTAGGGGAAATTGATCCGCCGCCAGGATGCGCAAGGCGCGCGGCGCAGAAGCGGGCGCCGTCATTGCGCCAGCAGCCAGGCCGACCCGGCGGGCCACAGCGCGCGGCTGCCGCGGCGGAAGTAGCCGAAATGCCCCAGCGCGTTCAAGCCAAATGCCGACGGGGCAAGCGGCCGGGTTTCGACATTGGCCGACGCATAAAACGCCAGCAAGGCGTGAACGGCAGCGGAAGGCGCCATCCAGTCATCCTCGATGGTGTAGGCCAGAATATTGCCGTTGTACGCCTTGAAGTGTTGCCGCAGCGGCTGCCCGGATTCATCGACGATGTAGTCGGGATGGCGGCACCAGCGCGCCCATTCCCGAGCCACGCCTGGTGGCAGATCCGAACTGCCCAGCCCTAGGCGGCGGGCTGGAAAGCGCGAACAGAGCCGCGTCAACACCGGCAGCACCGCAAACCAAAGCGCGGCCAGCCCCAAGCGGCGTGGCCAAGGCCAATAGCGCCAATAACCGCTTTGACTGCTAACGGCCAACATGCCCGCCGCCTGCCGGTTGTTGGCGGCCAAGCCGAACAACTGTCCGCCCGCACTATGGCCCACCACCAGCAGGCGGTAGCCGGGATGGCGCTGCGTCAGAAAGGCGATGGCGCCCGCGGTATCCGCTTCGCCCCACTGCCGCATCGTTCCGGGTTCTTGCTGGACAGAACGTACGCAGGAATCGCCAATGCCGCGGTAGTCGTAGGTCAACACGGTGAATCCGGCCGCAGCCAGATAGCGGGCGTAAGCGTCGTAATAGCCCCGTTTGACGGCCGTGGCGCCATTTAACAGCACACAGCGCTGATTCGAATCGGCTGGCGCGTAGAGCGTTCCCGTCAATGTTCGCCGGTCGCTGGCCGCAAAACGCACCACGTCACTTTGAATGTTCTGCTCTTCCTGCATGCCGCCCTCCTTGGCTGCGTTGCGCCGTCGCGCCGTCACCGCGGCGAGCGCCGCGGCTCGGGTTCCGGCAGCGCGGCGTGCACCACCTTGGGACGCCAGAACGTCACGAATGAATGCCACATGGCCTCGAACCAGCCTTCGGTTCGATACGGATACCCGTGCTCGTCACAGAAGCGCTTCACGATGGGGCTGATGGCGCGGTAATGCCTGGGGCTGATGCTCGGGAACAGATGATGTTCGATCTGGTATTCAACGCCGCCGCATAGCAGCCGGCCCACTGGCCCGGTCCGGAAGTTGATGGTGGTGGCGGTTTGCAGCATCAGGAAGTTGCCATTCAGCGTGCTGCGGTCGTACAGGCCCGCGGCGGCCGGATAATGCGCGGGTGCAAACAGCGCAAATGCGGCGTAAGACATCGCGGCATAGCGCAGCAGCGTAAACATCAGCACCGCTTCCAGCGTGAAGAACAGGCAAGGCACGCCCACCCAGACCACCCAGTGCAGCATCAGCACCGCCAAATCCGCCCAGTGCGCGCGCGTGCGCTTTGCCGGGTCCGCCAGCCGGCGCAACAGATACCGCCAGCTTTGGAACACCACGCCAAAGGCGTTACCCACCAGCATCAACGGCAGAAAATAGCCTTGGTGTGCGTACCACCAGCGATGCAGGCCGCGCACCCGATGCAATTCGGATTGGTTCAACGCGAACACCGGCGCCAGATTTGCATCGTTATCCACACCAACAATGTTCGGGTGCGGATGATGAATCACCAAATGCTTTTGCCGCCAGTAGTTCGCCGACACCTGGCTGAAGAACGGGTAGCCGAAATACAGAAAGAAGTCGTTCACCCACCGCCGCTTGCTGATGGCGTGATGCGAGGCGGTATGCGCGTTCGTGGTGATACCCATGCTGCCCATGATGATGGCCACAAACGCCAGCAGGCGCACCCACCACGCATCTGACATCGCCAGCGCCGCGACGCCCGCGATCGTCAACCCGACAAACACCAGCCATTCACCGAAGATGGCCCAAGGCGTCCGTTCGCTGAACCCCGCGGCCATGAGCGTATTGCGCAGTCTGGCAAAGTCGCTGTTCGCAGGCATCGCGATGTCTCCTTAAACGCGCTGATACCGGTACGGCGCGTAGTAATCGTTGGTGAACAGCACTTGGTACAACGCGGCCTCGCCCGCCTTCGCGGCCGCAATGCCGCAGCACAGGTAGTATTCCCACATGCGTTTGAAGGCCGCGTCGTAGCGGCTGGCATCCAGCGACGGCGCGTGTGCGCGAAACGCCTCCAGCCAACGCTGCGCCGTGACGGCATAGTGACGAACCAGGTTTTCCGCATCCAGGATGGCCAGGTGGTGGTTCTCTAGCTGCCGGGTGATTGCCGATAACTTGGGCGTATCCGAACCCGGAAAGATGTAGCGCTGGATGAAAGGGTCGTGACGGTTGATGCGCGTGTTGCACCCGATGGCGTGCACCAGACCGCGTCCGTTCGGCCGAAGCGCTTTGGCAAGGGTGCGGAAATATTGCGGGTACTCGCGCCGGGGAAGGTGTTCCAGCATGCCCACGCTGACAACCCGATCAAACACCCCGGCAACCGACGCGTAATCTTGCAGCAGCACTTTCACGCGGTCGCCCACCCCATGCTGGTTGATCAGCGCGTTCGCCCGTTCCCAGTGCGCCAGGCTGTTCGTGACGCCGGTGCCCTTGACTCCGTAGTGCCGCGCCGCATGAATCAGCAAGCCGCCCTTGCCGCATCCCACATCCAGCAGGGTTTGACGCGGCGCCAGCTCCAGTTTCTGGCAAATGCGGTCGAGTTTGTCGTGTTGAAGCGTGTCGATGTCGGCGTCGGCGTTGCGCGCGTAGCCGCAGGAATACACCTGATAGCGGTCGTGCAGGAACGCATCGAACAGGTCTTCGCCGACGTCGTAATGGCGGCGCACATTGCGCGTCTTGCCCGCCAGCAGGTTGCCTGCCAGCAACGCCCCATACCGCAAGGCGTAGCGCCAGTGCCGCCCCGTCTTGCGGTCCATCCGCGCCTTGAGCAAGACCGCCAGCACATCCGCCAACCGGCCGTCATCGACATCGAAGCCGCCTTCCATGAAGGACTCGCCCATGCCCAGGTTGCCCTGCAACAGCACACGCGCGTAGAAGTCAGGCCGGTGAACCCGCAGCACGAGTTCGGCCGCCCCGCTTTGGCCCACCGCGTGACGGCGGCCCCCATCAACGATCAGCAGCGATGCGTCGCGCAGATGCTGGCGCAGCAGGTCAATGAACAGGCGTTCCGCCCGCGACGAAGTGGCCGCCTGCGCCCCTTTCGCCGGAATGGGAAGTTCTGCACCGGTGTTGCTATGCATGCTGAATGCTCCCTTGCCTGATGGCAGTTGAGCAGCAGCTTAGGCGAAATGGACGGCCGTTTTGGCCTTGAACCGGCGTCTGAACGTGAAATCTGAGTCTTCCTATTTCACGCCGCGTGGTGTAGCCCCGGCTCCGCAGGCTTGCGCCAGCGGGGGCTCATGGCGGACCTTACACCGCTGGCTTGCGCCATTGGGGACTCGTGGCGGACCTTACACCGCAGGCTTCAGCCACGCGGGGCGCGGGGCGGCGTCCAGCCAATTCTTGACGATAAGCCCCAGTTCGGTGTCACCCGAAATGCGCAGGCGCCGTTGAAAGAACAAGGTGTCCGCATCGGTGTCGGCGCGCATCAAGCTCAGCAGGTCCGCCATCGTTGCTCCCAGTTCCAGCTCGGCGGGCGCGCCATGCCACATCGGCCGAAACGCCCCGCCCCGCACCCCGAAACTGCTGCGCAGCCCAAGGTCTTCGATGGTAATGGCGAAGCTGCGCCCTTCCAGTTCGGGCGGCGGCGACAGCCATTTGAAGCGGCGCGCCAATTCCAGCCCGGCCACGAAATGCATCGATACGAGCGGCGCGGGCAGGCGCCGCCCCACCTTTGCCAGCAGACCCGGAAACCCCATCGCGACGCTCATGCTGCCGTCTCCAGAAGTTCAATGCCCGAGCGGCCGTAGTAATAGCCATTACAGCGCCCCATCCCTGCGGGCGGCGTCACGGCCCCGGGCACGCCGCCCGCGCGGATCGCATCCAGCGCGGCAATGGCGTCAAGCGTTCCTGCCGACTGCGGATTCACCCGCATAACTTCGACACCCATGCTGGCCAGCTCCCTTGCCTGCGCCAACAAGTCCAGACAGGCGGCGGATTGCACCTGGATGCCGTTGATGCTGAGAAATTCATTGGATTCGCGTGTCCGCATGTCGAGCCCATCGGGGTGTTCAATGCACCGGAATCCGCACTCATCCTTCTTCAAGCGGAAATGGCGCGCGGTAAAGCAGCGCGCCGAAAACGCCAGCGCCATGCGGCCCCACACCAGCACTTCGGCGGCCAGCCCGGCCGGGCGTTCTTCCAGCAGCCGGGCAAGCGTATTGCCATCCATTTCCAGCGGCGCCACAAAGCGTATTGCGCCCAGGCTTGCCAGCCATTGCAGGGTGCCGCCGTGATACGCATTGACGTGCGGCCCCGCCACAAAGGGCCGCCCGCCCAGATGCCGCAGGGCGCCGACTTCACCCGCCTCGATCATGAAGTCTTCTTGCGCGCACAGTTTCTTTAACGCCAGCGCTTCCGCGCCCGTTTCGATCAGCGTGCGTCCCGACAGCACCACCGTCTTGCCCGTGGCGCGCAAGTCCCGCGCCAGGTCCAGCCAATCGCCCGCGCGCAATTCGTGGCGGCGGCTGCACACCGTTTCGCCCACATAGAGGATGTCTGCGGCGCTGTCGGCCAGCTCCGCATAGAAATCCAGTGTGTGTTGGCGTGGCCAGTAATACAGCAACGGTCCAACAGCGATCTGGAAGGCGTTGCGTTCAAGGGTGAGGTTGCGATCTATTTCCATGGCCGTTCGAATGCGCCTTGCGTGACTTGGGAACCTTCTGCGTGGCGCGCCAGCAAGGCGTTCCACTTGGGCAGCGGCGAAAACCGCGCGGCGTCGGCATGCGCGCTGTCCAGCGCCGCCCGCAGCGTGGACACCACTTGCGCGACATACGCCGGGCTGCGCTGCCGCCCTTCTATCTTGATGGCCGTCACCCCCATCTCCGCCAGGCGCGGCAACAGGCCGATGGCGTTCAGGCTGGTGGGTTCTTCCAGCGCGTGGTCGGCGCGCCCTCCGACTTCGAAGCGGCCTTTGCACAAGGTGGGATAGGCGGCAGGCTCGCCCGGTTCGTATCGATCAATCAGAATGCCCGACAGACGCGCGTCCATCCGGCCCCGCGTTTCCACCCATCGCACGGCGTGGGCGGGTGAACAGACGCCTTTGTTATTCGGGGAATCGCCCGTGGCGTAAGACGACAGCAGGCACCGCCCTTCGGCCATGACGCACAGGCTGCCAAAGCCGAAGACCTCGACTTCCACGGTGACGTTGGCGCAAATGCGCGCAACCTCCGCCAGCGTCAACACGCGCGGCAACACCACACGGCGTATGCCGAACTGTTCCTTCATGAGTTCGATGGCGTCGATGTGGGTGGCGGACCCTTGTACGGACAGATGCAGGCGCAGATCGGGGTAGCGGTCGCTGGCATAGGCCAGCAAGCCCGCATCCGCCATGATGACGGCGTCCGCGCCCAGGTCGTGCGCGGCATCCACCGCCGCGCGCCATTCCTTGCCCCTGCCCGCTTGCACAAAGGTGTTGATGGCGAACAGCACCTGCCGGCCGCGCTGATGCGCCAGGTCGACGCCCGTTCGGATATCGCTTTCCGAAAAATTCAGCCCGGCGAAGTTGCGAGCGTTGGTGGCGTTGCGCAAGCCCAGATAGACCGTGTCGGCGCCTGCGTCCAAGGCGGCGGTCAGCGCGGCAAGGCTGCCCGCTGGCGCCACCAATTCCAGGGGATGGGAAGATGTTTCCATGCCTGGCAGTCTAGAGTCCGGCCATCGGCCGGACCTTGTCACAGATCAACATAGCGGCTGACGCGCGAGCCTGCCTACATGGCCGGCTGCGCGTCCGCCGCAATTTTTCGCACCACGTATCCCATCGGCACCCAGCGGTTCTTGTTCGCCACCATCGATACCGTCTCGGTCGCGGGCATGTTGCGGAACTGGGTCGTGAAGATGACGTTCACATATTGCCCTTGCGGCAGATCCACCGGGTCTGTCACGCGCACCACCTGCACCCATTCGCGCCCGGCGTAGCGGCCGACTTCGGTGCGCAACTGGCTCAGATAATCAGACCAACCCTGTTTGTCAACGCGCTGCTTCATGATGTCGCTACTGGCGCCCCACATCTTGTCCGTGGAACCGGCGTCCGACATCGACACCCATTGCTTGGCGGCCGACACCGCGCTGTCCAGCGACGGGTCCGCGGCCAGCGCCGGCGCAGCCAAGGCCATGGCGCTGCACAACACGCTGGCGCGCACGCCACGAGAGATCAGGTTCGTCTGTTGCATAAGTCCTCGCTATGAAAAGAAAAGCACCGCACTGACAGGTTCACCCCGGCTGGCAAAGGCAATGCCTTGCCAGCCGGCGCACCTTCACCACTGAAAACCTGCCCCAACGACCGCACCGAACGTACCGCGCGTGTTCGTGGAACCCGACATCTTGTAGACCCACTTGCCGTTGCCCGACACCGTTGACAAGCCCATCGCAAAGCCTTGCTGGCCGTCGTACGTGCTGCCCGCGACAGAGAACATGCCCCGGCCCGGCAGATAAGCCTGCGCCAACCCCGCCACCGCCATCGCCGTGGCGGTGCCGCCCGACGCGTCGCGCCGGTAGCGGTCCATATCGTTGCGCAGGTTCTGGAACTTGCCGTCGGTGTAAGCGTTGGACTGCTGCACCGCGCCGCCCAAGCCCGCGTTCAGTTGCTGCACGTTGACGGCGTCGTTGTCCTGCACCCCGTCGGCCACATTGCTCAACGTGACCGGGCCGCCCCCATTGCCCAGCGTGATCCGGGAATAATCCACCGCCTTCGTGCCCGGCGTGGTGGCGTACTGCACCGTGCCCTGCTTGGATGCGTTCAACTGCTGCACGTTGACGGCATCCGTCTCTGCCGTGCCGGCGGCGACGTTGGTCACCTGCCGTTCCTGGCCCGCCGCGCCGACCGACACCACATTCTCGCGGCCCCCGTCCGAGCTGCCCGCGCCCAGCGCCACGGAATTGGCGCCTCGGGACTGCGCGCCATTGCCCAGCGCCGTGCTGCCTGCCGCCGATGCCACCGCCCCCGCGCCGCCTGCGGTAGACTCTGCGCCCGTTGCCGTGGGCGCCGGCGTGGGGCTGGTCTGGTTGACCTGGAACATGCCGCTGCCGCCCTGCGTCAATCCGCTATTGACCGTGGCAATCTGCTGGTCGGTATAGAGATTGGCCTGCGTCACCGCCCCGTCCAATTGGCGCAGGTTCACGGCGTCCGTCGCGTTCTGCGCATCGGCAACGTGGCTGACGGTGCGTTCGGCCCCCGTGTCGCCCACCGACAACGTGCCCGCTATCGTGTTGGACACGCCTGAGTATTTGCCGGTATAGACCGGTGCTGCCCCCATGTTGGCCACCGCCCCGGCGCCCAACGCCACATCGCCCGCCTGCTGGGCCTGTGCGCCTGCACCCAGCGCCAGGCTCTTGTCGCCGGTGGCGGCAGCGGTGGAACCCAGCGCGACGCTGTTGTCGCCACTGGCCCCCGCACTTGCCCCCAGCGCCATCGACTGCGCCCCATTGGCCAGCGCCGACGTGCCCAAGGCAATGGCGGACCCCAGGGCCGAGCGGGCGGACGAGCCGATCGCGATGCCGTTGGGCGCCGTGCTGTCCACTTCCGCGGCCAGCCCCATCCCGATGCCGGCGTCACCATTGACGATGGCCTCCGGCCCCACCGCGATGGCATCCGCCCCCACCGCCAACGCATCGGCCTTGGTGCTGTCAACGTGGAAGTACTTGATAGGCGTCACGGTGACCGCCGCGATTGCGCCCTGCAACTGGCGCACCGTCACAGCGTCTTGCGCCTGCGTGCCGTCCGCCACGTTGATGACCTGGCGCAGCATGCCCGGCGCACCCACCGAGAAGGCCCCCGGCGTAACGGCCCGGGTAAGTGCCCGCGTAACGGACGCCCGGTCAGAGATAGACCCTTGCCCGATGGCGATGCCGCCATCCACGGTGGCTTGCGTATTCGCGCCCAGGGCCAGACTGCCCGCGCCGCTTGCCTGTGCGTTGTAGCCAATGGCGGTCGCACCTTGTCCCGTTGCGTACGCATCCATCTGCATCAGGCCTGTGTCGTTGGTGCGCTCGTATCGAACCCCTTGCCCATTGATGGCCGGGTCAGTCTTGCCGGCAAAGCTGTTCACCGTTGACACAAGCTGGGTCACGGTCTGGTTGGTGGCGTACAACTGCGATCCGTTCACGGCGTCCCAGCTGCTGGAGGCCAGCACGCCCGGCGCAACCCGCGTGATGATGCTGGGGCCGCCAATGCTTCCGTGTGCGGCGGAGTACGCACCGACGCCGCTGTTGGCCGTGGGGTCCCACATCAAGGCATCCGTGCCCACCTGTCCGATTCGCGTGCTCACCTGCGTCAGTTGCCGCACGTTGACCGCATCCGTCAGGTCGCTGCCCGGCGCCACGTTCGTTACTTTGCGCAGATTGCCCGCGGACCCTACCGACACTTCGCCAGCCGAGCTGATGGTGCCGGCCAAACCGAAGGCCACGTAGCCAGTCTGCGCCCCCACCGCGACGACGGACCCTTGGCCCAACGCCACGTTGGCGCCCGTCAACCCGGCCGTGATCTTGGCGCCCTGACCCAGCGTCGTGGAATTCGCCACGCCGTTGTCGCTGGCTTGGTTACCCAGCGAGAGCGAGCCCGCCCCCGTCGCCAACGCGCCAAAGCCGCCGGCCGCACTGTTCGCGCCCGATGCCAGGGGTTGTGCGGACGTCACTGTGGCGTCGGCCACGAGCGGCCCCGCCCGGCCGCTGCTGATGTTGGAAACCAGCGTATCCAGCCCGCCAATCGCCGTGCCCAGACTGCTGTAGGTGTTACCCTGCACGGTATAGCTGGGCGCCGACACGGTACCCGTGGCCGGGCTATACACCGCGCCGCCTCCCAGACTGGACGCAACGCTCGCACCCAGCAGCGCCGCCGAGCCCTTCAGTTGGCCGACGTTGACCGCGTCGGTTGAGCCACTGCCCGCCGCCACATTGGTGAGCTTGCGTTCCGCGCCCGCCACGCCCAGCGACACCTCGCCTGCCGAGCTTTGCACGGCGCTCAGGCCGAAGGCGGCGTAATTGCTCTCTGCGCCGATGGCCGACACCGCGCCTTGCCCCAACGCCACGTTCGCCCCGGCCAGGCCGGCAGTGATGCTTGCACCTTGGCCAAGCACGGTCGAGTTGGCGACGCTGTTGTCCGTGGCTTGATTGCCCACGACGGTGGACGCCGCCCCGGTTGCCGACGCCCCAAAGCCCCCCGCCGCGCTATCCGCGCCAGCGGCCAGCGCCTGTATCGTGTTGACGCTGTCGTCCGACACGAACGGGCCGCCCTTGCCGCTGCTGATGGTGGTCACGGCGCTGCTGATGCTGGTCACGGCATTGTTGACGCTGGTGACCGCATTGTTGACGCTCGTCACTGCCGTGTCCAAACCGCCGATGGCGCTACCCAAGTTCGAATAGGTGCTGCCTTGCACGCCATAGCTGGGTGCGGTGATGGAACTGGTTGTCGGGTCGAAGGTCGAGCCGCCACCCAAGTTGGATGCCATGCTGGAACCCAAGGTGCTCAGGCCGGTCGTTGCGGCGTTGGCGACGCCCGTCAGTTGGCTGACGTTGACGGCGTCCGTTCCCGCGCTGCCCGCTGCCAGGTTCGTGAGCTTGCGTTCGAAACCTGCCGACCCGATCGATACTTCCCCGCTGGAGCTTTGCACTGCGGACAAGCCGATCGCGGTGTAGCCGGTCTCTGATCCAACTGCTGCGGTCGAAGCTTGACCCAACGCTACGTTCGAACCCGTCAAACCAGCCGTGATCGTCGCACCTTGACCCAGCACCGTCGAATTCGCAACGTTGTTGTCAGTGGCTTGGTTACCGACAACCGTCGACGCCGCACCCGTCGCCGACGCGCCGAAGCCACCCGCCGACGCATCTGCACCCGACGCAATGGCTTGCGCCGTCGTCACGCTGTTGTCGGAGACGAACGGCCCGGTCTTGCCACTGCTGATGTTCGCCACTGCATTGTTGACGCTGGTCACGGCGTTGTTGACGCTAGTCACCGCCGTGTCCAAGCCGCCGATGGCGCCACCCAAGTTCGAGTAGGTATTGCCTTGCACGCCATAGCTGGGTGCGGTGATGGAACCGGTTGTCGGATCGAAGGTCGATCCCCCGCCCAAGTTGGATGCCATGCTTGAACCCAAGGTGCTCAGGCCAGTCGTTGCGGCGTTGGCGACGCCCGTCAGTTGGCTGACGTTGACTGCGTCCGTTCCTGCACTGCCCGCTGCCAAGTTCGTCAGCTTACGTTCCGAACCTGCCGACCCGATCGATACTTCCCCGCTGGAGTTTTGCGCTGCGGACAAGCCAATGGCGGTATAGCCCGTCTCTGATCCGACTGCGGCGGTCGACGCTTGACCCAACGCGACGTTCGAACCAGTCAAACCAGCCGTGATCGTTGCGCCTTGGCCCAGCACCGTCGAATTCGCAACGCTGTTATCGGTGGCTTGGTTACCAACAACGGTCGACGCCGAGCCCGTCGCCGACGCGCCGAAGCCGCCTGCGGACGCATCCGCACCCGACGCTGCCGCCTGCACCGCCGTCACGGTGTTATCCGACACGAACGGCCCGGTCTTGCCACTGCTGATACTGGTTACTGCATTGTTGACGCTAGTCACCGCCGTATCCAAACCGCCGATGGCGCCGCCAACATTCGAGTATGTCGACCCTTGCACGCCATACGTCGGCGCAGTGACTGTCTGGCCGACCGGGTCATAGGTCGCCCCCCCGCCCAAGTTCGATGCCACGCTTGAACCCAAGGTGCTCAAGCCCGTCGTTGCAGCGTTAGCGACGCCCGTCAGTTGGCCCACGTTCACGGCATCCGTAGACGCACTGCCGGCTGCCAGATTCGTGAGCTTGCGTTCCGAACCTGTAGAGCCGATGGATACTTCCCCGCTGGAGTTTTGCGCTGCGGACAAGCCGATCGCGGTGTAGCCGGTCTCTGATCCAACTGCTGCGGTTGACGCTTGACCCAACCCGACGTTCGAACCGGTCAGGCCGGCAGTGATCGTCGCACCTTGACCCAGCACCGTCGAATTCGCAACGCTGTTATCGGTGGCTTGGTTACCGACAACGGTAGACGCCGCGCCCGTCGCCGACGCGCCGAAGCCGCCTGCGGACGCATCAGCACCCGACGCAATGGCTTGCGCCGTCGTCACGCTGTTGTCGGAGACGAACGGCCCGGTCTTGCCACTGCTGATGTTCGCCACTGCATTGTTGACGCTGGTCACGGCGTTGTTGACGCTAGTTACTGCCGTGTCCAAGCCGCCGATGGCGCCACCCAAGTTCGAGTAGGTATTGCCTTGCACGCCATAGCTGGGTGCGGTGATGGAACCGGTTGTCGGGTCGAAGGTCGAGCCGCCACCCAAGTTGGATGCCACGCTTGAACCCAAGGTGCTCAGGCCGGTCGTTGCGGCGTCAGCGACGCCCGTCAGTTGGCTGACGTTTACACCGTCTGTCCCTACACTTCCCGCTGCCAGGTTCGTGAGTTTGCGTTCCGAACCTACCGACCCGATGGATACTTCGCCGCTGGAATTTTGCGCTGCGGACAAGCCGATCGCGGTGTAACCGGTCTCTGATCCGACTGCTACTGTGGAGCCTTGACCCAACGCTACGTTCGAACCCGTCAAACCAGCCGTGATCGTCGCACCTTGACCCAGCACCGTCGAATTCGCAACGCTGTTGTCGGTGGCTTGGTTACCGACAACCGTCGACGCCGCGCCCGTCGCCGACGCGCCGAAGCCACCTGCCGACGCATCTGCACCCGACGCAATGGCTTGCGCCGTCGTCACGCTGTTGTCAGAGACGAACGGCCCGGTCTTGCCGCTGCTGATGTTCGTCACGGCATTGTTGACGCTGGTCACGGCGTTGTTGACGCTGGTTACTGCCGTGTCCAAGCCGCCGATGGCGCTACCCAAGTTCGAATAGGTATTGCCTTGCACGCCATAGCTGGGTGCGGTGACCGCGCCAGTTGTCGGATCGAAGGTCGATCCCCCGCCCAAGTTCGACGCCACGCTTGCACCCAAGGTGCTCAAGCCCGTCCTCGCCGCGTTAGCGACGCCCGTCAGTTGACCCACGTTCACGGCATCCGTAGACGCACTGCCCGCCGCCAAATTCGTAACCTTGCGTTCGACGCCTGCGGAGCCCAGCGACACCTCACCGCTGGAGCTTTGCGCCGCCGCCAATCCGATGGCCGTGTAGCCGGTCTCTGCGCCCACGGCCGCCGCCGAGCCTTGACCCAATGCCACGTTCTCGCCCGTCAGGCCCGCCGCGATCATTGCGCCTTCGCCCAGCACGACCGAGTTCAGCACGCCGTTGTCGGACGCCAGGTTGCCCACGACGGTTGAACCATCACCCGTTGCCGACGCGCCAAAACCGCCTGCCGCCGCGTTGATGCCCGACGCAACCGGCTGCGCGGCCGTGACATTGCTGTCCGCCACAAAGGGGCCTGCCTTGCCGGTGCTGATGCCTGCCACGGCGGAATCCAGCTGGCTCAGCGCGCTGCCGACGCTGCTGTAAGCGCCGCCTTGAATGCTGTAGCTGGGGGCTCCGACTTGGCCGGTGCCCGCGTTGTAGCTCGCGCCGCCGCCCAGACTGGTTGCCAGACTGGTGCCCAGGCTGGACGCCGCGCCGCGCAATTGTGCAACGTTGACCGCATCCGACGATGCGCTGCCGGCCGCCACGTTGGTGATCTTGCGGCGGCTGGCCGCCGTGCCGACCGACACTTCGCCGCCAGAGGTTTGCGCGGCCGACAAGCCAAAGCCGCTGTAGCCCGTCTCGGCTCCCACCAAGGCAGCTGAGTCTTGTCCCAACACGACGTTGGAACCCGACAACCCTGCCGCGACCGATGCGCCGCGTCCCAATATCGACGAGCCCGCCACGCCGTTGTCGGTAGCCAGGTTACCTATCACCGTCGCGTCCGCACCGGTGGCCGACGCGCCAAAGCCGCCCGCACTCGCGTTCGCACCGGATGCCACCGCCTGCGTCGCGGTGACGCTGTTGTCCGACACAAAGGGCCCGGCATCACCCGACATCAAATTGGCCAGGGCGGTGTTCGCGCCGCCCAACGCCGCGCCCACGTTGGCGTACGCCGTGCCTTGGATCGTGTAGCTGGGCGCGCTGACCGTGCCAGCCGCCGCACTGTAGGCCGCGCCGCCGCCCAGGTTCGTAGCGATGCTCGAACCCAGGTTCAACGCCGCGCCACTCAACTGCGCGACGTTGACCGCATCGGTCAACGCGCTGCCGGCCGCCACGTTGGAGATCTTGCGACGGCTGGCCGCGGTGCCAACGGACACCTCGCCCGCCGAGTTCTGCGCCACGCCCAGTCCGAAAGCGGTGTAGCCCGTCTGAGACCCCGAGGCCGCCAACGCTCCTTGGCCCAGCGCCACGTTGGCACCCGACAAGCCTGCGGCAATCGATGCGCCCTGGCCCAACACCGTCGAATTCGCGACCCCGTTGTCCGTGGCTTGACTGCCGGCCACGGTCGATGCCGCGCCGGTGGCCGACGCGCCAAAGCCGCCGGCACTCGCGTTTGCGCCGGATGCCACCGCCTGCGTCGCGGTGACGCTGTTGTCGGACACAAAGGGCCCGGCATCGCCCGACATCAAATTGGTCAGGGCGGTGTTCGCGCCGCCCAACGCCGCGCCGACGTTGGCGTACGCCGTGCCTTGGATCGTGTAGCTGGGCGCGCTGACCGTGCCAGCCGCCGCACTGTAGGCGGCGCCGCCGCCCAAATTGGTGGCGATGCTCGACCCCAGGTTCGACGCCGCGCCGCTCAACTGCGCGACGTTTACCGCGTCGGTCAACGCGCTGCCGGCCGCCACGTTGGTGATCTTGCGCAGTCGCACGCCCGATCCCACTGACACTTCGCCCCCGGACGTCTGCGCGGCCGACAGGCCAAACGCGGTATAGCCCGTTTGCGAACCTATTGCGGCCGACGACCCTTGGCCCAACGCCACGTTCGCGCCCGCCACCCCCGCGGCAACGGATGCCCCCTGCCCCAAGACCGTCGAATTGGCGATGCCGTTGTCCGTGGCCAGGTTGCCCACCACCGTCGACGCCACGCCAGTGGCCGACGCGCCAAATCCGCCCGCGCTGGCGTTTGCGCCAGACGCGACCGCCTGCGCCGCGGTGACGCTGTTGTCTGACACAAAGGGGCCGGTGTCACCCGACACCAGGTTGGTGATGGCCGTGTTCGCGCCGCCCAGGGCCGCACCCACGTTGGAATACGCCGTGCCTTGAATCGTGTAGGCGGGTGCGCTGACCGTCCCCGCTACGGCGTTATACGTCGCGCCGCCGCCCAGGTTGGTGGCGATGCTGGTTCCCAGGTTGGACGCCGCGCCTGTCAACTGCGCGACGTTCACCGCGTCCGTCAACGCACTGCCGGCCGCCACGTTGGTGATCTTGCGGCGGCTGGCCGCCGTACCCACCGACACCTCGCCCGCTGAGTTTTGCGCCGCCGCCAAACCGAATCCCGTATAGCCGGCCTGCGACCCCACCGTTGCCGCGGACGCACGTCCCAAGACGACGTTGGACCCGGTTAGCCCGACCGTCACCGACGCGCCTTGGCCCAGAATCGTGGAGTTGGCGACCGCGTTATCCGTGGACTGGTTGCCCACGACCGTGGACGCCACCCCCGTGGCCGACGCGCCAAAGCCTCCCGCCGCTGCGTTTGCCCCCGACGACACGGCCTGCACCGTTGTCACGCTGTTGTCCGACACAAAGGGGCCGATCTTGCCCGTCACCAGATTGGTCAGCGCCGTGTTGGCGCCGGTCAATGCCGTGCCGACGTTGGTGTAGGTCGTGCCTTGAATGGTGTAGCTGGGCGCGCTGACCGAGCCCGTGGCGCTGCTGTAGGCCGCCCCGCTGCCCAGGTTGCTGGCCATGCTGGTGCCCAGATTGTTGATGCCCGAGTTCGCGGCGCTGGCCACGGCCGTCATCTGCTGCACCGTCACCACGTCGTTCGAATCCGAGCCGTCGGCGACGTTCTTGATCTGGCGCTTGGCCGAGGGCGTTCCTACCGAGACGGCACCCGCGGCCATGTTCGCGGTGTTGTTGAAGGCGATGCCGGTGACGGGGCCAGCCGTGCTGGGCGAGACCACGCCGCTTGTCACCACGTTGGCCAAGCCCGTTGCGCCCGCCCCCAAGGCGATGGCGCCCGCCACACCCGACGTCGCCCCGTTGCCCAACGCGATGGCGTTGGCCGCCGAGGCTTGCGTGGCCGCGCCCAAAGCGATGCCGCCGCCACCCGTGGCCGCCGCCGTCCTGCCGATGGCGGTGTCGTTGATACCCGTGGCGCTGGCGCTACCGCCGATGGCGATGGCGTCGGTGCCTGTTGAACCCGAGTTGGCCCGGGTGTTGCTGCCCACGCCCGTGACGGTGGAGTTGGCGTTGAAGTAGTTGGTCGGCGTGGGCGCCGACGCCGACACTTGCTGCGCCACTGCGAACAGCTGAGACCCGTTGACGGCGTCCGTGCTGGTGGAACTGAGCAGGCCGGTCGCCACGCCCTGTATCCGGCGAGCCGTGCCCAGGCTCCCCACACTGACTACGCCCGTCGGCGTCACCTGCCCGCCCAGGAAATTGTAGGTATTGCCGCTGATGGTGCTGCTGCTGTAGGCGGTTGTACCGGCGGTAATGGCAGACGGGCTGGCTGTCGTGATGGCGTTGCTACCCAGCGCCACCGAGTTCGCGACGTTTGCTGTGGCCAAATATCCGAATGCAACCGTGCCGTCCACCGTCACGTTGTTGCCGGCCAGATAGCCGCCCGCGACGTTGAAGTTGCCGCTGACGTTCTGGCCCGAGCTTCGGCCAATGGCCGTGTTGAAAGACCCCGAGGCAGCCATGCCTGATTGCGCGCCAATTGCGGTATTGCTGCCGATGCTCGCGTTGAGGCCGCCACCCGCCAGATACCCGATGAACGTGTCCTGCGCCGCCATCGCCACGGACTGATCGCCGATCGCGATCGACGAGACCCCCACGGTTTTGGCTTGCGGCCCCACCGCCACCGAGCTCGCCCCCCCGGCATTGCCCAGATAACCCAGCATGACCGAATTGGCGCCGCTGGCAGCGCCTTGGTAGCCAATGGCGATGGCTTGTCCTGCGGTCGCGCTGGCCTGATACCCCAACGCGATGGTGCTGCCTGCCGTGGCGGAAGAACCGGAACCCATCGCAATCGACGCTAAGCCCGTCGCCGTGTTCAAGTCGCCGATGGCGACGGCGCCTTGCCCGGTTGCCGGGTTGGTATTGCCAATCGCCACCGCGCCGCGCCCTGCCGCCGTCGACGACAAGCCTGCGCCAAACGCGCCGCTGCCCCCGTTCGCCTGTGACGATGATCCCAGCGCAATCGCCCCGGTGGTCGATGCCGAGTTGCCGCTGCCGACCGCCAGTGCGCCCGTCGCCGTCGCGCTGTTGTTTGCGCCCACGGCGACCGCGCCCGTGCCCGTCGCCGTGTTGGGGTCGCCGATGGCGACCGCGCCATCCCCCGACGCGATTTGTTGGCGGCCAATCGCAACCGCTGCGCCCAGCGCCGTCGCGCTGTTGGCCGATGTGTTTGACGAGCCTATTGCCACGTTCTGGCCGGTTCCGTTTGACGAGACCCCATCGCCCACAGCAATGCCAAACACGCCCGTTGCCTGCGCGCCCCGCCCGATAGCGATACCGGACGTCGCTGCGATGCTTACCGACGACTGTCCGCCGATGGCAATGGCATTGGTGGCCGCCGCGTTGGCGCCGCTGCTGGTGTTGCCGCCCAGCGCGACCGCGCCCAGCGCCGTGGCGCGCGCGTTATTGCCCACCGCCAGCGAGCTGCTTCCGGTGGCCTGCGCGCTATTGCCCAAGGCCGTGTCATTGGTCGGCGAACCTATTGACGCCCCCGCGATGGCGTTGGCGCCCAACGCCAAGGCGTTCTGGTTGTAGGCCTGCGCGTTGACGCCGCCCGCAAAGGCGGACGCGCCCAGCGCATCCGCAGAGGTCCCCAACGCCACGGCACCCGTTGCGGTAGCCGTGCTGGAAACTCCGATGGAAATCGTCGTGTTGGCCGATGCAATTGCGCTCTGACCCAACGCCACGGCACTGGTACCCGCCGATGACGCGCCCGTGCCAAGCGCCACCGAACCGCTACCGCCCGCCGTCGCCCCTTGCCCCAGCGCCGCGGCGCTGGTGTTGGACGCGATGGCCCCCGCGCCGACCGCCACCGAGTTGTTGCCGGTGCCGCTGGCCCCCGCCCCGAAGGCCGTGGCGCTGGTGCCGCTGGCCACGACCAGCGCCCCCACGCCCGTCGCCGTGCTGCCCGTGACGTTGGCCAGACGCCCCACCGCAACCGAGTTCGAGCCCGTGGCGATGGACGCATCGCCCACCGCGACACTGACGTTCATGGCCGTAGCGCCGAACCCGCCGCCGATCGCGATGGAGTTGGCATCCACCGTGGCCGGTGTCAGCCCGCCAGTCGTAATGGGGCTGATCACCATGCCTTGAATGGCCGTACCCGCCCAGACGGGCCCGGCTATTGCCGCCACCACCATCCATGGCGCCGCCCTCTTTCCTGCACGGCGGATGGCTGCCAGACGCGCGCCGCGGTTGGCTTTCCCCCGGGTCTTCGTCAATTCGGAGACGGCAACCCAAGCACCAGCAATCTCGCTCCACACAAGGCTATAGATCTTGTTCACGGCCACTCTCCATTGACGAATTGCGCCATCCGCAGGCAGTCATTCAAAGCCGATTCAATTAGTAAGAATCAGAGTTTTTTCTCAAACAAATTTCCAGATTGATGGGCGGAATCCTAGTGAGCGCACCGATGCCGACTTGTGTTGTCTAGCAATCACCTGAAACCCGATATAAATATCGTTTGATTAATCAGATAACTGAATTGAATCCATAGGGATGTAGTGCAGTGGCCAGCGCGCAGGCGAACGCAGCCGCCACGCCAAGCATCAGCACAGTGAACACGGTGGAAAGGGTGATGGGGACGGGGTTTGACGCGTCAACGCCCATCAATCAGAACGCGTTTATTGATGGGCGTGAGGTAGATGCCTAAAAGGCGTTGATGCTTACAGGCGATAAAACAAGGAATATCAGAAATGACAGAATTCAGACGACCATTATTGAATGTTCGATCGTAATAATCGCAATATTTGTCTTAGTCGATATCTGTCGGAACGGTCATCATCTGATGCGCCGCAGCGCTATTCCTCAGAATGCAAGCCGTGCTCCACGGCATACACCGCCACCTGCACGCGGCTGGTCAGATTGAGCTTTTTCAGCACGTTCTGCACGTGAATCTTTACCGTGCTTTCGCTGACGTCGAGTTCTCGCGCAATGACCTTATTGCTGGCGCCGCGCGCCAGGCATTGAACGATCTGCGTTTCGCGTGCGGTCAGCCGGTGGCGTTCGGCATGCCCCGGCGCCTGCGCCGCCAGCGTGGCCTGGCCTCGGAATTGCTCCACCAGTTTGGCCGTCATGCTTTCGGCGATGACGGATTCCCCGGCCGCGGCGCGGCGGATGGCGGACGTCAGCACGTCGGCATCAATGTTCTTGACCAGGTAGCCGCGCGCGCCATCACGCAGGGCCTGGCCCAGCTCGTCGGCCTCTTCCGAGACCGTCAGGATGATGACGGCGCACGACGGCAAGTCCTGCGTCAGCAATTGCAGCGACTCCAGTCCCGACAAGCCGGGCAGGTTCAAGTCCAGCAGCACAACATCAGGCTTGAGTTCCTTGGCGCGCTTGATGCCTTCCACGCCATCCCCCGCTTCGGCCACCACCTCGAAATCGGGCTGGCGTTGCAGCAGGAGCCGCACGCCGGAGCGAAACAGCGTGTGGTCGTCGATAAGCAGAATACGGATGGGCATGGTCGTTCGGGTCAGGCGGCCTGGCGTTCACTGCCGGGCAAGGTCAGCGCGACGCGGGTGCCCGCGCCGGGTTGTGATTCGATTTTTATCACGGCGCGCATGCGGGCGGCACGTTCGTGCATGATGTGCAGGCCGACGTGCGCTTCGCCCCGGGCGGCGACGTCGGCGGGGTCGTAACCCTGGCCGTTGTCGGTGATCAGCAAGGTGAAGTCGCGGTCATTGCCAACCGCTACCTGTACGCGGCTGGCTTCGGAGTGCTTGCGCACGTTGGACAGCGCCTCTTGCAGGATGAACAGCACTTGCAGTTGCTGCTCGGGCGGCAATGGCGCGCCTTGGCCGTGGCCGAAATGCAATTCGGTATCGATGCCGGTCTGCCGACGGAAGCGGTCAACGGTGCTTTCAATGGCGGCTTGCAGATCCCCCTGGCCCAGCTTGCTGCGGAAGTTCGTCAGCAGTTCGCGCACGTCTTGATAGCTTTCGTCGACACCCGTGCGCAGCAGCGGCAGAATCTCGGTGACCTCGGCGTCGTCGCCACGCTTGACGGCCGCGTCCAGCATTTGCAATTGCAGGTTCAGGAAGTTCAGGCCCTGCGCCAGGCTATCGTGCAGCCCTTGCGCCACCAGCCCGCGTTCCTGCACCACGGCCAGTTGGCGGGCCTGGGCGCTCAGGCGCCGGTTGTCCAGCGCCACGCCCAGATGCTGGCCCAGTGTTTCCAGCAACTGCGAATCAGACGGGGCCAAGCGGCGTTGCTGGCGGAAATGCAGCGAGTACGACCCCAGCACTTCGTCGCGCGTCACGATACGGAACACGGCCACGCTGGCGAACCCGTCGCGCACGCAGTTCAAGTCCATGTCCGGCGGCGTATGCCGGAAGTCCTGAATGACGATGACGCCCGCCTGGCGCGTGGCGACGCCGCAATAGCAGTCGTCCACCTTCATGCAGTGCTCGGATTCAACCAGTTCGTCTGACAAGCCCACCGACACCACCAGATTGAGCTTTTCATTGTCCGGGTCCAGCGCGCGGATGCTGCCGCCTTCGGCGTCGAATTGCAGCATGACGCGGCGCAGGAAGCCATCGCACAGCGCTTCAATATCGTTAGGCTGATTCAGAAACGCCGCCATGTCGTACAGCGCGCCGATGTCGCGGTTCTGCGCGGCCAGTTGCGCCGTCTTCTGCTCTACCCGCTGCTCCAGGCTGGTGTACAGGTCTTGCAGTTCGTCGGCCATGCGGTTGTAGCCACGCGCCAGCACGCCGAATTCATCCTGGCTATCAACCGGCAGCCGCGTGCTGAAGTCGCGGTCGCCCATCCGTTGCAGGCCATCGCGCAGGCGCAGCACGGGCGCGATGATCCACAGGTACAGCAGATAGATCATCGCCAGCGTGCCCGCGCTGGCAATCGCGGCCAGCACGCCTTGCGACAGGCGCAGCATGGTGGTCTTGCCGGCATTGTCTTGTTCGATCATCCGCACCAGCGTGTCCGCCCGCGACACGAATTCAGGCAGGGTCTGAAGATACGTGGCGGCGTCCGGCTGCGCCAGCGCGGCTTGCGCCGCCGGCTTCATGATGTCGTGCCAGTAAGTGGCCACGTCGCGCCATTGCGCGCGGATCGTGTCGTCGTTGGGTATGAACAGCGGACGGGCGGGATTGCCGCGCGCCAGACGGGAGATGGTCTCGTCCATGACGGCGACCTGTTCGTTCGTGCGCACCGCGCGGCCCGCTTGCGGACGCATCAGTTCAACGGCCACCCGGTTGGCGCGCATGCGCAGGCTGCCGGTGTCGTTGATGGCGGCGCCCGCGCCTTCCAATTGCCACGACAGCCAAAGCGTCCAACTGATCATCGACAGCACGACAACCAGCGCCGCCAGAGAGCTGGCGATGATGCGCGTGGACAGGCGGTGCCAGGGAGATGGCAGGCCGTCGTCGGCGGGGCGGGTTGATGAGGACGTCATGACGATCAATGCTTACGGTGCGATGCGATGCGATGCGATGCGGCTGCTAGTGTATTCGGCTTCAGTGCGCGGGCTGGCCGGACCCGGCCGCCCCACCTTTCCCCAATCCCTGGCCCAACCCCTGCCCCAACCCCAGCGTGCGGCACACGAAGTCCGCGACTTGTGCGGGGTCGTTCAGCGGCAGGCAGGGTAAAGCGGTGTCCAGCGCCGCGTCGGTCACCACCGCCAGGAAACTGCCGTCTTCCGTATGCAGAGGGGGTTTGCCCAGCGCCGGGCGGTAAACCTCGATGCGCGGGATGGCGGCCTGCTTGAAGCCTTCCACCAGCACCAGATCGGCCGGCGACAACCGCGCCACCTGTTCGGCGAGCGTGGGTTCTGGCGCATTGCGCAATTCATGCACAATCGCATACCGGTACGGCGACGCCACCATCACTTCCTGCGCGCCTGCCAGCCGAAAGCGCGCGCTGTCCTTGCCGGGCGGCTCCATCTGGAAATCGTGGTGGCTGTGCTTGATGATGCTTACGCGCAGGCCGCGCGCGGCCAGCAGAGGCAGCATGGCCTCGATCAAGGTGGTTTTGCCGCTGCCGGACCGGCCGGCGATACCGAACACTGCGCTCATGCATGCTCCGAAAACAAGGGACAGACGATGGGCAAGAACGCGTCCGCCCGCGGTGAGTATGCCAGCAATGCGCCTGCCACCAAGTCGAAATACCAACCGTGCAAGGTCAGGCTGCCCGCCTGCACCGCACGGCGCACGAAAGGCAGCTCGTCCAGATTGCGCAGCGATATCAGGATGGATGCCTGCTCGCAGGCCCGGCGGCGTTCGGCATCGGTGGCGTCGGGCATTTGACTCAGCACGCGCTGACGGGCGGGTTCGGCGATGTCCATCCAGCGTTCCAGGTAATCGGTTTCGCCGTCGCTGCGGGTGCGGTGCTCCATCAGCGCGCGAATACCGCCGCAGTGCGCATGGCCCAGCACGATGATGCGGCTGACCTGCAATTGCTCCACGGCGAATTGAATGGCCGCCAACACGCCTTGCAGGCCCCGGTCGGCACGAGCCGGCGGCACCAGGTTGGCCACGTTGCGCACCGCGAAGATGTCGCCGGGGTCGCAGCCCAGCAGCATCGCCGGGTCCACGCGGGAATCGCAGCAGCCGATCAGCAAGGTGCTGGGGTGCTGGCCGTCGCGCAGGTTGCGGTACAGCGCGGGCGCGGATTCGTAGTACTGCTGCTGAAAGCGCTGGAAGCCGTCGACGAGGCGTTCGATGTCTCGCATCTCAGCCTCCCGTTTGCGCCATGAAACGCACAATGCGCTCGGGTTGGCTGACGAAATCGTGCCGTTCGGGTTTGGCGGCGATGCCCGCCTGGATGGCTCGGGTCAGCGCCGCGTCGCTCGCGCCGGCGCGCAGCATGCGGCCCAGCGGCACCTGGTCTTCCTGGCCCAGGCACAGGTACAAGGTGCCATCCACGCCCAGCCGCACCCGATTGCAAGCGGCGCAGAAATGGCGCGACATGGGCGTGATGACGCCCAGCACCGGTGCGCCGTGCCCAGTGGTCCAGTAGCGGGCGGGGCCGGAGCCGGGGGTTGATCGGGCCATGGAACCCGCCCCAGCGCCCGCGCCCAATGCCGCCCCCGATCCCACCGCCGAGCCCACCGCCGATCCCGCCCCCGGCATCGCCGGCACCAATCCCGCTTCGGCCGCCAGCACCGCCCCCAGCGCGTTCAAGTCCGTATGCCGCATGCCCTGGCCACAGCTGCCCATGGGCATGGGTTCGATCAGGCGCAGCACGAAGCCCTGCGCGATCGCGTAGTCCAGCAGGCGGCGCACCTGTGCGCGCGGCGACGCGGCGTGCACCACGCTGTTGAGCTTGATGGGCGCAAAGCCAGCGTCCCGCGCGGCCGCCAGCCCAGCCAGCACATCGGCCAGGCAATCGCGCCCGGTGATCTCGCTGAAGGCGTCGGCGTCCAGCGTGTCCAGGCTGATGTTCAAGCGCGTCACGCCCGCCGCCCGCAGCGCGCCCGCATGGCGCGCCAGCTGCGTGCCGTTGGTGGATACCGACAGGTCCGTTACCCCCGGCATCGTGGCAATGGCCCCTGCCAGCTCGGGCAGGCCCCGGCGCAGCAAGGGTTCACCGCCGGTCAGTCGCACCTTGCTGACGCCCAAACCGACGAACAGGCCGATCACGCGCGCCATCTCGGCGTGCGAGAGCCAGTTGGCGGGCGTTTCGAAGCCCTTGAAGTCCTTCGGCATGCAGTAGGTGCAGCGCAGGTCGCAGCGGTCGGTGACCGACACGCGCAGGTAGTCGATGCGGCGGCCGAACCCGTCTGTCAGCGATCTTGGCGCAGGCCCGTCCATCACGCTGCCCTCCCGCCCACGACGCGATCCGCTTCGCTGCTTTCCAGGTCGATGCCCTGCACGTCAGCCTGTTCGACCAGCAGCTTGGTGTACTGGCGCCACGCGGTGTCGCGGCTCATGTTGGACAGCGCCGCCGCGATCTGTTGGGCCACGTGTTCGTAAGGCAGCATGCGCCCCTCGATGCGGCGCGTCACCCGCACAATGTGCAGGCCGTGCCGCGTTTGCAGCAACTGCGGCAGCAGGCCCCCCGAGGGCAGCGCGAACACCGCGCGTTCGAATTCGGGCACGGTATCGCCCCGGCCCAATTGGCCCAGGCTGCCGCCCACCGCCGCCGACGGGCAGTTGGATTGTTCGCGCGCCACCTGGGCGAAGCGCGACGGATCGGCCAGCAGGTCTTGCAGCACGGTGTTGGCATGCGCGCGCAGCCTATCCAGGTTGACGTCGGGAGTCACCTGGAAAAGGATGTGATCGGCTTCAACCAGTTCACCCACCAAGAAGCGCTGCGGGTTGGCGTGATAGAAGCGGCGGCAGACGGCGTCATCCGCCACGGGCGCGGCGGCGTGCCGCGCCAGCAAGGCGGTGATGATCGCGTCTTCGTTGTCCCCGACCTCGTTCGCGTCCTGCGCGCCCTGCTCGTCGTTCGGTGACGCCGGCTGCACCCGAAGCCGTCGCGCTTCGTCCAGCAGCACCCGGCGCAGCACCAGCGCGGTGATGGCGTGGCGCATTGGGTTGCTGGCGTCCGCGTGCAGCGGCAGTTCACGTTCCAGATCGGCGTCGTTCAGTTCGATGCCATTGACAATGACAGGCATGTTCGTCTCCCGGTGTACAGGTTTCAGCGCGGACGCACGAGTTGCCAGGCACGGCCCAGATACGCCACCGAGGCGAATCCGCTCCACACGTGCACCAGCCGCGTAAACGGGAAGATCACGAAGAGCGTCAGCCCCATGAACAGGTGCGCCTTGAACAGCAGCGGCACGTCGGCGATGTGGCTGGCCGCGTCGCCCTGGAACGTCACGATGTGCTGCGCCCACGTCATCAGGCGCACCATCATTTCGCCATCCATGTGGCCGGCCGACAGCACGATGGTGGACAGGCCCAGCAGCAAGGTGATCAAGATCCACAACAGCAGCAGCTTGTCGCCCGGGCGCGTGCTGCGGGCAATGCGGGGGTCGGACAAACGGCGGTGGATCAGGATCAGCAGGCCCACCAGGCAGATGCCGCCCATGACGCCGCCCGCCACAATGGCGACCGTTTGCTTGAGCGTGTGCGAGACGCCCAGCGTGTCCCACACCACCACGGGCGTCAGCAGCCCGGCCAGGTGGCCGAAGAACAAACCCAGGATGCCGATGTGGAACAGGATATTGCCCAGCCGCAACTGGCCGCGATGCAGCAGCTGCGAGCTGTCGGTCTTCCAGGTGTATTGCTCGCGCTCAAAGCGCGCCAGGCTGCCCAGCAGGAAAACCGTCAACGCAATATAGGGATAGATGCCGAAAAGGAACTGATTCAGGGAGTTCATGATGCGTCGTCCTGAGC
Organism: Achromobacter sp. 01N37; assembly: GCF_056399725.1. NCBI lineage: Bacteria > Pseudomonadati > Pseudomonadota > Betaproteobacteria > Burkholderiales > Alcaligenaceae > Achromobacter > Achromobacter sp. 01N37. Next base: position 96,350 of record NZ_JBFTRX010000010.1, read on the forward strand.
ACTAAAGGTTAGCGGCGTTGGGATTGGCGGGCGCCCGAGGGTAGAAGCGCACCGCCTGCGCGCCATCGCCCGCGAACGGGCGCAGCAGCGGTTCCACGCCGTCGGCGCTGACGCCGAAGGTGTCCATGGCCTCGTCCATGTCGCGCACGGGGGCTTCGGTTTGTTCGCGCGGCGTCACCCGCGACTGCGCGCGCAACACCGCGAAGATGGCGGCGTAAGGGCTGTCGCCCCGCGCCAGGCGCGAGCCAATCGCGGCCAGCACATGGATGGCCTCGTCCAGCAGGTCCTGCGCCTGGGCGGGTTCAATCACGCCCAGGAACTCCAGGAACAGCGGCACGTGGTCGGGCAGCTCTGACACAACCGGTTCGAAGCCGTGCTGCCGGTAGGTGTCCAGCAGGTCGACCATGGCCTGGCCGCGGTCGCGGCTTTCGCCATGCACGTGTTCAAACAGGTGCAGCGAATGCGAGCGGTTGCGGTCAAAGGTGGCGACGTAGTTTTCCTGCACGGTAATCAGGTCGTTCGTGGCCAGGTAGGCAACGAGCGGTTGCAGGGTTTCCTCGGCGTCCGGGTGGGCGGCCAAGGCGGCCTCGACGTCGCTCAGCGCGTCCAGCAATTCTGGCTCGGGGTAGCTCAACAAGGCGGAAAGCAAGCGGTACAGCATCATGGAGTTCTCCTCTTCTAGCGGGCCAGCTCGGCCTTTTTGCGGGACTTCGGCATCTCGATGAAGATCTCGCTGCCTTGATGCTTGCGGCCGAATAAGGTGCCTTCGGACACGCCACCCGAGCAGCCGTTGCCAAAGGTGAAGCCGCAGCTGCCCTTCTCGTTGAAGCTGTCTTCCACGATTTCCTTGTGGCTGCTTGGCACCACAAAGCGGTCTTCGTAGTTGGCGATGGCCATGATCTTGTACATGTCCTGCACCGTCTCTTCGGACAGCCCCACTTGCTTGAGCAGTTCGGTGTCGCGTTCGCCGTGCACGGTTTCCGACCGCTTGTAAGCGCGCATGGCCAGCATGCGTTCCAGCGCTTGCAGCACGGGCGCTTCCTTGCCCGCCGTGAGCAGGTTGGCCAAGTAGCGCACGGGAATGCGCAGGCTGGACACGTCTGGAATCATGGCGCTTTTGCCCACGGTGCGTTGCGGCATCTGGCCGGCCTCGGCGGCGGTTTGAATGGGCGACAGCGGCGGGATGTACCAGACCATCGGCAAGGTGCGGTATTCCGGGTGCAGCGGGAACGCCACGCGCCATTGCACGGCCATCTTGTAGACGGGCGACTGGCGCGCCGCTTCCAGCCACGACTCGGGAATGCCCTGTTCGCGCGCAGCGGCGATCACCTCGGGCGAATGCGGGTCCAGGAACAGGTCCAGCTGCGATTCGTACAGGTCCTGCTCGCTGGCGACGGCGGCGGCGCGTTCAATCTGGTCGGCGTCGTACAGCATGACGCCCAGATAGCGGATGCGGCCCACGCAGGTTTCCGAGCACACGGTAGGCTGGCCGGCTTCAATGCGCGGATAGCAGAAGGTGCACTTCTCGGCTTTGCCGCTGCTCCAGTTGTAGTAGATCTTCTTGTACGGGCAACCCGAAATGCACATGCGCCAGCCGCGGCATTTATCCTGGTCGACCAGCACAATGCCATCGTCTTCGCGCTTGTAGATGGAGCCCGACGGGCAGCTGGCGACACAGGCCGGGTTCAGGCAGTGYTCGCACAGGCGSGGCAGGTACATCATGAAGGTGTTCTCGAACGTCGAGTACATCTCYTTCTGTACGCCCTCAAACAGCGCGTCGCGGCTGCGGGCGCTGAATTCCCCGCCCAGGTCGTCTTCCCAGTTCGGGCCCCAATGGATCTTGTCCATCTTCTTGCCGGTCAGCACCGACACCGGGCGCGCGGTGGGCGGCGTTTGCGACAACGGCGCGTTCTGCAGGTGCTCGTAGTCGAAGGTGAAGGGTTCGTAGTAGTCGTCGATGGCCGGCAGGTTCGGGTTGGCGAACAGGTTGGCCAGGATGCGCAGCTTGCCGCCCTGGCGCGGTTCCAGCTTGCCGGCGGCGGTGCGCTTCCAGCCGCCCTTCCACTTGTCCTGGTTCTCCCATTCCTTGGGGTAACCGATGCCGGGCTTGGTTTCCACATTGTTGAACCAGGCGTATTCAACGCCATCGCGGCTGGTCCAGACGTTCTTGCAGGTAACCGAACATGTGTGGCAGCCGATGCACTTGTCCAGGTTCAGCACCATGCCGATTTGGGCGCGTATCCTCATGATTGCTTCTCTTCTTGTTGCGTTGCGTCTTCAGCCGGGTCTTCGACCAGCGGGCCTTCCAGCCAGTCCACCTTGTTCATCTTGCGCAGCACCACGAATTCGTCGCGGTTGGCGCCGACGGTGCCGTAGTAGTTAAAGCCGTAAGCCTGCTGCGCATAGCCGCCGATCATGTGCGTGGGTTTGAGCACGGTGCGCGTGACCGAGTTATGGATGCCGCCGCGCTTGCCGCTGGTTTCGGCGCCCGGCACGTTCACGATCTTTTCCTGCGCGTGGTACATCAGGCACATGCCGACTGGCACGCGCTGGCTGACGACCACCCGCGCGGTCAGCGTGCCGTTCACGTTGAAGACTTCGACCCAGTCGTTGTCGACCAGCCCCGCTTGCTTGGCCTCGGTTTCCGACACCCACACGTGGGGGCCGCCCCGGCTTAACGTCAGCATGCGCAGGTTGTCCGAGTAGGTGCTGTGGATGCCCCACTTCTGATGCGGCGTCAGCCAGTTCAGCACCAGTTCCTTCTCGCCATTGGGATACTTGCCCAGCATGGGCGCCACCGTCTTGGTATCGATGGCGGGCTTGTACACGCAGGAGCCTTCACCAAAATCCAGCATCCAGCGGTGGTCCTGGTAGAACTGCTGGCGGCCGGTCAGCGTGCGCCATGGGATCAGTTCGTGCACGTTGGTATAGCCGGCGCTGTAGCTGACCTCTTCGCTTTCCAGGCCCGACCACGTGGGCGCTGAAATGATCTTGCGCGGCTGCGCCTGGATGTCGCGAAAGCGGATCTTGTCGTGCTCGCGGCCCACGGCCAGATGGGTGTGGTCGCGCCCGGTGATCTTGCCCAGCGCTTCCCACGCCTTGACCGACACATGGCCGTTGGTCTCGGGCGCAAAGGTCAGGATCATCTCGGCCGCGTCGATGGCGGTGTCCAGGCGCGGGCGGCCTTGGCTGACGCCCGCTTCCCCGACGCTTTCGTTGATGCCGGCCAGCTCGTGCACTTCGTGCTCGGTGTTCCAGTTGATGCCCTTGCCGCCGTTGCCCAGCTTGTCCAGCAAGGGGCCAACAGAGGTGAACTTGCGGTAGATGTCGTTGTAGTCGCGCTCAACCACCGTCATCGACGGCGCGGTCTTGCCCGGCACCAGATCGCATTCGCCCAGCTTCCAGTCGCGCGGCTCGAACGCCTGGCCCAGTTCCCCGGGGGTGTCGTGCATCAGCGGCGTCAGCACCAGATCCCGGCGCTTGCCCAGATAGGGGCCGCCGATCTCGCTGAACTTCTTGGCCAGCAGCTTGTAGATTTCCCAGTCGGTCTTGCTTTCCCACAACGGTTGCACGGCTTCGCTCAGCGGGTGAATGAAGGGGTGCATGTCGGACGTGTTCAGGTCGTCTTTTTCGTACCAGGTGGCGGTCGGCAGCACGATGTCGCCGTACAGGCAGGTGGTGCTCATGCGGAAGTCCAGCACGGTCAGCAAGTCGAGTTTGCCTTCGGCGGCGTCTTCCTGATACGTCACTTCCGTGGGCTTGATGGCCGCCGCTTCGTCGCCGAACACGGCGTTCTGCGTGCCCAGCAGGTACTTCAGGAAGTATTCGTGGCCCTTGCCGCTGGAACCCAGGATGTTCGAGCGCCACACAAACATGTTGCGCGGGAAGTTGGCGGGGTCGTCCGGGTCTTCGCAAGACATCTTCAGCGCGCCGGACTTGAGCTGTTCAACCGCATGCGCGATGGGGTCCTTGCCCGCGGCATCGGCCTGGGCAACGAGATCCAGCGGATTGGTGCGCAGTTGCGGGGCCGACGGCAGCCAGCCCATGCGTTCGGCGCGCGCGTTCAGGTCGATCATGCTCAAGTCGCCGTACTTGGCGCGATCGGCCGTGGGCCCAAGCACCTCCTGCACGTTCAGCTTTTCGTGACGCCACTGGCTCGTGTGCGCGTAGAAGAAAGATGTGCCGTTCATCTGGCGCGGCGGGCGCACCCAGTCTGACGCAAACGCCAGCGGCGCCCAGCCGAACTGCGGACGCAGCTTTTCCTGGCCCACGTAATGCGCCCAGCCGCCGCCGCTTTTGCCCACGCAGCCGCACATCATCAGCATGTTGATGATGCCGCGGTAGATCATGTCCATGTGATACCAGTGATTCAGGCCCGCGCCCACGATCACCATCGATTTTCCTTCGGTGTCGTGCGCGTTCTGCGCGAATTCGCGCGCCACCTGGATCACCTGCGCGCGCGGCACGCCGGTGTGCTTTTCCTGCCAGGCCGGCGTGTAAGGCACGTCGTCGTCAAACGACGTCGCGACGTTGCCGCCGCCCAGGCCTCGATCCAGCCCGTAGTTGGCCATTTGCAGGTCATACACGGTGGCGACCAGCGCCTCCGAACCGTCGGCCAGGCGGATGCGGCGGGCCGGCACGTTGCGCACCAGCAGCTCGTCGTGTTCGCTGCCGAAGTACGGAAAGCCGACGGCGACCGTTTCACTGTTCTGGCCGAGCAGGCTGAGCGTGGGCTCGATCTCGCGGCCATCGCCGCCGTTCTTGGATTCCAGGTTCCAGCGGCCGACCTTCTCGCCGCCATTGACCGCGCCCTCGCCCCAGCGAAAGCCGATGCTGCCGTTGGGCGCCACAAAGTCGCCGGTATGGGCGTCCATCACCAGCGTCTTCCAGTCGGGGTTGTTCTGCTCGCCTAAAGCGCCGTCCAGGTGCGAGGCGCGCAGGAAGTGGTCTGGCGCATGGAAGCCGTCGCGCGCTTTCAGCAAGACCAGCATCGGCATGTCGGTGTAGCGCCGCACGTAGTCCTGGAAGTACGGCGACGGGTTGGCCGACAGGTGGAATTCTTTCAGGATCACATGGCCCATTGCCATGGCCAGCGCGGCGTCCGTGCCCTGCTTGGGCGCCAGCCAGATGTCGCCGAACTTGACCATTTCGCCGAAGTCGCTGGAAACGGCGACGGTTTTCGTGCCCTTGTAGCGGACCTCGGTGTAGAAGTGCGCGTCGGGCGTGCGGGTCTGCGGCACGTTCGAGCCCCACACCATCAGATAGGTCGAGTTGTACCAGTCGGCCGATTCCGGCACGTCGGTTTGCTCGCCCCAGATTTGCGGGCTGGCCGGCGGCAGGTCGCAATACCAGTCATAGAAACTCAGGCAGGCACCGCCCAGCAAGCTCAGGTAGCGCGCGCCGGCGGCGTAGCTGACCATGGACATGGCCGGAATCGGCGAGAAGCCGATCACGCGGTCGGGGCCGAATTTCTTGATGGTCAGCGCGTTGGCGGCGGCGATGATTTCGGTAGCCGTGTCCCAGTCGGCGCGGACGAAGCCGCCCAGGCCGCGCACGGACTTGTAGCGCTTGGCGCGCGCGGGGTTCTGGCTGATCCATTCCCAGGCGGCGATGGGGTCCATGGTTTTGCGGGCGTCGCGCCACATTTCCATCAGACGGCCGCGGATCATCGGGTACTTCACGCGTTGCGCCGAATACACGTACCAGCTGTATGACGCGCCACGCGGACAGCCGCGCGGCTCGTGGTTGGGCAGATCGGGCCGCGTGCGCGGGTAGTCGGTCTGCTGCGTTTCCCACGTGATCAAGCCGTTCTTGACGTAAACCTTCCACGAGCACGACCCGGTGCAGTTCACGCCGTGGGTCGACCGCACCACCTTGTCGTGCTGCCAGCGCGAGCGATAGGCGTTTTCCCACTTGCGGTCTTCGTTGACCGTTTCGCCATGGCCATCGGCAAAGGTGGATTTCACCCGCGACATGAACTTCAGCCGGTCCAGAAAATGACTCATTGTGTTTCTCCAAGAACGCCGGTTTGAACGGCGCGTACTGCGATCAATGCGTTGAAACCACTGTAGGCGTTGGTCCGTCCCCCGGCCATTCGCCGGTGGGACAGCCCGAGCTCGGCAGAGTGACTAGTCACTGCAAGCGTGATGGGTTGCGCGCGCGCCATCAGCACGGCACCGGTGCGTTGCGGCGCGCGTAGTACCACCACGTAATCAGCATGCAGGTCGCGTAAAACCCGATGAAGCAATACAGCGCGGCCTGCACGCCGCCCGTCATCTCCAGCGACGTGCCGAAGCTGCGCGGAATGAAGAAGCCGCCATACGCGCCAATCGCGCCCGAAAAGCCCAGCACCGCCGCCGATTCCTTGGCCGCTTCGCTCATGGCCTGCTTCTGGCCCGCCGCGCCCTTGCCTTGCGCGGCCTGCGTGCGTTCGCGCAGGAAGATCACGGGGATCATGCGGAACGTGGAGCCGTTGCCCAGGCCGGTCAACGCGAACAGCACGATGAACATCGCCAGAAAGCCGTTGAAGTCGCCGCCCTGGCCCGCCACGGGCAGGAACGTCACCACGCCCAGCACCGCGGCGATCATGCCGGCGAAGGTGAACAGCGTGACGCGCGCGCCGCCCAGCTTGTCGGACACCCAGCCGCCTAGCGGACGGGTCAGCGAGCCCACCAGCGGCCCCAGAAACGCGTACGTCATCGGGTCCACCTGCGGAAACAGCGTCTTCGTCAACATGGCGAAACCCGCCGAAAAGCCGATGAACGACCCGAACGTGCCCACATACAGCCAGCACATCAACCAGTTGTGCTTGCGCTTGAAGATCACCGCCTGGTCCGCGAACGATGCGCGCGCATCGGCGATATCGTTCATGCCGAACCACGCGGCGATGGCCGCGATGGCGATGGGAATCACCCAGATGAAGCCCGCGTTCTGCAGCCACAGGTTCTGCTGCGCGCCGTTGACGGTGATTGCCTGCGGCGCGCCACCGGCCACGCCGAACACCCCGACCGAGATCACGACCGGCACCACGAACTGCGCCAGCGACACGCCCAGATTGCCGATGCCCGCATTCAGCCCCGTCGCCAAGCCCTTCTTTTCCTTGGGAAAAAAGAAGCTGATGTTGGCCATGCTGGAACTGAAGTTGCCGCCGCCCAAGCCGCACAGCAAGGCCAGGATCAGCAGGGTCGGAAACGACGTAGTGGGGTCACGCAAGGCAAAACCCATGCCAAGCGCCGGGATCAGCAGCGAGGCCGTGGAAATGGCCGTCCACTTGCGCCCGCCAAACACCGGCACCAGAAACGAATAGAAGATGCGCAAGGTCGCGCCCGACAGCGCGGGCAACGCCGTCAGCCAGAACAGCTGATTCTTCGACAGCATGAAACCGGCGCGGTCCAGGTTCACGACGACCACGCTCCACAGCATCCAGATGCTGAACGCCAGCATCAAGGCGGGTATCGAAATCCAGAGATTGCGGTTGGCGATGCGCGCGCCGGTCTGCTTCCAGAAGCCGGGGTTTTCCGGCTCCCAACGGGATAGAACTTGAGTGGACATGAGAGGCTCTTTGCGGAAAATGAGAGATCAGGCGGCCTGCTTGCGGGCGTTGGCGGCGATGGCGGCGGCCGCACTGGCCTGGCCACGCGCCGTGCTTTCCGGCCGGAAACTGAAGTGCATGAAGATCAGCGACACGCAGACCGTGCCGTACAGCAACATGAAGGCGCTGGAGCGCACGCCGGTCAGGTCCAGCAGCACGCCGAACAGAATGGGCAGCACGAATCCGCCCAACCCACCCGCCAACCCCACGATGCCGGACACGGCGCCGATGTTGTCGCTGAACTCGTCCGAGATGAACTTGAAGACGGAGGCCTTGCCGATGGCCATCGCGATGCCGACCACAAACAGCAGCACGGTGAACGTGACCGGGCCCAGCGCGATGCCAAAGCTCTTTGCGCCATTGGCCGTCATGACGGTGAATTCCGTTTGCGGGTAGCTCAACAGGAAGAACGCCACCCAGCACACCCACATCACCCACCACGTGGTCTTGTAGGCGCCATAGCGGTCCGAGATCCAGCCGCCCAGGGCGCGCAACACGCCGCCCGGCAACGAGAAGCAGGCGGCCAGCAGTGCGGCCAGCTTCATGTCGAAACCGTATTCGCCGATGTAGTACTTGGTCATCCACAGCGCCAGCGCCACGTAGCCGCCGAACACCACCGAGTAGTACTGGCAGTAGCGCCAGACGCGCGGGTCTTTCAGCATGGCGAACTGCGCCGACAAGGTTGCGCGTTGCGTGACGCGGTGCGCGGGGTCGGACGCCGAGAACATCCAGAACAGCACGGCGGTGACGAGCAGCGCTACGGCATACACCTGCGGCACGATGACCCACGCGCCGCCGGCAGCCGCCATCAAGGCCGGCGCCACGAACTTGGTGATGGCTGACCCCGAGTTGCCGGCGCCGAACACGCCCATGGCCAAGCCCTGCTTGTTGCGCGGGAACCAGCGCGCCACGTAGGGCGTGCCGACCGAGAACGAGCCGCCCGTCAGGCCGACGAACAGCGCCAGCACCAGAAACTGCCAGTACTCGGTGGCATAAGACAGCAGCCAGATCGGCACCACCGCCAACAGCATCAGAATGAAGAACACCGGGCGGCCGCCGTAGCGGTCGGTCCAGATGCCCAGCGGCACCCGCACGAGCGAACCCGTCAGCACCGGCATGGCGGCCAACAGGCCGAACTGCGTTTCGGACAAGCCAAGCTGCGCTTTGATGGGGATGCCCAGCACCGCGAAGATCATCCACACGGCGAAACAGATGGTGAAGGCGAACGTGCTGGAAATCAGAACCCGCATCGGCCTGCCGGACGGGGATGTTGCTGCTGTCATGGTTACTCTCGCTTTGCTCACGAAGACATGTGGCTAGCCTAGGCACGCCGCCCAGCCGCGGCCATTCGCCAGCTGACCATCCGGCCCCTGCCAATGTGTCTAGTCACCCCGGCATCCCGCCTGCGTTTGCGCGGGATCAAGCTTTTTCACTGGCCGCGCGCCGCTGAGCGCATTAATATGCATTTCAAATACACCTTTAAAGGCGAGACACCGCCATGCCCCCGCTACTCACTCTGGAAGAACCCGGATCGCCCGCCGGCCGCCCCCGTCCGCAATGGGCGGCCTTTACCGAAATGGGGTTTCGCCCCCTGTATCTCGCCGGCTGCTTCTGGGCGCTGGTATCCGTCTGGCTATGGGTGCATGCGCCCGGCCGTATCACCGGCCTGCTGGGCGGCGTGTTCTGGCATGCGCACGAAATGTTGTGGGGCTTTGTCGCCACCATCGCCGTGGGCTTTTTGCTGACGGCGGGCGCCAACTGGACGGGCAAGAACCCCTTGCGCGGCAACGCGCTGGCCGGGCTGTGCGGATTGTGGGTCGTGGCGCGTGCCGGGTATCTGGTGCCGGGGCGCACGGCTTTTCTGATCGCGGTGGTGGCGGACCTGGCGTTCTTCGTCTGGGGCGCCGCCGCATTGGGCCGCGCCGTCTGGGTCACGCGCAACCGCCGCAACGCAGGCGTGCCGGTGCTGCTGCTGGGGCTGGCGGCGACCAACGCGCTATATCTTTGGGCCGCCGTCCAGGGCGATTACCTGGCCTTGATGCGCTACTTCAATGCCGGCTTGTTGTGCATGGCGGTGCTGACCTTGCTGATCGCCCGCCGCGTCATTCCGTTTTTCGCCAAGCGCGCGGTGGCCGGGCTGGAAATTCCCCCGCACACGCGTAGCGGCCACTGGCAATTGGGTACGGGCATCGCCGCCATCGTTTGCCTGCTGGCGGGCCAGCCCCGCATTGCCGCGCTGGCGCTGGCCGCCACGGGAGTCATTGCGATGGTGCAATGGCTGTCGTGGAAGCCCTGGGCCGTGCGCCGCGTGCCGCTGCTGTGGATTCTGTATGCCGGTTACGGCGGGCTGGCCATCGGCCTGCTGGTCGGCGCGGCGCACCTGGGCGGCTATGTCATCCGCGCCGCCTGGCCTGCGCATGCCATCGGCGTCGCAGGCTTTTCGGTATTGATTCTGGGCATGGTGACGCGCACCGCGCTCGGCCATCTGGGCCGGCCCTTGCGCACCGACCGCAGCATGGTCGCCAGCTACGTCCTGATGCTGCTGGCCGCCGCACTGCGTTTGGCCGCCCTGCTGCCTACCGTGGCAAGCATCGGCTTGCTGCACGCGTCAACCGCCGCCTGGGTGCTGGCGCTGGGCCTGTACCTGTGGCGCTTCTTTCCGCTGATGATCCGCCCACGTGCAGACGCCGCCCCTGCGGCGGCGTCTGGGTTGCGGGTCGTGCCGGTTGCCAGGCAGACCTGAGCGGCGCGCACCCAGTCGCGCGGGGCGAGGCGCGGGAATTACCCTTCGCGGCCTTCGCGGCGTTCAATCGCCGCGATTTCGCGCTTCATCGCCTTCAGCCAGCCCTTGAGCAGCGCCTGGTCTGAAAACTGCATCACCTCGTGTTCCAGTTCGCGGATGTATTCCTGGATGTCTTCGATGTCGGCGTCCAGGTCTTCCAGCACCGTGTCCGGGTCGAACGACGCGAACGGGTCCAGGTCGTAACGCAGTTTGAAGCCCTCTTCCGCGTAGCTGGCTTGATGCAGCACTTCGTCCAGTTGGGCTTGCAGCGTGGCGTTGGCCTTGGCCAGACCGTCGTCGGCCACCTCGCCCACCGGCGTCAGATCCGCTGTGCCCTGCTGGCGGCGCGCCGCTTCCTCGTCTTGCATCGCTTGCCACACCACCGCGTTGGGCGTCGTGCTGCGCGTGGCGGCGCGCGCCACGGCCAAGAGTTCCTCGGCGTCCTCGTCGTCCTCGGCTTGATCCTGGATGATGCGCAGCAATTGCGCGGGCGTGAACGTGGATAGGTCGGTGTCCCGGTCCAGCTCCAGCGCTTCGATCAGTTCGGCCTTCGCGACTTCGGTTTCTTCGACGGCGGCCACATCGTAGTCAGCGCCGCTGTGCTTCTTGTACAGCGTCTTCAGACGCTCGGCGTCGCAGCCAGCTGGCAACTCGCCCTTCTCGGCCAGCAACAGCAATTCTTCCGAGAACTCGGTGACGAGCTCCGACACGAATTCGCGTTCGGCCTTGGACAAGCCCATGTTCTTGTGCGCGTGATCAAAGCACAGCACGAGCTTCATGCGCAGTTCCTGCAACTGGGTTTCCAGCGGCACCAGGCCTTCGGTGTACTTGCGCTGGTACTCGGCTTCCACCGCGCCCCACTGCTGCAACCGGGCGTTTTCCGTCTCAAGCCGGGCCTGAAGACGTTCGAAATATTGACGCGGACTTTCTAGGGAATGTTCGCCCATGGACCTGCTCCTTGCTGACCGGGTATAGAAATTAGCCGCCACTCTAAACGATTCGTGCAAACCCCTCTTGAAAATCTTTATCAATAACGCTAATCATTATTATTAATATAGAATCACGGCTGTCCGCAACACCCTGGAATGGCAGCCTAGATGTCTCTGCCCCCGTTTCACCCCACCTTTGCGGGCCACACTCCTAGACGCAAGCGCTTGTTCCTGATCACCGCCGCTGTGTTGCTGGCTGTGCTGATCGGGGCCGCGTACTGGCTGACAAGAGAAAAAGGCCCCGCAGCTCCCCGCCCCCCCGACTACGGGCAAATTCCCGTGGCGGTCAGCGTGGCGACGGCGCGCGTCGGCCCGCTGCAACGCGATCTGCATGCGCTAGGCACCATCACGCCGCTGTCGCACGTCGTGTTGCGCAGCCAGGTGGATGGCGAATTGATGCGGCTGCACTTCACTGAAGGCCAGGCGGTCACGCGCGGCCAGTTGCTGGCCGAGATCGACGCCCGCCCCTATCAAACCGCGCTGGCCGCCGCCGAAGGCGAGCTGGCTCGCACGCAAGCACTGCTGGACAACGCCCAAGCCGACCTTCAACGCTACCGCAAGCTGGCCCGCCAGGAAGCCGTGGCCGGGCAGCAACTGGACACCGCCGAAGCCCAGGTGCGCGCCTACCTCGCGCAACGCCAATTGAACCGCGCCCAAGTGGCCGACGCGCAGCGCCTGCTTGACCACACCCGTATCGTGGCGCCGCAGGACGGCCGCATCGGGCTGCGCCGCGTCGACGCCGGTAACCATGTACGGGCGAGCGACACCGACGGGCTGACGACGGTGGTGCAGACGATGCCCATTTCCGCGATCTTCAGCATTTCGGAAACGCGGCTCGACATTCTGCGCCGGGCGCAAGCCAAGACCGCCGTGCTGCGCGTAGAAGCCTGGGACGCCGACGACCGCCGCGTGCTGGCCGAAGGCACGCTGGAAGCGCTGGACAATCGCATTCAAACCACCAGCGGCACCGTGCGCCTGCGCGCCCGCTTCGACAACGCCGACGAATCGCTGTTTCCGAATCAGTTCGTGAACATCCGGCTGGCGGTGGTGCAGCAAGACAACGCCGTCACCATTCCGTCGGCCGCCGTGCAGTACGGCTCGGAAGGCGCGTTCGTATTCGTCATTGGCGAGGACACCCGCGCCACCCGCCGCGTGCTGCAACTTGGCCCCGCCAACGCCGGCCGCGTCGTCGTGGAAGCGGGGCTCGCCCCTACCGAACGCGTTGTGGTCGAAGGCGTGGACCGTCTGCATGACGGCCGCGGCGTCCAGATCGTTGAATCCCTAACCTGATTGTTGACCCTGACCCGCGCATGAGCCTGTCACGCCCCTTCATCCTGCGCCCCGTGGCGACGTCCTTCCTGATGATCGCCCTGCTGCTGTCGGGCATTCTGGCCTGGCGCATGCTGCCGGTGGCCGCGCTGCCGCAGGTTGATTACCCCATCATCCAGGTCACGACCCCGTATCCGGGCGCGAGTCCCAACGTGACGGCGCGCGCGGTAACGGCGCCGCTGGAACGGCGCTTCGGGCAGATACCGGGCTTGAAGCAGATGTCGTCCACCAGCGGCAGCGGCATCTCGGTCATCACGCTGCAATTTTCCTTGGATGTATCGCTGGGCGTGGCCGAACAGGAAGTGCAGGCCGCCATCAGCGCCAGCGGCTCGCTGCTGCCCAACGACTTGCCGACGCCGCCCGTCTACCGCAAGGTCAACCCCGCCGACGTGCCGATCCTGACGCTGGCAGTAACGTCTGATTCCCTGCCGCTGCCCAAAGTCTATGACCTGGTCGACACGCGCATGACGCAACGCCTGTCGCAGCTGTCTGGCGTGGGCATGGTGAGCCTGGCCGGCGGCCAGCGGCCCGCCGTGCGCGTGCAGGTCAACCCGATGGCGTTGGCCGCGCGCGGGCTGCAACTGTCTGACGTGCAGGAAGCCATCAGCAAGGCCAATTCCAATCAGCCCAAGGGCAGCTTCGACGGCCCGGTGCGCTCGGTCATCATGGACGCGAACGACCAGCTGCAAAGCGCCGACGAATACCGCGAACTGATCGTGGCCTGGAAGAACGGCGCGCCGGTGCGGCTGGGACAGGTCGCCACCGTCGAGGACGGCGCTGAAGACCGCTACCTGGCGGCCTGGGTCGACAAACAACCCGCCGTGCTCGTCAACATCCAGCGCCAGCCGGGCGCAAACGTCATCGCCGTGGCCGACCAGGTCAAGGCGCTGCTGCCGCAACTGACCGCCAGCCTGCCGGCCGCCGCCCAGGTCCGCATTCTGACCGACCGTACCGAGAGCATTCGCGCATCAGTACGCGGCGTGCAATGGGAACTGGTGTTCGCCGTGGGCTTGGTTGTGCTGGTGACGTTTCTGTTCCTGCGCAATCTGCCCGCCACGCTGATCCCCAGCCTGGCCGTGCCGCTGTCCTTGATCGGCACGTTCGGCTTCATGCACCTGGCCGGCTTTTCCACCAATAACCTGACGCTGATGGCGCTGACCATCGGCGCGGGTTTCGTCGTGGACGACGCCATCGTCATGCTGGAGAACATTGCCCGTTACCGCGAACAGGGCCATAGCCCGATGTCGGCAGCGTTAAAGGGCGCGGGGCAGATCGGCTTCACGCTGGTGTCGCTGACGCTGTCGCTCATCGCCGTGCTGATTCCGCTGCTGTTCATGGAAGACGTGGTCGGCCGGCTATTCCGGGAATTCGCCATCACGCTGGCCGTGGCCATCCTTATTTCTCTGGCGGTGTCGCTGACGCTCACGCCGATGATGTGCGCGCGCCTGTTGCCCGCGCATGTGGAATCCCGCCCCGGTCTGCTGGACCGCATCCAGGCGCGCTATGCCGGCTGGCTGGACGTCACGCTGCGCCATCAGCGCCTGACGCTGCTGGTAATGGTGGGTACGGTGGTGTTGACCGGTCTGCTCTATCTGGCCGTACCTAAAGGGTTTTTCCCGGTGCAGGATGGCGGCGTGCTGCAAGGCGTGACGCAGTCGTCCCAAAGCACATCGTTTGACGCGATGTCGCGCCGCCAGCAAGCCGTGGCCGCCAGCCTCTTGGCCGACCCCGACGTAGAAAGCCTGTCGTCCTTCATTGGCATCGACGGCATGAACACGACGCTGAACACCGGCCGCCTGCTGATCAACCTGAAGCCCTGGGGCGAACGCAGCGCGCCGCTGGCGGACGTGATGGCGCGGCTGGATGCGCGTGCCCGCGAGGTTCACGGCATTTCGCTCTTTCTGCAACCCGTGCAGGAACTGAACATCGAAGACCGCGTCAGCCGTGGCCAGTTCCAGTTCACCCTGACGTCGCCCGACAGCGCCTTGTTGACGCAATGGAGCCACGCGCTGACGCAGCGCCTGGCCGAGTCGCCCGCGCTGGCCGATGTGTCGTCCGACCTGCAAGGCGACGGCCGCCAAGCCTATTTGCAAGTGTCCCGCGACACCGCCGCCCGCCTGGGCGTGACGATGGACGACGTGGTGCAGACGCTGTACAACGCCTTCGGCCAACGCCAGGTGGCGACGCTGTTCACGCAGTCGAACCAATATCGTGTGGTGTTGGAAGTGGACCGCTCCATGGCCGTAAGCCCCGACGCGCTGGAACGCATCCACCTGCAAACCGAAGACGGCCAGGCGATTCCGCTGTCGGCGCTGGCCACCGTCAGCGAACGCGCCGTGCCGCTGGCGGTGAACCACCTGTCGCAATTTCCGGCGGTGAACCTGTCGTTCAACCTGCCGCCGGGCGGTTCGCTGGGCGAAGCCATCGCCGCGATTGAAGCCGCCAAGCAAGACATCGCCATGCCGCCCAGCGTGGAACTGCGCTTGCAAGGCGCGGCGTCGGCGTTCCAGGCGTCGTTGTCGAACACGCTGTGGCTGATGCTGGCCGCTGTCGTCACCATGTATCTGGTGCTGGGCATGCTGTATGAAAGCGCCATCCACCCCATCACCATTCTGTCGACGCTGCCGTCAGCCACCGTGGGTGCGTTGCTGGCGTTGCTGATCACGGGCCGGCCGCTGGATCTGATTGCCGTGATCGGCATCATTTTGCTGATCGGCCTGGTGAAAAAGAACGGCATCATGATGGTGGACTTCGCGCTGGAAGCCGAACGCACGCGCGGGCTGGCGCCGCAAGCCGCCATCCGCGAAGCGGCGCTGCTGCGCCTGCGCCCCATTCTGATGACCACGCTGGCCGCCTTGTTCGGCGCGTTGCCGCTGATGCTGGCCACCGGCTCCGGCGCGGAACTGCGCCAGCCGCTGGGCTGGGTCATGGTGGGCGGGCTGCTGGTCAGCCAGGTGCTGACGCTGTTCACGACGCCGGCCGTGTATCTGTTCTTCCACCGGCTGGGGCAACGGCGCGGTGTTCCCAACCACCCCACCCACCCCACCACCCCCGCCACGCCAACCGCCCGCGCTGACGGGTCCGACGCATGATCCGGGCCTTGCTGCACCGCCCGGTCGCCTGCATCTTCCTGGCGATCGCATTGACGTTGCTGGGCGCCGTCGCGTGGCGGCTGCTGCCCGTGTCGCCGCTGCCCCAAGTCGACTTCCCCACCATTGAAGTGCGCGCCGAGTTACCCGGCGCCAGCCCCGAAAGCATGGCCAGCACCGTGGCCGCGCCGCTGGAACGGGCGCTGGGCAGCATCGCGGGCGTCAGCGCCATGACCTCGTCCAGCAACCAGGGCGCCACCCGCGTGCAGTTGCAGTTCGACCTGGACCGCGACATCAACGAAGCCGCCCGCGACGTGCAAGCCGCCATCAATGCGGCGCGCGCCGAGCTTCCGGCGGGCATGCCGGGCAACCCCACGTACCGCAAGGTCAACCCGTCGCAAGCGCCCATCATGGCGCTGGCGCTCAGTTCCGCCACCCGCCCCGCCGGCCAGCTGTATGACCTGGGTTCGACCGTGTTGGCGCAAAAGCTGTCGCAAATCAATGGCGTAGGCGAAGTGACCATGGGCGGCAGCTCGCTGCCCGCCGTGCGTGTGCAGGTCAACCCCAACGCGCTGGCCCATTACGGCGTGGCGCTGGACGACGTGCGCCAAGCCATCTCAAACGCCGCGCCAATGCGCCCACTGGGCCAGCTGGATTCGGCCGGCCAGCGCTGGGAAGTCGGCACGCCCGAGCAGCCCCGCACCGCGCATGACTACAACAGCCTGATCGTGCGCCACGAAGACGGCGCGGTGATCCGGCTATCGCAAGTGGCCAAGGTCAGCGATTCCGTCGAAAACCGCTATAGCAGCGGCTTTCACAACCACAACCCGGCCGTGGTGCTGACGATCAGCCGCCAGACCGGCGCCAACATCATTGAAACCATCGGCGCCATCAACGACGCCTTGCCCGGCTTGCGCGCGCTGATGCCCGCCGACGTGGACCTGACCGTGGCGCTGGACCGCTCACCCGGCATCAACGCCACGCTGCGCGAAGCCCACATCACGCTGGCGCTGGCGACGGCGCTGGTCATCCTGGTGGTGTGGCTGTTCCTGGGCAATGCGCGCGCGGCAGCGATTCCCAGCGTAGCGATTCCGGTGTGCCTGATCGCCACCTTCGCCGTCATGTACCTGTTTGGCTTTTCGCTGAACAACCTGTCGCTGATGGCGCTGATCGTGGCCGCCGGCCTGGTGGTGGATGACGCCATCGTGGTGCTGGAGAATATCTCGCGCCACATCGAACGTGGCCTGTCTCCCCGCCAGGCAGCCCTGCGCGGCGTGCGCGAAGTGGGCTTCACGCTGGTCGCCATGACGCTGGCGCTAAGCGTCGTGTTCGTGTCCATCCTGTTCATGGGCGGCCTGGTCGAACGGCTGTTCCGCGAATTTTCGATCACGCTGGTGGCCGCCACGGTGATTTCGCTGGTGGTCTCGGTGGCGATCATTCCCGCGCTCTGCGCCCGCTGGCTCAAACCGGGGGGGCATCCGGCCACGCCTGCGACGGGCGCCGGCCCATCGCCTCACCTGCCCCGCCCTTCCCGCATGCAGGCCGCCTTCGGCCGCGCGCATGCTTGGTACGGCAAGTCCCTCACGCGCGTGCTGGGCCATGCGCGCCTGACCTTGTTGCTGCTGGCTGGCGTCGTTGGCTTGAACGTCTACCTATATATAGAAGCGCCCAAGGGCTTCCTGCCGGTGCAAGACACCGGGCAGCTGATGGGTTTCGTACGCGGCGATGACGGTTTCTCTTTCCAGGTCATGCAGCCCAAGATTGATCAATACCGCCAACTGGTGCTGAAACACCCGGCCGTGCAAGACGTCATCGGCTACAACGGAGGCGGCCTGGGGATCAGCAATTCACTGTTCCTGATCCGGCTCAAGCCCGTGGCCGAACGCGGTGAATCATCCACCGCCGTCATCAACTGGCTGCGCACGAATGCGCCCGCCGTGCCGGGCGGCATGTTCTTTTTGAACGTAGACCAGGACTTGCGCATGCCCGGCGGGTTCGGCAATTCCGGCGACCACGAACTGGCCATCATGGCCAGCGACGTGCCGGCGCTGCGGCAATGGTCGCGCAAGATTTCCAAGGCCATGCAAGACATTCCCGAACTGCGCGATGTGGACGCCGAAGGCGACGGCGCCACGCAGCAGGTCGTGATCAACATCGACCGCAGCGCGGCGCAACGGCTGGGGGTGGACATGAACACGATCAGCAGCGTGCTCAGCAACTCATTCAGCCAGCGCCAGGTCGCCACGTTGTACGACGCCATGAACCAGTACCGCGTGGTGCTGGAGCTGGACCCCCGCTACACGGAAGACCCCGAGGTGCTGGAACAGGTGTACGTCGTGGCTGCCGACGGCACACGCGTGCCGCTGACCGCATTCGCCACGTATGACAACGGGCTGGTCAATGACCGCGTCTTCCACGACGGGCTGTTCGCCGCCGTGGGGGTGGGTTTCTCGCTGGCGCCGGGCGTGTCGCTGGAGCAAGGGTTGGCCGCCATCGACGCCACCCTGGCCAAGCTGATGGTGCCCTCGACGATCCAGACGCGGCTGGGCGGCGACGCCCGCAACTTCCAGCAAAGCCTGCAAGACCAGCCCTGGCTGATCCTGGCGGTACTGGTCGCCATCTATCTGGTGCTGGGCATCTTGTATGAAAGCCCGCTGCATCCCCTGACGATTTTGTCGACATTGCCCTCGGCGGGCGTCGGCGCGCTGCTGGCGTTGCGCCTTGCCAACATCGAGTTCACCCTGATTGCGCTGCTAGGCCTGTTCCTGCTTGTCGGCATCGTCATGAAGAACGCCATTTTGATGATTGACTTTGCGCTCAGCCTGGAACGGCGTGAAGGGCTGACGCCCGAACAGGCGATTCACCGCGCCGCGATGCTGCGCCTGCGCCCCATTGTGATGACCAATTTGGCGGGACTTCTAGGCGCTTTGCCTCTGGTATTGGGCATGGGCGAAGGGTCCGAGCTGCGACGCCCGCTGGGCATCGCCATCGTCGGCGGATTAATGATCAGCCAGTTCCTGACGCTCTATACGACACCCATTGTTTATTTGGGGCTGGAGCGATTACGGCTGAAATGGCGCGGCGCACGCAACGGTGCAACCGCATAAACCGCGGCCCATTCCGATAGGCTGATCGCACTAGGTCAGCCGCACGCAACCTGCGCCCCAATTTACGGAGCAGCCATGGTAATGTCGCTGCGTGTATTCCGACATTGAACGCAATAAAAAGGAATATGCACGCGCCGCGCTGTCAGCCCTTTCTTTGAGACCATTGAACAGCGCGTTGTTTCACCGACCCAGATTCACCGATGCCTAATATGCTGTTTGCCTGGTCCACAAGGCCAAAGAGACCATGATTCTCCAGACGGAATTTCCCATTGTGGGTATTGGCGCATCCGCCGGCGGTATCGAAGCGCTTGAAGGGTTCTTCCGCGGCGTGCCTCCCGAGCCCGGGCTGGCTTTTGTGGTGCTGACCCACCTGAGTCCCACGCGCGAAAGCCATCTGCCGGAAGTCATTCAGCGATACACGGCAATGACCGTGCAAACCGCCGAGCAAGACATGCCGGTGATGGTCAATAACGTGTACGTGCTGCCCGCCGATGCCGTCATGTCGATTCATGAAGGCCGCCTGCGGCTGCGCAAACGCATGCCCGAGCAACGTGGCCCCCGCCCGATCGACCTGTTTTTTTCATCGCTGGCGCTGGACATCGGCGACTTCGCCGCAGGCGTCGTCCTCTCGGGCGGCGATTCGGACGGCACCCTTGGCATCAAGACGATCAAGGAACACGGCGGCTTGACGCTCGCGCAAGCGCCCGACGGCTTCGGCCCCAGCAGCCCGGAAATGCCGGGCAGCGCCATTGCATCGGGCATGGTGGACTTCATCGTTCCCGCCGATCAAATGGGCGCCAAGCTGATCACCTTCGCGGCAGGGTTGAGCCATCTTGATGACCTGAACGGCGATGACGCCCAAGGCCAGGAGCGCGTGCAGCTCGAAGCCGCCAAGAACGAAATCTATGGCTTGTTGCGCACGCGCATCGGCCACGATTTCAGCGGCTACAAGAGCAAGACGTTCATGCGCCGGGTGCAACGGCGCATGAACGTCAATCAGGTGCCGACGATCAGCGCGTATATCGATTTCCTGAAGCAAGAACCGCAAGAATCGGGCGCCCTGTTTCGCGACTTGCTGATCAGCGTGACCAACTTCTTTCGCGATGCCGACGCCTTCAATGCGTTGCAGAATCTGGTCATTCCTCAATTGCTGGATGGCCGGGGCGCCACGGAAACGGTGCGCGTCTGGGTGCCGGGTTGCGCGACGGGCGAAGAGGTCTATTCCCTGGCCATCTTGTTGCGCGAGCACATGGACACCCTGGCCGTCGTGCCACGCGTGCAACTCTTTGCCACCGATATTGACGACCGGGCGCTGGCCGTTGCCCGCGCCGCGCGCTACCCCGGGGCGCTGCTTGAAGACGTGTCGCCTGAACGGCGCCGCCGCTTTTTCATCGCCGACGGCGACTCATTCGTCGTCAGCAAGCAAATACGCGATCTCTGCATTTTTTCGCCGCATAACGTGCTGCGCGATCCGCCCTTTTCCCGCATCGACCTGGTGTCGTGCCGCAACCTGCTGATCTATTTCGGCGCGGGCATTCAAAAGCAGGTCATTCCGACATTCCATTATTCCCTGCGTCCGGGCGGTTATTTATTCCTGGGCATGTCGGAAAATGTCACGCAATTCAGCGACCTGTTCTCACCCGCAGACAAGAAGCACCGGATTTTTCAGCGCCGACCCGATATCGGCGCTCCGCCCCGACCTTTTATGGCGCTGCCCTCCATGCATAAATCGGACCCGCCTCCAGCTGGCCACCGCCGCACGTCGACGGCGGCATCCGCGTTGCGCCACTCGGTGGACAGCCAGGTGCTGGCGCGGCATGCCCCGCCGCATGTTCTGGTGGATAGCAGCGGTGACATCGTTTATTACTCAGGGCGCACCGGCAAATACCTTGAGGCGGCGGCCGGCGTGCCTACGCGCCAGGTGCTGACTTTGGCGCGCAAGGGGCTGCGTCTGGACCTGCGCACACTATTGACTGAAGCCGCCGACTCCGGCTTGACGGCCATTCGTGAAAACGTTTCCGTCGAGGGCGAAGACGGCCGCGTCCAGCAGGTGACGTTGACCGTGGAGCCGCTGGCCGACCACAAGGAAGGCGAATCGCTCTTCCTGATTCTGTTTACCGATCAAGGGCCGTCGCTGCCCCCCGACGCCGCCGCTGCGCAGACCCAATTCACGCAGGAAGGCGCGGCCAAGCAGATTGAGCTGGAACTGCGCGACACCCGCGAACGGTTGCAGTCCATGATCGAAGAGTACGAAACCGCGCTTGAGGAATTGAAGTCGTCCAACGAAGAGCTGGTGTCCGTGAACGAGGAATTCCAGTCCACCAATGAAGAACTGGAAGCCTCCAAGGAAGAACTGGTATCGCTCAATGAAGAGCTGCACACGGTCAACGCCGAGCTGCACGGCAAGGTCGACGAACTGGACCGCAGCAACAGCGACCTGCACAACCTGTTTGAAAGCACGGCCATCGCGACCCTGTTCCTGGACCGCGACCTGATCATCCGTAGTTTCACGCCGGCCATGGGCGATGTCTTCAACATCCTGCCCACCGACTGCGGCCGCCCGATCACCGACCTGGCCAGCCGCTTTGACCTGCCTTCGTTCGCCAACGATATCGCCCAGGTTTACACCCACTACAAGCCCATCGAACGCCGCATCGCCGGCACCCTGGACGGCAAACACTATCTGCTGCGCCTGGTGCCGTACCGCAGCAGCGACAGCCAGGTCGACGGCGTGGTCGTGACCTTTATCGACATCACCCTCATCACCCGGGCCGAACGACGCCACCGCGTACTGATCTCGGAACTTCAACACCGCACGCGCAATCTGCTGGCGCTGGTGCAAAGCGTGGCGCGGCGCACGCTGGGCGAAGGCGAACCCTTCCAGCGATTCGACACCCGGCTGGCGGCGCTTGGCCGCGTGCAGGGCCTGCTCAGCGAATCCAATGGCGAAAAGATCGAGTTCGGCGGTGTGTTGCGCCGCGAACTTGATGCGCTGGGCAACGAACGTCAGATCACGACGAGCGGGCCCGCGGTGCATATCAGCCCTGAACGTATCCAGACCCTGGCGCTGGCCGTGCACGAGCTGGCCACCAACGCCATCAAATACGGCGCGCTGCGCTATGAATCGGGCAAGCTGGACGTCAAATGGCGCACCGAGCACGGCGACAAGGATAAAGATCACCTGATTCTTGTGTGGACGGAATCCGGTTTGCCCGAGCCCCCCGACGCCACCCGCCGCGGATATGGCCGGGAGCTCATCGAACAGGCGCTGGCGTTTACGCTGCGCGCCAAAACATCAATGGAATTCCGGCAGGATGGCATCACTTGCCGGATCGACATGCCGCTGGAAGCCTGTGATGATGCCGCTGATCACGCCCAGCCTTGAGCGTCAGCCACCTCGGGCGAGCGGGGCGCCGCCGTCAGGCGCTCCGCCATGAAGGCCATGAACTCCCGCGCCAGCGTGGGCAGTGTTCTGCCCTGCAAGGTCAGCATCTGAATGCTACGCTGCCGCATCTCTGGGTTTGTGAACGGCACGCCTGCGAGCTTTTCTCCGCCGCCGTGACCCAGCAGCGTCAGGTAGCCCGATAGCGCCACGATCCGGCTGCCCGGCAACATCGGCAGAAACGCGGCCGAATGGTTCGACACATACGCGGGTTCGATATGCAGGCCCGCGTTCGCACAGGCCGAATCGAAAAGCTGCCGCACCGTCGTGCCGTGGTCGCCCACCGACAAAGGGTATTCCGACAGCTCGCGCATGTTGATGCTGCGCCGGCCCGCCAAGGGATGGTTGCGGCACATGACCGCGTAGACGGGTGCGCGCGTCAGCAGCTCGGTTTTCAGGCGGTCATCTTGCGCCGTGGTGTAGCGCAACGCGATCTGCGACAGGCCTTCCAGGATGTGCCGCGTCACCTCTTCCGGGCGGTCCACATGTAAATGAAAGCGCGCCTCGGGCCGCACGCGCTTGAATTCCGCCATGCTCAGCGGCAGAAAGCGATGGGCGAACCCTTCCGTGCAGGCCAGCCGGATGGTGACGTCGCCCAGATGTCCGCGCTGCCGGATCTGCGTGGTGACGCGGTCGGCCTCCAGCGCCGCCGCGTTCGCGTAAGCCGCCAGTTGCCGGCCGGCTTCGCTGAGTTCCATGCCGCGCGCCTGGCGTTCAAACAGCACGATGCCCAGGCTGTCTTCCAGCTTGGCGATCTGCCGGCTGACGGCGGACGCCGCCACGTGCTGCGCGCTGGCCGCGCCCGCGATGGAGCCGCAGCGCGCTACCTCCAGGAAGTACCTCAAGGCCAAAGAAATCATCACGCCTCCTAAAGATATGCCTTAAAGGCAATGCAAAGATGCTAATTATCTAATTGTGGCATGTCGTGAAGCGTAATAACTTTGTGCATCTTTTGCTATCCAGAGAGCCGCAGTGAATCGCGAACAAGCCGTCCTTCAAGCCGTACAAGCCTATGACAACGGCGCGCTGCTCGCCGCGCTGACGCGACGGGTGGCTTACGCCACGGAAAGCGAAGTGCCCGAACAGGCCCCGGCGCAGCATGCCTATCTGAATGAAGACCTGATCCCGCTGCTGACCGAACTGGGCTTTTCCTGTGAGGTGCATGCCAACCCTGCGGGCGTTGACTTGCCCATCCTGGTGGCGCGCCGCGTTGAGGCCGCCGGCCTGCCGACCGTGCTGATGTACGGCCACGGCGACGTCGTGCGCGGCAACGCCGCCAAATGGGAAGCCGGGCGCGACCCGTGGCGCTTGCAAGTCGAAGGCGACCGCTGGTACGGCCGCGGTACGGCCGACAACAAGGGCCAGCACACGATCAACCTGGAAGCCATGCGCCAAGTGATTGCGGCGCGCGACGGCAAGCTGGGCTTTAACACCACGTGGCTGATCGAAACCGGTGAAGAAGCCGGCTCGCCCGGCCTTGCCGCCTTTTGCGAGGCGCAGCGCGACGCCCTGGCCGCCGATGTGTTCATTGCCAGCGACGGCCCGCGCCTGAACGCCGAACGCCCCACCCTGTTCATGGGGTCACGCGGTGCGGTGAATTTTGAATTGAAGCTGCGTGCACGAGAACGCGGCTATCACTCCGGCAACTGGGGCGGCCTGCTGGCCAACCCGGCCATCATCCTGATGCACGCCATCGGCACCTTGGTGGACGCGAATGGCCGGATCACCGTTCCCGGCTTGCGCCCGCCCCCCATTCCCGGCGCCGTTGCCGGCGCGCTGGCCGACCTGGAAGTGGGCGGCGGCGCGGACGACCCCGAGATCAATGCGTGGTGGGGCGAGCCGGGCCTGTCCGCACCCGAAAAAGTTTTCGGCTGGAACAGCCTGGACGTGCTGACTTTCGGCGCGGGCGACCCCGCCAAACCCGTCAACGCCATTCCGCCCGAAGCCGTGGCCTGGTGCCAACTGCGCTTTGTGGTCGGCACCGACTGGCGCGCGCTGGAAACCCATGTGCGCGAACACCTGCGCCAAGGCGGCTTTGAAGACGTGCAAGTGCGCATCGGCATGCAGGCGGGCGCGACCCGCCTGTCGCCCGACAACGCCTGGGTGCGCTGGGCGGCCACGTCGCTGGAACGCACAACCGGCAAGCGGCCCGCGCTGCTGCCCAATCTGGGCGGCTCGCTGCCCAATGATATTTTTGCCGACCAACTGGGCTTGCCCACCTTGTGGGTGCCGCATTCGTACCCGGCCTGCGCACAGCATGCGCCCAACGAACATTTGCTGGGCAGCGTGGCGCGTGAAGGGCTGGCCATCATGGCCGGCTTGTTCTGGGACTTGGGCGAGCAGGGCTCCACCCTGTGCGCATCCGCCCAGCCTGCCCGCGCTGCCGCCTGAATTGCTTGATCCGATTTCCCCTGACTGACCGAGAGCGTTGCAATGACCGCTAGATTTTGTGCCGCCGTGATGGCGTTCAACCTTGCCGTTGCCGCGTATGCGGGCGATGCGCACGCCGCCTACCCTGAACAGCCGATCAAGATCGTTGTGCCGTTCACCCCGGGCGGCGCGACCGACGCCGTGGCTCGCTTGCTGGCCAACAAGCTGTCGGGCAGCCTGGGGCAATCGGTCATCGTCGAGAACCGCCCGGGCGCGTCTACCGTGATCGGCGCGGATGCCGTGGCGCGCGCCCAGCCTGATGGCTACACGCTGCTGCTGTCGGGCAGCACCACGTACACCGTGCTGCCGGCGCTGAAGGCGTCCCTGCCCTACGACCCGATGCACAGCTACGAACACATCGCCATCGTCGCCATGGCGCCCGTGGTGCTGCTGGCGCAGAACGGCCTGGCGGCCACCACCGTGCAGCAAGCCGCCACGCTGGCCAAACAGCAAAGTGACAAGGGCGGGCTGATGTACGGCACGTTCGGCCCGGGTTCCGCGCCGCACCTGGCCGGTGAAATGTTTGCCGAAGCCGTGGGCGCGAAGATGATGCCGGTGCCTTACAAGGGCAGCGCGCAGCTCATCACCGCGATGATCGGCGGCGAGGTGGCGCTGGGCGTCGACACCGTGTCGTCCGCCGCGCCGCAAGTGCGCGCCGGCAAGGTGCGCGCGCTGGCCGTTACCGGCGAGCATCGCGTGCCGCAACTGCCCGACGTGCCGACCTTTGCCGAAGCCGGCATTCCCGAAGTGTCTTTCGTGGGCTGGTACGCGCTGGCGGCACCTGCCCGCACGCCCGCGCCGGTCGTCGACACGCTGAACCGCGCGGTCGAAAAAATCATGCAAGACCCGCAAGTGCGCAAGGCGGTCACCGACCTGGCGCTGGAGCCCGTGTTCCTGCCGGGCCAGGCGTTCCAGGCGCAGATCGCAAAAGAACTGCGCACCTTCGGCGACGTGGCCAAGCGGGCCGACATCAAGCTGGATTGAAGCTAAGTTCGATTCAACCGCCGGGGCGGCGTCCGCCCCGGCGTTTTGCCGATCAATACTTGTAGCTCACGCCCAGCATGGCGGAGAACGGCGCGCCGTAGTAATTGCTGTAGACGTTCGTGCTGGCGTAGTACTTCTTGTCCAGCACGTTGTTCAGGTTCAGCGTGGCCGACCATTGGCGGTTGAACTGGTAGCGCGCCATCAGGTCCACCAGCGCATAGCTGCTTTGCGACGATTCATACATCACCCGGCCCGGCCCGCGCGCGGCATAGCTGCTGCCGCTTTCCCAGCGCACGCCGCCGCCCACGGTCAGCGCGCTCAGGTCGCCCGGCAGCCGGTACGTGGTGTAGAGCTTCACGCCATGGCGCGGCAAACCCACTTGCGTGATGAAGCCTTGGGGCAGGCGGCGGTCCACATACGCGTAGGACAGCTGCATCTGCCAGCCCGGCGTCAGCTCGCCGCTGAGCTCGGCTTCCACGCCGCGCATCTCGGCGCCGTCCGCCGCCACGTAGGCGTTGTCGCCATTGGGCGCCAGCATGTCGCCGTCCAGCATGGCGTAGTTGTCTTGACGCGTGCGGAACAAGGCCAACGAGCCATTCAAGCGGCCATCCATGAAGGCCGACTTCACCCCGACTTCCACCGTGTTGCCCTTGATGGGCGCCAGCACGCTGCCTGACACGGTCTGCGCCTGTTGCGGCTGGAAGATGCTGGTGTAGCTGGCGTAGACGGAGACGTCGCGGCTCAGGTCGTAAACCACGCCGGCGTACGGCGTATAGACGCCTTGTTCGCGCATGTCGTCCGGGTAAGACGAGCCGTCGTTATAGGCGTAGGACGCTTGCTGGTCCCACCAGGTGACGCGCGAGCCCAGCACCAGCGACAAGGCATCCGTCGGGCGCAGGCGCAGCGCGCCGTAAATCGACGACTGCTTCTCGGTGTAGTAGCGCTTGCCCGTGGTTTGCCAATCGGGTTCGGGCATGTCGCCGTTCCACTGGCGAATATCGGGAATGGCCGGGTTGTAGCCCGGCGCCGTCCACAAGGGGTACATGTCGTAGTCACCCCGGGTGCGCGACGCGTTCACGCCCACCACCAGATCGTGCTGACGGCCAAAGGCGTCGAATGCGCCCGTCAAACTCGCGTCCACGGCGTTCTGGGTTTTGGGGATGGGCCACTTGGCCACCCACACGGATGCGCCCTGCCCTGTTTCCGGGTTGGCCCAGCCGTTGCTGCTGAACCAGCCGTAGGTGCGGTCGTTGTCGTCGCTGGTGCGCGACACGGTCAGCGAGCCCTTCCACAGTGGCGCAAATTCATGGTCCAGCGTGGCGAACACGTTGTAGCGAGTGCGTTCCTGGCGGCTCCAGTTGGTGGCCGAATTGAAGCGCTGCGGGAAATCGGTTTCGGTGCCATCGGCGTAGACGCTGGGAAAGCCGAAGTACGAGCACGCCGTGCACTTCTTGCGCTGGTATTCCGCGCCCAGCGTCAGCATGGTGCGTTCGGCCAGATCCGCTTCGACCACGCCGTACAGCATTTGCGAGTCTTGCTTCACGCGGTCGATGAACGAACCGCCTTCCTGCCACGCGCCGACCAGCCGGCCGCGCAACTTGCCCGACTCGTCCAGCGGGCTGCCCAGATCGAACTCGGTGCGCTTGTAGTCCCAAGAGCCCACGGCAACGCCCACACCGGCCTCGAATTCCCGCGTGGGCCGCTTGCGCACCAGGTTGATCGACGCCGCCGGATTGCCCGCGCCGCTTAGCAGGCCGGTCGAGCCGCGCACGACTTCAATGCGGTCATACAGCGCGGTGTCCAGGCCCAGGGCATTGAAGTCCTTATGGGTAGGCACGCCGTCCACCTGCATGTTGGTGACTTCCATGCCGCGCGCGTACAAGCCCTTTTCGTTGTCGTCGGCCGAGCCTTTTTTCTTGAACGTCAGACCAGGCGTGTTGGCGATAACGTCTTCCAGCGTATTCAGCCCTTGGTCCGTAATGCGCTGGCGCGTCATCACCGATACCGATTGCGGCGTCTCGCGCAGCGTCATCGGCAGCTTGGTGGCCGTGGTCGACAAGCCCACCGTGTACGAGTCCGTGCCTTCGCTGGGGCCGGGTTCGCGCGAGCCCAGCACTTCAACCGGCGCCAGCGTCTGCGCGCCCGCAACGCGCAAGCCGTAATTGTTGCCGCCCTGGCTGACGGCTTCCAGGCCCGTGCCAGACAGCATCGCCGCCAGACCCGAGGCCACGCCGTAATCACCTAGCAGGCCGGGGCTTTGCTTGCCCTGCGTGAGTTGCGCGTCAAACGACAGCACCACGCCGGCCTGCGCCGCAAAGCGGCTAAGCGCCAGGCCCAGCGGGCCGGCCGGCACTTCAAAGCGGCGCGCGGCGTCTGCCGCGGGCGCGGGTTGCGCGGGTTGCGCAAGCGCCTGCGGCGCGGCGGACAGCGCCATCAGCGCAACGAACACGGCGCGCGCAATCGGCGCCAACGCGCCCGGAGGGCAATGGGAGTGTGGGGTGAAAGGCATAAGTGCTCAGGTTTTCCGTGAATCAAATCCGACGTATTCCCTGCTAAGTCGGACGAGATCGGAAAAAGGACAATGCCTGAAGAAAAAAATGAAAATCAATTAGCCACCGCGCGCCACGACCCGCGTGTAGTAGCGGGTGAAGCGCGATACGCGCACCGGCAGCGCGCGTTCCACGGCGGCCAGGGCATGGTCGGTGTCATCAATGGGAAAGGCGCCCGACACGCGCAGCGCCGCGACCGCGGCATCACAGCTCAAGCGGCCGGGGCGGTAGCGGTCAAGATGGCTGACGAAGTCGTCCAGGCGCCAGTTGTCGACGATGAGCAGGCCGCGCGTCCAGGCGTCGGGTTCGCCGGTGATGGCGCCCGCAAAGTGGGCACCTGCCGGTTCCAGCAGGCCTTGTTCGCCCGCGTTCAACGTCAGCGGCGCGCCGCCTGCGGCGGGTTCCAGCACCACGGCGTGTCGCAGCACCGCGACTTGCGTCGCGGCGTCCTGGCGGTTGACGGTGAAGCGGGTGCCCAACGGGCGTACCGTGCCGTGCAACGTAGTCACTCGCAGCGGCGGCAAGCCGCGCGCGGCGTGTTCGGTATCGATCAAAATTTCGCCCGCGTGAACGGTAATGTGACGGCCGCGCGCGTCGATGGCCACGTCCACCGCGCTGGCGCTGTCCAGCCACAGCTGCGTGCCATCGGCCAGCAACAGTTCGCGGCGCTCGCCTGCGCCCATGCGGTAGTCGGCCAAGTAGTTGGCCCATAGCCGCTCGACGGGCATCGTGCGCCACGCCAGCACGCCGCCCGCGCCCAGCAGCGCCACCGCGCCCAAGCCCTTGCGCAATGCCGCGCGGCGGTGGGCAAAGTGACGGTCAGCGCGGCTAAGCGTGTCGGCCGCCAGCCGCGCAGGCGCCGCGCCCAGCGTGCCGCGCAGATGTTCAACCTGACGCCAGACGCGCGCGTGTTCGGGGTCGGCGGCCAGCCAACGGCGGTGCGCCGCCACATCGGCCGCGCTGACGTCGTCTGCGCACAGGCGCGCATACCATTGCGCGGCGGCGGAGATAGCCGGGTTCGCCATGGCCGCCTAGTGCCTTTCCAACGCGTAGACGAGGCAATGCTCCGTCGCGCGCGCCATGTATTTTTTAACGGAGCTGACCGTCACGCCCAGTTGGGCGGCGATATCGGCATAGCTTGCCCCTTCCAACTGAGACATCAGGAACGCGCGCCGCACCTTGTCGCCCAGCCCATGCAGCATGGCGTCTATTTCGCGGATGGTTTCCAGCAGAATGGCCTGCGTCTCGGGAGACATGGCGGTGGCTTCAGGCTGCTGGGCCAGCGTTTCCAGCCACGCGCGCTCAAGCACCTGACGGCGGATGTGATCCACCAGCGTGCGTTGCGCCACCGTCGCCAGAAAACTGCGCGGCTGGCGCACGCCTTGCAGCTGCGCCAGCGACGCAGGCGATGCCAGCAGGCGCAGAAATGTGTCTTGCGCCAGGTCAGCCGCTTCGGCCGGCACGCTCAGGCGACGCAGCAGCCAGCCGCGCAGCCAGCCATGATGGTCGCGATAGAGCAAACCGAGCTCCCGGTGCTCCAGGGATTCCGATGACGACATGGACGTAGCGCGACCGCTTTCTGAATTTTGGAAATGGGAATTGTAATCATTATTGATGATGGCGGGCAATGGAGAATCACCTCCGCCCGCCATCTCCCTTTCCCGCCGGTACGCCTGGCGTACCGGCTCATACCGAGCGCTTGCCGTGGCAGCCGATACCGCGCGTGCCGTGGCGCCCGCCACGGCACGCCGGCGTTGCGCCCTATACCGCGGGCGGCGTCGTCTCGCGTTCAGGATGCCGGTGCTTGGCCAGCGCCTCGATGAACGCCGCCGCGCTCTTTGCCGGCGCGCCGCCTCCCATCAACAGGCCGCCATCGCCTTCGTCCGGGGCAATGCCTGCCGCCCCGAACACCTGCGCGCCCTGCCCCAGGCCCAACAAGGTCTTGCCATGGCGGAAGGCGTCGCGCAGGAACTCCAGCGCACGGCCGTCGGCCTGCAAACGCTTCGCTGCCGCGTCGCCCCCCGGCACCACCGCGCCGTCGAACAGGCCCGACGGGTGATTGTCCAGCGAAGCATCGGCGTCCAGCGCGCTGCCGTCTTCGGCTTGCAGCGGCCCGATACGCTGCCCCACCAGCCGCACCACCACGCCTGCCTTGATCAGCGTTTGCGCCACGGCCGACACCGCCTGGCCATCTACGCCTTCGGCCACCAGGATGGCGACCTTGCGCGTGGCCACGCCGCCGTCCCCCGGCCTGGCCGTCAGCGATAACGTCGGGGACGTTTCCACTTCGGGCTTGGGCGGCTTTGGCATCGCACGGGGCAAGGGCTCGGGCAAAGGCATGCCCAACTGGTCGGCCACGGCCTGCGCCAAGTCGTCCGACACGTTGCGCAGCGACGCCACCATGCGCTGCCGGATGGCCGGCACCGTCAGCTTGCTCAATTCAAAAGCAAACGCGTTGATGATGTGGCGCTGTTCCCAGTCCGTCTGGCTGTTGAAGAACAGCGTGGCCTGGTTGTAATGCTCGGCGAATTTCTCGGGATGGCCGCGCAGCTCGTCGCCGGTTTCAGGTTCGGGGAACGAGACAAAGCCGTCCATGCCCGCCTGGAACGGGCAGCCGCCCCCCAGCGAATTGGGCTCATATGACACGCGGCCACGGTGGATGGCCTGGCGATGCATGCCGTCGCGCTGGTTGTTGTGCACCGGCGCCAGCGGCGCGTTGATGGGAATCTCGTGAAAATTCGGGCCGCCCAGCCGCGAAATCTGCGTGTCCACATACGAATGGATGCGCCCGGCCAGCAGCGGGTCGTTCGTGAAGTCCAGGCCCGGCACGACGTGCGCGGTACAGAACGCCACCTGCTCGGTCTCGGCGAAGAAATTGTCGGGGTTGCGGTCCAGCACCATGCGGCCGATGGGCCGCACCGGCACCAGCTCTTCAGGCACGATCTTGGTGGCGTCCAGCACGTCGAAGCTGAATTTCGCCGCCTCTTCCTCGGTGAAGACCTGCACGCCCAGCTCCCATTCGGGGCCGTTGCCGCCGTCGATGGCTTCCCAGAGGTCGCGGCGGTGGAAGTCGGGGTCGGCCCCCGACACCTTGACGGCCTCGTCCCACACTTGCGAATGCGTGCCCAGCACCGGGTTCCAATGGAACTTCACCAGCCGCGATTCGCCCTGCGCGTTGACGAAGCGGAAGGTATGGACCCCAAAGCCCTGCATCATGCGGTAGCTGCGCGGAATGCCGCGATCAGACATCACCCACATCAGCATGTGCGTGGATTCCGGCATCAGCGACACGAAGTCCCAGAACGTATCGTGCGCCGACGCCGCCTGCGGCATGCCATGGTGCGGCTCGGCCTTCACCGCGTGCACCAGGTCGGGAAACTTCATCGCGTCCTGGATGAAGAAGACGGGGATGTTGTTGCCCACCAGATCCCAGTTGCCCTCGTCGGTGTAGAACTTCACGGCAAAGCCGCGCACGTCGCGCGCCGTGTCCTTCGACCCGCGTTCGCCTGCCACCGTTGAGAAGCGGACGAAAACCGGCGTGCGCTTGCCCTTCTCGGCAAAGAGCGAGGCGGCGGTCAGGTCGGTCAGCGGTTCATAACATTCGAAATAGCCATGCGCGGCAGAACCCCGCGCGTGCACGATGCGCTCGGGAATGCGCTCGTGGTCGAAGTGCGTAATCTTTTCCCGCAGGATGAAATCTTTCAGCAGCGCCGGCCCGCGCAAGCCCGCTTTGAGCGAATGCTGGTTATCGCTGATGGGTACGCCCTGGTTGGTAGTCAGCCGTTGGTCGCTGGCGTCCGACCGCACGCGCGACAAGCGGCCGTCTACGGCGTTGACACCGGGCGCCGCCGCATCAACGGTTTTGCCGGACGCCTCGCTTTCCGACAAGGAACTGGCGCCCACGGAAGCGTCAGCAGCCGGCACGTGCGTACCGGTGTAGGGGCAACGCGCGGCCTCGTCGCCGTATTCGGCGGCCTTGTTGGCGTTGTGCGGGATGGCGCCTGCGGTGGCGCCCACGGCGGCCGCGCGTTTCAACGCGGGGTGGCTGGGCTTGCCAGCCGGGCCGGCAGCGGGGCCGCTGTCGCTATTCATATAGGCGGTGTCCAGCGCGCCAGATGCGCCTTTTCCTGCCGCGCCTTTGTTCTCGGGTTTCTTGCTTGCCATGGAGATCTCCTAGTGGTTCAACATTTTTTCGCGCGATTGCTCGGCTCGCGATGCACCGATGGCGCTCTCCACCTGCTTCACCTCTTCGGGCGGTGGCAGCACGGCGGGCAGGCCCAGCGACTCAATCCATAGTTCCCGCGACCAGCCCTGCGTGTGATACAGGTGGTGGTCTTCATCGACGGCAACGGCGTCATAGGCCTGCTTCAAAATCTTGGCTTCACGGCCCGTTTGCTGATCGGCAATCAGCCCGATCAGCGCCCAGTTGGCGTGGTCCTTGGTTTCGGCCAGCACCACGCATTCGGTCGCGACCAGCTGCGCGGCGTCGGCGTCGCCTGCGTGTATCGCCATCTTCATGGCCTTGACCAGCGAATCGCCCAGGTGACGCACCACGTCCCTGCCCGGCGACGCCGCCGCGGGGTCAAGTCCCAGTTGTTCAAATACGGTCAAAAGCACACGGTGGTGCGTGCGCGTTTCTTCCAGGTATTCCTTCCACTCTTGCTTCAAGTCTGCGTTGACCGCACAGGACAACGCGGTTTCGTAGATCGACAGGCCACCGATCTCGGTCTCGATCGCCTGATAGAGCAGTTCGTGGATCTGCTTGGATTTTCCGGCTTTGGATTTCATGGGGGCTCCTCGTTCTATCGCGTGCTCCACTGCCGCCGCGCTGCGTGGGCAGCCGCTCGGTAGAACCCGCCACCCCAGCAATCGCCATGCCCAGCCGCGCCACGGGCCGCCGGATTTACGCCGCACGACGATGCTTAGCATCGCAACGCTGACCCCATTTCGACTAGAATCGGAACCATTCTCAATAAAAACTCAACGCTGACCGGCTCGCGGCGGCGCCAACAAAAGAGGCCTTTTCTGAAATCCGGTTTCCGCCTATCCATGGCCTGGTTGCACACCTGGGCCGGCCTGTGGTTTTCCTGGCTGCTGTACACGGTGTTCCTCACGGGGTCGCTGGCGATCTTCGCTGAACCCATCACCCACTGGATGACGCCCGAGCACCACGCGGCCGAAGCCTTGGCCGCGCAACAGGAAAGCGCGCCCGTGGACCGCGCGCGCCGCCTGGACCTTGCCGTCGATTACATGCAGCGCCACCACGCGGGCGCCGGCATGTGGGAGGTCTGGCCCGTCAATCGTGGGCACGACAACGGCTTGTCGGTGTATTGGTTCGACAAAAATGGCATGTACGCCGACGCCGAGCTGGACCCCGTCACGGGCGCGGAGCTTGACGATCATCACGACGACGAAGCCCGCGCCACGATGGGCGGCACGCACTTCGTGAACTTCCACTACATGCTGCACGAAAGCCGTTATGGCTTGTGGATCGTGGCGTTCGCCACGATGGCGATGCTGGTGGCGCTGATCTCGGGCATCGTCACCCACAAGCGCATCTTCAAGGACTTCTTCACCTTTCGCGCGAAGAAGGGCCAGCGGTCTTGGCTGGACGCGCACAATGCGGTGGCCGTGTTGACGCTGCCCTTTCAGTTCATGATTGCGTACACCGGCATCGTGATCTCCAGCGCCCAGCTAATGCCCGCCCCTGTGGTGGCGAACTACGGCGGCGGCATGGAGGCCACCCGCCTGTACCTGGCCGAAATGCAGGGCGAGGAAAAGCCCGCCCGCACCGGCCAGCCGCTGGCGGTGCCTGCGCTGGAACCCCTCGTGGCCCAGGCTGAAAAAATGATCGGCCAAACCGCGCGCGCCATCGTCATCAACAACCCCGAAGACGCCGCCATGCGCATCGCCGTCTATGGCTGGAACGAAGACCAAGACACCTTCCACAACATCAGCGCCACAACTGGCATGGCCGAATTTTCGGCCGCCACGGGCGAGCTGATTCGCATGCGCCCGCCGGGCGGCGTCAATGGCGGCGCAGCCACCTTGACGCGCCAGGTGATGGGCGACCTGCACATGGCGCAGTTCGGCGGCTTCGGCGTCAAGTGGCTGTACTTCCTGTGCGGGCTGGCGGGCGCGGCGATGATGGGCACAGGCGCAGTGCTGTTCATGGTGAAGCGGCGCGCCAAGCTGGGCCATGAATTCGGCGCGGCCACGGCGCGCATGTACCGCCTGTTCGAAGGCTTGAACGTGGCGGGGCTGGCCGGTCTGGCGGTGGCCTGTATCGGTTTCTTCTGGGCCAACCGGCTGCTGCCGGTAGCGTTGGAAAACCGCGCGCTCTGGGAATTGCGTTGCTTCTTTGGCTTGTGGGCGTTGATGCTGGCGCACGCCTGGCTGTGCCGCCCGCGCGTGGCCTGGATCACGCAACTGGGCCTGTTGGCCGCGCTGTGCCTGCTGCTGCCGGTGCTGTCCTTGGTGACGCTGGGCGATCACCCCTTTGCGCAGATCGCGCGTGGCGATTGGGAAAGCGCGGGCGTCGAATTGACCGCTGTCGCCTTTGGCGTACTATCCGCCTGGGCGGCGATCCGTTTGTGGAAGAAGCCTCAGTCCGCGCCCGCCCAGCGCACCCCCCGCGCGAACCAAGAGGCAGCGGCATGACCATGAACGACGTATTCGCCATTGTGATGGCATTGCTGCTGACCTACTCCGGCATGGCCTGCCTGAGCCTGGCCATGCCGCGCCATTACGACCAGGTCTGGGGCCGCGACCCCTCCGCCGGCCACACGCGCGTGCTGCGCGGGGCCGGCGTGCTGCTGCTGGCGCTGGCGCTTCTGCCTTGCGTGGGCCTGTGGGGCAACACGGTAGGCGTTGTGGCGTGGCTGGGCTGGCTGTCGGCCGGCGCGCTGATGTGGGTGGGCATGTTGTCGTGGGCGCCCCGCCCCGCCGCCGGCACCGCCGCCTTGGCGGTGGCGATCTCGCTGGCAGGCGTCACCATCGGATTTTGATCGGGCGGGGCGACGCGCCCTGAACCCGGTTTTGCGCAGGCCGGCTCAGCCGGTTTGACCCGCATCAAACTCGGCTGATATCGCGTGCCACCGGCACGCTGACAGCACCATATGTGGTGGTAGAGTTTTCACACCCCACAACATATGGTGTCGAAATGCCTATCCCACACATCCTCAACCGCTCACTGCCCCACACACTGGTGGACGTGGAAAGCGCCATGGAGGAATACCTGGACCAGCGCGACTGGCGCGTCAACGCCAACGCGAATCAGGGCTACAGCCTGGGCGGCCTGATCCTGAACGTGGCGGGCAAAGTCACTGCGAACTACTGGCTGTCGAACGTCTTTACGCCCGAAGCGGGCCAGGCGCACCGCGACGGCGACATCCATATCCATGACCTGGACATGCTCAGCGGCTACTGCGCCGGCTGGTCGTTGCGCCAGTTGCTCACCGAAGGCTTCAACGGCATTCCCGGCAAGGTGGAATCCACGCCGCCCAAACACATGTCGTCGGCCATTGGCCAGATCGTCAACTTCCTGGGCACGCTGCAAAACGAATGGGCGGGCGCGCAAGCCTTCAGCTCGTTCGACACCTACATGGCGCCCTTCATCCGCCGCGACGCCATGACGTACGCGGACGTGAAGCAGGCCATGCAGGAACTGATCTTCAACCTGAACGTGCCCAGCCGCTGGGGCACGCAAACGCCCTTCACCAACCTGACGTTCGACTGGACCTGCCCGGCTGACTTGAAGGAACAGGTGCCTTATGTGGGCGGCGAAGAAATGCCGTTTGCCTACGGCGACCTGCAAGCCGAAATGGACATGATCAACCGGGCCTACATTGAAGTGATGATGGCCGGCGACGCCAAAGGGCGTGTGTTCACCTTCCCCATTCCCACCTACAACATCACGCCGGATTTCAATTGGGACCATCCCAACACCGACCGCCTGTTCGAGATGACGGCGCGCTACGGCCTGCCCTACTTTCAGAACTTCCTGAATTCGGATCTGGAACCGCACATGGTGCGTTCCATGTGCTGCCGCCTGCAACTGGACCTGCGCGAACTGCTCAAGCGCGGCAACGGCCTGTTCGGGTCGGCCGAGCAGACCGGGTCGGTCGGCGTGGTCACGGTGAACTGCGCGCGGCTGGGCTACACGTGCCAAGGGGATGAAGCCCGGCTGATGGCGCGTCTTGACACGCTGTTGGGGCTGGGCCGCGACGTGCTGGAAACCAAACGCCAGGTGGTGCAGCGCTACATCGACCAGGGCCTCTACCCCTACACGCGCCGCTATCTGGGCACGCTGCGCAATCACTTCAGCACGCTGGGCGTGAACGGCATCAACGAGATGATCCGCAACTTTACCCACGATGCCGACGACGTCACCACGCCCGCCGGCCATGCGCTGGCCGTGCGGCTGCTGGACCGCGTGCGCGACCGCATGACGGAATTCCAGGAGCAGACGGGCCACCTCTACAACCTGGAAGCCACGCCCGCCGAAGGCACCACGTACCGTTTCGCGCGCGAAGACCGAAAGCGCTTTCCCGGCATTCTGCAAGCGGGCAGCGACGCGCAGCCCTACTACACGAATTCCAGCCAGTTGCCGGTGGGCCATACCGACGACCCCTTCCATGCGCTGGCATTGCAGGAAACGCTGCAAAGCAAGTACACGGGCGGCACCGTGCTGCATCTGTACATGAACGAAGCCGTGTCATCAGCCGACGCGTGCAAGCAGCTGGTGCGGCGCGCCCTGACTAACTTCCGGCTGCCCTACATCACGGTCACGCCCACGTTTTCGATCTGCCCGAACCACGGCTATCTGGCCGGGCACCACGAGTTCTGCCCCAAATGCGACGCCGAACTTTTGGCCAAGCAAACCGCGTGCTGCGCCCCGGCCTAGCGCGCGCCCACCGCCGGGCACAAGCCCGGCCTTTTCAGGAGCCACTCCATGCAAACCTTGACGGACCCCGTCGCGGCCATCGCCGCCCCCGCCCCGCAACTAGACGACAGCCAGCGCGTGCGCTGCGAAGTCTGGACCCGCGTGATGGGTTACCACCGCCCCGTTTCTTCCTTCAACACCGGCAAACAAGGCGAATTCAATGAACGCCGCTTCTTCGTCGAGCAGCGCGCCTGAAGGCGCACCCCTGCACGCAAATGCTGAAGCCGGGACGCGCAGGCTGGCCGCAAGGCCGGCCTACGCCGCGCCGCCCCAGCCTGTTGCCCAGCCCCTGCCCCGGCATTCGCCGGCCATCGGCGGGCTGGTTCCTTTTTCCACGGTGGACTGGCCTGGCCAGTTAGCCGCCGTCGTCTTCATCTCTGGCTGCCCGTGGCGATGCCACTACTGCCACAACACCGAACTGCAAACGCGCACCGCCCGTTACGACTGGCGCGAGACCCGGGCCTTTCTGGAGACACGGCGCGGCTTATTGGATGCCGTGGTGTTCTCGGGCGGTGAGCCGCTGAGCGAGCCGCGCCTGCCGTCACTGATCCGTGATGTGCGGTGCATGGGGTATCGGGTCGGGCTGCACACGGCGGGCATTTATCCGCTGCGGCTGGCCGACGTGCTGCGCCATCTGGATTGGGTGGGGCTGGACATCAAGGCCGATGCAGAAGGCTATGACGACATCACGGGGCGCCGGGATTCCCAACGCCCCGCGCTCGCCTGCCTGACGCAGCTGCTGTCGGCCGGTACGGATTTCGAATGCCGCATCACCTGGCATCCAGACTGGTTGAGCGAAACGCGGCTGCTGGGCTTGGCCCGCGAACTCGCGCGCCGTGGCGTCAAGCGCTTTGCCGTGCAAGGCGCGCGCAGCTCACCCGGCACGCCGCCGGGCCGCGCGCTGGGCACCCAGGCGCAAGCGCAGATGGCGCAGTGGTTCAAGGAGTTTGCGTATCGCTAGCGCGCCCTGATGGTTACTTCAACGCCGCTTCACTGTGCCGCTTCAATGTGCCGCTTCAATGTGCCGCTTCATCGGCGTGCCAGGGCCGCTTCCAGCGTCTCTTTGAAACGCGGCGACCCGATCGCCCCCACGTTGCAGCGCGACCAGGGCGACACGGCGGTCGGGTCCACGCTGAACACGCGCCCCGGCGCCATGATGACCTTCTTCGGCATCAGCTCGGCCGCCAGCGTCAGCGAATCTGGCACGCCCGGAAACGCCGTCCACAGGTACATCGAACTGGTTGGCCGCGCAAACACCTCGGCGCCCAGCGAGTCCAGCACCTGCAAGGCGTGGCCCGTGGCGGCTTCCAGGCGTTGGCGCAGCCGCGCCAGATGACGCTCGTAATGGCCGTCGCGCAGCATCACGTCCACCATGCGTTCGCAATATTCCGAACTGCTGACGTGCACCAACGCCTTCAAGTCGGCCAGGTCACTGGCCAACGCGGCGTTGCACGCAATGAACCCCACGCGCAGCGCGGCTGAAAACGATTTTGAAAAACTGCCGATATAGATCGTGCGTTCCAGCTGGTCCAACGCCGACAGCCGCACGGCAGACGTCGGTTTGAAATCCGCCAGCGCATCGTTTTCCACGATCATCAGGTTGTAGCGTTCGGACAGCTGCAAGACCTTGTACGCCTTCGCCAGCGAGATATCCGACCCCGTCGGGTTGTGCGCCAACGACTGCGTGAAAAACAAGCGCGGTTTCTCGCGCTGCAACAAGGCTTCCAGCGCGGCTACGTCAGGGCCATCTGATAAGCGCGGCACGCCCAGCATGCGCACGCCCGCCAGCTTCAGCTTGCCAAACAGCGGGTAGTAGCCGGGGTTGTCGACCAGCACGGTTGCGCCCGGCGGCACGAAATAGCGAATCACCAAGTCCATGGCTTCGTTCGCGCCATGCGTCAGCACCAGTTGGCGCGGCGCCACGTTCACGCCCACATCGCCCAGCTTGCGCACCAGGCTTTCGCGCAGCGGCGCGTAGCCAAAACGGCTGCCGTAGCGGAACAAGGCGCCCAACCCGGTACGCACCACCTTCTGGTGATAGCGGTCCATGCGCATGTCGGCCAGCCATTCCACGGGCGGAAAGCCATCGCCCGCCTGCACGGCGTCGGGCTGCGTCTTGAGCTGTTCGCGCATCAGCCAGACGATGTCCATGGCGCGGCTCAGTTGGCCGGGCTCTTCGTCGGCCGCCTTGCGCGCAAAGTCGCCATCCAGCACGAAGAAGCCGGAACCCCGGCGGGGTTCCACCAGCCCGCGCGCCACCAGCATTTCAAACGCCACCACCACCGTGTTCTTGGCGTAGCGATGCAACTGGGACAGTTCGCGCAACGAAGGCAGCTTGTCGCCCGGCCGGTAAACGCCGTCGGCGATTTGCTGGCCAATCAGCTTGGCCAGGCTTTCCGCGATGGGGGCCGCACGCGGCCGTGGGCCCGAATTGCCGGGGTGTTTAAGGTCGTCCATGCCGAGTGTTCTGCGTGATGGGCCGTCGTCGCGCATGACGGCCAGGGCGTAAAAATTGGTGCAGTGCGATGGTACTGTTTGCCAAAACTGTACCTCTCAATGGCGGTACAGTTTACCTAGAATCTGGCCACACATTCTTATACGGAGACCTGCCATCGTGGCCGATTCACGCCTGCCCAATTTCCGCGCGCTGACCCCTGCGCAACGCCTGGCCGCCATTGCGGACGCCGCCTCGCTCACCCCCGAAGAACGGCAACTGCTGGCCCACCCCGGCGCGCTGGGCCTGGACCGCGCCGATGGCATGATCGAAAACGTCATCGGCGCATTCGAGCTGCCGCTGGGCGTGGCCGGCAACTTCCAGGTCAATGGCCGCGATGTGCTGGTGCCGATGGCGGTGGAAGAACCGTCGGTCGTGGCCGCGGCGTCGTACATGGCCAAGCTGGCGCGCGAATGCGGCGGCTTTGAAACGTCGAGCACCCGGCCGCTGATGCGCGCCCAGGTGCAAGTGCTGGGCCTGACCGACCCGCAAGGCGCACGGCTGGCGYTGCTGCGCGAACGCGAGCGCATCGTGACGCTGGCCAACAGCCGCGACAAAGTGCTGATTGAACTGGGCGGTGGCTGCCAGGACATCGAGGTCCACGTGTTCCCCGACACGCCGCGCGGCCCGATGATCGTGATGCACCTGATCGTGGACGTGCGCGACGCCATGGGCGCCAACACCGTCAACACCATGGCCGAGGCCGTGGCGCCGCTGGTCGAAACCATTACGGGCGGCTCGGTGCGCCTGCGCATCCTGTCCAACCTGGCCGACCTGCGGCTGGCGCGCGCCCGCGTGCGCCTGACCCCG
This sequence comes from Achromobacter sp. 01N37, assembly GCF_056399725.1. Taxonomy (NCBI): domain Bacteria; kingdom Pseudomonadati; phylum Pseudomonadota; class Betaproteobacteria; order Burkholderiales; family Alcaligenaceae; genus Achromobacter; species Achromobacter sp. 01N37. The sequence goes on from NZ_JBFTRX010000010.1 coordinate 136,890, forward strand.
CAAGTGCTGGACACCAAGGAGCGCAGCGGCGCCGAGATCATCGAAGGCGTGCTGGACGCCTACACCTTCGCCGCCGTCGACCCCTACCGCGCCGCGACGCACAACAAAGGCATCATGAACGGCATCGACCCGGTCATCGTCGCCACCGGCAATGACTGGCGCGCGGTGGAAGCCGGCGCGCACGCCTACGCCGCCCGCTCGGGCCGCTACACGTCGCTGACGCAATGGGAAAAGGACACGTCGGGCGCGCTGGTTGGCACCATCGAAATGCCCATGCCCGTGGGCCTGGTGGGCGGCGCCACCAAAACGCATCCGCTGGCGCGCGTGGCCTTGAAGATCATGGACGTGCGCTCCGCCCAAGAGCTGGGCGAAGTGGCGGTGGCGGTCGGCTTGGCGCAGAATCTGGGCGCGCTGCGCGCCCTGGCCACCGAAGGCATCCAACGCGGCCACATGGCGCTGCACGCCCGCAACATTGCGCTGGTGGCAGGCGCCGTGGGCGCCGAGATTGATGCCGTCGCCAAACGCATGGCCGAAGAAAAGGACGTGCGCACCGACCGCGCGCTGGCCTTGCTGGAGGAATTGCGCAAGCGATAACGCCCGGCCAGCACAGGCCACCCAGCATGCCCCCATAAGAACAGAGGCGGCGCACGGTAACGCCGGCGCCGCCCAACCCAACGGAGAGAGACATGGAACCAAAATCCCCGGCGCCGTCCTGGCGCCTGGCCGAGGTATGGAGCGACACCGTAGACCTGCGCCAGCTGGCCTGGGCCATCGGCATCGGCATCACCATCAGCGTGGCGGGCTTCTACGCCGCCAGCCGCTGGTTGCGCGGCATGGTGGCGTCGCCGGAACTGGCGCACGCCTACGCGATGCTGGCCGGGCTGGCAGGCTGCGTGATTGCAGGCGTGATCTGCGCGCGCCTGTTCCCGCCCAAACGCGAAGTCATCGAACACACGTCCACGCATGACCCGGCCTGGCGCGCCGAAGTGCTGGCTGAATTGGCCGAGCAACCTGGCGGTTTGGGCACCTTGGCGGACCTGCCGGAAGCCGTGGTGCGTGAACTGAAGGAACTGGATCTGTACGACCTGTTCACCGAGCCTGCGGCAAAAGCGGCTGACTCGGCCACCGCCACCGCCAACACTCTGCCGAAAGGCGCATCCAAGGAGGCGCTGGCATGAGCGACCCGATCCTGCTTGAACAAATCATGGTGGCCGCCGCCATGGGCCTGCTGGGCGCCGTGGTGTTCGCCGCCATTGGCCTGGTGTCCGGCACCGATGAAACCACCACGCTTGCGCCGCTGACCTTGCTGGTCGTGCTGCTGGGCGTGCCGCCCGCCGGCGTATTCACGTTCTTCTTGGCGGGCGCCGTCGCCAAACACATGACGCACGCGGTGCCAACGGCCTTGCTCGGCATTCCCGGCGACACGCTGGCCACCCCCTTGCTGCAAGACGCGAATATGTTGCGCAAGCTGGGCGTGCCGCACATCGCGCTGCGCAAGATGGTGTCGGGCGCCATCGTCGCCGCCTTTGTCGCGGTGCCGCTGGCCGTGCTGTTCGCCGTGCTGCTGGCGCCGTTTGGCGCGGCCATCACCAAGTCTGCGCCGTGGATTTTCCTGGCCGCCGCCGTGTTGATCGCCTACTTTTCCGCAGGACGCTGGGCCGCCGTGGCGCTGCTGGTGCCGTTCGTGGTGGTGATCATCGCGCTGCAAAGCCTGACCGCCAAGTACGGCGTCAAGCTCAGCATCAGCTACTTCCTGGGCATCGCCATCGGGCCGCTGATTGCCGATCTGTTCACCGTGATCTCGCCCATGGGCCGCGCGAAGATGATGCGCGAAAAGGTCCGCACGTTCTCGCTGGCGCCCGACGTCAAGGGCTGGTCGGGCTATTTCCCGAACCCGCTGAAGGTCATGGACCGCACGCAGACCCGCTGGACGCTGGCCACCGCCGCCATCTCCAGCGCCACCTTCGTGTTCAGTCCCGTCGCCATGACGGTAGTGCTGGGCGAGCTGGTGGGCTCGCGCATCAAGCACGCGTATCACCGGCTGACGACGGTGCTGTCGGCGCGCAATGGCGTCACCGAAGCCACGTACATCGCCGAAGCGCTCATCCCGTTGATCGCATTCGGCCTGCCGCTCAGCCCCGTGGCCGCCGGCCCCGCCGCACCGCTGTTCAACGCGCCGCCGCGCTTTACGGTTGATGCCGCCACCGGCGAAACCCACAACCTGCACAACCTGCTGAACCACTGGGAATTCCTGGGTTACGGCATGTTGGCGGTGCTGCTGGCCGCGGTGGTTTCCTACCCCTTCGCCATGAACTTCGCACGCCGCGCCGCGTTGTTCGTGTCGCGCAAGGTCAGCCACGAAGCCATCATCGCCACGTTCGTCGGCCTGATCATCGTGATCAGCATCTGGGAAGGCCAGTTCCTGGGCCTGCTCGTGATCCTGACGATGGGTCTGTTCGGCGGCTTGTTGTCGCGCTTGTTCGGCTTCAACACGGGCGTGCAGTTCATGGGCTACTACACGGCGGTGCTGTCGGTGCCGGCCATTGTGAAGCTGATGGCCTGACGGTTTGCGCCCGCTTGGCATGCAAGGGCCGCCCGCGAATCGGGCGGCCCATTTTTTTGCCGGGGCGGCCCTTTTTGCCGGGGCTGCCCTTGTGCCGGGGCGGCCCTTTTTTCGCCGGGGCGCCCCTTTTTGCCGGGGCCCCGTCCGTCATCTACGCCGCCGTCTGGATATTGGCTTCGCGGATCAGCCGTGCCCACTTCTGTTGTTCGTCCCGGATGTATTGCTGCGCGGCCTGGGGCGATCCGCCCATCGGCTTGCTGCCTTCCGCCGTGAACATGGCGATGGTGGCCGGGTCCGCCAGCACTTTTTCAACGACGCCGTTGACCGTATCAATGATCTCGGGCGGCGTGCCGGCCGGGGCCACCAGCGCCTTCCAGTCCACGGCCTCGAAGCCATCGAACCCGGATTCCGCCACGGTCGGCACGTCGGGCAGGATCGACAGGCGTTCGCGGGAAGTGACGGCCAAGGGGCGCAGCACCTTGCCTTTCAGCATTTCCTGCGCGGCCTGCGGCGTGGCGAACATGTAGTCGGTGTTCTCGCCCAACAGGTCGTTCAACGCGGGCGCCGCGCCCCGGTACGGCACGTTCAGCACCTGAAACTTGGCTTGATACGCCAACAGCTCGCCCGCCAGATGGCCCACGGTGCCGGACCCGGCCAGCGCCTGCTTGATGGCGCCGGGCTGCGCGCGCGCTTCCTTGACCAGATCGGCCAGCGTGTTCCAGCGCGCGTTGGCCTTGACGACCAGCACCACGGGCAGCGACGCCACCATGGCGACGGCCGCGAAATCCTTGGTGGCATCAAACGGCATCTTGGGCATCAGCGCCGGGTTGATCGCCAGGTTGGCGGTTTGGCCCAGGCCCAGCATGAAGCCGTCCGGGCGCGTCTTGGCCACGGTATCCAGGCCGATGTTTCCGCCCGCGCCGGGGCGGTTTTCCACCACCACAGACCACCCGGCGGCCCCGGTGATCTTGGCCGCAATCGCGCGCGCCACCGAATCGGTGCCGCCGCCCGGCGTGTACGGAACAATCAGCCGGATGGGCCGGCCGTCCGGATAGGCGGACGCGGCATGCAGCCGCAACGGCAACGCGGCCGCGCAAAGCGTGGCGCCCAAAAACGAGCGTCGGGTCAGCGTGATCATGATGGTTGGTCTCCTTCTGTTATGCGCCTTGCCTTCAAGGCCGCGATCTCGTCGTCGCGATAGCCGACCGCCCGCAAGAGCGCGTCGGTGTGTTCGCCCACAGCCGGCGGCTGCAAGCGGATGGGGGGTTGCTGCCCGTCCAGCGTCAAGGGGGCCAGCGGCACGAAGCTCTCGCGCCCGTCGGGCAGCGTGATCGGGGCCAGCCCACCGGTGGCTTTCAGATGCGGGTCGTCAAACAGCTGTTCGGGACGGGTGATGGGCGCAAAGGGCAAGCCTTCTTCTTCGAACCGCGCGGCAAGCGCCGCCGCGGGGTAATCCGCCAGATGGGAACGCAGCAGCGGCATCAGCCACTCGCGCGCCTGCACCCGGTCGTTGTTGGTCTTCAGCCGCGTATCCGCCAGCCATTCCTGCAAGCCGAAAGCGCGGCAGAAGATGTCCCACTGCTTGTCGCTGACAACAGCCAGGAAGATCTGCTCGCCATCCTTCACGGTGAACACGTCGTACACCGCCCAAGCCGATATGCGGCTGGGCATCGGCGCGGGCGCCTTGCCCGTCATCGCGTACTGCATCATGTGCTGGCCGACCAGGAACACGTTGTTCTCGAACAGCGAGGCCTGCACTTCCGTGCCGACGCCCGTGTGTTCGCGTTGCGCCAGCGCCGCCATCGCGCCCATCGCCCCGAACATGCCGCCCATGATGTCGTTCACGCTGGAACCCGCGCGCAGCGGGTCGCCTGACCGGCCCGTCATATAGGCCAGCCCGCCCATCATCTGCACGACTTCGTCCAGCGCGGTGCGGTTGTCATACGGGCCGGGCAAAAAACCCTTGTGGCTGACGTAGATCAGCCGGGGGTTGCGGGCTTTCAGCGCCGCATAGCCCAAGCCCAGCTTGTCCATGACGCCCGACTTGAAATTCTCACTGACGACGTCGGCGGTATCGATCAGCCGCCGCGCGGCTTCAACGCCTTCGGGCTGCTTCAGGTCCAGCGCGATGCTCTTCTTGTTGCGGTTGAACATGGGGAAAAACCCCGCGCCCGACCCCAGCAGGCGGCGCGTGGTGTCGCCGCCTATCGGTTCCACCTTGATCACTTCCGCGCCCAGGTCCGCAAGCAGCATGCCGCACGTGGGCCCCATCACCATGTGGGTGAACTCGACGACGCGGATGCCTTCATACGGAAGGCGGGACGTTGCACGGCTAGTCATGGGTAATGCACCTTGATTGCGAGGGGTAAGCGGATGCCGCTAGCGCGCCTGAACAAAGCCCAGAGGCAAGCCGGCGTCGGGCGTCATGCCGTACAGCGGCTCGCCGGGCAAGCCGGCGACCAGCGGCTGACGCGCCGCGATGATTTTTTCCAGGTCGATGCCGGTGCGCACGCCCATGGCCTCGAACATGAAGACGAGGTCTTCGGTGACGACATTGCCGGACGCGCCTGGCGCGTAGGGGCAGCCGCCCAAACCACCCAGCGAACTGTCGAACGTGCGCACCCCTTCGTCCCAGGCGGCCAGGCAATTGGCCAGGCCCAGCCCGCGCGTGTTGTGCATGTGCGCGGCGCCCGCCTTCGACCCGATTTCAGTGCGCAAGCGCCGGAACAGCCGGCGCACCTGCGCCGGGTTGGCATGGCCGACGGTGTCCGACAAGCCTGATTCATCGGCCCCCGCTTCCACGCACATCACCGCCAGCCGAATCACCTCGTCTTCCGGCACCAAACCTTGCAGCGTGCAGCCGAAGGCGGTGGAAATGCCGGCCTCAAGCTTTACGCCGGGCGCGATGTCGTCACGCAGTGCGGCAATGGCGCGCACGGTGTCCACCATGTCTTCCGGGGTTTTCCTCACGTTGGCCAGCGAATGCGCGCGGCTGGCGGAGACGGGCATCGTCAGCTTGTGCACGCCGGCCCGCAGCGCGGCCTCGGCGCCACGAAGATTGGGCACCAGCGCCATCACCGTCACACCCGGAATGCGCGCGGCATAGGCCACAACTTCAGCCGCGTCGGCCATTTGGGGCAGCAAGCGCGCCGGCACAAACGACGCCACTTCAATTTCGCGCACGCCGGCGGCGGCCAGCGCATCGATCCAGCGGAACTTGTCAGCGGTGGGCATCGTGGCCTTCACCGATTGCAGCCCGTCGCGCGGGCCGACTTCACTGATCAGGACGTCGGTGTCGCTTGCGGCGGAATTCGCCATGGCGTGAGTCTCCGTTAAATTCTATCTTATAGAACGATGTTCTTTCTAATAGAATTAAACGCCAAACCAAAAATTGCTGTCAAGCGCGATTTAGCGGGAGTGATGGCGCCGCCTTTGCCTACAATGGCGCGCAGCCGTTCTGAAGGATGGAACCTGCCGCCACAATTCAAGGAACCCTATGCCGCGTAAAGCCGCCACCGAATCCGTTGCCGATGCCGATGCCGCCCAAGGCGGCGTGGCGGCCGTTGACCGCGCCTTGAGCCTGATGGCCGTCTTCACCCCCACCGACCGCACGTTGTCCTTGGGTGAACTGGCCGAACGCACGCGGCTGTACAAAAGCACCGTGTTGCGTCTGCTGGCATCGCTGGAACACGCGCAATGGATTCAGCGCCTGGACGACGGCCGCTATGCGCTCGGCCCCGAAGTCGCCCGCCTGCACGGCATCTACTCGGCGTCGTTTTCGTTGGAGCACATCGTCGTGCCGGTGCTGCGCGAATTGGTCGCGGCCACTGGCGAAAGCGCGGCGTATCACGTGCGCCAGGGCGACGCGCGCCTGTGCCTGTACCGCGTCGATTCCCCGCACCCGGTGCGCGACCACATCCGCGCGGGCGACCTGCTGCCCTTGGAACGCGGCAGCGGCGGACGCGTGCTGACGGCCTATGACGACATCCTGGGCAATGCGCCCGGCCCCGAGCAAGCGCTTTACGCGCGCATCCGCCAGGATGGCTACTTTGCCGCCATGGGAGACCGGCTGAACGAAGTGGCGGGCATCTCAGCGCCCGTGTTCCTGCTGTCGGGCGGCATCGCGGCGGCCGTGACGCTGACCGCGCCCGCGCACCGCTACAACCCCGACCACCTGAGCCACGTGCTGAACGCCGCGCGGCGCCTGACCGGCCGGGTGGGCTGAACACTACGCCGAGCCTTTGCCCCCCGCTTGATCCTGCGCAAGGCGACCCGTCACCCCTTGCTCTAGCCTCTGTCCACTTGACCAGAGGAAAGACTCATCATGACGTGGTTCAAATCACTCAAACTCGCCGGACGCGACTTGCTGCCCATTGTTCAGGGCGGCATGGGCGTTGGCGTTTCCGCTCATCGTCTGGCCGGCGCGGTCGCCAGCCAGAACGCGGTGGGCACCATCGCCAGCATCGATTTGCGCCATCACCACCCCGATTTGCTTGAGCAAACCGACAAATGCAATGACCGCGACCTGATCGACCGCGTCAACCTGGAAGCCCTGGACCGCGAAGTCCGCGCCGCGCTGGACACGGCGCAAGGCCGGGGTCTAGTCGCCGTGAACGTCATGAAGGCCGTGCGCGGGCACCCCGCGCTGGTGCGCCAGGCCTGCGAAAGCGGCGCGCAGGCCATCGTGATGGGTGCGGGCTTGCCGATGGATCTGCCCGAAATGACGGCGGATTTTCCGAAGGTGGCGCTGGTGCCGATTCTGTCGGAAGCCCGCGGCGTGGCCGTCGTGCTGAAGAAATGGATGAAAAAAGGCCGGTTGGCCGATGCCGTGGTCATTGAGCACCCCGGCTATGCGGGCGGCCATCTGGGCGCGGCGCGGCTGGATGACATCCACGACGAACGCTTCGATTTCCAGCGCGTGCTGGCCGAATGCCATGCCTTGTTCAACGAGCTGCAACTGGGCCAGGACGCGCCTCGCCTGATCGTGGCGGGTGGTGTCGGCAGCCATGATCAAGTGCGCCATTGGCTGGCCAACGGCGCCGACGGCGTGCAAGTGGGCACCGCCTTTGCCGTCACGCATGAAGGCGATGCGCACGAGAATTTCAAGCGCGTCTTGATCGATGCCGACCCGGCCGAGCTGGCGGAATTCACCAGCGTGGCAGGACTGCCGGCACGCGCCGTGGCCACGCCGTGGCTCACGCGCTATCTGCGCCAGGAAAAGACCCTGCAAGCCGGCACGCGCTGCGATCCCCGGCGTTGCAGCCAGCGCATGGACTGCCTGACGCAATGCGGGTTGCGCGATGGCCTGTCACGCTTCGGCCAATTCTGCATCGACTTGAAGCTGGCCGCCGCCCTGCGTGGCGAAGTCAGCCGTGGTCTGTTCTTCCGCGGCGCATCGAAGCTGCCGTTTGGCAACGCGATGCGTTCGGTGCGTGAACTGATGGACTATCTGCTGCACGGGCAGATGCCCGCCACGGCGTGATGGCCGATTAGCAACAGCGCCGAAACAACCACCGGAAGGCACCGCAAGACTTGACCGCCCCGCCCTACCGCGCCGCCGACAGATCAAACTGGAACACGGCGCCGGGTTCGGGGCGTTCCACCAGCCGGATCTCGCTTTGATGCAGCTGCAAAATACGCTGCACAATCACCAGCCCCAAGCCGCCGCCATCGCGCGGCCCCCGGTTCAGCGCCGACGCACGCGTGAACAGGCCACTACGCAATTCCGGCGGAATACCCGTGCCGGAATCACTGACCTGCACCTGCACGCGGTTCTGCGCCACGCCCAGCTGCAATTCGATCCGGCCGCCCGGCGGACTATGCCGGATGGCGTTGTCCAACAGATTCGTCAGCACCCGTTCGATCAGCCCTAAGTCCGCGCGCACCAGCGGCAGGGCCTGCGGGATATCGGTGGTTAGATGCTGCTGACGCGCTTCGGCCGCCAGCTCGAATTTTTGAAACACGTCCTGCACCAATTCCGGCAATGAAAACGTCTCGGGCTCCAGCCGCACCAGCCCCGATTCCAGCCGCGCCAGCTCAAACAATTCCTGCGCCAGCCGGCCCACCTTGCGGCTTTGCGCCAGCGCGATGTCCAGATACCGGCGGCGTTCGCCTGCGTCCAGCGTTTCGTCTTTCAGCCGCAGCGTTTCCAGATAGCCGTGCAAAGACGTCAGCGGTGTGCGCAGGTCATGCGAGATATTGGCCACCAGATCGCGCCGCTGCTGATCTTGCCGCGTCAGTTCGCGCCATTGATCTGAAATGCGCCGGCCCATCTGAACGAAGCTACGCCGCAGCAACGATATTTCATCGCCGCTATTATCTTGCGCATCACCCGGTTGCTCCAACGCCGCCAGCGCCTGGCCGTCATCGCCATCAAACGCCTTGACCGCCCGCGTCAGCCCGCGCAACGGCCGCGTGATCAGCGCAAACGCGGTCAAGCCCGCCACCAACCCCAACAAGGCCACCAGCGCAATCGACCACAGCGTGGTGCGCAACACGGAACTGCGCGATACCGCCATCGCCAACGCGTCGTGCGCCTGGCCTTGCAGCACCACATAGACATAGCCCTTGTCTTGCCCGCCCACGCGGACCGGTGCGGCGCTGAAGACCTTTTGCGCGTCCACGTTGCGCGGGTCATCGCCCACAATCGGCAGCATGCCGCCTGACAACAGCTGTTTGATGGGCGCCAGATCGACACGATCACGTTTGATCTGGCCGGCCGGCGCGGCATCACCCACGATTCGGCCATCGTTGGACAACAGATACACCTCAACCGCCGGGTTCACCGCCATCAGCATGTCGAACAGCGAGCGCACGGCATCCGGTTTCCAGCCGTTGGCGTCCATCAATTCGGTGGTGCCGGCAATGTGCTGCGCCAACCCGATAGACAAGCGCTGCGCCACCTCTTGTTCGTAGCGCGAATTGGCGGCGATCTGCAACCATGCCGACGCGCCGCAGCACGCCAGCAACAGCAGCGCGAACACCGCCGACAAGCGCTGGGTCAATGTTGTGCGTTTCATGTTGCGGCTCCCGCGCCGCCCGGGTCCGCCGCAAACTTGTAGCCCCTGCCCCAGACGGTCAGGATGCGCTGCGGGTTGGACGGGTCGGCTTCGATCTTCGTGCGCAGCCGATTGATGTGGGTGTTGACGGTGTGCTCATAGCCTTCATGTTGATAGCCCCACACATGATTCAGCAAATCCATGCGCGAGAACACCTTGTCGGGATGGCGCGCAAAGAAATGCAGCAGATCAAACTCGCGCGGCGTCAGGTCGAGCCGGCGGTCGTCGATGTCGACCGTGCGCGCGATGGGGTCAATGGACACGCCATGCACCGCCAGGCTGCCGGCGTCGATGCGCGCGTTGCGCTCCACGGCGTCGCTGCGGCGCAGCAGCGCCCGTACACGCGCCACCAGCTCCAGCATGGAAAACGGCTTGGCCAGGTAATCATCCGCGCCCAGCTCCAGCCCCAGTATGCGATGCACCTCGCTGGACCGGGCGCTGGTGATGATGATGGGCGTGTAACGCGCCATGGCGCGGGCGCGTTTGCAGATTTCCAGGCCATCGATGCCGGGCAGCATCAGGTCGAGCACCAGCGCGTCCCAGCTGCCCTCTTCCAGCCGCCGCATGCCTTCGTTGCCATCGGCGGCGTGTTCCACCGCATAGCCTTCGTCGCGCAAGTGCAAGCGCAGCAATTCGGCAATGTGGGCATCGTCTTCAACAATCAGCACGCGTCGGGGCGTATCCATGGGGGGAGCTCGGGCCAGTTCAGTACTGCCATTGTCGCCAATACGGGGCGGCGGAGTTATCACAATTATTTTAAGTTTGCGTGAGGACTTGGATATCGGCCCCGGGGAAGAATGGCTCCAACAAGCAAACGCCCCCCGGAGACCCGCCATGATGGCAAGCCCCRCAACCCCCAATACCCCGGCCGCCCCGCGCGCCGCCGGCGTCATTCACCCCGGCTGGTTGCGGGTGATGCATTGGATCAACGCGCTGGCCGTCGTGATCATGGTGATGAGCGGCTGGCGTATTTATAACGCCGCCCCCTTCTTCAACTTCGTGTTTCCCAAAGACATCACGCTGGGCGGCTGGCTGGGCGGCGCGCTGCAATGGCACTTTGCCGGCATGTGGCTGCTGTTCGCCAACGGCCTGCTCTACTTGGCCTTGAACGTAGGCACCGGCCGGCTGTTCCGCAAGTTCTTCCCCGTCAGCCCCCGTGGCGTCGCCGCCGACCTGGGCGCGGCGCTGCACGGCAAGCTCTCGCACAACGACCTGCGCCATTACAACCAGGTGCAGAAACTGGCCTACCTGTTTGTCATCGTCGACATCGTGGTGCTGGTGCTGTCCGGCCTGGTGCTGTGGAAGTCGGTGCAATTCGACCTGCTGCGCGAGCTCTTGGGCGGCTATGAATTTGCACGCCGCATCCACTTCTTTGCGATGGCGCTGCTGGTGGCTTTCGTGGCCGTGCACCTGGTGATGGTGGCGCTGGTGCCGCGCAGCCTGATCGCAATGATCCGCGGCAAATAAGGAGCCTGACGTGAGCCAGAAAAGACGTTTGTCGCTGTTGGGCCTGGATGGCGGCGCCATCCTGAAAGAAGCCAAGAACCTGTTGACCAAGCGGGTTGAACAACCCTCGCGCCGCACCTTCCTGCGCAACAGCCTGACCTTGGGCGGGCTGGCGATGCTGTCCGGGTGTTCGCTGTCGGATGACGAAAACGTCGAAAAAGCGCTATCCACCGTGTCGCGCTTTAACGACCGCGTGCAGGGCTGGCTGTTCGACCCCAACAAGCTTGCACCGACGTATCCCGAATCCATGATCACGCGGCCGTTTCCATTCAACGCCTATTACGGCATTGACGAGGTTCGCCACGTCGACGAGGAATCGTTCAGGCTGGAAGTGACCGGCATGGTCGCCGACAAGCGCCAATGGCGCCTGGAGGAACTGCGCGCCATGGCCCAGATCGACCAGGTCACCCGCCACATCTGCGTGGAAGGCTGGAGCGCCATCGGCAAATGGGGCGGCGTGCCCTTCTCCACGTTCCTGAAACGCGTGGGCGCCGACCTGACCGCCAAGTACGTGGGCTTCAAGTGCGCTGACGACTACTACACCAGCATCGACATGCCGACCGCGCTGCACCCGCAGACGATCCTGGCGCTGACCTATGACGGCAAGACCTTGCCCCCCGAGTACGGCTTCCCCATGAAGCTGCGCATGCCTACCAAGCTTGGCTACAAAAACCCCAAGCACATACAGGCGATCTTTGTCACCAACACCTACCCAGGCGGTTACTGGGAGGACCAGGGCTACAACTGGTTCGGCGGAAGCTAGGTGGAAATTCCAATAGTCCCTCTCCCTCAAAGGAACGCATCATGAAGACTCTTACCACTGCCGCTTTTTCCCTGTGCCTGGCCTTTGGCGCCGTGACCGCTCATGCCGCCGACACCATGGGCAAAGACAATATGGCCAAGGATTCCATGTCCAAAGACAGCATGTCGAAAGACGGCATGTCCAAGGGGGGAATGACGAAGGACGGGATGGCCAAGGATGGCATGGCGAAAGATGGCATGGCCAAGGACGGTATGTCGAAAGATGGAATGTCGAAAGATGGAATGTCCAAGAGCGGCATGTCCAAGGATGGCATGTCGCACGACGGGATGAAGAAGGATTCCATGTCGAAGGACGGCATGGGCAAGGACGACATGAAGAAGTAAGGCTGCGCTTTTCAGCCCGAACAATCGCCGGCACGCGGGGCGACAGCATTCGCCCGCCCCGCCGCCCGCCTCCGCCACGTTTAACGGAGCCCCGCCATGACATTGAATCGCAGACACTTCCTGAGCCTGGGCGGCGTTGCGGCCCTGGCCGCCGGCATGGCCCCCTTGCTTGCCGCACGCAGCGCGCCGCCCAAAGCGGCCGCCTCGTTTCCCTACACGCTGACCGACGCCGAATGGCGCACCCGCCTGACGCCCGCGCAATTCGATGTGCTGCGCCGCGAAGGCACCGAACGCCCCTACACCAGCCCGCTGAACGACGAGCACCGCACAGGCACGTTCTCGTGCGCGGGTTGCGAACAGCGCCTGTTTGCATCCAACACCAAATTCGACAGCGGCACCGGCTGGCCCAGCTTCTGGCAGCCGCTGGCCGCCGCCGTGGGTGAAACCCGCGACAGCAGCTTTGGCATGGTCCGCACCGCCGTCCACTGCGCCAACTGCGGCGGCCACTTGGGCCACGTCTTCGACGACGGCCCCCGCCCGACCGGCCTGCGCTACTGCATGAACGGCGTGGCCATGACGTTCGCCCCGCAAGCCTGATCCTAAACGCCTATTTTCAGGACCGACTCATCATGACATTCAGCATCCGCAACCTCTGCGCCAGCCTGGCCGCCGCCACAGGCCTGCTGGGCGCAGCCGCCACGCAAGCCGCCGAGTCCGCCTTCATCATCCCGCCGCCCGCGGTCGATCAAGCGAATGACGCCACCGCCCAGCAAAAAGCCGTGATCGCAGGCGGGTGCTTCTGGGGCGTGCAAGCCGTGTTCCAACACGTCAAGGGCGTATCCGGCGCCGTGTCCGGCTACGCAGGCGGCAAAGCAAACACCGCCAACTACGACACCGTCAGCAGCGGCCGCAGCGGCCACGCCGAAGCCGTCGAAATCACCTACGACCCCAAGCAGATCAGCTACGGTCAACTGCTGCAAATCTATTTTTCCGTGGCGCATGACCCCACCCAGCTGAACCGCCAAGGCCCCGACAGCGGCACGCAATACCGCTCAACGGTGTTCCCCGCCAACGACGACCAGCGCAAAGTGGCCGAAGCGTATATCGCGCAGTTGAACAAAACCGGTGTGTACCCCAAGGCGCTGGCCACCACGGTGGAACCGCTGCAAGCGTTCTATCCCGCCGAGGGCTATCACCAGGACTATCTGGTGCGCCATCCCAACAGCATGTACATCGTGGTGAACGACATTCCCAAGGTGGAGAACCTGGCGAAAACGTTTCCCGACAAGTGGCGGGACAAGCCGGTGCTGGTGAACTGACAACGCGGAATTAATCCACTCCTTGTGCGCCGGCTGAGCCGGCGCTTTCCCTTTCTTGACCCGAGGCCGTCACCGGCGCTCCGGCCACCAGATATCGGGTACGCGATTCAAGGCGGGCCTAGCGAACAGATACCCCTGAAACCGCTCTACGCCAGCGGCTTGCAGCCAGCACCACTCCTCCACTGACTCAACGCCTTCCGCTACCGGCGTAATGCCCATTGCCTTGCATGCCTGGATGATGGCAAGCACGATGGCTTGCCGTGGCCCATCGGTATGGATGTCTTGGATGATCTTGCGGTCGATCTTGAGCTTGTCCGGCTGAAACTCCGCCAGAAGCGACAGCCCCGCGTATCCCGCGCCGAAATCATCAATCGCCACGCCGATGCCCGCAATGCGCAATTGCTTGATGGCGCCTCTGAACGAGCCTAAGCACGAAATGGCCTCCTGCTCGGTCACCTCTACGAACACCTGGCTGGGCGATAGGCCGCTCGCCAATATTTGATCAACCAGCAGGTCCACGGCATTGGGGATGGCAATCAACGACATCGGGAACAGGTTGACCGAAATCTTGATGTGTTGCTGACCGAGCCGATGCGCCAGTTGAAAGGCGCGTGCTTTGGACTCAAGGTCGGTCTGATAAAGCAGCTCAGTGGGAAGCGATGAAAAAAGCTGCTCAGGCGATCCGCCGGACGGGCCGCGGATAAGAAATTCGAATGAGGTGATGTTGCGCCGCATCGGATCGACAATCGGCTGAAGCGCAAATTGATAGTGGTTTCCGTGCGCCGGTTCCTCACCATCGCGATGACTGGGGTAAGCGACTGGCGCGAAGGTCCATTCTGATGCGGGATCGCCTTCGACGATGTGCGCAATCCCGCGGGCGTTCACGTACATCAAGAGGATCTTGATCACCCGATCGTCACTACTGGCAAGATGCGCCCTGACTTTCATCTTGGCAAGAATCGCCTTCCGGGGCTCCTCCGAAGCGTCTCGCAGGTCGATCAACGCCATCGCATCGCCATCGAATCGACGATCTGGTGCATCGTCTCGCAAAAGATGGACCACGTTGATGTGCCTGGGATCGCGTTTTATGACTTCAAACAGTGCATCGACGGCATCGTGAGGGCCTTCCAGCAGTTGCACGAAATGCACGCCATCGAAAAGCAAAATTCCCGTAATCGAAGCCGCGGCGTTCCGTTCTTGAGCGTTCTGCATTAACCGGCTGAGGTCATTCGCTTGAAGCGGCGTCGCGACGCGGCTGCGATAGATCAAGGTTGAGAGCATGGGCGTCCTCCCTTACATCGATTGAGACGGTTTTATGCCAAAAGCCTATCACGGCCGGATAAGCCCGCTCTTGCACGACCTTGCCGTCGCATCGGGAGCCAAATGCCCCCAGCCCGCACGGGGGCTTTACCGCATGAAAAAAGCCGCGCTCATATTATGCAAGCCAGATCTTGTTTAATAGAGGCGCCCTGTTGATTCCGTTTACCGCCATTTGGTTGTTCCTGGCCGTTCAGGCTGTCGGCTTGGCGCTGTGGCTCACGCTTGCCGCACTGAACAATAGTCGTGATTTTGTAGGGTCCGCCGCAGCCGTCGGCGCAACGATGGCCATGCTGCCGTTGAAAGAGCCGCCCCGCATTCCCACGCCCTTGCTCAGCCGCGCCGTTTCCGCGCCCTATGCGCATCGGGCGGCCCTCGGTGTGTTGCTGTTGATCCAAACCATAGGCGCCGCACTGGCCTGGGCGGGTTGCTACCTGTTGTTGATTCAGGGGGACCTAGACTCCGCACGGCCTTGGCTGAATGGCGCGCTCGCCGCCATGTCTGCCTGCCTCTTCGCCATGCATCTTGCCGGCTTGTGGTTTGGATACTGGATTCGCCAAGACACGCTGCAACTGACCCATGTCGCCCTGCTGCTCTGGACCGGAATTGCGTTCCTGAGCTTGAATCTGATTCAGTGAAGCGCCCGTGCCTGAAAACGCGAAATAATGGCGATCTAGGTTTATGGACGGCAAGCCCGCCGTCCCCAACGGAGAGGCGTCATGTTTGATCACCTTGGTTTCGGCGTGAGCGATATGGATGAAAGCCGCAAGTTCTTTCTTCAGGCGCTGGCCCCGCTGGGCGTGGGCCTGGCCATGGAAGGCCCCAACAGCGTCGGCTTGGGCCGGCAAGGCAAGCCATCAATGTGGCTGTACGCCACATCCGCCGTGACGCCGCCCTTGCATATCGCCATTGCCGCCCACGCCCGAGCTGACGTAGACGCGTTCTACCAAGCCGCTATCGCCGCGGGCGGAAAGGACAACGGCCCCCCAGGCTTGCGCCCGCACTACCACCCCCACTACTACGCCGCGTTCGTCCTCGGCCCCGATGGCCACAACGTGGAAGCCGTGTGCCATCAGCCAGAGTGAATCAGGAAGGCGCAGAGGTCGATGTTAAAGACGTTGACGTGTCGTTGAGCGTTGCGGCCAGTGTCAACATTTCGACTGCCGCGAAGCCATCCACGCCTTCGCGTCCTGGCCGATCTGATGGGCCAACGCAGCAATCAAGCGCTGCTGCGCCTGCACTAACGCGGGATAACCGGCGGCGGCAGGTTGCTCAAAACGTCCTTGGCAAACCAGCGTGGCGCCGCCCGCGTCACGCGCATCCCGCAAGGTCCAGCCCGCTTCAAGCTGCACGCGTTTTCCTGGCCATGCATCAAAGCGGCGGACCTGAAGTTTCACTTTGATCACCTGCGCATCGCTTGGCCACGACAAGCCGGCGACGTCCTGGGTGCCCAAGCCATCGGCCAGCTGCGCGGACAGCGCATTGCGTATCTCTTCGTCCAGCGGCCCCAGCCAGCGTTCGTCATCCAGGACGGCGAGCATGCCGCTGTCGTCTTGTCTGACGACGAGTGTGGGTTGGTTCAGATACTCCGGCACCGTCACAGGCAACACGTCGACCAGGAAGCGCGCGGGCGCCGCCTCGCGCCGGACATCGACCTGTGCGCTTAGCAAGGTGTAATAGCGTACCGGCGCAGAAGTGGTGCAAGCCGCCAGGCCCAGGGTCAGAACAAACAGGCTGAATCGAATAGACCGAGTCATCGCGGAAGCGTCTCCATCGTGCTTGCGGGCGGCGTGCTGGACGCCTCGAACGTGGCGTTCTTGGGGCGGCCTCGCACCAGCGCCTCGGGGTTTCGGCTCAACAGGTCGGTCAATGTCCGCACTGAACGAGCGGCGCGCTGAATTTCCTGAAGGGTTTGTCCCAGGCTTTGTCGCAACGTCGCGTCCTCGGCCAGCATGCCGTGGGCGGCGCCAATGGTTTGTTGCGCTTGGCGCAGGGTCTGTGTGGCCTGTGGCAGAACCAGGCCGTTCACTTGCAGCAGCGCTTTGTTCAGGTTGGCAAACGACGCATCAAGATTGCGCGCGATGCTGTCCAGGGGCATTTTGTCAATCTTGCCCACGATGTTGGCGACGCGCTCTTGCAATTGATCGAACGTGCCACTGACCGTGGGCAGCGTGATCGGACGCCGTTGCGAATCGAATACCACCTTTGGCGTGTTGGGTATGAAGTCCAAGGCGATATAAAGCTGGCCGGTCAGCAAGTTTCCCGTCCTGGCCTGCGCCCGCAAACCGTGGGCCACCATTTCTTGCAGCAGGCGTACCAGCCTGTCTTCCTCGGTCCCGTCGGACGGCGGCATTTTTTCCATGATTTCATTGAGCCGCTGCGGATACACCACGATGCCGACTTTGGATTGGAAGCGCCGCCTGTCGGGATCGTAATCCGGCTTGATCGAGATGACCTTGCCCAGGTCCATGCCATCGAACTGCACGGGCGCCCCAATGGCCAGCCCCCGCAGGGATTGCTCGAAGACCAGATAAGCGGTTTGCGATGGCCCGTCAGGCGGCGCCAGCGCCGCCTGCTGATCCTTGGCCAGTTCGTACGTGGCATCCGCCTGGGCGGGTTCACCGGTCAGCCCCAAGGCCGTGCCGAAAGACACGCCCCCGGCCAGGATGGTGGCAATAGACTGGGTTTGCAGCTTGAACCCGTCTGCGCCAAGCGAAACATCCACGCCGCTGGCGTTCCAGAAGCGCGTCGCCGTGGTGACAAAGCGGTCATAAGGCGCATTGACGAAGAGCCGCAGGGCGACCGCCTTGCCATCGTCGCCCAACTGATAGGACGCAACACGACCAACCTGAATGCGTCGGTAATAGACAGGAGACCCCACATCCAGCGAGCCGAGATCTTCGGTATGCAGAATGAACGATCGGCCAGGCGTGTCGCCTATCACAGTGGGCGGACTTTCCAGGCCAGTGAACTCTTTTGCAGGCTCCGTTGATTGCCCGCGATCCACGCCGATGTATGCCCCCGACAGCAACGTATCCACGCCGGAAACCCCATCAATGCCGATGCGCGGGCGCACCACCCAGAACCGCGAGCCTTCGCGCGCCAGGCTGGCCGCATCCTTGTCCAGCGCCACCGTTGCCACCACACGGGAACCGTCTTCGCTAAGGCTGATTGCCGTCACCGTGCCCACATTCACGTCCTTGTATTTCACAAGGGTCTTGCCCTCTTCCAAACCGGCGGCAGTACGAAACGTAATCGTGATGACCGGGCCTTCAGTGACCCAGGTTTGCACCAGCATGGAAAGGCCGACCAACGCGGCGATCAGGGGGACCAGCCAGACAAGCGAGATCCGCCACGTTCTGCGGGGGATCACCGTGGGCGCATCCAGCCCGTGAAGATCCTTGGAAGATTCAATCATTCAACACCACCATTGATTTCACCATCCCAGATATGCCTGGGGTCGAACGACATGGCTGCGAGCATGGTGAAAATCACGACCATGCCGAAGAAAAGGATGCCGACACGCGGCGATATATCGGTAAGGCCTTGGAATTGCACCAAGGCAGCCACCACCGCCACCACCAGCACATCCAACATGGACCAGTACCCCACAAACTCAACCAAGCGGTACAACTTGGCGCGCTCACGTGTCGCCCATCGGCTACGCCGCTGTGAGGTGACGAGCAACAGCCCAAGAATCAGGAATTTCGCGCAAGGCACCGCCACGCTCGCAATGAAAATAACGAACGCGATGCCATAGGAGCCCGATGTCCAGAACTCCACGGCCCCCTCCATGATGGTGCTGCTGCTGCCCCTGCCCAGCAGACTGGAATGCATGACCGGCAGCACATTGGCGGGGATGTAGCAGATGATGGCGGCCACAAGCAGCGCCCACGCGCGAGCAAACCCGTTGGGACGCCGTTGATGCAGCGTTGCGCCGCAGCGAGGGCATTGAACGTCTCGCCCGGGCGTGTCCACGCGTTCGCAAACCAGCCCGCATGTGTGGCAGCCCACTACCGACAAATCGCTTGCAAATGGCGTCCTGCTCACGCCGCGCCGCCACGTCGCAATGCCGATTCATCTTCGGTCTGATCCCACAGCGCAGACAGGTCTCGGTGAGCAATCACCGTCAGCAATACCATCAGGGCGGCAGTCGCCCAGACGCCTGCGCCAAGCGTCACGTCCACAAGACTCACCAGCTTGATGATCGCCACCAGAATCCCAAAAATGGCCACCTCGACCATGCTCCAGGGACGCAAGATCGCCAGCGCCCTCAACGCCCGGGAAAAGCCCGGCGCGCGACGGCCAACCCGCGCATAGCTCAGCACCCATGTCAGCAAGGCGATCTGGGCAAGCGGCACCAAGATCATCACTAAGCCTGCAACGATGGCAAGGGGCGCCACGCTTCCTTGGGCCAAGGCCCATGCGAATTCCCACAACGTTGCCTGCCGGTGCGTGCCATTCAGGCTGATGCGGACGATGGGGCAAATGTTTGCGATCAGAAATACGACAGCTGTCGCCATGGTCAATGCCAGCCATCGGTCCGCATCCAGCGGGTTGGCGCGCTCAAGCACGGCGTCGCATCGACGGCAACGCGCGACCTCGCCTGCCGCCAGCGTGCAACGCCGGTACACGCTGTCGCAATGCTCGCAGGCCACCAGGTGTGGATAAATGTTCATATCGTTGGCGGCATAACGCTGCGCCGGCTGCTGCTGCTGCTGCGGCTGCTGCTGCTGCTGCGGCTGCGGCAGCGGTTGCTGCGATTGCCTTGCGCAGGCCTGCCCATGAAAGCCGTCTGACGCAGACGCCGGGCCTCAGGGGCGGATATGGGTAATCTTCGAGCCCTCAAGCCCCATACCCGCCATCAACCCTTGTGCGCCGAAGGGCACGGCAAACACTTCCTGAGACAAGGTTGTCGTCGACAAGGTGGAAGCGATGGATTTATCCCAAGCCACCAGGCTGGGGCCACTGCCCAACGCCCAGCCGTCACTCTTCTCCAGATAGTTCAGCGACTTCTGGTTCATGAAGAAAAGCGCATAGCCAAAGGTCTGGGCGCCGGCTTGAAGCCCCAAGGACACCGCAGAGATTTCGTAGTAACCGATAGGCTCCTTGCCCTTGAACAAGGCGCCTTGCCCATGCTCGCCGCCCACCACGAAGCCCGCTTTATAGATCTTGGGAAAAACCAAGACGGCCACCGCTTTGTCGCCCAGTTCTTTCGTGCTGGGTTCGACTGCGTAAAGGTGCTTCAGCGCATTGGCGGATTCATTGCGAATCGCGAGTGCAGAATCGGCGAAGGCCACGCCTGGTGGCAGCAGCAAGGCGGCGAACGCTAGCAAGGCCGACCGCAGGCAACGCGCAAACGGGCGTCGAAAAGATTTCAGCTTTTTATGACTTGCCATGAACTTGGAAAACCCTGATTTGGTTGTACGCGCGCTCCGCCAACGATGTGTGTGCGTGGCTGGCCGTAGCGCGACGTACTCTATACGTACGTCTCAGGGCAAGCTTGCCATTTGATGCCAACCAAGGGCTTCAAACACCCGAATACATGACCCGGCCCGCGGTGGGCATCGGGGCGCGCAGGATGGACCCTGACTCGGACTCGGTGATGTATAGCGTTTTGCGGTCCGGGCCGCCGAAGGCAACATTGGTCGTCAATGCCCCGAGCGGCGAATTGATGCGCAACATGGGCTCGCCCCGGTTGCTGAACAACCAGACCGCGCCCAGCCCCACATGCGCCACGGCCAGATTGCCGTCTTCATCGATGGCCAGGCCGTCCGGCCCGCCGCCGCCAGACATCTGGATGAAGGTTCCGACTTTGGTCACCTGCCCCTCGCGAGTGAGCGGGACGCGCCAGATGGCATTTGCCCGCGTTACCGCCACATAGAGCACCGACTCGCTGGGGTCCAGCACCAGACCGTTGGGGCTGGGGATATTGTCCAACAGGCAATCGACACGGCCGTCGGCCCGACGCCGGAATACCCGGCCGGTCTGGTCGTGCCAGCCGGTCAGCCCTTGATCGGTGAAATACAGATCGCCGTTAGACGCGAACACCAGGTCGTTCACCGCCTTCAGACGCTCAAGGTGCACCCGTTCAAGCACGGGCGTTGCCTTGCCCGTTTCGGGATCAAGCTGCATGATGCCGCGCGCATAGTCCGCAATGAAGATGCGCCCGTCCCGGTGGATCTTCAGGCCATTGGGTTCGCCGTCGTATTCGGCGATCAATTCGAACCCGCCCTGCGCGTCCACCCGGAACACGCGGCCCCAAGGCACATCCACGCAATACAGACGCCCTTGTGCGTCAAAAGACGGACCCTCCAGCAGGGAATGAGGCGGCTGGTTTCCCGGCTGGTAGCGATGCCACTCGGACGTGCCTTCCGGCTTGCGGAAGGCGTCGGGCAGGCGGGCAAAGACTTCGGCTTGAATGGCAGGCGGTGCGGCGTACATGGTTTCCCGGCAACTGGTTGATGACTGGTGGACGGCAACGATTTCTACGCGGGCCGCTCAAGAAATGCGGTCGGTCGTGCCAACGAACTCCAGGGGGCAATAGAAGCCGCCATGGAACTGGGCGGCGATGGGGTCCTCGGGTACGTTCTGGGCGAGTATTTCCGCGGCGAAAACTTCGGAGTCGTCTTGCGGCTCGTACCCCAGGAATTTGACGTTGGAGTTGTCCCACCGGTTGCGCAGGTTGTTCGATGCGCCATAGACCACAACGAAGTGATAGGACTCGTGCTCGATGCAGCGGCGCGCCAACTGCGCCATGTCCCGGTGGCTGAGCCAGGTCAGGAGCTGGCGTGCTTCGCTTGGGCGGTCGGGCGTGCGGAATGTGCCGATGCGCAGGCAGGCAATCGACATGCCGTACTTGTCGGCATACATCCTGCCCAGGGCCTCGCCAAACACTTTCGAGACGCCGTACAGCGAGTCCGGCCGGGGTTCCACAGTGTTGTCCAGAAATTTTTCCCTGCGGTGGTACCCCACGGCATGGTTCGAACTGGCGAAAATGACGCGCGGCACGTGTTGGCGGCGAGCCGCCTCGAACACGTTGTAGCAGCCGTCGATGTTCATCGGCAGAATCTTGTCCCAGGTGTCCACGCCGGGAATCCCGGCCAGGTGGACGACGCAATCGATGCCCTCCATGCAGCGCGCAACCGAATCCATGTCGCGCACATCGATCGTGCAGATTTCCTCGCCCGCTTGCGCGGGTTCCTGTTCGGCAATATCGGCCAGGCGCAGCAAGGCATAGCGGCCGCGCAGATGTGCGCGCAGGCATTTGCCTATGTTCCCTGCCGCGCCCGTGATCAGCACCCGCAGGTTTTCAGGTTGGTTGAAATGAGTCATCGGCTTTCCTGTTTTTTCCGGCGGGGCGGAGTCATGGATCATTTTTTGGTGTTGGCTTTGGCTTCGATCACGGCGTCATAGAGCGCCTGGCCGCCTGGCGCATCGCCGACCAGCTTTTTCACCACGGGCCGGGTTGCCTGCACCAAGGAGTCAATGTCGCTCGGATGAACCACCGTGACGCCCTTTGCCGCCATGGTCTTCATCCCGTCGTCGTAGACCTTCTTGTAATAGTCGCGGGCATAGGCCATGGCTTCATCGGCAGACTCCTTCACGATTTTCCGGTCGTTCTCGGAAAGGGAATCCCAACGCGTCTTCGACATGACCAGCAGCGCCGGATGGATATTGATGTGCGTCATGTTGAAGTACTTGGACACCTCGATGAACTTGTCCGACACGAATTGATCCGGGGTGGTCTCGCCGYCGTCGATCACCTTCTGCTGCAGCGCCAGGTACAGCTCGGAATACGCCATCGGGGTGGCCTGTGCGCCCAGGGTCTTGTAGCTTTCGACGTATCCCGGCGACTGGATAACGCGGATTTTCATGCCTTTCAAGTCGCCAGCGGAATTGATGGCACGGTTGCCAAAGACGTTGCGTTCAATGGCGGAAAACCAGCCCAGGCCGACAAGGCCATACTTGGGAAGGATGGCCATGAACTTGTCGCCAACGGGTCCGGCCAGGATCTCATTGGCCTGCTGGACGTTGTCGAACAGAAACGGTGTGTCAAAAACCAGGAACTCTTTCACCACATTGTTCAGGGCAGGTTGCCCGGTAACAAACAGGTCCGTCGCGCCGGCCACGGCGCCTTGAATCATCGTGAGTTCCCCGCCCAACTGTGAGTGCGGGAACACCGTGACGTTGATCTTGCCGTTCGATTTCTCTTTGAGGATATCGGCAAATTTCTGCGTGCCGACGTGGAACGGGCTGTCCGTGGTCAGTGTGTGCCCCACATCCATGTTCAATGCATGAGTGGGCGCCGACAGCAGCAACAGGCTGATGGCTCCCGTACCAATGATCTTCTTGAGCATGCTCATTTTTGTCTCCTGGGTGACTTCCAGATTTATGATTTTTTTAGTTCGCACCGGGCGGCGGCCCGGTGCTGCTGCCTACAGAAACGCGGTACTGAGGATTGGCACGTACGAAATGATCATGATGTCCACGACCAACACCGCCAGGAAGAGGACCAGGTAGCGGGCCAACTGATGCATCTTCAGCTGGGCAACCTCGCACACCACGAACAGATTCACGCCCACTGGCGGCGTCACCATTCCAACTGCCAGGTTGGTGATCACGATCATGCCGAAATGAATCGGGTCGATGCCGAAGGCCACGCTGATGGGCGCCAGGATCGGCACAATGATCAGGATTGCCGCCAGCGCTTCGATGAACATGCCAACGACGAACAACATGACGTTCACCAGCAGCAGGAAAACGATGGGGTTGGTGGTCATCGAACCCAGCATGGCGGCAACGCGCTGCGGCACCTGGTTGATGGTCAGCAGGTAGGCAAACACCGCGGCAAAAGCGACGATCAGCAAGATGATCGCGGACATCACCGCGGCCCGGCCGAAGATGGTGGGCAAATTCTTGAGGGTGATTTCCTTGTAGACGAACATCCCCAGCGCCAGGCCGTAGAGCACCGCAACGCAGGATGCCTCGGTAGGCGTGAACAAGCCGCCATAGATGCCGCCGAGAATAATGACGGGCATCATCAGCGCCAACATCGCGTCCCGCAAGGCCGTCAGCACGCCAGTTGTCCAGTCCTTCAGGCTCATCACACGCACGGCGTCAAAGCCTTTGATGCTGGCGATCACGCAAACCGTCAGGATCAGCGACAAGGCAATCAAGAGCCCCGGCAGAATGCCCGCGATAAACAGCGCACCGACCGAGACATTTGCCGTCAGCGCATAGACGACCATGGGAATGGAAGGCGGGATGATGGCCCCCAGTTCCCCGGACGACGCCGCAATCGATGCGGCGAAGGCTCGTGGATAGCCCTTTTTCTCCATTTCGGGGATCAGCACCGAGCCAATTGCCGCAGTGGTTGCGGACGACGACCCGGACACGGTGGCAAACAGCAAGGACGTGAGCACGGCGACGGCGCCCAAGCCGCCTCGAATCCAGCCGACGAACGCATTGGCCAACTGAACCAGCCTTCGCGCCACGCCGCCCGACTGCATGAGATGGCCCGCAAGAATGAAGAATGGCACGGCCATCAGGCTGAATGAATCCAGCGCCTGGAAGGCCATCTGCACCACCATCAGTAGCGACCGGTCACCCGATTGCAATGCCATCGCCGCAGATAGCCCCAGCGCGGTCATGATCGGCGCGCCGATCAGCATGATCAGAAAAAACGACAAGCCAAGCACGAGAATCATATTGCCCCCTCGACACTGTTCTTGATTTCCATGGCCTCTTCCATTTCCGCTGATTCACGTTGTGGCGATTCCACATTCAGCAGCTCTTTGGCCGCATTGGTGAGGGTGTTCGCACACATGAGCAGGCAGCCGATCGCCATACATGCATAGACATAGGCCATGGGCATTTCCATCGCGGGCGACCATTGCTTCATGCCCAGTTCAATCAGCCGTGTGGATTTCCATACCAGCAGCACCGCCAGCGCCAGGGTCAGCAGATGGGACACAAACCGCAGCCAGCGGGCAAGCCGCTCGGGGACCAGGCTGGCAAAGACGTCGACCCCGATCAGGCGCAGGTGGTAGGCGGCCACCGCGCCGCCAATGAAGACGCTTCCGACCATCAGGAAGCGCGCGAGCTCTTCGGCCCATGGCGTGGACACCGAGATGCCGGTGTAGGTGTAAAGCAGCCGGGCTAAAACAGAAATGGAAACGGCAACGATCATGCCGAAGAGAAAAAGCCCGGCGACTTTTTCTGCGGCGTTGTTGATGGACTCCATGGTTCGTTGCACCGCCCGGAACGTGCTGTGGGATGCAGAGTGTTCGTTCATCGTGCCTCCCCGTGTTGCTTGTCTTGTCTCATCACCTCTCCCCTTTGTTTTTGGCAGGGAACTGCATTGCAGATTTTTATTGTTGGCGTCGTTTATGAATTCCGCGCTTGCTGGATATGGGGTGTCAGTGGGCCACCTCTTCATCCGCCAGAATTCGCGCGGCTTTCAGCAGTGCCGTTTCGTAACGTTTCTGTTCGACCGCCACTTGCTCGGGCGTCCATTGGTAGAAGCCGCGCAACGAGGGCGATTTCACGCCGATGTCGCCGTTGGCGACCAGTTTGCGCATGTAGGCGCTGGGCTCCTGGTCGGTACGCAAGTACGGATACATCGTCGTCGCCGCCGCGCAATGGATGTCGATACCCGCCAGATCTTTTTGCAGCAGCGGGCCGGCCGCGATGTACCGAAAGCCGAACCCATAGCGCACGGCAGCGTCTACGTCTTGCGCCGAGGCGAAGCCCTCTTCGACGAGAGCGATTGCCTCGCGCATCAGCGCATGCTGAATACGGTTGGCCAGAAAACCCGGGATATCGCGCTTGACGCGGATCGGCTTTTTGCCGACCGCCAGCATGATGGCGCTGACGTCATCGGCGGTCGAYGCATCGGACGCCTCGCTGCAAACCACCTCCACCGCCGGCACAAGATGGGCGGGCATGAAAAAGTGCAGCCCGAGCATCCGGCTCTGGGTCGCCAGGCCTTTCGCGATCTGGCTGATGGGAAAGCTCGATGAATTGCTGGTCAGTGGAATCGGGGCTGGGCACAGCGTTTCAAGTTCGGCAAAGACTGCCTGCTTGAGTGCGAGATCCTCGAATACGCATTCAATGACGATATCGACATCGGCCCAGTCCACATGGATCAGCGCACTATGAATGGATGGCGGTGATTGACGCCCATCGGCGCCAAGCGCCTGCGCGGCAGCTTCCACTTTTCCGGGCAAGGCAAGCCGCGCCGCCGCATCCGACTCGACAACATGGACGCGCCACCCCGCCACATTGAACATGGCGGCCACCGCGCAACCCATGGTTCCACCGCCCACCACCACCACTTTTTTGATGCTGCTCATCGCTTGTTCCTGGTTAGGTGCCTGGTCAACTGCTGCACCACAATTTACAGAGGCGGTAGCGATTGGTAAAATTCAAAGAAACGAATAGAGTTTTCAAAAATATCAATAGTTCGTCAGTTGGCGTGCCAACACGGAGACTGGTAATGCTGGGTGATCTCAAGCAGTTGCGCGCCTTCCTCGCGATCGCCCGCCTGGGAAACTTCACCCGGGCCGCCTACGAACTGCACATCTCCCAGTCGGCGCTGACCATCCAGATCCAGCAGCTTGAAAAGCACTTGCGCACGGAACTGTTCGACCGCAATCGCAGAAGCGTGACGCTGACGCCGCATGGCCAGGAACTGTTCCCGCGAATCGAACGCTTAGTCGCTGAAATTGAAGACCTGGTCACCCATGCCCGAGAGGCAACCGATCCCGACCGTGGCACCGTGACGGTGGCGGCCCTGCCGTCGGTGGCTGCGGGCCTATTGCCCCGTGCGATTCATCGGCTGAATCGCGACTACCCCCGCATTACCGTCCGTATCCGAGACACCGTGGCCGCTCGCCTGACCTACATGATCCGAAACGGAGAGGTCGATTTTGGTGTTGGCAGCCCGGTTAAACGCGATCCGGAGCTGGTCTGGGAGAAGTTGATGACCGACCGCTTCTGCGCCTTTGTGGCGCCGGATTACCCGTGGACGAAGCGGAACTCGGTGAAATTCAAGGACCTGGCCGGCCCGCCGCTTATTCTGCCGGTCAGGGAAAGCAGCATCCGCATGCACATTGAGGCCGCGGCCGACAAGAACAAGATTTCGCTGCCCGCGGCATACGAGGCCGTCTATAACTCGACCATCACGGCGATGGCGGCGCAGGGGCTCGGGGTGGCCATCCTTTCAGAGCTGGTGGTGCGAGGAGACGACACCACGCGCCTGCGGCGCATTGCGATCGAAGATCCTCCGCTGTATCGATACATCGGCATCTTGCGGCGGGCGGGCCGCTCGCTGTCCAGACCGGCCGAGTTGCTCATCGGCGCGTTGCGGGAAGCGGCAAGTGCGGACTGATTCGCCGCATTGAACATCGCGTTTCAAGGGCGACTTGCTGTCGTGCTGTCGTCGCAATCATGCCCGCACCGTCTGCCGTCGTCGACATCCAGGGCAACCCGCTGAGTGATATTGCAGTCTGACTGCTTAATTTTCAGTCAGACACCTTAGTTCGCAGCGCCCTGCGCCCGCACGAGCGAATAGGCGATGTAGTACTTGTAGATGTTGCTGACATACTGAACGGTTTCCCGGCCGATGCGCTGGGCGGCGACGCGTTCCACGTTGTCGAACCACACGTTCGGGTCCAGTCCTTTTTCGGCAGCTTCCTTGCGCAGCTGACTGATCCGTCCGGGTCCGGCGTTATAGGCAGCAAACGCGAACAGGCCCTTGTTCAGTTCCGTCATGGGCTCTTTGGCGTAGTACTGGTCAATCATGAAACGGATGTATTTCACGCCGCCGTGAATGTTCTCTTCTTCTCGGCGGATGTCTCCCACGTCCAGGTCTTTGCCCGTGGCGGGCATGATCTGCATGACACCCACCGCGCCCACCGAACTCTTGGCCTGTTGATCCAGCCGCGACTCCTGATAGCCCTGCGCCATCATCAACAGCCAGTCAATGCTGTACTGATCGCTGTACTTGCGGAAGAACTCTGCCAACCGGTGGAATTTATCGATTTCCTTCGGGTCCGTCGCGCCCTCCACCCACTGAACGGACTTCAAGTACTTGGTCAGTTGCTGGTTGCCGAAAGACGTGCCAACGCGGTTCTTCTCCATGAAGGGATTCAGCGTGGCGGCCAGCTTGGGCGAACCCTTCCGGAAGGCGAAGGCGATGTCATTGCCCGTAGCCACTTCCAGGTTTTCATACACCCGTATCTGCGGAAATATCTGCTTCCAGAAATTCGCCAGATAGCGGTCCGACACGGTGTACTTCACCAAGTCAGCACTGACCATTTCCAGAATGTCGTCGGTTTCGAACACGCCAGGCGCATCGCGGACGATGGCGGGCTTCAAGCCCCTGGCTTCCAAATCCGTGTTCAGCTTTTTGACGCTGCCGTAATAGCTGCTGGCGGGGTTAATGAAGAGTTCCTGCCCGGCAAGGTCGTCCAGCGATGTCAACGCCGGCGCACCGGGCGCAGCGACGATGATTTCGGGCACGCCCTTTGCCAGGGGCGTACTGAAGTCCACTTGCTTCTGACGTTCTTCAGTCACCGTTAGATTGGCGGCGATGATGTCGCCTTTTCCTGCCAGCAAATCCGGGATCAGACGTTCTCGGGACGTGGGCAGAAAGACAACGTGAACCCGGACGTTCTTGTTCTTCAGTTGTCGGTTCAAGTCGTTATCGAACGCCGTCATCATTTCAGCAATGATGCCGCGCTGGGTGCCGCCCTGGTCCAGAAAATAAAGGGTTCTGTTGTAGGGCACCAGCACGCGGATCTGCCGGCGCTGAATCATCCCGTCCAGGTCGCCCGTCCAAGGCTTGATGTTATAGGCCAGCGTCAGGGGATCGGTCTTGGATGGCGGATCGGCCGCGTGGGACACGCCTGCGGATACGAAAGGCAAACATGCGGACAGCGCCAGCGCAATTAGACGGAACGACATGGCGCCTCCGAAGCGTGGGAACGATGAAGCTATCTCGTCAAGCAAACCCCAGGAATAACGTGTCAGACTGCAATTTGGAATTGCCCGCCGCATAGCGTGTCAGACTGCAATTTCAAAATGATATTGCAGTCTGACACCGCGATTCACATTTATTGTGGCGACCTCGCTGAAGCATCCTGCTAGCGCACGCCGTCACGGTGGGCGCGGCTTAGGGCTTTCACCATGAATGCGTGGGAGCAACGTTGTCCAGTCTTCGAAAAGCCGCCCTTGCCCCATAACCAGGCCCCGCCGGGTCGTGCTATCGATAAGACACCGATTCAATCCGATTGCGTCCCCGTTGCTTGGCGTAATACAGCGCGCGGTCACTGCGGCTGAGCGCCAGCTCTGCATCCTCGTCCTTCGTATGCAGCGCGGAAATGCCGATGCTGACCGTCAGCGGTATGTGCCGCCCGCCCGATGAGTACGGCGTATCGGCGATCTGGCGCTGTACGTTTCGGGCGAACAGGTGTGCGTGTTCGATGTCGGTATCGGGCAGCACGACGGCGAACTCCTCGCCGCCGATGCGCCCCACCAGATCGGTGTCGCGCAACTGGGCGCGCAGCATATTCGCAAAATGCTGGAGCACCCCATCGCCGATGGCGTGGCCCCAGGTGTCGTTGATGTGCTTGAAGTGGTCCAGGTCGCACATCAGCACCGCCGACCCCAGGCCGCCGTGGCCCTTGATACGCGTGAGTTCTGCGGCGATGCGCGACATGAAATGGCGCCGGTTGGGCAAGGTCGTCAGCGCGTCCGTGGCGGCGAGCTCGCGCAGTTCGAGTTCAGCGCGCTTGCGGTCGGTGATATCCGTGACGAACCCGTGCCA
The DNA here is from genome assembly GCF_056399725.1 of Achromobacter sp. 01N37. Classification (NCBI taxonomy): domain Bacteria; kingdom Pseudomonadati; phylum Pseudomonadota; class Betaproteobacteria; order Burkholderiales; family Alcaligenaceae; genus Achromobacter; species Achromobacter sp. 01N37. Next base: position 166,632 of record NZ_JBFTRX010000010.1, read on the forward strand.
CACCACGCCACTGTCGGCGTCCCGCCGCGGGCTGGCGTCGCCCTGCCGCCACCGCACGCCCTGCACCGGCAGGCAAACGCGAAACTCCATGTGCCAGGGCGTCAGCGCAGCGGCTGCTTTCTGCAACGACGCGCGATAGGCGGCCAGGTCTTCGGGGTGGATGCGCTGTTCGATCGCGGTGGTGCTGGCGCGCACATCGTCGGCGGTGAGTTCGAACATGTCCCAGATGCCAGCGCTGACATACGAAAACAACGAGCCGCCCTCGGGCGCCGACCAACACTGGAAGACCAGGCCAGGTACGGCGTCGGTGAGGTTGACGACAAGGTCGGCCGTCTGTTTAAGCCGCTCGGACATGGCGCGCACCGCGCTGATGTCGGTGGTGGTGCCCATCATCCGCAGCGCCTTGCCCGCGTTGTCCCGGCTGATCACCTTGCCGCGGCTGCAAATCCACTTGTAGCTGCCGTCTTTGCAACGGATACGGTGCTCAACTTCGTAGCTGTCGGTCTTGCCGTCGAAATGGTCCTGCATGACGGCGCGCACGTAGTTCAGGTCGTCAGGGTGCAGGCGGGTGTAGGCGTCTTCGATGCGCGTCGTCAGCTCCGATTCAGAATAGCCAAGCAAGGCCTTCCAGCCGGGCGAATAGGTGATTTCACCTGTCACCACATTGCGATCCCAGACGCCCGTGCCGCTGCCCGCGATGGCCAGCGACAGCTTTCGGGCCTCTTCGCGCCAGGGGTCTTCGCCCTCGCGCTCGCCCGACAGCGCATGGCGCTGTTCGATCGCCGTGGCCGCCAAGCCAGCCAGGTCTTTCAAGGCCTGGCTGTCTTCATCCGTAACGTCGCGCGCTTGCCCGTGCAGCAGTCGCAAACCGCCAAGCAGGCGCCCATCGGCGGCGCGCACCGGGCATTCGATGGACCAGGGTTGGGAGTCCGCGGGTGGCGTGCCGTCCACCGCCTGCCATGCAGCATCTGCATCGGTGCACGCAAGGATGGCCATGTCTACACTAAACAGCCGCCGGGCCAAGCGCGCCAACCGGGCTAGCGAGCCGTCAGGTTCACATTGCGCGCCGTCCGCGCGATCGCCAGGGGGTGGGGTTACATACGGATCACCGGTAACGGGCATTTCAGGGCCTGATCAATACGGCATTCACCGGTACCGCCGGGTTGCACGTGCCTGACATTTTGTCACGATCCGCACGGAAACAGCATCGTTTTGGAAGGTGTGGCCGCCACGCCGCACTTACGAGCGGAATGCGCTGCCCTTAGGCATAAGGCTTGCTGAGCAGAGCCTCAGCCACGGCCCCCGCGGGGGGACCCCATCTGGCCCACTCTGCAGTCATCGTCCTTCCGTTACGCGGAGGACCACTGCCGCGCGCAATACAACGTGCCGAAGGCAACATTCCAAAGGAGATCCGCGATGAGCGAAAAAACTGCATTGTTAGGCTTGGCCGTCCTGCTGGGCGTCTTTTCAAACGTGCCGGCCGCGTTGGCGCAGGGCGCGCCGCAGTCGGTAACTGAAGTCCGCGTGGATGTTGCGAAGGTGGACGCGGGATACCGCGCATCGAAGATGAGCGGCTCCACCGTCTACAACAGCAAGAAGGAAAAGATCGGCACCGTCGACGACCTGATCCTGGGGCCTCCGGATTGGGTGCCGTACGCCGTCCTGTCGGTCGGCGGCATACTCGGCGTGGGTAATCACCTGGTCACGGTGCCCTTGGCACAAATGCAGGTCGCCGACGATCAGTTGGTGCTGCCGGAGGCAACCAAGGACACGCTGAAGGCGCTGCCCGAGTTCAAGTACATGAAATAGGGCCAGCGGGCGGCTAGCGTTGGATCTTGAACCAGATGGAGTACATGGCTGGCAGGAATACCAACGTCAGAACGGTTCCCGCCAGCGTGCCGCCAATCAGCGTGTAAGCCAGCGTTCCCCAGAAGACGGAATGGGTCAGCGGAATAAACGCCAGAATGGCCGCCAGCGCCGTCAAGACAACCGGGCGCGCTCGCTGCACCGTCGCTTCGACGACCGCATGGAACGGGTCCAGGCCCTCTTGCTCGTTGTGGTGGATCTGTCCAATCAGGATCAAGGTGTTGCGCATCAGAATGCCTGACAGTGCCACCAAGCCGACCAGCGCGTTGATGCCGAAGGGCTGCTGAAAGAGAATCAACGTTGGCACCACGCCAATCAAGCCAAGCGGGCTGGTCAGAAACACCATGACCATTGCCGAGATCGACCGCACCTGAAAGATGATGATGATCAGGGTGATCGCAAGCATGATGGGAAATAGCGGCAGCATGGCTTTGGTCGCTTTGCCTGACTCTTCAATCGACCCGGCCTGATCAATGCGGTAGCCGCTTGGCAGTTTGTCCATGATGGGCTGTAGCTGCTGGGTGATGGCGGCGGACACATCCGGCGGTTGCAGGCCATCGGCAATATCGCCGCGCACGGTAATCGTAGGCGTGCGATCGCGGCGGCGCATGATCGGTTCTTCCATGCGCACATCCACCACGCCCACTTGCGACAGCGGGATGCGCTGCCCATTGGCGCCCGCCAAGGTGAAGTCCGCAATCTTGGCCGGTTCAAGCCGGATGCCGCCGGCAGCGCGAGCCACCACCTGCACCGAGCGGATGTCCTCACGGACTGCGGTGACCGTCACCCCGCTTAGCAAGAATTGCAGCTGCTGCGCCACCGCGCTGGACGTCAGGCCCAACGCCTGCAAACGATCTTGCTGCAAGGTGAAATGCATGGTCGGGGTGCGCGTGCCCCAATCAGCGTTCACGGTACGCATCATCGGGCTGGCCGCCAACACCTGCTGCACGTCAGCCGCAATGCCACGCAGCGTATTGACGTCATGACCGGTAACCCGATAGGCCACCGGGAATGGCGAATATGGACCGAATACGAGTTGAGTGACACGCACTCGGGCCTCGGATGCGAGCCCCCCCGCTATGGCCTGGCGCAAGCGCATCTTCAATGCGTCCCGCGCGTCTTGGCTATCTGTACGGATCACGATCTTGGCGAACGAGGGATCCGGCAGCTCCGGCCCCATGGCCAGATAGAAACGCGGCGCCCCCTGGCCGACGTAGGCGGTGACGATTTTCGATTCTTCCTGTTGGGCCAGCCACGCTTCCACCTTGGCGGTCGCGGCACTGGTCTGAGCGATGGATGTGCCATAGGGCATCTGCACTTCGACCAGCACTTCGGGGCGGTCAGAAATCGGGAAGAACTGCTTCTTCACCACGCCCATGCCAAGCACCGATAAAACGAAAAGGCCAACCACCGCCCCGGCGACCAGCCACTTGCGGGCGATGACGCGCGCAAGCACCCGACGAAAGCGGTTGTATCGCGGCGTGTTGTAGAGCGCATCGTGACCGCCCTGCACCTTTTTCATCTCGGGCAGCAGCTTGACCCCCAAGTACGGCGTGAACACCACCGCGACCACCCAGGATGCGATCAGCGCAATGCCGACGATCCAGAACATATTGCTGGTGTATTCCCCGGCGGTAGACGGCGCAAAACCATTGGGCATGAAGCCCACGGCAGTGACCAGCGTGCCAGACAGCATGGGCGCCGCGGTATGGCTCCACGCATAGGCCGAGGCCGCCAGTCGGCTGAAGCCCTCTTCCATTTTCACGACCATCATTTCAATGGCGATGATGGCGTCGTCCACGAGCAACCCAAGCGCCAGGATCAGTGAGCCCAACGTAATGCGGTCAAAATTCTTGCCCGTTGCCGCCATCACAATGAAGACGACCGCCAGCGTCAGCGGCACGGCGGCCGCAACGACGATCCCCACGCGCCACCCCATGCTGACAAAGCACACCAGCATCACCACGAGCAGCGCGGCGAAGAACTTGATCATGAATTCGTCGACCGCCGAACTGATGTTCACGGCTTGGTCTGTCACCTTCGAGAGGCTCATTCCCAACGGCATTTCGGCATTGATGGCGCCTACCTCACGGTCAAGCGCCTTGCCCAGATCCAATCCGTTCCAACCGTCGCGCATCACAATGCCCAACAGCAAGGCGGGTTCACCGCCGTTGCGAATCATGAACGTCGACGGGTCTTCATATCCGCGTTCGACGTTAGCGATATCCGACAGTTTCAGCGTGCGGCCATTGGCCATCACCGGCGTATCGCGGATCTTCTGCAGCTCGTCGAAGGCGCCATCAAGCCGAATGAATATCTGCGGGCCTTTGGTTTCCACCGAGCCCGCGGGCGTCAAGGCATTCTGGCTATTGAGCGCAGCAAACACATCTTGCGGACTGAGGCCCAGCGTGGCCAGCCGCTCATGCGAGAACTCGACATAGATGCGTTCGGCCTGCTCGCCAATGATGTTGACTTTCTTCACACCGGCCACGTGCAGCAGCCGCTGGCGCATCGTCTCGGCCTCGCGTACCAACATGCGTTGCGGCTCGCCCTTGGCCTTGAGCGCAAACAGCGCAAACGTGACGTCGGCATATTCATCGTTGACCATGGGGCCGATCACGCCTGGGGGTAGGCTGGCGGCCTCGTCCCCTACCTTCTTGCGGGCCTGATAGAACTGCTCCGGCACTTCCGATGGCGGCGTGCTGTCAAGCAGGGTTAGCGTCGTGAACGCCAGCCCAGGTCGGGTATAGGTTTCGGTGCGCTCATACCAGCGCAATTCCTGCATGCGCTTTTCGATCTTCTCGGCGACTTGATCCTGCATTTCTTGCGCGGTGGCGCCCGGCCAGGCCGTGACGATGGTCATCACCTTGACCGTAAACGCAGGGTCTTCGGCACGGCCCAGCTTGAAGAAAGAAATGAGCCCCGCCAGCGATATCAGGCAAATCAGAAACAGGGTGACAGAGCGTTCACGTACGGCGAGCGCGGATAAGTTGAAACGGCCTTCGCTCACGGACGCGCTCCCGCGGCGGCGGAAGTGGCCTGGCCCCCGACCCGCACCAATTCGCCTTCGCGCAACAGATGGGCGCCAAGCGCGACGATCTTGTCTCCCGGCTTGAGCTCCCCGGTCACCCGGGCGCTATCGTCCTCCAGCCGTTGAACCGTGACCGGCTGCCAGGTGACTTTGGCTGGCTCGCCTTTGATGACCCACACCCCCGGGCTGGCGCCCGCATCGAACAAGGAACCCATGGGCACCTGCACGGCGCTAAGCGCCGAGGAAGCGCCATTCGAGATCTGGATCGTGACGGTCGTTCCCAGCGGGGCGTTGGCGAGTGCCCCTTCAAGCACATATCGGGCTTCGAACGTGCGGGTCAGGCGGTCTGCGGCGTCAGAAAGTTGCCGAAGCGTCGTCGGCGCCGTCACCCCCTCCTTGCCAAAAAGCGTCGCTTGGCCGGTGGAGCCCACTTCGGGGCGCAGGGTTTCCGGCAACTGGACAATGGCTTCGCGGCTGCCTGCATGCGCCAAACGAACCACCACCTGCCCGGTACTGACCACCTGGCCAGGTTCAGCCAGCGTGTCGATGATGACGCCGTCCGCATCGGCCAACAGCTCCGTGTACCGCATCGCGTTGCGGGCGACTTCTGCCTGCGCCTGCGCCACCTTGAGCTGAGCGCTGGCGGAATCGGACGCGGCTTTGATCTGGTCGTAGGCAGAGGCCGATATGGCGCCCGTTCCCCGCAGATCGCGATAACGAAGTTCGTCCTGTGCGGTTTGCTGCGCGCGCGCCCGCGCCGCCGTCACGGCTTCTTGCTGCGCTTGTGCGGCCAGTTTCAAGTCGACAGGGTCAATGCGCATCAGCGGCTGACCCCGTTTGACGGTTTGACCCGTGTCGACCAGCCGTTCGAGCACCTTGCCCGAAACACGAAACCCCAAATCACTTTGCACCCGGGCCGCCACGGCCCCCGTGAACGAGCGCTCCACAGCCCCCGCCCCTTGAACGACGGCTACCCGTACTAACGGCGCTTCCGTGCGCGGATCGGTTTGAGAGGTGTCACCGCACGCGGCCAGCACAAGCGGCAACGAGCAGATGGCGGTGGAAATAGAAAGGCGCCGGAGCATGGGAGTCCCATCGACGAAATGAACAGGGCTCCCATTTTGGTTCTAGTGACCATATTAGTCAACGGTCACAATACAATTTTCTTACGGGGACAGGCTACGAAGGATCAGGCTGGACAGTTGAGCAGGCGCTTCATCGGTGTAGTCGAAGCTGTGCTGCAAGATCAGCGGATTGAGGTACGGCCGCATGACCAGGAAGATCGCCGTCGACGTTTCGTCCAGCGGCGTTTTGCGCTCGAAATCCCCAGACTGGCGCCCTTCCTGCAAGATGTCTTGAAGCAGCTTCCGGATGCGGTCTTCATAGGCGACGGCCGACTGCCAGTTCTCGGTGGCTGCGGACGCTGCAATCTCGTAGAGCTTGCGATCCCGGAAAAACAGCCGCAGGCTCGCCTCCACAATGGCTTTAAACATGCGGCGAAGCTTCTCGGGGGGCCGGTCGGCCTCTTCCACTGCCGCCCTGACCTCTGCCTCAATTTCGCGCAAGCAGTTGGCGCAAATCATCTCGCCAATGGCTTGCTTGGAAACGAAGAACTTATAGATGTAGGCCTTGGAAATGCCAATGGCCTTGGCAAGGTCGGATACGGTCGTTTTTTCATACCCGTACAGACTGAAATGCTCAGTGGCCGCCGTCACGATCTGATCGCGCACATCATGGTCCGCCGGGCCGCGGGGGGAAACGGGATAAGAGGTGGTCTTGTTCATGGGATGAAGCTTACCCCCCTGCTAAAAAGTCGACAACGAGTGACCGTTTAGTATTATAGTCACTCCTCTTTCGTTCCTTCTGCCTCAGAAGAAGTCCATGCTTCCTACTCGTTCGCTCGCCATTCTGACCACCGCCATCACCTTGGCGGGTTGTGCTGTCGGCCCCGACTACGTCCGGCCAGACACGTCCCTGCCTGCCGCGTACCTCGGTCAGCCTGCGGTGGACCAGCGGCACGCCGACGCCAGGGCCGACGTTGCCACTTGGTGGACGGCGTTCGGCGATCCCCAGCTGGCGCACTATGTCGAGCTGGCGTTGGATCAGAACCTGGACTTGGCGCAAGCGGCGGCCCGCGTCAGACAGGCGCGCGCGGGGCTCGGCGCGGCCAACGCCGCCCTTCTGCCCTCGGGCGGCGTCAGTGGCCAGGCTGCCAGAACCTACCAGTCAGTTGAAACGCCCCTCGGGCAAGTATTGAACTCCACGCCGGATTTTGACCGCTACGGCAATGCCTATGAGGCAAATCTCAATGCAAGCTGGGAGATCGATGTGTTCGGCGGGCTGCGCCGTGGACAAGAAGCGGCGCTGGCCGAATACCAGGCCTCGGAAGCCGCCGCCACCGCAACACGATTGGCCGTCGCCGCCCAGACGGCTGACATCTACATCAGCATCCGCGGGCTGCAAACCCGCATTGACGTGGCCCGTCGCCAGGTGCAAACGCAGGAAAAATTGCTTTCAACGATCAAGCTGCTTTACGGCAAGGGCTTGGCGGCGGAGCTTCAAGTTCAGCAAGCCGAGGGCGCTTTAGCTCAAGTTCAGGCATCCCTGCCGGTGCTTGACGACGGGTTGAACGCGGCCATGAACGCGCTCGACGTAATACTTGGAGCGGTACCCGGCACCCATCGCACGGAGTTGGCATCCGCACCAGGCATTCCCACGCCCCCGCAAATCGGCGCCATGGGTTCGCCCGGAGATTTGCTAAGACGCCGGCCTGACCTGATCGTGGCTGAACGCAGGCTGGCCGCGTCGAATGCTCGTATCGGTATCGCCATTGCCGAGTACTACCCCAAGTTTTCTCTCAGTGGATTGATCGGCAGCGCGACGTCCCTTTCGGGCGGCAACGTGTTCACCAGTGGCGCCAGCCAATCTGCCGGCGTCATGGGCTTGCGCTGGCGTCTTTTCGACTTCGGACGCATCAACGCACAGATCGAATTGGCCAAGGGGCAAGAAGCGGAAATGCTGGCTGCCTATCGGGTTGCCGTACTGCATGCGACCGAGGACGTGGAAAACGCCTTGTCGGCGCTGGTCAAACGCGAGGACCAAGCCAGCGTGCTTGCCCGTGGGGTGGATTCTCTGACGCGAGCGCGCACGGCTTCGTTTGCGGCGTACGAGAAAGGCGTGGTAAGCCTTATTGAAGTCCTTCAAGCCGACGACAGCTTGCTTCGCGCCTCCGATAATCGCGTTCAGGCGCAGACAGGCGCGGCGCGCGCGGCAGTCGCCGCATTCAAAGCGCTGGGCGGTGGTTGGGAGCCCTCTTCCGACGCGCGGCCACTTTAACGAGTCGTCGCTGAACGGCGTCATCGAACCGTCTGGTGCTCATGTCATAAAACATCCCCGCTGTGTACCATCCACCCCTGATCCATAGAACAGAGGTTGCAGTGGGAAACGATCTGGACAAACGCGTCGTCGTCATCGGTGCTGGCATCGTGGGCGCGTCACTGGCGTATCACTTGGCTCGTAAAGGCGCGACGGTCACCGTGGTTGAGGCGGACGGTGTCGCCTCAGGCGTAACCGGAACCTCGTTCGCATGGATCAACGCCACACACGGCGAAGCCGACCCCATCGCGCCATTGCGCGGTGCTGCCATTGCCGAATACCGTCGGCTCGAAACGCAGCTGCCTGACCTGAAAGTCCGATGGACAGGGGCTTTGTCCTACCGCGCGAGCTCCACAGAAGCGTTCCCGGGATCGGCTAACCCGGCTTCGAAAAATGGGGTGTCCCGGTCGCAGATTATCGACCTGGAGCCGAACCTCAAGCATCCTCCGGAATCTGCTTCGTACGCTGCCGGCGAAGGGGCGCTGGACGCGGTGCAAGCCACGCATGCGTTGATCGCAGGCGCCCAGGCGCATGGGGCCAAGGTTCTGACTCACACACGCGTACTCGGCTTTGCACACCACGATGCGGTGACGGGAGTAAACACCTCCAACGGCATCATCGAGGCCGATATCGTCGTACTGGCAGCCGGAACAGGCATCACGAAGCTGACCGAGATGCTTGAAGTGCCGCTTCCGATAGAAGCGTCTCCTGCGATTTTCATTCGCTATCAGTCACCCGGCAACCTTGTCCAAACCTTGATCTCCAACTCGGAAATGGAAGTCAGGCAAAGTTCAGACGGCGCGTTGCTGGCGGCGGAAGATTACGTGGACGACACCGTGGAAAACCAGCCCGCAGCGATCGCGCGACGAACGGCCAAGGCGATTCAGAACGAACTCCATGGCGTTGCTGACCTTGCTCCGGAAGTGGCCTGCGTGGGGTACAGACCCATACCTGCCGATGGCGTCCCTATCATTGGTTTTTTACCCAAAATCGCCGGCGTATACGTTTGCGCCATGCACCCCGGCGTTACGCTGGCGGCAATCGTGGGCCGTCTTGCCAGCGAGGAAATCCTGGAAGGCAAGCAATCACGCGCCCTTGAACCCTGCCGTCCCCATCGATTCTTCCAAGCGTAGGGACGCAGGCGTTCGTCCAAACGCGTCGGGTCCCCTGCCAGCACTTCGTGACGTCGGGCATCGCGTCACATGGCACGGCGTGGGTTCGAGGTGTAGTGCGATCACGCCGGTGCGGACGGATCAAATGGCTTGCACGCTCCGCATTCCAGCGGCATATCCCGATTGACAGCGCTTTAGAGAAGGTGAAAATAAGTCCGACTCAAGGGCGCGATAGTGCCTGCCTTTGAACTCCAGTACGTATGCCAAAGTAAACCCGTATGCCATGTGCGCCGCGCGGTTTGAAGCTTCGTGCGGTCGATTAAATTATCTTTCAGCGGAGAGTTGAAGATGACGACCAAACGAGCATTTTCTTCGGGTGCTGCTGCGCTTTTTATAGCCACAGCGGTTTTCTCTACACCCTCGATAGCGCAGGAACCGCGCAAACCAAACATCATTCTGATCGTATCGGACGACACGGGCTACGGTGACCTCGGCCCCTACGGTGGCGGTGTAGGACGCGGAATGCCAACTCCTAATATCGACCGGCTTGCCAAAGAGGGGATGACCTTCTTCTCGTTCTATGCGCAGCCCAGTTGCACGCCCGGGCGCGCTGCCATGCAAACCGGCCGCATCCCAAATCGCAGCGGCATGACGACGGTCGCGTTCCAAGGACAAGGCGGAGGCTTGCCTAAGGAGGAATGGACGTTGGCGTCAGTGCTGAAGACGGGCGGCTACAAGACCTTCTTCAGCGGAAAATGGCACCTGGGCGAAGCGGACTACTCGTTGCCAAACGCCCAAGGCTACGACGAGATGAAATACGCCGGCTTATACCATCTCAATGCCTATACCTATGCGGATCCAACTTGGTTCCCGGATATGGACCCTGAACTCCGCGCGATGTTCCAGAAGGTGACACGCGGCGCCCTGTCGGGCAACGCCGGTGAAACGGCGCGCGAGGAATTCAAGATCAATGGCCAGTACGTCGATACGCCCGTCGTGAACGGCAAGGAAGGCGTGGTTGGTATCCCCTTCTTCGACCGCTACGTTGAAAAGGCCTCGCTTGAGTATCTGGACCGCAACGCTAATTCCGAGCAGCCGTTCTTCATGAACATCAATTTCATGAAGGTCCACCAGCCAAATATGCCGGACCCCGACTACAAGGGTAAGTCGATGTCCAAGAGCAAGTATGCAGATTCGGTCGTAGAGCTGGATGCGCGGATCGGGCGGATCATGGACAAAGTTCGAGAGTTGGGCCTGGACAAGAACACATTGGTCTTCTACACCACCGACAACGGCGCGTGGCAGGACGTCTACCCCGATGCGGGCTACACCCCCTTCCGTGGTACCAAGGGCACTGTTCGCGAAGGTGGCAATCGCGTTCCCGCCATCGCCTGGATGCCGGGCAAGATCGCGCCCGCGTCGACGGACCACAGCATCTTGGGCGGCCTTGACTTGATGGCAACCTTCGCGTCGATGGCGGGCATCAAACTGCCCGTTAACGATCGGGCTGAAAAGCCTATTGTGTTCGATAGCTACGACATGTCGCCGGTGCTGTTCGGCACGGGCAAATCTGAACGGAAGTCGTGGTTCTATTTCACGGAAAACGAGTTGTCTCCGGGCGCCATTCGCGTTGGCAACTACAAGGCGGTATTCAATCTTCGAGGCGACGACGGCGTGAAAACGGGAGGCCTGGCCGTTGACACCAACCTGGGCTGGAAAGGCGCTGAGTCATATGTCGCGGCCGTTCCGCAGGTATTTGACTTGTGGGCGGACCCCCAAGAGCGCTACGACATCTTCATGAGCAATGTCACGGAACGCACATGGACAATCGTCTCGATGAACGCGGCCGCCGCCGACCTGATGAAGACGTATGTGAAGTACCCCCCGCGCAAGGCCCAAAGCGAGGTCTATGACGGGCCGATCACCCTCTCACAGTACGAGCGCTTCCAGCACATACGGGACGGTCTGGCCAAAGAAGGCTTCAGTCTGCCAATGCCGTCGGGGAACTAACGCGGCGTTTGCATTGCGTGGACCGGATCGGGCGGCCGCAGGCCATCTGATCCGCCGCGCAACCGGCGAACCCGGCCAAACCCAGCCGAGCGCTTCGACCCCGGCGACGGCATGGTTCCCCACGACGCACCTAAGCGCGTAACGCGCGGGGGGTTATGCCGGTGCAGTGACTTCTATTGCATCCGTTATCGCACCAGCGTTCAGGCGCTCAGGCGCTCAGGAAGCGAATGACTTCGTCCCAATCGTTGGTCGACAGGTCAACGTCCTCGTAGTCGCCAGCTTCCTCGTCGTAGCGCGAAACGCAGAAGCGCTGGCTACGGCCGGATTCGCGGTCAGCGTAGTTGGCGTAGTCAACAAACACTTTCAAACCGCGCTCCGCGTTCTCGAATGAAGGAGCCGCATCGATGTAGCTCGACGCGTCGACATACCCTTCGGGTATGGTCGGCAGGGTTGTGATGTCGTAGTCGGGAAATTCGCGACGCAGTCGGTCAAGGTTCATTAGGAAAGCATGTAAAGGCTGAAGACCCGACATTTTACGTTGCTCAGGGTCAGCCGCCACGGATGTTGACCCATGCGCAGGCGCAGGCTCCCGACGACTTGGGAAATTTCACCACTTTCAAGCGTTCCAGGATTTCGAGAAGGCTCAGGCAGCCAGGCAATCTTTCGTCCTATTGTGCAATCGCAAACTTTCATTACAAATTCGTTGCTTAATGTGTCATGAATTTTATACTCGGGTTTTCCCTTAGACGTAATACAAATTCATGCTCTCGCGCTTCACTATTGGCAATCTATCCATCGGAACCCGGCTGACGCTGGGATTTGGCGTCGTACTCGCGCTATTACTGGCGCTGACTGGCCTGTCTCAGTACGAGCTGACTCACATCGGCGGCATCAACCGGGCGATCACGCAAGAGACGTGGGCCAAAGCGAATGCCATCAACACCATTGATGTCACGACGCGCGCCAATGCGCGCACGAATCTCGAACTCATCGTCAACACGGACCCCCGCGCCACCGAACCGTTGCTGGCCCGCATCGACACGAATCGGAAAGTCATTGATCAGGCGCTTGCCACGATGCGGCCGTTGTTCGATACCGACGATGAACGCCAGAAGTTGCGGTTGTTGGAAGAGGTGCGCGGCCGCTATGTGAAGTCATTCCTGGGAGTGGGTGCACTGCTCAAGGGTGGTGAGCGCGATGCCGCTCGCCAGCGCTTGCTGGAAGAAACCCTGCCGATTCTGGACAGCCTGCAAGACCGCATTATCGAGATTTCCCGGATTCAATCTATCGAGATGGCGGACGCTGCCGCCGCCAGCCAGCAGGTCATCGAAGGCGCGGGTCGCATGAATCTGATGCTGTCGGGCCTGGCCGTCGTGCTGGGCGGATTTTTTGCGTGGAAGGTAAGCAAGTCGATTACCGTGCCGCTGGCTCAAGCCGTCACCGTGGCGGAAACCGTAGCGCGTGGCGACCTGGGCAAGCCCATCCACGCCAACACCCTGGATGAAACCGGCCGGCTGATGCGCGCGCTGCATGACATGCAGGAGAAGCTGGCCGGCGCTGTTCGGATTATTCGCGCGGGGTCAGAAACCATTTCCAGCGCTTCGGGGCAAATCGCAGCCGGAAACACAGACTTGTCCAGCCGGACGGAGGAGCAGGCCGCGTCGCTGGAAGAAACCGCAGCATCGATGGAAGAACTGGCGTCGACGGTCAAACAAAATGCTGACAACGCGCGTCAGGCCAATCAATTGGCGGCAAGTGCTTCCGAAATCGCCCAGCGGGGCGGCGCCGTCGTGTCGGCAGTGGTGAGCACGATGGGGGATATTTCTGCCAGTTCGCGCAAGATTTCCGAGATTGTTTCGGTCATTGATGGGATTGCATTCCAAACCAACATCCTGGCGCTGAACGCCGCCGTTGAAGCGGCCAGGGCGGGCGAACAGGGCAAGGGCTTTGCGGTCGTCGCGGGCGAGGTGCGGTCGTTGGCGCAACGCAGTGCGCAGGCCGCTCGCGAGGTCAAGGTGTTGATCGAAGCGTCCGTGGGCAAAGTGGCCGAGGGTGCGGAACACGCGGAAAACGCAGGCAGCACGATGCAGGAAGTGGTTGCTTCAGTGAAGCGTGTGACGGACATCATGGGCGAGATCGCTGCGGCATCCCAAGAACAAGCGAGCGGTATCGAGCAAGTTAACCGCGCCGTCTCGCAGATGGACGAGGTAACCCAGCAAAACGCCGCGCTGGTTGAAGAGGCCGCCGCGGCGGCGGGTTCCATGCAGGATCAAGCCCATGCATTGGTGAAAGCGGTTGGGGTTTTCCGGTTGAGCGAGGACGCCACACGTCGCGATGATGCGACCATGCCGCGCGAGCGAGGCGCGCTGATGTTGACCTGATCATCCGGCTCAATGGCGCTGAGGCGTGCATTCCAGGCGTGCATTCAGACTGCAATTACAAGCGGGCATGCGGCGTGCACTCAGACTGCATTTACACAATGGCGCAGAGGCGTGCATTCAGACTGCAATTCAACGGTGATATTGCAGTCTGAATGCCATAATTATTATCTCTCCCCTTCGCCGGCGACGCCCTCACCTTCACATGCGACCACGTTTTCTGAACGCCTTACTGATTGCCCTGATCGCCAACGTCAGTCTCCCCGTCGCTCCAACGCAAGCCCAAACCCGGCCGCCGCCCAAAGTGCAGCCGGGCGAAGGCCGGCCCTACGAGATCGCCGATAGTGAAGTATGGGACGTGCCCGACCCGGTGTCGGGCCGCGGCTACCAGGTGTTTGTGGCGTTGCCGCCGTCGTATGCGAAATCGCCGCAACGGCGCTACCCGGTGCTGTATGTGACCGATGCCGACTATGCGTTCCCGATCATCCGGCAGTTGGCGCGCCGCCTGAACGTTGAAGGGCCACGCATTGAGGAATTCATTCTTGTCGGCCTGTCTTATGCAAAGGGTGAGGACGGCGGGGTCAGCCGACAACGTGACTACACCCCAACCCCGAACGGCCCAAGCACCGCGCCTGCCAATGCCGTCCATGGCCAAGCGCGCGCCTATCAAGACTATCTGCGCGATCAGGTAAAGCCCTTCGTCACTGAGCGATATCGCACCGATCCGGCCAACGCCATTTTCTACGGCCATTCCTACGGCGCCCTGCTTGCCACACAGATCCTTTTCACCGAGCCCGGCCTGTTCAACAGCTATATTCTTGGCAGTCCGTCTCTTTGGTATGACAAGCGGCACGCTTTGAAGCTTGAGGCGCGCTACGCCAAGCAGCATCAGGACCTGGCGGCGAATATCTATCTGTATGTCGGCGAGTATGAGGCGCTGCGCAAAGGGGACAAGCGCTACAACCAAACCGTAGATATGGTCGCCGACAACCTGGCGCTTGAGAAGGCGTTGCAGACCCGGCGGTATCCCAGCTTGAAGCTGAAGTCAGAGGTCCTGAACAATGAAGACCATCTCACTGTCGCGCCGCGTGGCTTCATGCAAGGTCTGACGTATCTGCTGCCGGTGCGCTAACCCGTCATTCGTTTTTCCGCTCTTTTGCGCTTGCTTCAAAATCATGGGCCAAGCGCATGAGCTCTTGCTTGTAGTCTTCCAGGCTGCCGCGGTAGGCATCCAGATAAAGATCCCGCCGCGCCTTGTCCATCGCTTCAGACGTTGCGGCCTGCCGGACGAAATTCGCCAGCTGCTGCCTCACCGGCTCGGGAATGCCGGTGCGCACGGCCACGCTGTAGCTGCTGTGAAACACCATGTCGGGCACGCCGAGTTCGGCGAACGTTTTGACGCCGGGCAGATGGCTGGTGCTTCCCGGCCGGCCCGTGTAGGCCAGCACTTTCACATGCGGATTGTCCTTGACGCTCTGCGTGGTTCCAATCGTGGTGAAGTAGCCATCAATCTGGCCGCCAAGAATTGCCGTAAGCCCTTCCGCGCCGCCCTTGAACGGAATGGCGCGATACGTCGCGCCCAGCCCGGAAGCCAGTCTTGCCGCCAGCGTGGAATAGGTGCCCACGCCGAGATCGGCGGTGCCGATATCCAATTCCCGCTTCAAGCCCTTCAGGTCGTCAAGCCGGTTCCAGCCCCAGTCGGCGGGCACGATGAAGGCGTAGCTGCTCTGGGCTAGCGGCGCAAGAATTTCAAAGTCCGAGAACTCGTAGCCCGCGCCGGGCGTTGTGAACTTGGCGCTGTAGAAACCTTCGGCATGGACCAGCAAGGTGTACCCGTCGGCGGGCCGGCTTTTGACAGCCTGAATGCCAATGGCCGAACCGGCGCCGGGCCGGTTCTCGACCACCACGGTCTGCCCCATGATCGACCCCAACTGTTGGGCGAATGCGCGCGAAATTGCATCGGTGGCGGCGCCTGGGGGATACGGAACGACGAGCCGGATGGGTTTCGACGGATAGTTCGTTTCGGCGGCAGCGGCAACCGGGAACAGTGCGCTCAATGCGCTGGCGAATGCGGCAATACCGAATGCTGCAACACCGAATCCTGCGCGACTGAATCCTGCGACTCCGAATGCAGCAACACCGAATCCTGCGCGACCGAATCCTGCAACACCGAATCCTGCACGACCAGAGCACGCGCGGCGGCGAATGGCGAATGGCATGTTTTGCTCTTTTTCAGTTGTCTCGCCGAAAGTGTATCGATCGCCCGCTCACCAATTCCCCCCACATCCTGAAGAAGTCTCCTGCAAAAAATGCAGCACACGGCAAGTGCCATTAGCCACGGCCGTATCCATGACTCTGTCGCTTCGTGCAGTTCTGATCTGCGGTTTCAGCTATAGGCAATCCGGTCACGCTACCTAGAATTTAGAGCTTCCTAATAATTCAAAAATTCTGGAGACAATGAAATGAACCCCTCATTTCTGACGCGGCGCGCCGTGCTGCTTGGCGGCGTGCTGATGGGCTTGGGTGTCAACGCCTTTGCCGCCCCCAGCAACTGGCCCGAGCGCCCTATTCGGCTTGTCGTCGCCGGATCGCCCGGCGCGGGCGGAGACATTTTTGCCCGCCTGATCTCCCCGTTCCTGTCCAAGGCCCTGAAGCAGCCGGTGGTTGTGGAATCGAAGCCGGGCGCGAACGGCATGATCGCGTGCGACACGGTGGCCAAGGCTGCGGCCGATGGCTACACGCTGCTGTTCGCGCCCTCGTCCGCCATCCTGCTGAACCCCGTTGTGCTGCCGTCGATACCCTACGACACGGAAAAGGATTTGCTCCCCATCGCTCAAGTCGGGGCGGCGGGGATTTTGCTGGTCGCCAACCCCAGCACCGGCTTCAAGAACCTGGCGGACATGGTCGCCTATGCCAAGGCCAACCCCGGCAAGCTCGCCTACGGGTCGTGGGGTACCGGCTCATCCGGCAACCTGGCCATGGAAGGCATCAAGGCCCATTACGGTCTGGACATGCCCCATATTCCCTACAAGCAATTGGTCACTGAAAGCACCGACCTGATCGCCAACACCATCAGCGTCGGCTTCATGGATATTGCTTCGCCGATTCCGTTCATGCGCAGCGGCAAGCTGGTTGCGCTGGGGCAGACGGGTTCCCGGCGCTGGCCCGCCACGATGGACGTGCCGACCCTGGCCGAGCAAGGCTACACCTTTGAAGCGGACGGCTGGTACGGCGTGTTTGCCCCGGCGGGAACGCCGCCCGAGATCATCGACCGGCTCAACGCCGAGATCTACCGCGCGCAGCACGCCCCAGACGTCCGCGAAAAAATTGAAGGCCAGAACATGATCGTGCCTGCAAACCTGTCGGCGCAAGAGTTCGCGTCTTCCATCAAGCGCGACGCCGTCATCTGGCAAGGGCTGGCAAACGTGGCTGACCTGAAGAACAAGTAGGCCTGCGCACACTCCGTTGCCCCCTCTTGTCATCAGGTAAAACGTATGGACATGCCCTACTCTGCTCCCCCTTTTTCTCACCACGCTTTGCAGGGCCGCGTGGCCGTGGTCACGGGCGCCACCGGCGGCATCGGGCTGGCCATATGCCAGCAGTTGCGCACGATGGGCGCAGCCGTGGCGCAGGTGGATATCAATGCGCCCGACACCACCCCCGACACGGATGGCGTGCTGAACGTGCGCTGCGATATCTCCAACCCCGACTCGGTTGCCGACATGGCCAGGCAGGTTCTCGTGCGCTTCGGCCGGTGCGACGTGCTTGTCAACAATGCGGCCATCAGCGCGGCGCCGGTCGGCCTGGAGGAATTTTCGATCGAGCTGTGGGACCGCATCTTCCGCGTCAATCTGCGCGGCGCCCTGCTGTGCGCGCAAGCCGTGTTTCCCTTGATGCGGGACCAACAGGCGGGCAGCATCATCAACGTGGCGTCGATATCGGCCCAGTCGCCAACCCGGCTCGGCGCCTACGGCACGACCAAGGCGGCGTTACAGGCCCTGACTCGCCAAATGGCCGTCGAATGGGGCCCGCGCGGCATCCGCGCCAACGCCATCAGCCCCGGGATGATCCGCACGCCGCTATCCGAACGGCACTACCGCGATGAATCCGTGCTGCAAAAGCGCGTTTCACGCATCCCCGCACGGCGTATCGGCCTTCCCGCAGACATCGCGCAAGCGGTAGCCTTTCTTGCCAGCGACGCGTCTCTATACGTTAACGGGCAAGACATCGTGGTGGACGGCGGCTTTCTCAAAGCGTCGCTCAGCAATCTATACGACGCGTAAAACGGGTAAGGGCTGATTCCAATCCAAACCCTGCTCTGGATGAATGCAGATCAGGCCGGTAAACTGCGCGATTATCTCGGCGCGGACGGGCTGGCTGAACGCGCACATCATCCTGAGAGCTACCCACCATGATTCGTCGTCTGGTCTTTGCTGCATCGCTGGCCGTGGCAGGCAGCGCTGCGGCTGCCCCCTCCTTCAACTGCGCCAAGGCGACGACTCCGGTCGAAAAATCCCTATGCGGCAATTTGGTCCTGGGCGACCAAGACGCGGCCATGGCGCAGCAATACAAGGCCGTGCGGGGCAAGCTTGACGCCGAGGCGGCCAAATCGCTAACGGCTGACCAGCGTTATTACCTGGGCGTGCGTGACGACATCTATGCCGAACCCTACACCGGAAGCACGCCGTTCAAAGAGATCAGCACCAGCATGCGGCATCGGCTGGATTTTCTGAAGTCGATCAATCCGCAGCCGCCAGCCGGCTTTGTCGGTTCGTGGAAAAACATCGAAGGTGAAATCAAGATCACGCAAGCCGCCGATGGCAAGCTGTTCGTGGAGGCCAACTCGTCGCGGCCCTACACCGGCCGCTGGGTCTGCGACCTGAGCGGCAACGCGGTGGCGTCCGGCGACACCCTGAAAGTCACCTATCAAGACGGCCCGCCCTGGGTCCTGTCGCTGAAGCGTCGTGGCGCCGTGCTGGTGACCACCGTAACGCCGCCCGCTGGTGTCGAAGAAGACGGTTTCGGCCCGCCCTTCTGCGGCATGAACGGCAGCCTGGCGCGCGACTGGTTCGCGGTGCACTGATCCCATCACCATCGGTCTGTGGGGGTTTCACATGTTTCAACTACGGCAACTGAAGATCTTCATCGCGGCAGTGGAAACGTTGAACTTCACCCAGGCCGCCAAACGGGTACACCTGTCGCAACCCAGCGTGACGGAGCAGATTCGGGCGCTGGAAGAAAGCGTCGGCCAGACGCTGTTCAACCGCCAGAACAACCGCCTGCAACTCACCCCGGCCGGACAGCAATTGGCCATTCGCGCGCGCGAGCTGCTTGCCCTGGCCGATGATGCCTTGCGCGAGGTGCGCGACGCCGTAGGCGACACCCCCGGCGCGATAAGAGTCGCCGCACCGCAGACCTTGTGCACCAGCGTGCTGGTGCCGCAACTGCTGCACTTTGCGGGCAGGTATCCCGACACGCAGGTCGCCGTGCAGGAACGAAACTCCATGGCGACGGCCCAGGCCGTGCTCGATGGAACGGCCGATCTGGGGCTGGTACACGGCTGGCCGGCGAACGACGCCAAGCTGCGCGTGGAAGTCATCGCGCGAGACCTGCCGGTGGTCGTGCTGCCCCCGGGCCATCCCCTCAGCCAGGCAGATGAAATCAGCCCAGAATCGCTTGCGGCCTTTCCGCTGATTGTCACGATGGAAGGCTGCCGGTATCGCGAATACCTGGAGGCCCTGTTGCAGGAAGCGCCCGTCAGGCCCAACATTCGCGGCGTTGCAGACAGCGTGCCCGCCTTGATGCAGATGGTGGCCGCGGGCCTTGGGGTGTCGATCTTGCCGCAGATGGCCATGGAGCCCGCCGCGACGGCGGCGCGCGTCGCGTGGCGGCCGTTGCTGACAAGCGGAGACGGCCTTCCCATCTGCCTGCTTACCGTGCAGCAAACGCCCGCGCGTCATGTAGCCGCGTTTATTGACATGATCCGGCTGGCGGCAACACGCTCAGACCAGCCGATGCCCGCCATCCACGTGCAGCACGGTGCCGGTCGTATAGCCGTTGCCAAGTAAGAAGACGATGGCGTCGGCGATATCGTCGCCCGTGCCGACTCTGCCCACCGGAAGCCGTTCGGCCATCGATGCCAAGAGCGTTTCACTGTCAGCGCCGGCCACGTCATTCCAGATCGGCGTACGGACCCACCCCGGCGATACGGCGTTGACCCGCAACGGCGCAAGCTCGATGGCCATTGCCCGCACCACCCCTTCCAGCGCGGCATTGATCGCCGCCACGGCAACGCCCTTCGGCCGGGGCCGGTAGGCGGCGATGCCCGACGTCAACGTCATGGAGCCGTGCGCGGGCATACGCGCGGCCCCATGTTTGGCCAGCAAGATCGGCGCGACGACCTTCGAGCGGATGGCGCGGTCCAGCGCGTCCAAGGACAATTCCGGCAGCAACTCGTACGCCCCGCGTATGTCGGCTGCGGTGCACACCACATGGTCCACGGGGCCGGATGCTTCAAAAAAACGCTGCACTTGCTCCTCGCTCGTCACATCCACTTGATGCAGGTGCGGGTCGCCAAACGCGCCTAACTGCTCGCGCGCCGCGTCAAGCTTGTCGCGCGACCGGCCCACGATCAGCACGTCGCAATGCCGGCGCAGCAACTGCGCGCTGACCGCCAGCCCCATGCCCGAGCTACCGCCCACGACCACAACGCGTTGTCCTGCAAGACTGTTGCCCATGCTCATTCCTTGAATAGGTGTTTGGAATGAGCGATGGTGGCGCGACGCCCTGCTGGGTGCCAGCAGGAATGTTCGATGGGGGTATCGGTGTTTCCGATGCGGCGCGCCTTGGCCCAAACGCCACCGACGAGGCCAAAGCGAAAAATGTCTCATTATTCATGCCGATCTGTCTCAGCCGGCCAATTCTTGCGCATCCTTCCCGGGGCCGCGGTGTAAATTCGGCAACGATTTCAATCACAAACGACATCGGGCAGCGCAGGTTTCTGGGGGTGAATCGGCCCGCGAGTTGACTGCCGGTATCACTGAATGCCATGCAGAATCCCGCCCCCTTGATCAAGCTTCGAAGCTTTTTGCACATGGCTCCCTACCTGGCGAGCCGGGGCGTTTCCCCGCTTGAGTTCTTCCAGCGCGTGGGTGTGTCGCCGAACATTTTCCAGACGCCCGATACCTGGTTTCCCCGCGCGATGTGCTTTCGCATTGCCAACGAGATGGCGGCTATTTCGCAGGACCCGTTCGCGGGAGCCCACGTGGGCCGCTTGATGGCGCTGCCTTCATTGGGCGCATGGGGGCATCTGGTGCTGCGCTCGGAAAATGTGGCGCAGGCATGCGCCCGGGCCGCGGCCAACTCAGAAATGCTGCATCAAGGCGGACACGTCCACATCGTCACCGAAGGCCGCAAGACCCGGCTGATTCACCAATTCACCGGGCAGCTGGAGGCAGATCCCCGCCAATTCATCTATGGAAGCCTGGCCGTGCTGCGCAAGGTGCCGCTCATGGCGGGTGAACCGTCCGCGATACGCGTGCATTTAAAGACGGCACGAACCCGGGGCGATGACGCGCTTGAAGCCGCCCTGGGCCCGAACATCGAAACCGGCGCCGAATACGACATGATCGAGTTCGACCGCGACCTGCTGGAGCGCCCGCTGAAGCATTTGACGGACGACGCACGAACGATCACGCAAGCGTTGCAATCGACGATCGCTACCGCAAGCCTGCTTGTCGACCGCATGTCGGACCAGGTTGAAATCAAGCTCGGATCGGTGGCCAAAGAGATCGGCACGTCTGCCCGGACGCTACAGCGGCGCCTGAAATCCACCGGCGTCGACTTCGAGGCATTGCGCGACGAGACGCGTCGCAGCGAGGCGCTGCGGTTGATTGCCCTGCGCAGATATTCGGCCACCGAAATCGCCTACATGGTCGGCTACAGCGACCCCGCCCACTTCACGCGCGCGTTCAAACGCTGGACGGGGAATACCCCAACACAATTTCGCGCCGCGGCCGCGTAACCTGTTCGGCGCAAGGTAGGGCGCGGGACTGCGCCCATGCCTATGCCCATGCCCAACGTATTCAGCGCCTTGATCCGCCATTGATTTTGGCATCGAAAGGCAAGCCAGCCACGCCGCCGTCCAGTAGAGTCCGGCGCATCCGACGCCGTGCCCTGCCGGCGCAACGTGCCGCGCTACGCACCCGAGACGCCAGCCGCCGCGCAATGGAACGGACTTACCTCAACAAGGATTCACATGCGTTATCTATCCGCGTCCAGCATCGCCACCCTGACGCTGGCCACCTTTGCAAACGTACACGCCCAGCCCGCCCCCGATGCGGCAGTGCCCGTGGGCGTCAATAATTTCGTCCGTGCCGAATCCGATCTCTACATGGGCAAGATGGTGGCCGACGGTGGCCTGGGCAAGTTTGTTCATAGCCGCGAACCGGTGCCCATTGACGCGCAGAACGTCATCCGCATGAACCGCGACACCTTGTACTCGTCGGCCGTGTTTGATCTGGATGCCGGGCCTGTCACGGTCCAGCTGCCGCAGGCCGGCCAGCGATTCATGTCGATGCAGGTCGTTGACGAGAACCACTATGTGCCCGCCGTGTATTACGGCGCCGGCAGCCATACGCTGACCAAAAAGGACATCGGCACGCGCTATGTGTTTGTGGCGATCCGCACGCTTGTCGATCCCACCGATCCCAAAGACCTGAAGCAGGTTCACCAGCTGCAAGACGCCATGAAGGTCACCCAGGCCAAGCCCGGCGAATTCGTGGTGCCGAAATGGGATCAGGCCAGCCAGAAAAAAATGCGCGACGCCCTGCTCGTTCTGGGTTCGACGCTTCCCGACTACAACCTGGCGTTTGGCACGAAAGACGCGGTGGACCCGATTCAGCATTTGCTCGGCACAGCCACGGGCTGGGGCGGCAATCCCAGCAAAGACGCCACCTACCTTAGCGGCGCGATTCCCCAAAATGATGGCAAGACCGTGTATCGGCTGCACGTGGGCCAGGTGCCGGTCAAGAGCTTCTGGTCGGTTAGCGTCTACAACGCGGACGGCTACTTCCAGAAGAATGCGTACGACGCCTATTCGATCAATAACCTGACTGCCAAGAAGAGCCAGGACGGTTCCATTACCATTCAGTTCGGCGGCTGCGATGGCAAAATCGCCAATTGCCTGCCCATCACGCCGGGTTGGAACTATACGGTCAGGCTGTATCAGCCGGACGCCAGCATCCTGAATGGTCAATGGCGCTTTCCGCAGCCGCAGGCCCAGCCGTAGCCGTCGGTTATCGTTGCACACCACGCGAAGCAAGGTAAGACGTCACCATGAGCTGCCCAGAAACGTTCATTTCCACCGACGCAATCGAGCCTGCCTTGCGTGACGAATACTGGCGCGAGGTCACGCGGCCCTTTTGCGAGACCTCCCCCGCTTCGACGGACGGCACGGCCACGCTGGAAGGCAGCATGCGGCTGCGTCATCTTGGCGGTTTGACGCTGGGTTCAACCACCTTCAACGCGCAACGCTACAAGCGGGACAAGCCCACCATTGCCCGCAGCGGGCTCGATCACTATCTGGTCCATGTCTTGACCGCCGGCACCATCCACGGCGACTTCGACCGCCGCAACGTCATGGCGGCTCAGGGCGGCATATGCATCATTGATCTGGCCCGGCCTTACGAATGCAAGGTGGATGCCGGCGAACGGTTGGCCATGACCATTCCACGCGCCGGCATCGACAAGCTGCTGGGCCAGCGCGACCTTCACGGTTTCGTGCTTCAGGCCGGCCATCCAATGACGCGCCTGCTGGTGGATTACCTGTGCGGCTTTCACGCGGTGGCGGGGCAACTTTCCGCAAGCGAAGACGTCGCGGTGCAAGACGCGCTGGTCACCCTGTTGTCAGCGGGTCTGTCAGACGCCGCGCCCATGCAAGACGAGCCGAAATCCGTGTTGGGCCAGGCGCTGCGCGCGCGTGCGCTTGCCTATATTGATGATCATCTCTCTGATCCCGCGCTGGGCCCAGATCTGCTCATGCAGCGATTCAGGGTGTCACGGGCCCATCTTTATCGCATCTTTTCGGACCTTGGCGGCGTCACCCATGCCATCAAGAACCGGCGCCTTGACGCCGCTTACGCCCGCCTTGTCGACCCACGGAGCGCACCGCGCCCTGTCAGCCAGGTCGCGGCGGATTTCGGCATTCGTGATGTGCAACGCTTTCGCAAGGCGTTCGTGGCACGCTTTGGCGTGGCCCCCGAAGACGCCAGTGAATGGGCCCGAAACGTCTCGCCGCCGGTGGACAGCAACGATGTGCTATCCCGGCATTTCGCCGCGCATAGCCCGGGGTTGCGGGCGGCGTAAGCAGAGCGAATGGCACGGGCGCCATGATGGGCCGGGTGTGTCGGCTGGGGTTGTCGGCCGAGCGTGTCGACCGGGCGTGTCGGCCGGACGTGTCAGAACCGGTAAGCGAATCCTAGAATCGGACCCTGCTGGACGACGTTGTACACAAAGCCGTTGCGATTGAAATTGACGCCAAGCGCGCGGTAACCGAGCATCGCCGACAGGTTGGACTTGAACTGATAGCCAAGCGCCGCCGTGGCGTCCCAGTCAAGCTTGGCTTGCCCTGCGCCGATAACGCCCCAGCCGGTCAGATACCAGTGCTCGTTCAAGGCGTATTGCCCGCGCAACCCGGCCACCGCATCCACCCAGGTTGCGCTGTCGGTTCGGCTTCTTCCGCCAAGCGCCCCGCCCTTCAAGGCGATTTCCGTGCTGGCGTACCAGAGCCGTCCGCCGCCGATGACGTCAAGATGCCCGTTATCGCTTTCCAGCACGGTGTATCCCGCGCCAAAAAAGCCAGAGAATGACTTCGACTTGACCTCGACGCTGCGGCTCAGAATGCCGTAATCCGTACTGCCGTCGGCGGACAGCTGACTGTACATTACGTCGCCCAACAGGCTGAAGCGCCCGTGGCGCGCTTCGACCGCGCCCATGAAGGCCAGGTCCAGCTCGCTCATGACGTCGCTGAAACTGGAATTGAGCCTGGCCGGCGGCTGCCCGAACTGCCCCACCTTGCCTCGGATGCCGGACGCCCAAATATAGGGGCTGACACTCACATTCCAAGCATCGGAACTGCCGCCTTCGTTCTTCAAAAGGGGGCTGACCGGCAGCATGTTGTCGGCCCAGGCCGAGTGGCTTGCGGTAAACAGCAGGCAAGAAAAAAACAGCGAAGCAGAAAAGCGTTTCATGAATACTCGAAGATGCGGCGTCGTAGAACTAGGCAAGAGAACGGGCGGCGCAATCACTATGGCTTAAGCGCCAGTGCCTCTGCCCCGCAGTCCAGCCCCACTGCCTGCGGCTTTGCCTTGGCTGCCTGCACTTCCTGACGCGCCGCGTCCACATCCGCACGAAACTCGGCGTAGTTTTGCAATAGGGCCACGGTTGCCGCACCCATCGTGCGGCCGGCATCCACATCACTTTGCCAATGCGCGTTGCAGACGACTCGGCTTTGTCCAAACTCCAGGCCGCGCCGCAAGAGCGCGTTGGCGCGATCAGGATTGATTTCAGCCAGGATCAGCGCCCATGCCCACCCTGCCGCCGTATGGCCCGACGGGTAGGAACCATCCGTGCGCAGCAAAGACTCTTGCTCGGGGAAACACGTCCCTTCGTTGTGGACCACGAACGGGCGCACGCGGTTATAGGTGTTCTTGACGCCGTAAGTAGACAGCCCGGCATCGGTCAGCACCTTCTGCATCAAGCGATACAGGTGCGGGGTTTGCGCCTCGGTGATATCGACACCCATCGCGCACGAAAAATTCTTGGCAGGTTGCGGAAACTGCAAATCAGCATCCAGACGCGCCTGCGTGGCGCGCGCGGAACCCCGCAATGGCACCGTTGCAGCCCTTGCCTCTTCATCGCGCGCGTATGCGGCGCTGGCGGCAGCAGGCGGCGGCCCGAGCAGCTCAAGGCTATTGGGCAAGCGATCTTTAGGGATATAGCCAGGCGCCAGTTCAAAGTGCGGATCGGTGACCGCAGGGCCATCGGCATTGCCCGCCGCGTACGACATCGCATGGGTCATGCCAAGCACAACAAGGAAAACGCTGGCTGCCTTACCGCGAGTCTTTAAAAGCATACGATCTTCACTGTCCATCTGATTTCCGAACGCTTCACGTGCGGACGCTTGAACGTTGCAAGCCGTCTTCGATGTGAAACCGTTGGCGAATTTACACCGGTGCCTTTAGGACAAGCGGTAATCGCCGGACAGATGAGACAGATCGATAGGAATAATGAGACGCGGCGTGGCGAAGTGCGTCAGATGCAGAGTTTCATCGCCTGCGCGACTAGGCGATACGGAGGATAAATTGCAGTCAGACTGCACTTCTCTGACCAAATTGCATTCAGACTGCACTTCCAGAAAGCAAGCACACCGTATGCCCCGTCAGGCCTCCAGCACCTTCTTCATTGATGGGGCGGGATGCAGCCGGTAATCCGCTCGTTCATAGAACGGCACCGCATCCGGTCGTGCATCCAGGAACACGGCCGTCATGCCCCGCGCACGCGCATCGCTTTCCGCAAATTCCATCAACGATCGGCCCGCCCCACTGCCTCGCACCGCCGCGTCCACAACAAGGTCGTCCACATGCAGGTGCGCGCCGCGCGCCAAGGTGTGGACGGGTCTCATGCCCAGCACACCGATCATCTTTCCATCCAGAAAGGCGGCGGCCAGCTCGTAACCTGAATGCGATTGCCGGCGAACGCGGGCCAGAAATTCGGCCTCATCAAGCGTTCGAAGCTGCGCAATAACCGGATAGGCATCGCGCCATTCAAGCGGCGCTAAGCGTCTGACTTCCAGCTTGCCGGGACGTTGTACGTTCATGGTTTCCAGAGCATTGAATGAAAGATGGTGATTGTGCAGAAATAAGCAGCCAGACTGCAATATCTCCCTGACTGCCCTACTTCTTAGAAAATGCAGTCTGATTGCCCGACTTCCCAAACGGCCCCGATCCCTCCTCGCACTAGGCAACCCAGGGATAGCCGATCTCTTCGAAGTCAGCGATAAGGGCGTCGCGGTCAATCGGGATGCCTAGCGATTCGATGGCGCCGATTGATAGCACTTGGTGGTTGAACGCATGACTCACCAATGTCGGGTCTACGTCCACCTCGTAGTACTCCTGCGCCCAAGACCGGTAAAACTCCGGCCCATTGCAAAGCCACTTGAGCAGCGCCGCTTGGCCGCCTTCGTCGGCATCGCGTGACGACACGGCACGCCAACCCGCCGCGTCATCCTCGAACCACAGCACGAAGGTCGCTTGCTCCATCGAGAACGCGGGTTCGGCCATGAATTCAGCAAAGCGCGAGGGAATTTTCTGCGCCACGCTGTCAAGAAACGCGCCGCCTGCCTCCGCCCTGCTATCCGAAAAACAGCCTTTGACGGCGCAACCATAGGGCGCGTGAATGACGAAGTAATCATCGCCCTCACCGTTGCGCATCGAGCTCATCTGCTGATCATCGGCCCATCTGGCGTTATGACTGAAATAACGCATGGTCCAATCTTGGCAATAGATGGCGTCCAGAATGGCAAGCGCCTTGGACTTGATGAGCAGCGCATCGGGCGGGGGCAATTCGTTCAGAAGCGTCATGATCTGGCTGGGCAAAAACAGGTTCTGTTGAAAAAGGGATGCGCGCTAGATCGCCGGCCCTTTCAGTTCGATTTGGTTTCCGTCTGGGTCCAGGCAATAGATCGACAGCCCTTCGCCTTCTGCCCCGTATCGCATCACGGCCTTGTCCGCCGCAACGCCGAACGCCTGCAGATGCTTGAGAATGGCCGTTTCATCGAACGGATCGACGCGCAGACAGAAGTGGTCGACATTGTGCCCCTCTTTGCCAGGGGCTAGCCCGCCCGCGGCGCCCAAGGGGCCTTGCACATCCACCAGATCAATCATGGACCCGCCCGCGCCCAAGTGGATCATCGCTAACTTTTCGTTCTTCTTTCTGATCGAGCAACCCAGGACGTTCGTATAAAAGTCCACGCTACGCTCCATGTCTCGAACCCTGAGGACGACATGATCCAAATGCTTGATCTGAAATACCGACATGATGGTTCCCTGAGGTGAGTCAGACAGCCATCCCGTAAACAAAAATGGATCGCTGACATTTTTTCAGATGCGCGCAAGGGCACAACGCTGCGCGCGCATGGCTAGTGCTTTGCGTAGCGGTTCGCGGTCAGTTGCTGTTGATCCAGTTCTGAGTGTCCTGGATGAACCACGGAAGATTCAACTTTTCCCCCTCGCCGGACTGTATGGTCAAGCGTTGGCCCGAGGAACCCGGGGCGCTGGTCGCAGGCTTTGCCTTTTCAGATGACCGGGTCCGATATTCCATATCGGTTTGCTGGGGCGGATTATTCGCGCAGGCGGCAATTGACGCGCACGCCACTGCGGCCAGGACTGACCGCAGTGCTAAAAGAAAAATTCTCATGATGTTCTGCTTCCCGCTGGCGGCACAGGCCGAAGTGCCGGGCAATCAAGGCCTATACCGCGTACCTTACTCGCTGTAGGGGGCCGGCGTCAGCGGTTTGCGCCCATCAATGTGACCGTTGCCCGGCAACTGCCGCCCACTGCGCTTCGGGCATTCGCAGTTTGCGCTGCTGCCGAATCAAAAGCTGGGCTTCCTGGCGTTCGATTGATTCATGAATTCCATCCGCGCGTTGGTCCACGCCGGATCATAGAGATGGACGGTCACGCCGGAATACTTCAAAACGGCTTGGGTCATATCGGTCGAGCAGCCCATTCCCGGATTCGAGCTCGGCTTGGTGCACCATTCCAAACTCAGGTTGTTCGGGTAGTTCGACTGCCTTCCGTACTTCTGCACCACGGCCTGCGCCATGGCGTCTTTGTTGGCCGGGGTCCACGGCATTTCGTAGTTGATCTGCGACACCACCAGCGGCCGTTGCTTATCGACGGGCACACGCGGTTCGAAGTGAACGACCAGCTCGACGCCGTCCTTCCTATAGCTGAAATCTTTCGGCGTCTTCGTGTTCGTGACGGGGTCTACCGTTGCGTATCCCGCTTTGATTTCGCTCTTGCTGACATTGAAATTCTTGGCGGCGGCGGCAACCGCCTCGTCATAGTCCATGCCCGTCTTGACCCCGGCGATATCGAAGGTACGGGCATCGACAGACCGTGGGGCTGCTGCGTGCGCGGGGGCAAGCGCCAAGGCATTGAGTGCGGAAATCAGGAGAGCGGCTTTCAACTTCAAAATAAACATCCTTAGCAAATGGTGCCGGGATTATCCGCAGGCCGCTTTATACCGTCCCCAATAAAATGCAACAATATTTATCGATTTAACCATTCATCCTTCGATAAGCCCGCCACCCATGGCCGCCCATTGCCGCCAGCAAGCGCGACTCGCGACCATTCGGCTACAGTGCTGTTGGCGCCGCAGCGGCAAGGCTGCGAGCAAATGAATTCAGGAGTAGTACAGCAGTGAATGACACCCACACCCCGGACACCGACATCGCCGAAGACAGAAAGGAACAAGAGCCCAGGCTGTGGCGCGATGACGGCTGGACCGCTCGCGTTATCAAGAACGAAGACGACGACGGCTGGGCCGTGGAAATGACGCTGGACGGGCAAGCCGAACCGGCGCTGGTSGGGCCKTGGACCATGGGGCGYGACAARAAGAACCCCAAGCCGCTCGATTCTTCCGCCTTTTCGACCCTGGTCAAAACCGCCAACGAAGTGCTGCGCCGCCACGAACAGCAATTGCACGCGACGTTGCACAAGAGCGTGAAGATCGACGCTGCCGCGGGCCGCCTGACCATCAAGCTGGATATCGTTCCCGACGAAGACGAGCCCTATGCCGTGCTTAGCGCCTACGATGAATTTGGCGAACAGCTGGCCCAAACCCATGTTGCGCCCACGTACAAGCTGACCGTGCAGCGCGCATCCGAGTGGGCCAGCGGCGGTTTCGGCAAGCACGGCTGACCCTTAGGCGCGGCGCAAGCGACTTGTCGACGCTCCGCCTGTCGCAAGTTGTCTGGGCAGAAGCGCACATGCCATGACACCACGCACGCCCCCGCGCGCGGTCAGTGGGAGCCAGCGGCTCCCATTTTTCGCTGTGGAGGTTGCCGGTGATAGCGTGGCTCTGCCCTGCCTTGACCGCCCCCGGCGCGCCGGCCGCTTCCCGCGTTTGCTTCCGGGAGTTGTCCCGCGTTTGCTTCCAGATGTTCTTCCAGGTGCGCTTCCAGGTGTGCTTCCGAGTTTTCTCCCGGGTGTGCTCCCCGGGTTTCTCTCCAACACGTTATTTAATTCCTACAACAACACAAAATGAAAGTAAGAGCCTTGTGCGTGGCTTCGTTGGGCGCTGTGCTGCTGACTCAAGCACCCCTGTCCGTCGCTCAGAATATCAATGGAAAAAATCTCTTCACGCAGCGCTGCGCCATGTGCCACGGTGCGGACATCAAAGGTACGGGGCCATTGGCCAAGAAAAGCAATCCTCCCACCCCCGACCTGACGACCGCGGCCTTTAAGAAAAGGCTCAATGATTATCCGGGCGTGATTGTGTCGTYGGTGATTCTGCGTCCCAACGGAGACCTGATCCCGAGAACGTTGCGAGAGAATGGTGTCAAGATCCCGCCGCACACCTGGACGGTCCAGGATTTTCGGGATTTGAACCAGTACATGAGCAGTGTGATTGCCAAAAGCCGGTGACTTTGAAGATAGACTTGACGGCCGCCGAACCCGTGGGTTCGGCTTTTACAGAGGAATTGATTTAATGAGCAGCATTTTTCCAGGGGATCTGTGGGCGGTGGGAGAAACCCGCATCAACGGTCTGTCGGTCATTGTTCGTTTTCGTACCGGGCTTCCGCCGGTGACGGTTCGTCAGGCAAACGAGAACCTGATCATTATCTCCTGGCCGTATACGGGCATCGAGTCCGGCATGCCCAATGACGAAGACAAGGCGAGCACCAATCGCGTTGAAGAGGCCATCGAGCAAGCCTTCGAGAACTCCGATGTTGGCGTACAGGTGGTTTGCCTGACGGGCAACCATCTGAAGGAGTGGCGCTTCTACACCCATGACGTCGACGCTTTCATGGACGCGTTCAATGCGTGTCTGGCGGGGCATCCCGTCTACCCGCTACAACTGCGCGTGTTCAAGGACCCCGAGTGGAATGGCTTGGCTCAGTTGCAGCCTGAAGGTTCAGACCAGGTTCATTGAAGACGGTTGGCGCGGCCTTCCCGCGCCCCACACCCAGGCGCGGACGAAGACGCCTGATGTCAGGAGCCCCCCAATGCCCAAATTCGTGACGATAGGATACGGAGATCAAGCCGGTTACGACCGCACGCCGGCAACGCTGCGCGATGCCGCCCACGCGCACGACGCCGCGCTGCAACGGCGCGGCGTCTTGATGGGCATTGCGGGCGCGCCTGTGCAGGTCCGTAACCCTGAGACCGCTCAGGTCGAAACGACGAACGGCCCGTATATGACATCGCCCTTGCCCGTGGCAGGCTTTGCCATCATCGAGGCCGCCAATCTGGACGAGACAATTGACATGGTGTCGCGCACCCCATGCGCGGTCGCACACGGCGTTGTTGAGGTGTGGCCGCTGGAACAGCCATAGCGATAAAGGAGAACAGCCGATGAGCCGGCCGCATTTCATCAAGCATTGGACTGAACTCGAAGCCACGGATGCGCAGACCTATCAGGGCGATACCGAGCCCATGGCGCTGGACGCACCGCTTTCAGCCGCCCTGGGCATTACACGTATCGGCATCCATCACGTCAGGCTGCTGCCTGGCAGACGCACGTCGTATCCGCACGCTGAAAGCACCGAGCAGGAATATGTTTACGTGCTGGACGGCACGCCCGATGTCTGGATTGACGGCGTGCTGCATCCCCTGGCCGAAGGCGATTCGGTAGCGTTTCCCGCAGGCACCGGCATCTGCCACACCTTCATCAACAATACGCAGGACGACGTGCGCTTAATGGTGGTGGGTGAACCAACGCGCGCTGACAATCGGGTTCGTTTTCCGCTGAACGAAGGCTACGAACGGACTCGCAAGAACCGCTGGGTGGACTGGCCTGCCAGACCGCTGGGCGACCATGACGGCAAGCCGGACTAAGGGCGCGAACCCGCCCAACGCCTAGCTCAGCGCCGCGCCGTTGATGGTGACGACAGGAATATTTTCCAGCTGCACGCCTTCCAGGCAACGGACATTCACCGCCCATCCCACGAATGGCAGTTTGCCTTCGGCCCGCTCTTCGGGCGTGGGATCGCTGGGTATCCGGAACGGCAAGATGCCGCAGTGCGGGCAAAAATAATCCTTCGCCGTCTTCGAGTGCCACGCGTAAACGCTCAACGCCTCCAGCGGCGTGAACAGGCGCAATGCAGATTTCGGAACGCGGTGAATCAGCGCACCGCGCCGCTTACAGATCGAACAGTTACAGCTTCGGACGTGGTCCAGATCCATGTCGACTTCAAAGCGGCACGCGCCGCAATGACATGATCCTTGATAGGTCTGCATAAGCGATGATCTCCTGTTCAAAACGCCGGGGATGCGCTGGGCGCCAGCCCTTAAATTAGGTGTCAGACTGCAATATCGTTCGAGAATTGCAGTCTGACACCTAATTCCTCAAACCGGCAATCCCTTCGCCCGCAGAATCGAATCAAAGCGTTCCGGGTCGGACGTGCCCGAACGGTTTTCTTCACGAATCCTTGCCTCTTTTTCAAGATGGCGATGCGTGCGCTGCAAGATGTTGCGGGCTTGTGCGGCGGGAATGGCGATGACGCCATCCGCATCGCCAACAATCACGTCGCCCGGCGCCACATGCAGCCCCGCGCACGCGATGGGCACGTTGATGTCACCCGGGCCGTCTTTAGTGGGACCGCGATGCGTGTGGCCCTTGGCGAAGAGCGGCATGCCGCCCTCGGCCCACTCCACCACGTCGCGGACGGCGCCGTCGATCACCAGGCCGGCCAAGCCTTGCGCGATGCAGGTAGTGCGCATCAGCCCGCCGACCAGCGCCTGGGTCAGGTCGCCGCCGCCGTCGATAACCAGCACGTCGCCGGGCTGCACCATGGTGAGCGCTTTGTGAATCATCAGGTTGTCGCCCGGCCGCACGCGCACGGTGAAGGCGTTGCCGCAGAGCACGGTGGTTAGATCCGCGTGGTATTGGCGTAGTCCGATCGCACCGATGTGCCGGCTCATGGCGTCGCCGATGGCGGCGACGGGCAGCGAAGAAAAGGCGGCGATGGTGTCAGCATCCGCGCCCTGCTGGCGCGGGTTGATGCTGTAACCCGCCGGCCATTGAATGGCTGAAGACGGAGAACTCATGGTCGAAACATTCCTGGTGGCAATAAGGTCAATGCGGAGCAAATGCAGGGCAAATGCAGACCTGATGATCAGAGCTGCACATCCGCGTTTTTGACCAGGCCGCCCCACTTGGCGCGGTCGGCCTTCAGGAATGCGGCGAATTCCTCGGGTGTGCTGCCCACCGGTTCAATGCCGTCACGCTGAAAGCGATCGCGTATCTCGGGGTCGGCCAGCGCTTGTGCGGTGGCCTGTTGCAGCACTTTCACGGCTTCTGGCGGAATGCCCGGGCCCGCGCACAGTCCGGTCCACGGCGTCGGATTGAAGTCCTTCAAGCCGGCTTCGTCGGTGGTCGGCAGATTCGGCAAGCCCGGCAGGCGATGGCTATTCGCGACCGCCAGCGCTTTCAACGAACCCGATTGGATGTACGACAGCGAGCTGACCGCCTGGTCGAACATCAGCGACACGCGCCCGCTGTTCAAGTCGACCATGGCCTGGCCCGCGCCTTTGTACGGCACGTGCACGATGTCGATCTTGGCGTTGGCGCGCAGCATTTCGCCCGCCAGGTGCGCGGTGGTGCCGTTGCCGGACGACGCGTAGTTGACCTTGCCGGGGTTCTCGCGCGCATACTTCAAGAATTCACTGACCGTCGACACCGGCAGATCCTTGCTGACCAGCATCAGATAAGGCGTGTTGCCAATCTGCGTGACGGGGGTGATGGTATCGACGTCAAACGGCATGCGTTGCGGCAGGAACGGTTGGATGGACAACGTGCCCGTCGTACACATGAACACCGTGTGGCCGTCGGCGGCCGCCTTGATGGCCGCGTCCGCCGCGATGTTGCCCGCTGCGCCGGGGCGGTTCTCGACCACGACCGACTGCTTCAACACCGCTTCCAGCTTGGGCGCCAGCAAGCGCGCGATGATGTCGTTGGAGCCGCCCGGCGCAAAGCCGACGATCAAGCGCACGGGCTTGTTCGGGTAATCCGCGGCGTGCGCCAGCGGCGCGCACGCAATCAACGCAACGGCAACGGCAACGGTTTGGGTGATGCCCCGCTTCAGAACGTGTTTTTTAATCATGATTTTCCCCTTGTGATTTTCTAAAGTGCGGCAGGTCAGGCCAACTGCGCCCGTGCCTGCACGATACGACGGCAACCTTCCTCCAGCACGGCGTCGCTGGCGGCAAATGAAATTCGGAAATGGGTATCCACGCCATAGGCTGAGCCTTGCAGCACCGCCAGGTTTTGCGCGTTCAGCAGATGCAGCACCCATTGCTCGCTGTTTTGCAATTTGCTGCCATCGGGCAAGGTCGCGCCGAACAGGTCCGAACACTGCGGGAAGACGTAGAACGCGCCTTCCGGGCTGGCGCACTGGATGCCGTCAATGGCGTTCAAGGCCTGCACGATCTGATCGCGCCGCGCCTGAAAGCGTTCGCGGCTCTGCGCCACGAAGTCTTGCGGACCGGTCAAGGCCGCCAACGCGGCCGCCTGGCTCACCGAACTAGGGTTGGACGTGCTTTGCGATTGCAGCTTCGTCATCGCCTTGATCAACGCCACCGGCGCGCCGGCATAACCGATACGCCATCCGGTCATGGCGTAGGCCTTCGACACGCCATTGAGCGTCAGCGTGCGGTCCTTCAGGTCGGGCGCCACTTGCGCCAGCGTATAAAACGCGCGGCCGTCATACAGCAGGTGTTCGTAGATGTCGTCCGTCAAGATCCAGACGTGCGGGTGCTTGCGCAAAACATCCGCCAGCGCTTGCAGGTCGGCCTGGGTGAAATTGGCGCCGCTGGGATTGTTCGGGCCATTCAGAATCAGCCACCGCGTACGAGGCGTGATGGCACGTTCGAGCTCTTCCGCCTGCAAGCGGAATCCGTTTTCCGAGCGCGTGTTGACGATCACGGGCGTGCCGTTGGCCAGCAAGGTGATGTCGGGATAAGACACCCAGTACGGCGCAGGCACGATCACTTCGTCGCCGGTATCGACGGTAGCCATGATGGCGTTGAAAATGATCTGCTTGGCGCCGGTGCTGACGATGATTTCGTCCAGGCCATACTCCAACCCGTTGTCGCGGGCGAACTTGGCGCGGATGGCTTCGCGTAACGCAGCGGTGCCGCCCACATCGGTGTAGCGCGTTTGACCGTCGTTCATGGCGCGATAAGCCGCATCGCGGATGTGTGCGGGCGTATCAAAATCCGGTTCACCCGACGTCAGGCTCACGATGTCCCTGCCCTGCGCGCGCAGCATGCGGGCATGCTGGCCCGCCATTGAACTGGGAGAAGGCTTGATACGCTGAAGTCTTGCGGCGGTCTGCATGGGTGATCCAGGAGTCTATTGAACAGTGGATCGATTATGGATACGATCGGTTTCCAAGGGGTAGCGAGTAATCGGCATACCCCGTCATTCCAGATTGGCATGGGCTTCCAGGTCATCACGGAACCCAGGCCATCCGTCGCAATGAATCCAACTTTCAAACAACTCGAGGCGTTCTATCACAGCGCCAAGCTGGGCAGCCTGAGCGCCGCCGCAACGACGTTGCACGCGACGCAATCCGCCATCTCCAAGCGCGTAAGCGACCTTGAAGCCGAATTGGGCAAGCGCCTGCTCCACCGCGGCGTAACGGGCATTGTGCTGACCCCCGATGGCGAACGCATTTTCCCCATGGCCGAAGAGGCGCTGCGCCTGCGCTTGCGCATGGCGGAAGCCGCAGGCAGCGCGGCGCCGCTGGAAGGCAGGGTCCGTATTGGCGTGACCGAACTGACGGCGCTCAGCTGGCTGGGGCTGTTGATCAGCACCGTGGTCAAGGAAAGCCCCGGCTTGACCTTGGAGCCCAGCGTGGCGCCCGGCCTGCAACTGATCGACCAACTGCGTCAACATGAGCTGGACCTGGCGATTGTGCCAGGCACGTACTGGGGCGAAGAGTTTCAACTGGTGCCGGTAGGCGTCGTTGAAAACGTCTGGATGGCCAGCCCTGCGCTGGGCGTGCCGCAAGGCGCCTTGAAGCCGGCGGATTTCGCGCTTTACCCCTTTCTGGAACAGTCCCACGATTCCAGCAAGAGCCTGTTTTACCGGCCCTGGCTGGAAGAACACGGCTTTCGGTTCAACCGCGTCTTCGCTAGCAACAGCCTGGCAGTGCTGGGGGAATTGACCATCGACGGCTTCGGGATCAGCCAGCTATGCCCGGCGTATTTCCGGCCGGAGCTGGATGCGGGCCTGCTGAGAATTGTGCACAGCGTTCCCATGCCCCCGCCGATGGTCTACAACGCCGTTTTCCACCAAGGCACGCTGGACGGCCGCAACGAATACATCGCCCGGCGCGCCGCCGAAGTCTGCGACTTTTCCCGCCGCCGCAACGTGCCGGCCAGTGGCGTTGCCGTTACTTAGCAGCGCAGCCCATGCTCAGTCCGCCTACCCCGACCGTCCGATCCGGCTGATACACGCCTGCCCACGTGGCTTTCTGCGCGGGACTGGCGCTTATCGCGGCGCCAGCGCTGACAACGCCGCAGCCACATCCGTAAGCACCGGCCCCCACTGCCCCGGGGCGGGTTGGCGAAATAGCCGCATCGACGGATACCACGGCGAGTCGTTGCGGCCCAGCAGCCAGCGCCAGTCAGGCGCAAACGGCAGCAGGACCCAGACCGGGCAGCCCAGCGCGCCGGCCAGATGCGCGGGCGATGAGTCCACCGATACCAGCACATCAAGCTGCGTGATGAGCGCGGCGGTGTCGTCGAAGCTGCCGAGGTCATGGCCCAGCGACAGCATCGTCATGCCCGCCGGCGGCGTGGCGGCTGAGTCGGCGGCGGCGCCCTTTTGCAGCCCGATGAAGCTCACGCCCGCTTGCGCGAGGGGCGCCAGATCGGCCAGCGCCAACGACCGCTGCGCGTCGTTCGGATGGCTGGGCCGCCCCGCCCACACCAGCCCGACCCACGGCCGCGGCAGGTGCGCCAGACGTTTGCGCCATTGCTCGACGCGCTGCGGATCGGCGTGCAGGTACGACGTGCGAACCGGCAAGTCGCCCAGTCGCAACCCCAGCGCCATCGGCAGGCTCATCAGTTCGCAATGGACGTCGAACGGCGGCGGTATCGTGCCGGCACGAATGATCTGGTCAAAACCGCCGCTGCGTTCGGCCAAGGCGTGGCAGTCGGCATTGACGTCGAGAATGATGCGCGCCCCGCTACGCTCGCGCGCCCACGCTACCAGCCGCAAGAACTGAAAGGTGTCGCCGAACCCTTGCTCGTCATGGATCAGCAAGGTCTGGCCCGCGATGGGCTGCCCTTCCCAACGCGGTTTCTGCACATGGCGCGCCTGCATCGCGGTGTGCGCCATCCGGTAACGGAAACGGTATTCCCGCCACCCCGCATCGAAGTCGCCTTGCAGCAGCAACAGCTCGGCCAGGTCGAAGCGCAGGCTCGTATCACTGGGCGTATCGCGCACCGCGCGTTCCAGGAGCTTGCGCGCCTCGTCCACGTGGCCCTGTGTACGAAGCGCATGCGCCTGCACACTTGCCGCGTGGGCGTTGGCCGCCGTGGCGCTCACTTCTCCCGCCCCAGCCGCACCCTTGGCGGCGCGTGCTTGTTCAATGCGTGCCAGGTTCTGGTGAGCAAGCGGGGTCAAAGGGTCGATGTCGATGGCGCGGCGGATTGCGGACAGGGCCTCGTCATGACGGCCTTGGTTGCTCAAGGCAAGTGATTGATTACACAGCGTTTGCGCGTGATCGGGGTTCAACGCCAGCGCGCGCCCATAGTGCAAAAGCGCCTGTGCGGTATCGCCCAGCAGCAGGCAGGTGTTGCCCAGGTTGTTATGCGTTTCCGGGCTGTCGGGCAACAACACCGCCACGCGCTGCAAGCATTCCAGGCTGGCGGCCAGTTGCCCCGCCTCTTGCAGGATGATGCCCAGGTTGTTCCAGCCTTCGGCCAGTTGGGGTTCCAATGCCACCGCACGCCGGGCCGCGCTTTCCGCGTCGCCCAGCCAGCCCCTCTGGCGGCACATTTCCGCCAGATTGCTGTGGTACATGGCGGGCGCAAGCGGCGACCGGCACGCGGCGCGAAGGTGCTCGATCGCCATGTCTTGGTGTCCGTAGGCATGCGCTATCAGGCCCAGCAGATGACGCGCGCCGGGTTGATCCGGCACGGTCTCCAGCACCCGCAGGCAAAGCTGTTCGGCATGCGCGGCCTGGCCGGCGTGCCAATGCGCGTAGGCCTGGGTCAACGCGGTTGAGACGGTCAGCGCAGGAGAGGCGGGAGAATGGTTGTTGCCCAAGCGATCCGTTCCACGAAGGGTATGAAAACGTCAGAAAGCAGACATTATCCTCGCAGCTGGCCTGTGGCGGACATCACTCCACCCCGATTCGCCGCGCCCCTTTCCTGAACAAGGCTTGCGCGTCGTCGGTCAGGTGAAATGCCGCCAGGAAATCGCCGACGCGGTAGGCGGGATGCGACTTGCGGATCAACGCCAGAAAGCCGCGCGCCTCGTCCACTCGGTCCGCAATGGCCAGGCAATAGGCGGCAATCGCCAGGATGTGGACATGGGCGTTAGGACGCATCGCCGCCTTGACCGCCCAGTCGGCGGCTTCCTCGATCCGCCCCAACCGGACCAGCGCCAATGCGCGCACGGCCAGCATGCCGAACATCAAGGGGTCGAAGGGGCTCAGATGGCGTGAATGGTCGGCTGACCCGATCGCGGCCTGCGCATCGCCTGACTGGCAATGGACGAACCCCAACGTGTAGTGGCCCAGCGCAAAATTCGGGCTGAGATCCACGGCGCGCTGCAATTCCGCCAGCGACGATTCCTGGTTGCCGCGTAGCCACAGGGCCCGCCCCATCGCCCAATGCGCCGCGGGGTCCCGGTCGTCGGCCGCCAGGCTCTGGCTCGCGGCTTGCTGCGCCAGGTCCATCGACGGTTTCTGTTCGCCCCACCGCTGGAACGCGTCCTGCCAATGCGTGAACGACAGACCCGCGTACGCCCGCGAATAGGTGGGGTCCAACCGCACCGCCATCTCGAAGAAGTGCCGTGCCTGCAAATTGTCCGCTTGGTTAAAGCGATACATGTGCCACAGGCCGCGATGATGGGCCGACCACGCGTCCAACGAATTCGGTGGCGTGAGAATGGCCCGGTTGCGTTCGGTAGATTCAATCTCGATGTCGATCGACGCGACAATCCGGTTGCCGATTTCATCCAGCGCCACGAAGGCGTCATCGATCGCGTGGTCGAACGTTTCCGCCCACACGATGCGCGCGGTGCGCGACTCAACCAGGGCCACGTCCACGATGATCCGCTTGGCGTGCCGGCGCAACGAACCACTGACCACGAAGTCCACATTCAGCGTGCGGCCGGCCTCCTCTGGGCCCACACTGCGCTGGTCCAGCGCGAAGACGGTTCCCTGCGCAATGATGAACAGGCTGCGCAGCTTCGCCAGCCGGGTGATGATGTCGTAAGCCAAGCCGTCCCCCAGCCCGCCCCGCACCCCGCTGCGCGCCGACGCGTCCGTGAATGGCATGACCGCAATCGACGCACGCCCGGTCCGCTCCCTGCCCCCTTCCGATGGCGCGCCAAGCGCTGCCTCTCCGGTCCTTGCCCCCGCTTCAGGCGGATCGGCCGGCGCCTGCCGCAGTTGCCACCACGCATCCCGCAAGGGATGCCAATCCAGCCCCTCGTCTTCAAACGCGCGAATCGCAGCGGTCAGGTGCTCATCGCCTTCGCGAAATTGCCCCCGGTCGTTCAGTGATTGCAGCATCAATGCGTGCGCACGCCGGTCGAAGGGCGCCAGCCGCAACCACTGGTCCAGGCAGCCATAGCGTGCTTCGGAACCGGCCGGCAACGTCGCGGCCAGGTGTTCCATAACCGCCGTCTGGCAGGCTCTGAACCGGCGCCGTTGCGCCACCAGCCAACTGTCAAACATGGGACAGGATTTGAGTTGCAGCCCATCCAGGAAATCGCCTGCGAACAACGCGGCGAGCACTTGCAACCGCTCGCCGCCCACGCTGCTGATGCCCTGCTGCATTGCCTGTTCAACCTCGACAGCATCGACCTGGCAATCGTGCAGGTCGAGGCTTAGCGTCTCTTGGAAGGCTTGGACACGGCGCAGGCCCGGCCCGTCGAGCAACGCTCGCGCCTTGCTGAGACACCAGCGAAGTTCACCGCGCGGGTCATTCGGAATGTCCCAAAGCAACTCGCACAGATGCGCGCGCGAGACCGCGTGCGGGGCAAGCGCAAGATACGCGATCAGCGCACGTAACTTGCGTGACGGCGGCAATGCCACGGTGGCGCCCGCCCGGCTGATCGTCATGGCCCCAAGCATTCGAATACGAATGGCGCCAGCCTCTTCGGGCAAACCCGAATTCCCGGCTGCGGCAGATTCCACGCCCGCTACCACGCTCGCCTCCACGCGCCCGGCTTACGGTTGAGGTCGGGTCGCAGAACGTGCGGAAACCCTTCCGTCCCTGCCTGTGCATCCACGCCGCGCCGGCAATGCCCGCCAGCGCATTTCCCCCGTCTTAATGGAGACAGACCATGTCCATTTCCGCCACCGCAGCCCCTCAAGCGCAGACTCCCGCGCCGCCCGATCTTGCCGCCCTGAAGGCCCGCCAGCAAGCCACCTGGTCGTCCGGCGACTACGCCGTTGTCGGCACCACGCTTCAGATCGTCGGCGAACAACTCTGCGAATCGCTTGATGTCCGCGCCGGGCAAAAAGTCCTTGATGTCGCAGCGGGTAACGGCAACGCCTCGCTGGCCGCCGCACGCCGGTGGTGCGAGGTCGTCGCCACCGACTATGTCCCCGCATTGCTCAGCCGCGCCCGCGAGCGCGCCGCCGCCGAACGGCTGAAGATCGAATTCCAGGAGGCCGATGCCGAAGCCCTGCCCTTTGCGCCCGCCAGCTTTGACGCCGTCATGTCCACCTTCGGCGTGATGTTCACGGCCGACCAGGACAAGGCAGCCGCCGAACTCATCCGCGTGTGCCGCGCAGGCGGCAAGATCGGCATGGCCAATTGGACACCGGAAGGCTTCATCGGCCAGATCTTCAAGACCATTGGAAAATATTTGCCCCCGCCGGCCGGGGCAAAATCGCCCGCGCTGTGGGGTACCCGGGCGCGCATCGACGAGATGTTCGGCGCGCACGCTTCGGCAATCCAGGCGGAACCGCGCCATTTCGTTTTCCGTTACCGCTCGCCAGCGCATTGGCTGCAAGTGTTCAAGACCTATTACGGGCCGCTTCTCAAGGCGTTTTCCGCGCTGGACCCTGCCGGGCAAGCGGCTCTGGAGAGCGATCTCATAGCGCAGATAGACCGGTTCAATCGCTCTGGCGACGCCGGTATGGTGGTGCCCAGTGAATACCTGGAAATCGTGATCACCCGCCGGTGACCGGGATGCAATCCCGGCGCCGTCACTGCCAGCGAAATCCGGGTAGGCAGCAAGCGGTAGATGGTCCATGGCGCGACGCCTCCACGCCCCTCCGCGCGGCAAGCAGAGCGAGCAATGCGAAGCAGTGACATGCAAAACTGGCGCGCGGGCTAAGCACCCAGCGCCAGGCCGGGACTGATCCTCAGCCTGAAATCATACGCCTGGGCTGCGGGAAGCGGCCAGGGGGAGTTTTGCCCTTCGTTTATGCTGTCAGACTGCAATTTCTGGAGTCGATGGAATGCTTTGCATGAAGTGCGGATCGGGCTGCGAGCGCGAAGATCGTTATTGCGGCCAGTGCGGCGCCTCGCTTGCACGCCAGTTTGGCCGCAGCGAAGAAACCGACAAGGCGCAGTCCACGCCTTATCTCACCCGGGTGGACATCAAGCCCTTTGTCCTCCGAGGGCGCCAGGTCAAGGTCGACTGGCTTTATTGGCCCAGCCTTGCCGCCTGCTTGCTGGCGGTGCTGGGTTTCATCAACGCGTGGGGGCAAGGCTCGGGGTATTTCTGGTTTGCGCTGCTGTTTGTCTTTGGCCTGGTCTTCAAACCGGCCAACGACCTGCGCCGCGTGCGCTTTGGCCGTGTGTGGCGCAGCACCTGCCTGGAAGCCAACGAGTCGGGCGACGTGTTCATCACGCAGCTTGGCGGCGATTGCCCGATTTGCGGCGGGGAATTAGGCTTGCGCACGGTGCGCGGCGGACCCCGGCATTACACCGACAACCCCGTCCACACCGTCGTGCGCTGCGCGAATCAGTATGACCATTACTGGCGCTTTGATCCGCTGGCCATCCACCCGCTGCGCAACGACGCGCCGCCACGTGAATGACGGCAACCTGACCCGGCTGGCCGCGGCAATCAGCTCTTGGCTTGCCGCGCCAGCTTTTGCTTGCTGCGGTCTGCGGCTTCCTGGGCCAGGTTCTTGATATAGCCCTCGTAGGTTTCACCGTGCGTCGCCTTGCGCACTTCTTCACCGACCTGGCACGCCCACTTCTCGCCGCCGATGATCAGCGCCGATTGCGTGATCAGGTCGGCATACGACGACCGCAACACAAAGGCGATGCTCTTCTCGTAATTGCCCCCCTCGCGTTCAAGCTTGGTGGCGATCTGCCAATTCGACACGGCATTGATCAGCACCGCGTTCAGGTGGTCGAAGTGCGCACGGTAGAAGGTATTGCGCGGCAGCCGTATCAGCGCTTCAAAGAAACCGTGGTTGATGTCGTCATCAGGAACGTCCTTGTCGCGGTCGATCAGGTCGTCCCACAAGTGCGCGATGCGGCACACCATATCGACGTAGTCCGCCGCAGCCGCGTTCCCCTTGAACCAGGTCAGCAGCTGTTCACGCTCGAAAAAATGCTTGGGCATGGGATGAATTCAAATAGCAGCGATCCGGCCCGCTGGGCCGGATCGCGTGGGGGGAAAGGGCAGGCTTATTGATCGACGATCAGTTTACCCTTGGTCAGCAAGTCGTTGATGACCTGCGCGCTGGACAGCGCCCCGTTGTTGGTCAAGTCCACGTTCTCCAGCACGATCTTCTGGTTCACGTTGTGCTGCAAGTCGCCGTTGGTGCTGACGTTGATCACCGTATCGTTGCCCTGCTTCTTGAACTCCAGGAACTGCGACAAGGTGCCCGTGTGCTCGCCTTGCAAGAGGTCACGCAAGTCCAGCACGTCGCCCTGATTGGCGATGGTGGCGTTGGAGAAGTCCTTGATGCGGTCAACGGCAGGCGCTGCCGACGTTCCCTGGTCGTTGAGTTCCCACTTGAAGGTATCGCTACCGGAACCGCCCACCAGGATGTCGTTACCCTTGCCGCCGACCAGGACGTCGTTGCCCGTGCCGCCGTAAAGAATGTCGTTGCCCTCGCCGCCGTTCAGGTAGTCATTGCCACCCTGGCCGTAGAGGATGTCGTCACCCTTGCCGCCATACAGGAAGTCGTCGCCGCCGCGCGTGTCGTTGGCTTTGTCGAATTCTGCATGGTTCTGCTGCAAGTACGAGAACAGATCCGCCGTGGTCGGCGCCACGCCGCCCTTCTGCGCCGTCAGGTAATCCACCAGCCCCTGCCAGCCCTGGCCGTCGTGCGTGCCTTGAGCGTGGCCGGCCCATGACAGGTGATCCGTGTTGATGGTGTCACCGAACATGATGTCGTTGCCGTCGCCACCGTGAATCGTGTCGCTGCCCACCGCGGCCAGCTCCGTCGACGAATGGCCGCCTTGCAGCGCCGCATTCAGTTCGTTGGCGTTGTTGACGATCTGCGGCTGGCCCACTGTGCCGGTCACGTACTGCGTTGAGGTGCTGCAACCGCTGCTCACCTCGACCCCTTGCGAACCGCTGCCGGTGGCATTGGTGTTGTCAAAGAAGCGCAGGTAGTCGCTATTGACGCCCGCACCCATGCCAATACCGTACATGACCACCTTGTTGCCGCCCACCAGCACGCCAGAGCCGTCCACCAGCGGCTTGGCCGCGTCGATGGAGCTCTGCAGCACTTCCTTCATGTTGCCCGACTGGCCATTGCTGCCATAGCGGGTGGGATCGCCATCCGTCAGGAAGAAGGTCAGGTTCTGATAGTTGTGCGCTGCGTCCTTGCCGCCGTTCACCTGCGAGTTGAACCAGCTGACCGCCTTGTTGAAGGCGTCTTCGTAGTTCGTGTTCCCGCTGGCGCTCAGGGCGTCGATGGCGTCAAGCAGTTGCTTGACGTTGGATGCGCTCAGGTTGTTGATCGTGACACCCGTCTTGGCCGTGTCCGCGAACGGAATCAGGCGCACGTTGACGATGCCGTCGTGCTGGGCCAACTGGTTGGCCAGCGACGTCAACGACGCCTTCAGCAAGTCGATACGCGTCATGTTGGTGTTGCCGATCTTGTCCTTCATGCTGCCGGACACGTCGACAATCAACGAGATGTTGTAGTTCTTGCCGGGCTCCACCGCCGTCACGGAACCGCCGCGGTCGCCAACGATGATGTCGTTGCCACCACCGCCGTTCAGGTCCGTATTGCCGTTGTTGTTGCCCAAGACCAGCTTGTCGGTTGACAACGTGAACGTGTGCTCGGCCGAGGTGTCCTTGCCGCCGTGTTCCGTGCCGCCCGCATCACGCACCGAGAAGCCAAACGACGAATCGCCGCCATTGCTGCCCGCCGTGAAGACAAGCTTGCCCGACTGGATATCCGCCACGGTGATGACCTGGCCGGCGGTAACCGGCTGGCCGTTGAACGTCAGCGTGCCCTCGCCTGCGCCCGGCGTGCGGGTGATGACGACGCTTTGGAAGCTGTCGTTCTCGACGCCGTCGTTGAACGGGAAGTCGCCAACCTTCAACACGTAGCTGCTGCTGATGTTGACGTGCGCCGATGCATCGCCCGAGACCGGGGCGTCGTTCGTGCCAACGATGGTGACCGTGACCGGGCTGGACGCGGTGCCGTCTTGCGACGCCACGCTGAAGCTTTCCGACAGCGTTTCGCCGGCCTTCAGGTTTTGCACGGCG
The DNA here is from genome assembly GCF_056399725.1 of Achromobacter sp. 01N37. Taxonomy (NCBI): domain Bacteria; kingdom Pseudomonadati; phylum Pseudomonadota; class Betaproteobacteria; order Burkholderiales; family Alcaligenaceae; genus Achromobacter; species Achromobacter sp. 01N37. Next base: position 211,577 of record NZ_JBFTRX010000010.1, read on the forward strand.
GCCAGCGCGTTGTTCAGCTGGTACGTCCAGTTGCCGTTCGCGTCCACCGTGAACGTGCCATACAGACCCGGCACGCCGGACTGCGCCTGCATGAAGCTCTGGTTGGCGTCAGGATCAGACACGGTCAGCTTGCCGCTGGCGAAGACGGCTGAGTCTTCGTACACGGTGTCGGCGCCCGATCCAGTGATCGTCGCCGCGTCGTTCTTGCCCATGACGGTGACCGTCAGCAAGGCCTGGCTGGTGCCGCCCTCGCCATCGGACACGGTGTACCAGACCGAGGTCTGGCCAGACTGGCCTTCCGGCAGGGATTGGAAGTCAGCGCCCGGGTCGAAGGAATACGTGCCATCGGCGTAGATGATGAACGTGCCGCCTTGCAGGCCGGCAACCGCCTGGCCCACCTTGTTCCCATCGCCGCCTACCGCCGACACGTGCAGCGCGTCGCCGTCCGGGTCCACGTCGTTGGCCAGCACGCCCTTGGTCACATCGGTGACCTGGATGGACGTGTCTTCGTCCGTATTGGCCTGATCATTCACGGCTTCAGGCGCCGGGTTGGTGATGTTCCACTTGAACGTTTGCTCGGTCGATGCGCCCGCCGAGTCCGTCGCCGTCACAGTGATCGTATGCACGCCGGTGCCGCCATACTGGGACGCCGAATGGTCGATCTTGCCGCTGATGACGCCGGTTTCCGGATCGATGCTCAGCCCCGCCGGCAGGCCGGTGGCGGTGAACGTCAGCTTGTCGCCGGTTGCCAGGTCGGCGTCGTTGAAGTGGCTCGACACATCCACGCTGACGACCGTTTGCGAATCTTCGCCATTCTGGTTGGCGATTGCGGTGGACGTGGGACCCGTGTTGGTGCCCGTGACCGTCACCGTCAACGTGGCTGACGACGTGCCGCCCTCACCGTCCGACACGGTGTAGGTAATCGACGTCGTCGCCGTCGCGCCGTTCGCCAGATTCTGGAAGGCGCTGCCGGGGTTGAACGAGTAGGAGCCGTCAGCGTTCAGCGTGAACGTGCCGCCATGGGAACCGGCGATTGCGGCGCCCACGTTAGCGGCGTTGCCGTTCACTTGCGAGACGATCAGCGTGTCGCCGTCCGGGTCGGTGTCGTTGACCAGCACGCCATGGTCGGCGTCAACCGACAGCGTGGCGCTTTGCTTGGTGTTGCCTTCGTCGTTGACGGCGGTCGGCGCCGGGTTCTTGACGTCCCACGAGAAGTCTTGCGTAACCGAGGCGCCAGCCTTGTCGGTCGCGGTGATGGTGACGGTGTACACGCCGTCAGTACCGCCTTGCGAGGCCGAGCGGTCCAGCGTGCCGGTAATGATGCCGGTGGCAGGATCGATCGTCAGGCCGGGAGGCAGGCCGGTTGCCGAGTAGGTCAGCACGTCGCCGGTGTCGACATCCGTGAATTGACCAGAGATATCGACCGGGGTGATGGCCTGGCCGTCGTTGCTGTTCTGGTCGTCGAGCGTCACGCCCGGGGTCAGCGTCGGGGTGTCGTTCGTGCCGGTGATCGTGACCGTCAGGGTCGCGGTCGACGTGCCGCCTTCGCCGTCGGAGACGGTGTAGGTGATCGAAGACGTCGCGGTTTGATCAACGCCCAGCGAGTTGAACGCGGAACCCGGGTTGAACGTGTAGGAGCCGTCGGCGTTCAACGTGAACGTGCCGCCGTTGGAACCCGTGATGGCGGTGCCGACGTTGGCGGCGTTGCCGTTGACTTGCGAGACGGTCAGCGTGTCGCCGTCCGGATCGGTGTCGTTGGTCAGTACGCCGTTGGCGGCGTCGACGTTCAGCGATGCACCTTGATCGGTATCGCCTTCGTCGTTGACCGCGGTCGGAGCCGGGTTCTTGACGTCCCACGAGAAGTCTTGCGTAACCGAAGCGCCAGCCTTGTCGGTSGCGGTGATGGTGACGGTGTACACGCCGTCGGTACCGCCTTGCGAGGCCGAACGGTCAAGCGTACCGGTGATGATGCCGGTGGCAGGATCAATCGTCAGGCCCGGCGGCAGGCCCGTTGCCGAGTAGGTCAGTACGTCGCCCGAGTCCACGTCGGTGAACTGGCCGGAGATATCGACCGGCGTAATCGCTTGGCCRTCGTTGCTGTTTTGATCGTCCAGCGTCACGCCCGGGGTCAGCGTCGGGGTGTCGTTGGTGCCGGTGATCGTGACCGTCAGGGTCGCGGTCGACGTGCCGCCTTCACCGTCGGAAACGGTGTAGGTGATCGAAGACGTTGCAGTTTGATCAACGCCCAGCGAGTTGAACGCAGAACCCGGGGTGAACGTGTAGGAGCCGTCGGCGTTAAGCGTGAACGTGCCGCCGTTGGAACCGGTGATGGCGGTGCCGACGTTGGCGGCGTTGCCGTTCACTTGCGAGACCGTCAGGGTATCGCCATCCGGGTCGGTGTCGTTGACCAGCACGCCATTGGCGGCGTCGACGTTCAGCGATGCACCTTGATCGGTATCGCCTTCGTCGTTGACCGCGGTCGGAGCCGGGTTTTTGACGTCCCACGAGAAGTCTTGCGTAACCGAAGCACCGCTCTTGTCGGTAGCCGTAATCGTGACGGAGTAGACACCGTCCGTACCACCTTGCGAGGCCGAACGGTCCAGCGTGCCGGTGATGATGCCGGTAGCCGGATCAATCGTCAGGCCGGGCGGCAGGCCAGTAG
>NZ_JBFTRX010000011.1:0-210120 GCF_056399725.1 Achromobacter sp. 01N37
GTAAAGACATCAAGAAGGTCAAGGTTGTGACCTCGGGCGCGGGCGCCGCTGCCTTGGCTTGCCTGGACCTGATGGTGGACCTGGGTCTGCCGCTGGAAAACATCTGGGTGACGGACATCGAAGGCGTGGTCTATGAAGGCCGCACCGTGTTGATGGACCCGGACAAGGCGCGCTTTGCGCAGAAAACCGACGCCCGCAAGCTGGCCGAAGTGATCCAGGACGCCGACGTGTTCCTGGGGCTGTCGGCAGGCGGCGTGCTGAAGCCCGAGATGGTTGCTGCCATGGGCACGCGCCCGCTGATTCTGGCGCTGGCCAACCCGACCCCGGAAATCCTGCCGGAACTGGCGCACTCGGTACGTGACGACGTGGTCATGGCCACGGGCCGTTCGGACTACCCGAACCAGGTCAACAACGTGCTGTGTTTCCCGTACATTTTCCGTGGTGCGCTGGATGTGGGCGCCACGACCATCACGCGTGAAATGGAAAAGGCGGCGGTGTACGCCATTGCCCAGCTCGCGCAGGAAGAGCAGAACGAAGTCGTCGCCGCGGCGTATGGCACGTTCGATATTTCATTCGGCGCCGAATACCTGATTCCGAAGCCGTTCGACCCGCGCCTGATCGTGCGCATCGCCCCGGCAGTGGCCAAGGCCGCCATGGATGGTGGTGTCGCCACGCGCCCGCTGGCTGACTTGGAAGCCTACGAAGCACAGTTGCAGCAGTTTGTGTACCACTCGGGCGCGTTCATGAAGCCGCTGTTCTCGGCGGCCAAGCGCATCGTGCGCGAGGGCGGCCCGGCCCGTATCGTGTTTGCGGAAGGCGAAGACGAACGCGTGCTGCGCGCCGTGCAAGTGGTGGTGGACGAAGGCCTGGCGCGTCCCATCCTGGTGGGCCGTCCGTCGGTACTGCTGACCCGCATCGAAAAGCTGGGCCTGCGCTTGCGTTTGGGTGAAGACGTTGAAGTCACCAACCCGGAATACGACGAACGTTTCCATCAATACTGGACGACGTATTGGGAACGCATGTGCCGCCGCGGCATCACCAAGGAAATGGCGCGCGTGGAAATGCGCCGCCGCATGACCTTGATTGGCGCGATGATGGTTCACTTGGGCGACGCCGACGGCATGGTTTGCGGCTCGGTGGGCGCGTATCACGATCACCTGCGTTTTGTAGATGAAGTGATTGGCCGCCGCCCCGGCCACAACGTATATGCCGCCATGAACATCCTGCTGCTCAACGAGCGCACGGTGGTGCTGGTGGACACGCACGTGAACGACGAACCGTCGGCCGAACAGATCGCGGAATTCACGATCGCGGCCGCCAACGAAATGCGCCGGATGTACCTGGCGCCGAAGGTGGCGCTGCTGTCGCGGTCGAACTTCGGTTCGGGCAGTTCGGCGTCTGGCGCCAAGATGCGCCGTGCGCTGGAAATCGTGCGCGAGCAAGCCCCCGACCTGGAAATCGACGGCGAAATGCACGGCGACTGCGCGCTGGACGAAGCGCTGCGCATGCGCATCCTGCCGTCGTCCACGCTGAAGGGCGAAGCGAATCTGCTGGTGTGCCCGAACGTGGACTCCGGCAACATCGCCTACAACCTGCTCAAGACGGCAGCCGGCGGCAACGTGGCGGTGGGCCCGTTCCTGCTGGGCTGCAATGCGCCGGTGCATATTTTGACCTCCAGCTCGACCGTGCGCCGCATCGTCAACATGACCGCGATGACTGTGGTCGATGTCAACACGCCACGTTGAAGTCAGTCCCGCCGGCCCGGCGTGCCCACGCACGCCGACCGGTCTGGTCCTGACGGGTGGCGGCGCGCGAGCCGCCTATCAGGTCGGCGTGCTCAGCGCCATCATGGAGCTGCTGGACCCCGACTGGCACTCGCGCTTCCAGAATCCCTTCGACATCATTTGCGGCACCTCTGCCGGCGCGATCAACGCCGCCGCGCTGGCGTGCCGCGCCGACCGCCCGCACCTGGGCGTGCGCCGCATCCGCCGGCTGTGGTCGTCGCTGAACACCGACATGATTTACCGCGCCGACGCGCCGGGCCTGATCCGCACGGGCGTGCGCTGGCTGGGCCTGCTGGCGCTGGGCTGGATGTATTCGGGGTTGACGCGCAAGCGGCCGCAATCGCTGCTGGACAACAGCCCCATGGAAGCCCTGCTGGGGCGGGTGCTGGACTTTGGCAACTTGCGGTCCAATCTTGAACGCGGTTCGCTGTCGGCGCTGGCGATTACCGCGTCGGGCTACACCAGCGGCGAGCATCTGACGTTCTACCAGGCGCACACGCCCATCGAGCCCTGGCACCGATATCTGCGCCTGGCCATCCCCACGCCGATCAGCATGGATCATCTGATGGCGTCGTCGTCGATTCCGTTTGTGTTCCCCGCCCGCCAGGTCCAGGTGCATGGCAAGGGCGAGTGGTGCGGCGACGGCTCCATGCGGCAACTGGCCCCGATCAGCCCGGCCATTCATCTGGGGGCGCATCGGGTGATGGTGATTGGCACAGGGTTCCGCGACGACACCCACCCTGAGCACCGGGCGGATTCGCCGCCGTATCCCTCTTTGGCCCAAGTGGGCGGCCATGCGCTGTCTAGCATTTTCCTGGATGGCTTGTCGGTAGACGTTGAGCGCTTGGAGCGCATCAATTACCTGATGGACCACGCCACGCCGGACGGCGCGACCGTGAATGTGCGGCGCATTCAGGTGCTGACGATCACGCCCAGCCAGTCGCTGGACACGATGGCGCTGGAACACTTGAACGACATGCCTGCACAAGCCCGTGCTCTTTTTCGCGTACTCGGTGTATCGTCCGATCCACGCCGTCCAGGAGGCGGGGCCCTGATGTCCTATCTCTTGTTCGAATCCAGCTACACCAAGCGATTGATCGATCTGGGTTATGCCGATACGATGCAGCGTAACGACGAAGTGATCGCCTTTTTCAAGGAGGCTCAGGCATGACGCGCAATGGCCAATCTACGTTGCAGAAGCAGCTTCTGCGCGGCGGAGCGCTTCCTCATGAAGGGCTGGACAAGAAGGCCGTGGTGGATGCCTCCCACGAACTGGGCCTGTCCTTGTTCGTTGCCAACTGCGATCCTGCCAGGAGCCGTTCTGCGGTGCTGCGCGCCATCGTCAAGGCGGTGGACTTCCCCGAATACTTCGGCGGCAACCTGGATGCGCTCTATGACTGCCTGTGCGACACGGTGCTGGATCACAAGATTGGCGTCGTGCTGTGGCTGTACCGGCTGCATTCCGGCGACCCGGTCTTGGAAGAGGACGCCGCCCGCATTGAAACGGTGTGTTCGGACGCAGCCGATTTTGCCCGCGAGAACGGGCGCATCTTTGCGTTTGTTATTGAACACGCAGGCAAGCACCCCGACCCGGAGCCCGGCATTGCGGCCGCGCCTTACGGCGAAAACGACTGATCGCTACCCGCCCAACCGCTACCAGCTTAACCGCCAGCTAAACCGCCAGCTCAAACGCTACCAGCCCAACAAGGCGCTGACAGCAGATATCAGCGCCAGCCCGGCGGTCTCGGTTCGCAGCACACGCGGGCCGAATCGCACGGCCTGCACACCCGCCTGACGGGCGAGTTCCAATTCCTTGTCAGACCAGCCCCCTTCAGGCCCCACCAACAAGGTCAGCGCCTGCACGCCGGGCGTGGCGCGCAGCGCGCCAGCCAGGTCGTCAGCCGCTTCGGGGTGGCACAACAGGCGCGGGCCTTCGGCAGGCAGAGCCAGCCAGTCGGCCAGCGATTGCGGGGCATCCACCGCCATCAGCCGGTTGCGGCCACATTGCTCGGCGGCGGATTGCGCAATGCGCTGCCAATGCGCCACGCGCTTATCCAGCCGGGGGCCAGACAGTTGCAGCACGCTGCGTTGCGCGGCGATGGGGCTGACGCGCGCGGCGCCCAGCTCCACGGCTTTTTCCACCACCCAATCCATCTTGTCGCCCGAAGGCAGACCCTGCACGAGGGTGATGCGTCCGCCAAGCTCGGCTTCGCGAGCGGTGAAATCACCCAGTTGAGCAAAGCCCGCCTTGCCTTCAACGTCCAGCACGGCGGGGTACTCGCCACCCTGGCCATTGAACAGCACAACGGTTTCACCGGCTTTTAACCGCAGCACGCGCAGCGCGTGGTGCGCCAGCGCTTCGGGCAAGGCGATGCGGGTGCCGGCGGAAAGGGGGATGTCGCAAAAGAAGCGGGGGGCGGACATGGGGTTCTGGCGAAGAAGGGGCGGGCGAGCAGATTATTTGAGCGCGTAGCCTACCATCTTGACCCCCCATTCCAGGAAGGTGGGCGCGCTGGACGCCAGGTTCAGGCCCAGCAGCGTCAGAAACCCCACGGTCATTTTCTTGTCCAGGCGCATGAACTGCGCGCGCAGGTCGGCCAGATCTTCGTGGGTGGCGAAACGCTTGAGTTCTTCGCGGGTGGGCAACTGCGCAATCTGATTGCGGATTTCAGCCAGTTCTTCACGGCGCGCGAAGGGGGCAATCATGGTGGCCATTTCATTGCGCCAGTCCTGCCGAAGCTTGGCGGCCAGTTCGGCTTCGCCTTTGATCTGGGCGTGCTCAAGTGAGCGCGCCACCGCAATGGCGCGCTCTTCGCCCAGCGCGGTGCGCAATGCCATGATGCCTTCGACAGGAATGGTGAGTTTCAGCATGAGGCCCATGGTAGGCGGCTCCGGTAGAGGGGTACAGGGCCACATCCTGAATGTCAGACCACATTCCCGCAATTGTGGGATGTACGCTAATACTTCTCTCGCGGAAACGGCTGATTACATCGCGCATTACATCGAGCTTAAGGGGGATGGCGTGAGGGAAATCCCCTGATGCTAAAATCGTCTGCTTCGCAACCCACTCAACTGGCCCCTATATTTCCTGTAGACGGGTCAGCTTCAAAGAGCCTTCCGAATGAGCAATCCGACCGCCCCTAAACTTGCCTTGGCGGATGCCATCCGCGCCCTCGCGATGGATGCCGTGCAACAAGCGAACTCCGGGCATCCGGGTGCACCCATGGGCATGGCGGAAATCGCCCAAGCCTTGTGGACGGGCAACCTGCGCCACAATCCCAAAGATCCCGCCTGGGCCAACCGCGACCGCTTCGTGCTGTCCAACGGCCACGGCTCGATGCTGATCTACGCCCTGCTGCACCTGACGGGCTACGATCTGCCGATCGAAGAACTGAAGAACTTCCGCCAGCTGCATTCCAAGACGCCGGGCCACCCCGAAGTGGGCATCACCCCGGGCGTGGAAACGACCACCGGCCCGCTGGGCCAGGGCCTGGGCAACGCCGTGGGCATGGCGCTGGCTGAAGCGCTGCTGGCTGCTGAATTCAACAAGCCCGGCCACACCATCGTCGACCACCACACCTACGCCTTCACGGGCGACGGCTGCCTGATGGAAGGCATCTCGCACGAAGTGTGCTCGCTGGCCGGCACGCTGAAGCTGTCCAAGCTGGTCGTGCTGTATGACGACAACGGCATCTCCATCGACGGCCACGTCGAACACTGGTTCGCCGACGACACCGCCAAGCGTTTCGAAGGCTACGGCTGGAACGTGATCCGTGGCGTAGACGGCCATGACGTCGCCGCCGTGGACGCCGCCATCAAGGCCGCGCGTTCGCAATCGGAAAAGCCCACGCTGGTGATCTGCCGCACCGTGATCGGCAAGGGTTCGCCCAACATGGCCGGCACGCACAACGTGCACGGCGCGCCGCTGGGCAAGGACGAAATCGCCGCCACGCGCGCTGCGCTGGGCTGGTCGTCGGAACCCTTCCAGATTCCGCAAGCCGTGTACGACGGCTGGGATGGCCGCAAGCAGGGCGCAGCCGCGCAAGCCGAATGGCAATCTGCATTTGACGCCTACGCCGCCGAATTCCCCGCCGAAGCCGCTGAATTCACGCGCCGCATGAAGGGCGACATGCCCGAAGGCTACAACGAACAGTTCAAGGCATTCCTGAACGCCACGCTGGAAAAAGCCGAAACCGTGGCCACCCGCAAGGCCTCGCAATTCGCCATCGGCGCGCTGGCGCCGGTGCTGCCGGAAATGCTGGGTGGTTCCGCTGACCTGACCGGTTCCAACTTCACCGACTGGAAGGGCGTTGCCGCCGTTCGCGCCGGTGACAAGGGCATCCAGTTCGGCCGCCACATCAACTACGGCGTGCGCGAATTCGGCATGGCCGCCATCATGAACGGCGTGGCCCTGCACGGCGGCTACCTGCCCTTCGGCGGCACGTTCCTGACGTTTTCCGACTACTCGCGCAACGCCATCCGCATGGCCGCGCTGATGAAGCAGCGCGTGGTGCACGTGTTCACGCACGATTCGATCGGCCTGGGCGAAGACGGCCCGACTCACCAATCCATCGAACACGCCGCCAGCCTGCGTTTGATCCCCAACCTGTCGCTCTGGCGTCCTTGCGATACGGCTGAAACCGCCGTCGCCTGGAATGCCGCCGTGACGCGCCCGACCAGCATCGGCATGGACGTCCATGACGGCGGCCCGACGGCCCTGTTGCTGTCGCGCCAGAACCTGCCGTTCGTGCCGCGCGACGCCGCAACCGTTGACGCCATTGCGCGCGGCGGCTACGTGCTGCGTGATGCCGAAGGCGCCCGCGCCGTCATCATCGCCACGGGCTCGGAAGTGGCCATCGCGCTGGACGCGCAGGCGCAGCTGGCCAAGGAAGGCGTTGCTGTGCGCGTGGTCTCCATGCCCAGCACTGACGTGTTCGATAAGCAAGATGCCGCCTGGAAACAATCCGTGCTGCCCAAGGGCCTGCCGCGCGTGGCTGTCGAAGCCGGCGTCACCGCCTTCTGGCACAAGTACGTGGGCCTTGAAGGCGCCGTGGTCGGCATCGACCGCTACGGTGAGTCCGCTCCGGCCGGCGCACTGTTCAAGTTCTTCGGGCTGACCGCCGACAAGGTGGCCGAGACCGTCAAACAGGTTTTGTAAAAAAGGAGCTTAGTATGACTATTCGCGTCGCCATCAACGGTTACGGTCGCATCGGCCGCAACATCCTGCGTGCCCACTACGAAGGTGGCAAGAAGCACGATATCGAAATCGTCGCCATCAACGACTTGGGCGACCCCAAGACCAACGCGCACCTGACGCGTTACGACACCGCCCACGGCAAGTTCCCGGGCACCGTCGAAGTCGACGGCGACTTCATGGTCGTCAACGGCGACAAGATCCGCGTGCTGGCCAACCGCAACCCGGCTGAACTGCCCTGGGGCGAGCTGAAGGTCGACGTGGTTCTGGAATGCACGGGCTTCTTCACGACGAAGGAAAAGGCCGGCGCGCACATCAAGGGCGGCGCCAAGAAAGTCATCATCTCGGCCCCGGGCGGCAAGGATGTGGACGCCACCATCGTCTTCGGCGTGAACCACGGCGTGCTGAAGTCGACGGACACCGTCATCTCGAACGCTTCGTGCACCACCAACTGCCTGGCCCCGCTGGTCAAGCCGCTGAACGACAAGCTGGGTCTGGAAAACGGCCTGATGACGACCGTTCACGCCTACACCAACGACCAGGTCCTGACCGACGTCTATCACGAAGACCTGCGCCGCGCGCGTTCGGCCACGATGAGCATGATCCCCACGAAGACCGGCGCTGCCGCCGCCGTGGGCCTGGTGCTGCCGGAACTGAATGGCAAGCTGGACGGCTACGCCATCCGCGTCCCGACCATCAACGTGTCGCTGGTTGACCTGTCGTTCGTGGCCAGCCGCGACACGACCGCCGAAGAAGTGAACAGCATCCTGAAGGCGGCGTCGGAAGGCGAGTTGAAGGGCATTCTGGACTACAACACCGAGCCCCTGGTTTCGGTGGACTACAACCACAACCCGGCCTCCAGCACCGTTGACGCGTCGCTGACCAAGGTCTCGGGCCGTCTGGTCAAGGTCTCGTCCTGGTACGACAACGAGTGGGGCTTCTCGAACCGCATGCTCGACACCACCGTCGCGCTGATGTCGGCCAAGTAAGCAACACGGTCAGTCCAGAGGGGACGGATTTATTTTCCGCCATTGCGGAAAATGGGTTCGTCCCCTTTGTTCGCCCATCGTAGGAATTCAAATATGTCCAAGGTCAATACCCTGTCCGCGCTGGCCAAGTCCGGCGCACTGTCCGGCAAGCGCGTGTTCATTCGTGCCGACTTGAACGTGCCGTTCGATGATGCCGGCCGCATTTCCGAAGACACCCGCATCCGTGCGTCGGTGCCCGGCATTCGCCTGGCGCTGGATGCCGGCGCCGCCGTGATGGTCACGTCCCACTTGGGCCGCCCGAAAGAAGGCGTGCTGACCGAAGCCGACTCGCTCGCCAAGGTTGGCCAGCGCCTATCCGAATTGCTGGGCATGCCCGTGCAATTGGTGCGTGACTGGGTCGATGGCGTGCAGGTGGATCACGGCCAGGTCGTGCTGCTGGAAAACTGCCGCGTGAACGTCGGCGAAAAGAAAGACGACGAAGCGCTGGCCAAGAAGATGGCCGCGCTGTGCGACGTCTATGTCAACGACGCGTTCGGCACCGCCCACCGCGCCGAAGGCACCACGCACGGCATCGCGCGCTTTGCGCCCGTGGCTTGCGCCGGCCCCTTGCTGGAAGCCGAGCTCGACGCGCTGGGCCGTGCGCTGCACGAACCCAAGCGCCCGCTGGTCGCCATCGTGGGCGGCTCCAAGGTGTCGACCAAGCTGTCCATCCTGCAATCGCTGGCCGACAAGGTTGACCAGCTGGTGGTGGGTGGTGGCATCGCCAACACCTTCCTGCTGGCCGCTGGCCTGCCGATTGGCAAGTCGCTGGCCGAACCCGACCAGGTGGATCAGGCGCGCGCCGTGATCGAACTGATGAAGCAGCGCGGCGCGGCCGTGCCGATTCCGGTGGACGTGGTGTGCGCCAAGGCGTTCGGCGCGGATGCTGAAGCGACGGTGAAAGCCGCCACCGATGTGGCCGACGACGACATGATTCTGGACATCGGCCCGCAGACCGCGGCGCAGTTGGCCGAGATCCTGAAGAAGGCTGGCACCATCGTCTGGAACGGCCCGGTGGGCGTGTTTGAATTCGACCAGTTCGCCAACGGCACCGAAGTGGTGGCGCGCGCCATCGCGGAATCGGACGGCTTTTCGATTGCGGGCGGCGGTGACACGCTGGCCGCCATCGCCAAGTACGGCATCGGCGAACAAGTCGGCTACATCTCGACGGGCGGCGGCGCATTCCTGGAATTCCTGGAAGGCAAAACCCTGCCGGCCGTGGCCGTGCTGGAAGCCCGCGCGGCAAAGTAAACGGTGGGGCGGGCACGTTCGCAACGTGTCCGCGCGCCATTCAAAAACGCCCCTTTCGGGGCGTTTTTTTCGTCCAGCCAGATGCCGGTGTCAGATGCCGGCGCCAGATGCGGGCGCCAGATGCCGGTGGCTATTCCATCTTCGCGCCCGAGATCTTCACGATCTCGGCATACCGCGCAATTTCAGATTGAATAAACGCGCTGAACTGCTCCGGCGTTTGACCGGCCGGCACCAGCGCGCCCATGCTTTCCATGCGCTGCTTCACTTCCGGCGTGGCCGTGACGGCGTTCACTTCTTTGTTCAGGCGTTGCACCACATCGGCCGGCGTGCCGGCAGGGGCGACGATGCCGTACCAGGCCGACGCAATCATCTTCGGCACCGCGGCTTCCTCGAACGTGGGCACGTCCGGCAGCGCCGGCAAACGCTGGTGCGACGCAACGGCCAGCGCGCGCAACGCGCCTGCTTGCACCTGGGCCAATGAACCCGTGTCCAGCATCATGTCGACTTGTCCGGCCAGCAGATCCGACACGGCGGGGCCGCTGCCCTTGTAGGGAATGTGCAGCACGTCCGCACCGGTCAGATGCTTGAACAGCGCGCCCGCCAGGTGCTGCGACGACCCCACGCCGCCCGAGCCGTAATTCAGCTTGCCCGGCTCAGCCTTTGCGGCGGCCACCAGGTCCGCCACCGATTTGAAGGGTGACTGCTTGGGCACTTCCAAAATGTTCGGGATCTCGGCCACGAAAGCGACGGGCGCGAAGTCCTTGGACGCATCGAACCCCAGGCGCGAATACAGATGCGGGTTCGCAGCGTTAGTGGAGCTGGTGGCCATCAGCAGCGTGTAGCCGTCCGCCTTTTCGCGGACGAACGACGCCGTGCCGATATTGCCGCCTGCGCCGGCCTTGTTGTCCACGATCACCGTCTGGCCCAGGCGTTCCGTCAGGCGTTGCGCCAGCAGGCGGGCCAGCGAGTCAGTGGCGCCGCCCGGGGGCCATGGCACGACGAGCTTGATGGGGCGCTCGGGGTAGCTTTGGGCGTAGGCGGCGGGGGCGGCGCCAGCGGCAACCGCGGCAAGCCCGGCGACAGCGAGCGCGCGGCTGGCGCGCCGCAGGAAGGCGTAGGACATGGAGTCTCCAAATGTGCCGGCCGTTGTATCCGCATCGGGTGGGCGAGGCGGCGGGCCGTGTCGGTGTGCATTGACGCGGCGTGTCGCCGCTTTTCTTATGCGAGGGACTCTACGCAATCCTCCTTTCCTACAAAAGAGATAAATAATCAACAAACTCTATTCCATAAGGGAATGGAATGCGGGAATGGAATGCGAATGGATTGAGGGATGGCACGCGGCGGTCGTTTGATCTAAAACGGTTTGGTGCGCCTGCCCTTGGTGTAGGCTGGCGGTCCTCACGCGCCTTGCGTCATCTCAACCTTCAGGTCGTTCGCAGCACCATGAATCTACGTTTCTTTCCCGGCCTGAATAATTTCCGTGGCATCACGCGGGACTCGGCGCGGCGCGACGTCATGGCCGGGTTGAGCGTGGCGGCCGTGGCCTTGCCGGTGGGGCTGGCGTACGCCGCAATGATGGGCGTGCCGCCCGTTGCCGGCCTGTGGGCCGCCATTGCGGGCATGCTGGGCTACGCGTTGTTCGGCTCGTCGCGCACGCTGATCGTGGGGCCGGACACCGCTACCTGCACGCTGATCGCCGCCACCTTGACGGGTATGGCGCTGACCTCGCCCGAAGACCGCCTGGTTGCGGCCACGGGCATTGCGCTGACCGTAGGCGTGGGCTGCCTGATCGCGCGCGTGCTGCGGCTGGGCGTGCTGGCCAACCTGCTGTCGCGCCCCGTGCTGATCGGCTACATGGCGGGCGTGGCCATCACGCTGGCGATGTCGCAACTGAGTGGCCTGACGGGCGTGGGCTTGCGCAATAGCGGGCTGGTGCATCCGTTTCTGGAGTTGTCGCGCCGCATTCAGGAAATTCAGATTCCAACGCTTTGCCTGGGGCTGGCGTCGTGCATTCTGTTGGTGGGGCTCAAGCGCTGGCGCCCGGCGTGGCCGGGGCCGATTTTGCTGGTGCTGGGCGGCTGTCTGCTGTCGTGGCTATTCAACTTTCCCGAGCTGGGCATTGCGGTGGTGGGCGAAGTGCCTGCCGGCTTGCCCGGCATCAGCCTGCCCGTTCGGCTTGAAGGCGTGGACAGCATCTTGCTGGGTGCGGCAGGCGTGCTGGTGGTCAGCTTTTCCAGCGGCATCGTCACCGCGCGCAGCTTTGCCGCGCGCACGGGCGAGCACGTTGACCCCAACCGCGAGCTCGTGGGGTTCGGCGCGGCCAACGTCGCGGCAGGCCTGTTCCAGGGTTTCGTCGTGACGGGCGCCGATTCGCGCACGGCGGTGGGGCTGGTGGCGGGCGGGTCATCGCCCTTGGTCAGCATCAGCGCGGCGATGGCGCTGGCGATCGTGGTGGGTCTCTTGAGTGAGCCGTTGTACTGGCTGCCGCAAGCAGTGCTGTCAGCCATCTTGCTGCTGGCTGCGGTGAGCTTGTTTGATGTCAAAGCCTTCATGCGGCTGGCGCGAATTTCCCGCATCGAACTGGCATTCGGCATCTTGGCAGCGGTAGGCGTGGTGGGATTCGGCGTGCTGCAAGGCGTGGCCGTGTCGGTGGGCGCGACCTTGCTGTACGCGATGTACGTGTCAGGCAACCCGCGTGATGCGCTGCTGGGCCGGTTGCCGGGCGAATCCGTGCTGGGCAAGCTGCACCTGAATCCCGAAGCGCAGCCGGTGCCGGGCGCCGTGATCTGGCTATTTGAATCGTCGGTATGGTTCTTCAACGCCGACGCCTTCCGCCGCCGCGCGCGCGAAGTCATGGATCAGGCTGGCGATGTGCAATGGTTCGTGCTGGACGCCGAAGCCATGACGCAGGCCGATGCCGACGCGGTGGAAGCCTTGTACGAGCTCAAGCGCGAGCTCGACGACCGCCACATCACCCTGCTGGTGGCGGGCGGCCACGGCCAGTTCCGCATGGCGCTGGAACGCTCGGGGCTGGTCAAGAAGATCGGCCGCGACAAAATCTTCGGCAGCCCAGAGCAAGCGGTGGAAGCGATTGAACGTTGGCGTCAGCCAGCGCCAGAGACGTTGGCCTGAGTTTGGCCTGACGTCGCCCCGAGGTTGCTTCGACGTTGCCCCGGGGTTGCTCCGACGTTGCCCCGACGTCGCCCCGACGTTGCTCCGACGTTGCTCCGACGTTGCCCCGACGTTGGCGTGCCCCTAATCGATGATGTGATAGCCGCCGTCGATGTACAGCGTCTGCCCCGTCATCAAACGGGCAGCGTCCGTGGCGAGCCAGGCGGTGGCTTCGCCCACGTCATCAATCGACACCAGGCTGCGCGCCGGCGCCTTGGACTGGGCGCGGTCCAGCAAGGCGTCGAATTCCGCAATGCCCGATGCGGCGCGCGTCTTCAGCGGCCCCGGAGATATCGCATGCACGCGGATGCCTTGCGGGCCGAGTTCGGCGGCCAGATAGCGCGTGGCGGATTCCAGCGCGGCTTTGACCGGGCCCATCATGTTGTAGTGTTCCACCACCATCTGCGAGCCGTAATAGCTCATGCAGAAGAGGGCGCCGCCCTTGGCCATCAGCGGTTCGGCAAGTTTTGCCATGCGGATGAATGACCAGCACGACACGTCCATCGCTTGCAGAAAGCCCTCGCGCGAACAGTCGGTGACGCGGCCGTGCAGGTCGGCGCGCGGCGCGAATGCGATGGAGTGCAGCACGAAGTCCAGCTGGCCCCATTCGGCGGTGACGCGGTCGAACACGGCTTCCAGTTCGCCCTCGTTCAACAGGTTCAGCGGCATCAGCAATGACGCATCCACCTGGCGCGCAAGCGGCTCCACATGCGGCAGCGCCTTGTCGTTCAGGTAGGTTACGGCCAGCTCCGCGCCCATCGCACGAAACGCCTTGGCGCAGCCCCAGGCAATGGAATCCGCGTTGGCGATGCCGGTGACCAGTCCACGCTTGCCAGCCAGCGGCAGCGCCGGGTTGAGGGTGGGCGCGTTCATCGTTGACGCACCAAGGCCAGCGTGTGCTGCGCGATGATCAGCTCTTCGTTCGTGCGGACCACATACACGCCGATGCGGCTGTCGTCGGTAGAGATGCGCGGCCCGTGATGAGCGTTGCGTTCGGGGTCCAGCTTGATGCCCAGCCAGCCCCAATGGTCGGCGATGGCTTGGCGGATTTCGGCAGAATTTTCACCCACGCCGGCGGTGAAGACGATGCCGTCGATACCGTTCATGGCGCAGCCCAGGCCGATCATGCCTTCGGCGACGCGCCACGCGAAATACTTCAGCGCCAATTGCGCGGCGGGCGCATCGCTGGCCAGCAGTTCGCGCATGTCGTTGCTGATGCCCGACAGGCCTTTCATGCCGCAGTCGTGATAGAGCAGGTGCTCGATCTGGTCGTGGTCCATGCCGCGTTCCATCATCCACAGCACCACGCCTGGGTCCAGCCGGCCGGGTCGCGTGCCCATGGGCAGGCCTTCCAGTGCGGTGAAGCCCATCGTGCTGTCCACGCTCTTGCCTTCAAACATGGCGCAAGCCGACACGCCCGAGCCCAGATGCGCGGCAATGATCTTGCCCATCGCCAGGTCAGGCAGCGCCTGGCGCAAGCGCTGCGCGATGTACTCGTAAGACAGACCGTGAAAGCCGTAGCGGCGCACGCCTTCCTGATACAGCGATTCCGGCAGCGCGTAGCGGTCGGCCACATCGGAATGGCTGCGGTGAAAGGCGGTGTCGAAGCACGCCACCTGCGGAATCCACGGGCGGCGTTCGCGGATGACGCGAATGGGCGCCAGATTGTTTGGCTGATGCAGCGGCGCAAGCGGGGTGAAGGTGTCGAGCTTGGCCAGGATGGCGTCGTCGATCAGGACGGGTTCAGACAGATCCGGGCCGCCATGCACCACGCGGTGGCCCACCGCCAGCGGCGCGCCGCCCAGATGGCCGCTTAGCCACGTGCCGACCACTTCCTGGCCGTTGGGCACGTCGGCGGCGTGGGCGGGCGCAATGTCGCGTTCGACCAGCGTCTGGCCGTCGGCGRCACGCACGCGCAAGCGGGGGTGTGACGTGCCGATGCCTTCCAGCTGCCCGCCCAGGCGCGGCGCGAGTTCTTGCTTGTCGTCGATGTCGTACAGGTAGAACTTGATGCTGGAACTGCCGGCGTTGATGACGAGAATGGTGTCGCTCATGGCTCTGGAATCCGGTAGCAATGGGGCGGGGATCAACCCCGCGTTTCAGATCAACGTTTCAGACCAACGTGTCAGGCCAACGTGTCAGGCCAGCGGACGGGCTGCTTGCTGGCTCAGGTGGTGCGCGTAGATCGCCGCCACCGCGCACGAGGCCAGGCGCGAACGCGGGCTGTCGGCCCGGCTGGTCAGGATGATGGGCACGCGCGCGCCCAGCACAATGCCGGCGGCTTCGGCGTTAGCCAGGAACGTCAGGTTCTTGGCCAGCATGTTGCCGGCTTCCAGATCGGGCACGACCAGCACTTGCGCCACCCCCGCCACGGGCGAGCGGATGCCCTTGATGCGCGCGGCGTCCGGGCTGATCGCGTTGTCCAGCGCCAGCGGGCCGTCCAGCAAGCCGCCCGTGATCTGGCCACGGTCAGCCATCTTGCACAGCGCGGCGGCTTCGATGGTGCTGGGAATGTTGGGCGTGACTTGTTCCACCGCCGACAAAATCGCCACGCGCGGTTCGCCCAGCCCCAGGCCTTGGTGCAGGTCGATCACGTTGCGGATGATGTCGGCCTTGGTTTCCAGGTCGGGGAAGATGTTGATGGCGGCATCGGTGATGAAGAGCGGCTCGGCGTAGGTCGGCACTTCCATGATGAATGCATGGCTGATGCGGCGGCCGCTGCGCAAGCCCGTTGTGCGCGCCACCACTTCATGCATCAGCTCGTCGGTGTGCAGGCTGCCCTTCATCAGCAAGGTGGCCTCGCCATTGCGCACCAGCGCCACGGCCGTTTCGGCGGCCGCGTGGCTGTGCGGCACGTCAACGATGCGGGCGTCGCCCAAGTTCAGATTGAACTGGGCGGCCGTGTCGCGGATCTTCTTTTCCGGGCCCACCAGAATCGGGTGCAACAGGCCCAGGTCGCGCGCTTCCAGCGCTGCCGACAGCGACGGCTCGTCGCAGGGGTGGGCGATGGCGCAGAAGGCCGGTTCCAGCGTCTGCGCGCGCGCGATGAGCTTGTCGTAATGCGTCGAGGTGGGCAGCGTCATGCGGATTTCACCTTGGCGGGTTGACGGGCGGCGGGCTTGGCGGCGCGCTTGGCGGGCGCGGCCGTCTTGGTGGCCGACGACGTGGCCGACGACGTGGCCGCCTTCGTAGCTGCCTTGGTAGCCGCCGTCGTGGCCGGCTTGGCGGCGGTCTTGCCTGCTGCCTTGGTCGCCGTCCTTGTCGCCGTCTTAGCAGCCGTCTTAGGGGCCGTCTTAGTGTCTGTCTTAGTGTCCGTCTTAGCAGCCGTCTTGGTCGCTACCTTGGCTGCTCGCTTCGCCGGCGCTTTCGCCTCGAGTTCGGCCGCGGCGGATTTTGCCGCCTCGGGGTGCGGCACCGCCTTCTTGGCGGGCACGCTTGCCGCCGCTTCGACCAGCGTCATGATCGGGGCGGACGGCTCCGGCAGCTTGGTCACATTGCCCTGTTCGCGCTTGAGCGCACGGCGCTCGGCCGTTTCGAAGATGCGCTCCATTTCCGCCAGGCTTTCGCGTGCAGCGGGGCTCAGCGGTTCGGCGGCTTCCAGCACATGCTTCATGTTGCGCAGCGTGCCGCGGATGGCGGCAGCGGGCGAATTTTCAAGCAGTCGCGGCATGGCCTGGATGGCGGCATCCGAATCCAGCGTCAGGATCAAGGCCTGATCGCGCGTGACGTCCTTGAATTCCTGCAAGGTCATCGCGTTGTCGGATTCGGCGCGCATCTTGCGGATCAAGGCGAAACTGCGTTCGTCCAGGCCGCCTTCGGCGCCGGACACATACAAGAGCATGCGAATGGCTGCGACGCGCAAGCCGCCTTCCTGCACCAGCGAACGCAGCTCAGACGCGCGTTCTTCCATGAAGCGGCGATGTTCCGGCGACACGCCCGGGTGCTTGCGTGGCGGGCCAGACTTCGCGCCCAAGCCGGCCAGGTCCTGCACCAGCGGCGAACCATAGACGCTCATGAACGTGCGCTCATCAGCCGAGTCGCGCATTTCCTGCCAGATGTTCAGGCTGGTCTCGACCCAGTTTGAGAACATTTCCTGCGCCATCAGGAAGGGGTTGGCCGACGATACTTCCTGGCGATTTTCACGCACCTGCTCGGCCACCTTGGCAATGGGCGCAATCATCGGATTGCGGTCCGAGATCAGCTCGTAGGGCAGGCGCAGCGGATGCAGGCGTTGGCTCCATTCGGCCGATTGCGGCGTGACCATGGCGCGCAACCACGGCTGCATGAAGCTGCGGTACATGCCCAGGTTGATGTCCGAGATGCGGGCAACCGCAGCAAAGCGGCGGTCGTCTTCTTCCTTGCGGTCGACGATGGCGCGCACGTCGTCCAGCTTGCGCTGTTCGAACGACAGCACGTAGTTGCCGAACGCCAGGTCGGCGTTGGGCGTGTCGGGCGTTTTGTCGACGATCTCGGCTTCGTAGATGCCGGGCGGCAGCACGTCGATCATGTCGATGTTCGACGTGAATTCCTGGTGTTCCTTGCGGGCCACGCTGCCCGACACGAAGATGCCCAGGTGGCCGATGCTTTCATGCACGGCGTAGACGATGGTCTGGCCGTGCGCCAGCACTTCGGCTTCGTTCTGATAAAGGTCGGGAATCCAGCCCAGCGCTTGCGGCGGGGGCGTGATGTTGTCGCCCTTGGAGCAGAACACCACGATGGGCGATTGGATGTTGCGCAGGTCGATGCGGATGCCGTCAGACGTCACAAGACCTGCGGTGGACAGGCGGTTGCCGACGAACAGGTTGTCGACGATGTACTGAATTTCGGGGCCGTTCAAAAATACGTGGCCGCCCCACCATTTTTCAAAGCTCAGGTAGCGGTCGGCCTCGGTGTCCACCTTGGAGTACAGGTTGTACTGCTTGGACCACAGCGTGTTGGCCGGATTCAGGTTTTCGAAGTTCTGCACCAGCCAGGCGCCGTCGAACTTGCCATTGCCCAGATCGCTTGTCATCGCCGTCAGCCAGCTGCCACCGAGCAAACCGCCGGAATAGCGCATGGGGTTCATGCCGCGCCAGCCTGCCCAATAAGACAGCGGAGCGCCGGCCACGATGATGGGGCCGAACAGTTCCGGGCGAATCGCCGCCGTCATCATGATCTGCCAGCCGGCCTGGCAGTTGGCGACCACAACAGGCTTGCCTTCCGCGTCCGGGTGCAGCGCGATGATCTTTTCCAGGAAGTGCGCTTCCGCCATCATCACGTCTTCGACGGTCTGCTCTGGCATGGGCTGGGGCAGAAAGGTCGCGAAGTAGCAGGGGTGGCCGGCACGCACGGCCACGCCGATTTCGCTTTCAGGCTTGAAGCCGCCAATGCCGGGGCCATGTCCGGCGCGGGGGTCAACGACCAGGAAGGGGCGTTTGATCGGGTCCGTTTCCACGTCGGCGGGCGGCTTGATGCGCAACAGCCCGTAGTTAACGGGGCGCGGCAATTCGCGGCCATCCAGCACCAGCTCAAACTCCATGCTCAGCACGTTGGGCGCGCGCTTGGCCATGTGTTCGTGGTACTGGTTGCCGCGCTGGCGCAGCACATCGGCGTAGAGCACGCCACGCTGCCAGGCATCCACGGCGTATTCGTAGGCGGCCGTCCAGGGGTTGAAGGACGGGGTGGGGACGCGATCGTTGCCGGAACCGGCCATGGCGATCTCCTGTAAGTTGCTCCCGGCGGCGAAAGGCCGCCGGGCCGATTCCCGAGTGGAACCGGCCGAGTTGACCTCCCCATTACACCGCAACAGATGCTGCGCTGCAACATAAGATGGGTTGATCCCGGTCAAAAAAAGCGTGCTATCTGTCCCTGCTTAACAGGGCGTGACGCACGGCTTCGGAGAGGGCTTCAGCTGTTTGGGGCCATGGTATCGCGGCGCCTGCGGGGGAGTCAGTCCCGCGCGGCGGCGTTGTGCTCCAGCCATTTCTGGACGGAGGGCCGTTGCCATTGGGCATCGGCGTAGGCGCGCAAGGGGTCGGGCAGATCATCCAGCGCCAGGCGCTTGAGCGTCACCGCCAAGTCCAGGTCGGCAATACACCAGTCGTCGAACAGCGTCGTCTGGCCCACGCCAACCAGGTAGCTGGCCACCTGGATCAGCTTGGCCGACGCGGCGTGCGCGGCGTCGGACAGGGGCTGGCCGGCTTGGCCGTAGAACACGGTTTCAGTGGGGCGTTCCTGGCGCAGCGCGCCCAGGTCGCTGCGCAGCCACGCTTGCAACTGGCGGGCGCGGGCGCGTTCTCGGATGCCTTGGGGATACAGCGCCGCGTGCTTGGGCGCGGGGAAGACTTCTTCCAGGTATTCCTCGATGACGCTCGACTCGGTCAGGTTGAAGTCGTCATGCGTCAGCGCCGGCACGCGGGCCGTCAGCGCGCGGCATTGATAGGGCTGCATGCGTTGCTCGCCCGCACTCAGGTCAATGGGGCGCACTTCGAAAGGCAACTGCTTTTCGGTCAGCGCCACATACACCGACATGGCGTAGGGGCTAAGGAACTGGGAATCGACGTATAGCGTAATCGGGGCGCCCAAATCATGTCTCCGGTCAGGCGGGGGTTGCGATGGCGGTACGGAATCGACACGTGGCGGGAGGCCATGCGAATTGCAAAGCGTAACGCAATTGCAATTTGCCGTGTCGCGCCGGCGCGTCAGTCAACGATGAAGAGCTTGGCGCCCGTGGCGGTAGACGAGCGATGCGGTTCGGCCTGATCGGCCACCTGGTAGCTCATGCCCGGGGTCAGCAGGAATTGGCGGCCGTCTTCCAGTTCGGTGTGCAGCTCGCCTTCCAGACAGAACAGGATGTGGCCTTTGCTGCACCAGTGGTCGGCCAGGTAACCGGCCGTGTATTCGACCATGCGCACGCGCAGGTCGCCAAACTGGCGGGTGCGCCAGTACGCCATACCGGTGTCGCCAGCGTGTTCGGTGCGTTCGACTTCGGACCAATCAGTGGTGCCGAAGGGGATGTTGCTCATCTTCATCGTGAATCCTGCGGGGTGATCCGGGCGGACGGTCAAAGGGTGGAGCCGACCGGTAAAAATCAGATACTACGCCACTGATGCGACAAGTCACTGACGCTTACGGCCCAAATGCTTCCAAACGCGGCCAGCCGCCCTGGCGAATGACATTGAAAAATCGGTTCGCAACCCCTATCTTCTTGATATTCAAGGCCGGATGCGGCGCCGCCGCGCGCGGCCGAAACCGTTAAGGTGGGCTGGAAAATGGAGTTCAAGGACTACTACAGCATTCTTGGGGTGGAGCGCGGCGCGTCGGAAGACGAAATCCGGCGCGCATACCGCAAACTCGCCCGCAAATACCATCCGGACGTCAGCAAGGAAAGCGACGCCGAGGTCCGCATGCGCGACGTCAACGAGGCCTATGACGTCTTGCGCGACAAAGAAAAGCGCCTGGCCTATGACAATCTTGCGGCTGGCGTGTCGCCTGATGGCGGCTTCCAACCGCCACCGGGCTGGGACGAAGGCTTCGAATTCCACCGCGGCGCAGCGCCCGGCGACGAAGCGCAATTCAGCGAGTTCTTTTCGTCACTGTTTGGCGGACGCGGCCAGCGCGGCGGCGCGCGCCAGCAGGATTTCCGCGCACGCGGAGACGACCATCACGCCGCTATCGAAGTCGACCTGGAAGACGCGCTCAAGGGCGCGACGCGCGACATCAGCCTACGGGCAATGGAAATGGACGACCAGGGCCGCCCCCACATGAAGACGCGCACGCTCAGCGTGCGCATTCCGGCGGGCGTGCGTGAAGGCCAGTACATCCGGCTGTCGGGGCAGGGCATGCCCGGTTACGGCGGCGGAGAAAATGGCGATCTTTACCTGGAAGTGCGCTTCAAGCCGCATCCGCAATATCGGGCGGAAGGGCGTGACCTTTACATGACGCTGCCGGTGGCGCCCTGGGAAGCCGCGCTGGGCGCGAAGGTGAACACGCCCACGCCGGGCGGCACCGTTGAAGTGTCGATTCCGGCTGGCTCGGGCAATGGGCGCAAGCTGCGTCTGCGCGGGCGCGGCATACCGGGTGATCCGCCGGGCGATTTGTACCTGGTGCTGGACCTGGTGTTGCCGCCTGCCGATAGCGAGGCGGCCAAGGCGGCCTACCGCAAGCTCCAGCAAGACGTGCCCTTCAACCCACGGCGCCACATGGGGGTTTGATCATGAAGAAAGTTGTCATCACCAGCGCCACCGTCGTGGGCAAATCACAGCCGCTCAGCGCGGACGACCTGGCGCGCGCATGCGGCGCGGAAGTGGAATGGGTCGCTCAGTTGGTAGAGGTCGGCATCGTCAACGCCAGCGGCCAGCAGGCGGAATGGTGCTTCTATAGCGTCGACTTGCAGCGCGCGCTGCATGCCCGCCGCCTTGAGCATGATTTCGGCGCCAGCCTGGACGCCGTGGCGCTGATCCTGGACCTGAGCCAGGAAGTGCGCCGCCTGAAGGCGCACCTGCGTGCGCTGGAGGGAACGGACCGCTGATTACGGCCGGGGCAGAGGGGCAGAGGGGATAAGGGGCCAGTAAACTACGCGCTTGCTTTGCCACAACAAACAAGCGAAACGCATCTTGGAGACGTCTTCCCCTTCCGCGCAGGCCCCCGCGGCCAGCGCGCGCCTGGATGGCCTGAAATCCTGCCTGCCCGTCATGATCGGCTACTTCCCGGTGGCCGTGACGTTCGGCATTGCGGGCATGGCGGCGGGGCTGACCCCGCTGCAAGTCATCCTGATTTCCGTATTTGTCTACGCCGGAGCCAGCCAATTCCTGCTGCTGGCCTCGATCAAGGCCGGCACGCCCTGGTTATGGGTGGTGGCGCTGTGTTCGCTGTTGAATGCGCGCCATCTGCTGTATGGCCCGCTGCTGTCGCGCTTTCTGCCGGCGGCGCTGCGCGACCGGTTGAAGGTCGCGTTTCTGCTGACTGATGAGGTCTTCGCCACGGCCTTCAATCGCCTGCAAACCGTGCCGCCCGCACGGCGCCAGGGCTGGATGATTGCGCTGGGGCTGGGCGCCTGGCTGACGTGGATTGCGGGCACGGCGGTGGGCGTCTACGCGGGCGACGGGCTGGAACGCCATTACCCGATGCTGTCGCAAGTGATGCGTTTCGCCTTGCCCGCGCTGTTCATGGCGCTGGTGTGCCAGAGCGCCAAGCGCGGCATGGGCTTGCCCGTCATCGCCGCGGTGGCGGGCGCGGCCGCCGCGGCCGCCATGGGCCATACGACGCTGGCGATTCTGGTCGGCGCCATCGTCGGCTGCGTGGCCTACCGTTTGAAGAGGGCACCATGAACGCCGAAGGCTTGGGTTTTTGGGGCGCGGTGATTGCGATGGCCGTCATTACGTATCTGACGCGCGCGCTGCCTTTCATGTTGTCCGAACGCAGCCGCCTGTTGCGCCATTTGTCGCGCGAAGGCTCGGCGCTGGCCGCGCTGGGGCCCAGCCTGCTGGCGGGCATCGCGGCGGCGGTGATCGTGCCTGACTTGATGGATGCGGGGGCGGACGCCGCCCGCATCGCGCCTTATGTGGGCGGCTTGGTCGTCACGGGCGTGGCTGCGCGCCTTGTCGCCAACACTGGCGTCGCTGTGTTGTTGGGAATGGCGGGGTATGGCGTGTTGCTGGCGCTGGCTGGGTGAACGCGGCGGGGTGAACGCGGTGGGGTGAATGCAGCGGGGGTGAATGCAGCGGGGTGAATGCGGCGGGGCGAATGCAGCGGGGTGAATGCGGCGTACTGAACCCAGCGGGCTTAACCCAGCGGGCTGAACGCCGCCCCTTTTTTACGCCTTCTTGCCTTGCACGCGCGCCTGCAAATCCGCTTGCCACAGTTCCGGACGGCCCAGATACTTGGCCGGTTCCAGCAGCGTGTACACGCCGTCCTGCTCTAGCGCCATGGTGGGAAAGCCCGTGCCGCCCACCTCTGCCAGCAGCTTCCGGCTGGCCGCGATGTGGGCGGCGGTATCCGCGCCTTCGGCCGTTGCGTAGGCGGCATCGAACGCATCGCCGTCCAGGCCAATTTCGCGAGCCAGCAACTTCAGAATCGCCGGGTCGGCGATGCGTTTGCCTTCCACGTAGTGCGCCACTTGCAAGCGCTTGAGCAAGTCCAGCCCGCGGCCCGCCAGCGTTTGCGCAGCCAGGATGGCGGTGGTGGGCGGTTCGGAGTCGAACACGGCGCCCGTGTCGCGCAGTAAACCGTCGAAGTAGTCCTTGCCGAAAGTCTGGCCCGTCAGGCCCGCGATGCGTTCATCGTGCGGCATGACGTAGCGTCGCAAGGCGTCAGAGACGGGTTGGCGGTTGCCGCCGGTCATCATGCCGCCGCCATGGGGCGTGACTTGCAGGCCGGCGACGCGGCGGGCGGCGTCCACGAGCGGCGCGGCGCCATAGCACCAGCCGCAAAGCGGATCAAAAATGTAATGCAGGGTGGGGGTCGAGGTAGCCATGGCGCCATGGTAGACGCGGGCCTTGCTGAAAAACAGCCCTGGCGCGGTTGCCAGAGTGTTGCATCGGCCGTGCGGATTGCCCGCACGGCCGTTTTGTCATTAACCGGCCGTTAGCCAGCAATCAGCCAGTCATTAGCCAACCACAGCCAGCCATAACCAGCCATTAACCAGCTATTACCCCGCGATCTGCACGCCGATCCAGAACAGGCCGGCCGCCAGCGCCATCGACGCGGGCAGGGTCAGCACCCAGGCCAGCAGGATGTTGCGCACGGTGTTGCCTTGCAGGCCGGTCTTGTTGGCGATCATCGTGCCTGCCACGCCTGAGGACAGCACGTGGGTGGTGGACACGGGCAGGCTGAACACGTTGGCCAGACCGATGGCGGCCACCGCCGTCACCTGCGCCGACATGCCTTGCGCATACGTCATGCCTTGCTTGCCGATCTTCTCGCCCACGGTCAGCACCACGCGGCGCCAGCCCACCATGGTGCCCGCGCCCAGCGCCAGGGCCACCGCCACGATCACCCAGAAGGGCGCGTATTCGGTGGTGGCGGTCAGGTCGGCGCGCAGGCGTTGCAAGTCGGCGCGTTCACGGGCGGGCAGCCCTTCAATGCGCGACACCTTCTTGGCGGTATCGTCCAGGCACAGGAGATAGCGGCGGACGTCGATGCGCTTTTCTGCCGACAGGTCGGCGTAGTTGCTGACGCCCGCCAGGTCGGTTTGCAGGGCGGCAATCGTCGGCACGGTCAGTTCGGGGTCGCAGCGGAAATTGCGCGGCAGTTCGGTGGTGGAATCCGAACGCTTGAGCGCCAGGAAGTCGCCCAGCATCGCTTCGTTGCGCTGGTAGAACACGTTCAGATGGTTCGCCGCGTCGCGGGTGCGTTCGATCTGGTAGGTGGTGCTGGTCGTATCCAGCACGAAGTTGGCCGGCACGATGCCGATCAGCACCAGCATGATCAGGCCAATACCCTTTTGCCCGTCATTGGAGCCGTGCACAAAGCTCACGCCCATGGCGGACAGCACCAGCACCAGGCGGTTCCAGAAGGGCGGGTGCTTCTTGTTGTCGATGGCGCGGCGCTGGTCAGGCGTCTTGTGCATCTTCGAGACCGGCAGCCACCGCTTGAGCAGCAGCAACAACCCGCCCGCCACCACAAAGCCGGCGATGGGCGAGGCTACCAGCGACAGGCCGATATCGACCGCCTTGCCCCAGTTGACGCCATCGGCCAGCGGCAGGTCGGTGATCAAGGCGTTGGCCAGACCCACGCCCAGGATCGAACCGATCAGCGTGTGCGAACTTGAAGCCGGGATGCCGAAGTACCAGGTGCCCAGGTTCCAGGCGATGGCCGCGGCCAGCATGGCGAAC
Organism: Achromobacter sp. 01N37; assembly: GCF_056399725.1. Taxonomy (NCBI): domain Bacteria; kingdom Pseudomonadati; phylum Pseudomonadota; class Betaproteobacteria; order Burkholderiales; family Alcaligenaceae; genus Achromobacter; species Achromobacter sp. 01N37. The sequence continues at coordinate 24,242 of NZ_JBFTRX010000011.1, forward strand.
ACCATGGCCAGCCCGCGTCCCGTATCCACATTGATCAGCAGCTCCACCGGCAGCAGGTGCACGATGGCGTATGCCACCCCCACGCCGCCCAGCAGCACGCCCAGGAAGTTGAAAATGCCGGACAGCACTACCGCCAGATGCGGCGGCATGGCCTTGGTGTAAATGACCGTGGCCACGGCGTTCGCCGTGTCGTGAAAGCCATTGATGAATTCAAAGGCCAGGACGAATGTCAGGGCCAGCACAAGACTGAGGCCGACCCAGAGATCTAGGCCGTGGAAGAGGTCGAACATGGAGGCGGGGGGCGAGGTTCCGGCGAGAGGAGCCGATTATTGCAGATTTGTGACCTGACCCTGGTTGCGTTGGAAAACCAAAGCCTGGTCCGTCCCCGTCAGCCGCTTCAGAACTTGGAGTACTGGAACTCGATTTCCATCGGTTTGCCCAGGTTGGCGGCCGTGTCGGCTTGAATCAGCAGCACGGCCAGCACGCCCAGATACAACAGGCACAGCCAAAGGGTTCTTTTCATATCTGGGCGCCTGTCATGGCCGGAAGGTCTCGGCGATTTTCTGATTCACGCGCAGCCAGCCCAGTTCGCCCAGGTGCTGCACGTCGCGCAGCATCCCGACTTCGAACGGCGCGCTGTACATGTCCATGCAGGTCATGGCGTAGCGCTGGCACAACGAGGCCACTTCGCGTTGCACGGGTTCAAAGCGATTCAGATCCTTGAACACCATCGGGTGCAGCGGCTGCATCACAAACAGCGCGTTCACGTTGTGCTGGCGCAGCAGCGCCATCAGCGCGGTCAATTCGCGCAGCTCGTCGCGCCCGGTCAGGGGCTGCGGCTGGTAGGCGGTCTTGCCGCCTTCGGGGATCGTGCGCAGGTACTTGTTGAAGAAATCATCGCGAACGGCATAGCGGTTGCCGGCCATCAGGCTCTGTTCCGCGCTTTGGGCCTCTTGGGCCAGCGCGTCCCAGTCGACGACGCGCGCGGCGGCGGCCGGGCCTTCCGGTTCCTGCACGGGGGCGGATGCGGCGTACGCGGGCGCCCATAGATCCACCAGGCGCTGGCGCAACACGTAGGCCTGTTCGGCCATCATCGACCAGGCCACGCGGGCGTCGCCCTTGTCTTGCAGCCAGCGGGCGAGTTCCGCCCGGCCCTCGGGCTGCTTGAGCAGGCGCGGCAAGAGCGGGTTGGCGTGTTCGTTGAATTCGTCTGCGCTCAGTCCGCCGTCGCCATCGAACCAGCCGGGCGACAGCATGATCACCACCCGGGACGCGGGCGACAGGTCATTGGCCAGCGCGGCCAGCACAAACTGCATGCCCAGAGACTGGAAGCCCGAATGGCCATACGCCAGCACGGGCATCTGCAATTCGTCGGCCAGATAGCGATACGGCACGAAGCGCAGGTCGTTGCTGGTCAGCTCGGACGACCCCAGGATCACCAGCCGGTCGCCCGTGCGCAGCGCCTGGCTCAGCCGCGACAGGTTGCGCGTCTGCTCATTCAGGGTGTTGCCCAGGTTGGGGATGTAGATTCCGGGTGCGGCGGCGGGGACTGGCTCGGTCTTCAAGGCCAGCGGGTGCCAGGCGACCCAGCCGGCAACGACGGCGGCGGACAGGGCCAGCGCCGCGGCCAGCGCGTGCTGCCGAAGAGTGCGTTTGAACATGGGATGAGGCGGGCGCGCTGGAAACTCGAATTAGATTGTTAGCGGATGTTATCCAGTGCGTATGACCGGAACAAGCGCGGCAAACCCCAAGCGGCGGCGATTCGCATTTTTGCCACAAGGCGAGGGCGCTTGAGCCGGCTGGGGCAGCGCTTCCTCCTGGGAAAGAATGCGATAGCATCGACATCGCGGCGCGCTTTAAGGATTTCCAGGATTGACCGCGCCGCGCTGTCTTCCCAAATCTCCTTACCGATATCAGCCGCCCATGACCGCCATCCCCCGTATCGCCCGCCGCCATCCCGACGACCTGATCATCGGCTTGGTGTCCGTCTCTGACCGCGCCTCGTCTGGCACCTACCAGGATCAGGGGCTGCCCGCGCTGCGCGAATGGCTGGGCTCGGCGCTCGCGTCGCCATGGCAGGCGGTGGACCGGCTGATTCCCGATGAACCGGCCCGCATTTCCGAAACGCTGATTGAACTGGTCGACATCTGCGGGTGCGACCTGGTGCTGACCACAGGCGGCACCGGGCCGGCTCGCCGTGACGTCACACCCGAGGCCACGCTGGCGGTCGGCACCAAGGAAATGCCGGGCTTTGGCGAACAGATGCGCCAGATCAGCCTGCGTTTTGTGCCCACGGCGATCTTGTCGCGCCAGGTCGCCGTCATCCGCGAAACGCCGTCGCATGCCGCGCTGATCGTGAACCTTCCTGGCCAGCCGAAGTCCATACGCGAGACCTTGGAAGGGCTGAAGGGCGACGATGGCGCCGTGCTCGTGCCTGGCATCTTCGCCGCCATTCCCTATTGCATCGACCTGATCGGCGGCCCCTACGCGGAAACGCATGCCCAGGTCATCGACGCCTTCCGCCCCAAATCGGCCCGCCGCGCGCCCAAGGCCTGATTGACCGCTGCGTTATAGTTTTGGCCGCTTTTGTCCACCCCGCTTCCGTCCACCATTTTCTGCTTGAGAGTCTGACCGTATGAAGGTTCGCATCGCCCTGTCCCTTACCGTCCTGGCTGCCTTGTCGGCCTGCGCCAATGTCAAAGACGTGCGCCAGCGCGACCCGGTCTTCTATGGCGCCACCCAGCGCACGGCCGAGGACTACACGACCTGCGTGGCCTCCGCCTGGAAAAATATGGGCGTCAATTTCAAGCAGAACGCCGTGCGCAACGGCTTTGAACTGGTCCAGGAAGACAGCCTGGGCGTCGAAGCCGTGCTGACGACGACCACCTGGAAGGGCAAGACCGAAACGCGCCTGTCGACCCGCATCGCGCGCCGCGATCAAAGCATCATCGAACCGGCGAACCTGTGCCTGTAAGCGCCCCGATGCCCGTAACCGTTGCATTCCAGCGCCGCGACATCCTGCGCTTGGGTCTTGCCGCCGCCGCCCTCAGCCTGAGCTTGCCGGCTCGCGCTCAGGCGCAGCAGGGCTTCATCACCCGCAAACTCAATGCGCCCGTGCCGGGCGGCGTTGCCGTGTTGCCGCTGGGTGACGCCGAGCGCGCGCCCGAAGTCACGTTCCTGGACCGCCGCGTGCTGGTCGTGCGCGAAGAGGGCAAGCAGTGGATCGCCATCATCGGCATTCCGCTCAGCGTGAAGCCTGGCGAACAGCAGGCGGTGGTGACGGATGCGCGCGGCCCGCGCAAGCTGCCGTTCAAGGTGGGCGCCAAGGAATACGTGGCGCAGCACATCACGCTGAAGAATCCGCGTCAGGTGGACCCCAATCCCGACGACATGAAGCGCATCGAACGCGAAATGGCCGAGCAAAGCGCGGCCAATCGGACGTATCGCGCGGGCGTTACGCCCAGCAACCTGTTGCTGGACCGCCCGGTGAACGGCGGGCGCCTGTCCAGCCCCTTCGGCTTGCGGCGCTTTTTCAACGGCCAGGAACGCAACCCGCATTCCGGGCTGGACTTCGCCGTGCCGGCGGGTACGCCGATCAAGGCGCCTGCAGCGGGCATCGTGGTGCTGGTGGGGGATTATTTCTTCAACGGCAAGACGGTGTTCCTGGACCATGGCCAGGGCTTCGTCAGCATGTTCTGCCACATGTCGGCCATCGATGTGAAGGTGGGCGACGAGGTGCCGCGTGGCGGCGTGGTGGGCAAGGTGGGGGCGACGGGCCGGGCGACCGGGCCGCATCTGCACTGGAATGTCAGCCTGAACGATGCGCGGGTGGACCCCGCCATTTTCATCGGGGCGTTCAAGCCCTAGGCAATCCCAGGCATCAAGGCCCGCGTCAGGCCGTGGCGGTCTGTTGCGCGATCTTGTTCAGCACGAACTGGTGCATGCGCTCGGCATACTCCATCTGCTGGCGCACGTGGAGCTGCTCGGCTTCCTGGTCATCCAGGCAGTTGTCGTACTTGATCTTGGCTTCGGCGTAGGTCAGGCCGGTATTGCGCAGGCTGTTGATGAACGCCTCGCGCGACTGATTGAGCAGGCGCAGGCCTTCTTCCCCCTTCACGAACCTTCGTCGTGCCAGGGAAAGCTGGTCAGCAGCGGCTTGCAATTCTTGTTTGAGATCCATCTTGCTTCATGCGTATCCCGTCAGACATTGCGCCTGACTTGGGGGCCATTCTTTCACGAATGGACGTCCCACGCATTACGGCATGTCGCGGCTTGGGCTTAAGGCCAGTCTTGGCCCGAGGCCCGCGCGCAGCAGGGTCAGGGAGCCGGCCCAGGGCCGGCCCTGAGGCCCTGGCTTAACGGCGGTATTGCTGGGGACGATGCGGCGCGGGAGCGCGTTCGTCTTTGTGGCGGAAGTTGATGCGGCCCTTGGTCAGGTCATAAGGCGACATTTCCAGGGTGACGCGGTCGCCCGCCAAGATGCGGATGCGGTGCTTGCGGATACGGCCGGAGGCGTAGGCGCCGACTTCGATGCCGTTGTCCAGTTTGACGCGGTAGCGGCTATCGGGCAGCACTTCGTCAACAATGCCATCCAATTCGATGAGTTCTTCTTTAGCCATTCTCTACTCCTTGATCAATACGCGCAGCCAGGCCGGCGGCATGACGCGCCGCATGTAGCGGCAAGCGCGTTGGACACAGATAACCAGGTCCAGCGGTTTGAACGTAAAACGTTCGGGCAAGCGCGGGTAAGGGCCACGGCATCACAAGGGGATGTCTGATATGACGGATACTCGCGCAGCGTGGGCAATGTGCGCGCGGTGCGCGGCTTGGTCGCGGCACCGTGCAAGCGCACAGCGCCGGAAGAAGCGGGTTGGATCGTTTGCTGCAATGCCGGGCGGCGCGGGGGTCGTGCTGGGGTAACGCGGCGCAATTGGCAGAGGTGCGATTTGTTCCCAAATCCATTCCCAAACCGGGAACTGCCTGGGTATCTAGGGGATTGACCCGAAGGAGTACAGGTTGGGTACGCAGAGTGACCGGAGCCCGGTTTTTGCGGAAAAATCACGGACTGATGTTACAGCAAAGCGCAACGATTAGCCAGTTTTTATCTGTCGTTGCGCCGTGATAGTTGTTGCTGAACGACTCTATGCGCCCGGGATGCGCGCCTGGTAGTCGGCTTCCCAGCCGCGATGCGCCGACCAGAAGGGGCCAGGATCGCGCCCTGCCAAGCGGGCCGACAACACGCCCAGATGCGTGTGCCATCCGCCCGCCACGTCCACCATGTCGTTGCGCGAGTTCAGTTTGCGGTGCGTCAGCACCAGCAGCGTGCCTTCGCCTTGCGGCGTCAATTCAAACGTGACCTCGGACGGCACGCCCTGCGATCCGCCCCATGTGAAGGCCAGCAGCCGGGGCGGCTCGCACCGGGTGATCACGCCATGGGTTGTGACGCCGTTCTCATAAGGCTTGTAGGGCTCGGGCGTGGGTTCCTTTACCGATGACAGGTCCGCGTGCACGAAGCGCAAGGTCACGCCGCCGCCCTCGCGCAGCTCCATGTCGCCAGTGGCCAGCCAGCGGCCCCGCTTGTCGGATTCGGTCAGAAATGCCCAGACGGTTTCCACGCTGGCGGGAAGCGTGCGGGTAAAGCGCAGGGACGTGGGGTCCAGGACGACGCCGTGTTCACTCATGTTGCTCTCCATGGGAAGTGGACGGGGCCACGCCGGCGCTGGCGGCAATCGCCGATTCCAGCGCATCCAGCTTGCCCGCCCAGAACTGTTCATAGAAGCGCAGCCACTGCATGGCCTCGGCCATGGGTTCGGGATTCAGGCTGCACACGTGCGTGCGGCCATGGATGGTGCGCCGGATGAGACCGGCGCGTTCCAGGGCCTGCACATGTTTGGAGGCGCCAGCAAAACTCATGCGCAAGGGCGCGGCCAGCTCTCCGATGGTGTGATCCCCTTGCGCCAGGGTGCGCAGCATGTCGCGGCGCGTGGGGTCGGCCAGCGCGCGAAAGACGGCATCCAGAGCGGGGGAGGGAATAAGTTCAACCATGCGGTTGAATATAAATCGGCCACCGCAGTTGTTCAACCATCAGGTTGAGAATTTATGTAACGACCTGCGCGGCGGGTTCGTGCGCGTCTTCGATGGCGCCCGGGTGTTGCGGAAGGTTGTCCGTGATGTCGAACCACGGCGCCTTGCTGCCTACATGACAGTGCGCGGAAGGTTTGATGCCGGGATCATCGTCCAGGGCGCCCAATGGCAAACCATAGGTGTCCGGAGTCTGGTCGAAGCGGCTGAGCAACGGCGTGCCGCAGGCTTCGCAAAAACCGCGGTAATTGCCCGGCGACGAGGCATACCAGGTGACGTGGTTTTCGCCCTTGGTCCATTTGAAGTCGGTGACTTGAACCGACGCGCGGCTGCGAAAGGCGGCGCCATGCGACTTGCGGCACATCACGCAATGGCAATTCAGGGCGTTGGTAAGAGGGCCGTCGATTTCATATTCAACGCGGCCGCACAGGCAAGAACCTTTGATCATGATGACCGCCCGGCAAGTGGGGAAACAGTTCGAATATACCCGCGCCGTCAAACCGCTGCGACAGGCCGGTCGGCGCATTTATGACGCAGGTCTTTCAATCGATTGCTGACCCCGTATTTTCTGTCAACGGATTCAATCTCCGGGTCATCGCGCTGTCATGCGCCCAAAACAGAATGCCGCAATGACCACATACAAGGGGATCAAGCGATGACGTACGCCATCGAAGTACATGCCTTGAGCAAGACGTTCCATGCCGGCGCCAAAGCGCTGGACAACGTCAGCCTGCAAATCGCCGACGGCGAAATGGTGGCCTTGCTGGGCGCATCGGGCTCGGGCAAATCCACCTTGCTGCGTCATCTGGCGGGCTTTGTCGCGGGTGATGCGGGCCAGGGCAGCGTGACGGTCAATGGCCAGCTCATTCAACAGAATGGCCGCCTGAGCCGCAACGTGCGCCGTGCGCGCGCCAGCATCGGATTCGTGTTCCAGCAATTCAATCTGGTGGGCCGCCTGCCGGTCATCACCAATGTGCTGACGGGCTTGTTGCCGCGTGTGCCGCTGTGGCGCAGCCTGACCCGCTGGTTTCTGCGCGCTGAAGTGCGCCAGGGCCTGGATGCGCTTGCGCAGGTTGGTATAGACGACTACGCATTTCAGCGCGCCTCCACCTTGTCGGGCGGCCAGCAGCAGCGCGCCGCGATTGCGCGCACGCTGGTGCAAAACGCCCGCGTGATCCTGGCGGACGAACCCATCGCGTCGCTGGACCCGGAATCGTCGCGCCGCGTGATGGACACGCTGGCGCAGATCAACCGCAGCCGCAAGGTGGCCGTGGTGGTGTCGCTGCATCAGGTGGATGTGGCGCTGCGCTATTGCCCGCGCGTGGTCGCGCTGCGCCACGGCAAGGTCGTCTACGACGGCCGCGCCGCCGACCTGACGCCCGAGATGCTGCGCAACCTGTACGGATCGGAACTCAGCGAGCTGCTTCCCGAATACACGCAACAGGCGCCGGCCATGCCGGGCCTGGCGCCGTTGTCTCAGCTGGCGCAAGCCGCCTGACGTGCGGCCTGACATGCCGCCTGACATGCAGCCTGCCACGCGGCCTGTTCTGCCCCTCGGTCACCTTTACCCCAGACACTTTCGCCCCAGTCACTTTTGGCCATTTCCCCCGGAGCCATCCATGCTACGCAGAACCTTCGTCACCCTGATCGCCGCCGCCGCGTTGTCCACGCAGGCTAACGCGCAAGACGCCAAGACGTTGAACTTCGGCATCATCTCGACCGAGTCGTCGACCAACCTGAAGTCCGTCTGGCAGCCCGTCATTGATGACCTGAGCCGCGCCATCGGCGTGCCGGTCAAACCGTTCTTCGCGTCGGACTACGCCGGCATTATCGAAGGCATGCGTTTCAACAAGGTGCAGATGGGCTGGTTCGGCAACAAGTCGGCCATCGAAGCCGTGGACCGCGCCAAGGGCGAAGTGTTCGCCTCGGTCATCGACAAGGACGGCAACCCGGGCTACTGGTCGCTGTTGATCGTCAACAAGGACAGCAACCTGAAAACGCTGGACGACGTATTGAAAAGCGGCGGCAAGCTGAGCTATGGCGCGGGCGATCCGAACTCCACGTCCGGCACCGCTGTGCCTGGCTACTACCTGTGGGCCGCCAACAAGATCGAACCCAAGACCTTCTTCAAGACGGTGCGCGCCAGCAACCACGAAGCCAACCTGCTGTCCGTCATCAACAAGCAGGTGGACGTGGCGGTGAATAACACCGAAGCGTTGGAGCGCTATCGCCTGAGCACCGGCAAAGACGCCAACGACAGCGTGCGCGTGCTGTGGAAGTCGCCGCTGATCCCGGCTGACCCGCTCGTCATGCGCAGCGACCTGCCGGCTGACCTGAAAGGCCGCATCCGCGACTTCTTCATCAACTACGGCAAAGGCAAGGACGCCGCGCGTGAAATGGCCAACCTGAAGGCGCTGACCTATCAGGGCTTCCGCGCGTCCGACAACCAGCAACTGGTGCCGATCCGCCAGATCGAACTGGCGCGTGAAAAGGCCAAGGTCGAAGCGGACAGCACGCTGGGCCAAGCCGACAAGCAAAAGCAATTGGCGGACATCGATAGCAAGCTGGCCAGCCTGGGCCAGCCCGCCGTCGCCAAGCAGTAAGCCAAGCAATTAGCCACGTAGTAAGCCAAGCAATTGGCCAAGCATTAAGACGGGCAGGCGGCGCGCCATCAGGTGCGCCGGCCTTGCCCTTGTTGAACGCCATCACGCGGACCGCCTGACGCCATGAACCTAGCCACTCACTCTTCCCGCCTGCCTGCCGCGCCGCGTTCGTCGCTGCCGGTCCTGCTTGTCTGGGCCGTCGTCCTCGCGCTGCTGGTCATGTCATGGCAGGGCGCGGACATGCGGCCGATGGACCTGTTGCGCGACTCGGGCAACATGGCCCAATTCGCCGCCGACTTCTTCCCGCCCAATTTCCGCGACTGGCGCATGTACCTGGACGAGATGATCGTGACGGTGCAGATCGCGGTGTGGGGCACATTCCTGGCCATCGTCGTGGCGGTGCCGCTGGGGCTGCTGTGCTCGTCGAACATGGTGCCCGCGTGGGTCTACCAGCCAATGCGCCGCCTGATGGACGCGTGCCGCGCCATCAACGAAATGGTGTTCGCGATGCTGTTCATCGTGGCCGTCGGCCTGGGGCCGTTCGCCGGCGTGCTGGCCTTGTGGGTACACACCACGGGCGTGCTGGCCAAGCTGTTTTCCGAAGCGGTCGAAGCCATCGATCCGCGTCCGGTCGAAGGCGTGCGCGCCACCGGCGCCAACGCACTGGAAGAAATCGTCTACGGCGTCATCCCGCAAGTGCTGCCGCTGTGGATCTCGTATTCGCTGTACCGCTTTGAATCCAACGTGCGGTCGGCGTCCGTCGTCGGCATCGTGGGCGCGGGCGGCATCGGCACCGTCCTGTGGGAAATCATCCGCAGCTTCCGCTACGCCGAAACCTGCGCAGTGATGATCATCATCGTCGCGTTCGTGATCGTGATCGACATGCTGTCGTCAAGGATTCGGCGGGCGTTGATTTAGCAATGCGGAGTGGGGGCCTGTTTGTGCAGGCGGCCCAACTGACTTACGCCTGCCGCAACGCCAGAAACGCCGGCAGCGCCAGCAGCGCCGCCAGTCTTGCGTTGTCAATATCAGCCTCGGACACTTGCGCGCGCGTCATCAGGAAGTTCACCGTGCCCAGGCAGGTGTCCCCGTAGACGACGGGCACGTTGATCACCGATTGCAATCCAAGCTCGCGGATGGCGTCGTGGTCGTTGAAGAATTCGCGGATGGCGTCGACGCCTTCGCCCACGAACACGCGTTGCTCCAGCAACACATGGCGGCCCCAGGGGGTGCCGTTTTTGTCTTTGCTGCCGCCGGGCGGGTAAGCCTTGGGGTTGGAGCTGTACAGGCGCACGACGCGCATGGCGTCGGCGTCGTAGCGGTTGACGGTGCACAGCGTGTGTTCAAGCGAGGCGCGGGCGTAGGCGTCGATCGCCGCGAACGCCGCCGTGGCGTCGGCGGCGGCGTACGCCAGCGCGACCGCGTGCACGCCGGCCAAGGCTGGCGTGACGGAAGTCGGTTGCGATGTCATTCGGCGGTAATTCCCAATTCCTTGATCAGCTTGCCGTACTTGTCGGCGTCGCGCGTCAGGATCTGGCCGAATTGTTCCGGCGTGGTTTCCGTCAGCAGCACGCCCATGTCGCCCATTTTCTTGATGACGTCGGGACGCTTCAGAATCAGGTTGATTTCGCGGTTCAGGCGGGCGGTCAGTTCAGGCGGCATGCCGGCGGGGCCGAACGCGCCGTACCAAACTGACAGCTCGTAGCCCGGCAGCGTTTCGGCTACCGTCGGCACGTTGGGCATGAGTGGCGAGCGCTTTTCTTCGGTGACGGCCAGCAGCTTCAGCTTGCCCGTCTGCACGTGCGGCAGGGTTTGCGTGCCGGCGCTGAACAGCACTTGCGTGCGGCCCGCCACCGTGTCCAGCACCGCAGGCGCGCCGCCACGATACGGGATGTGCATCATCTTCACGCCAGCGGCTTTTTCGAACAGCGCGGCGCTCAGGTGGTTGGTCGAACCCTGGCCGGCGGACGCGTACGCCACGGTGTCCGGGTGCGCTTTCAGGTAGTCGACGAATTCCTTCACGTTGGTGGCCGGCACCGACGGATGCACCACCATCGTGTTGGTGACCAACGCCAATTCGGCGATGGGCGTGAAGTCCTTCACGCCGTCAAACGGCATGTTGGAATACAGCGCCTGGTTCATCGTGTGCGTGCTCATCGAGCCGACCAGCAGCGTGTAGCCATCGGGCTTGGCGCGCGCGACGAAGGCGGTGCCGATGTTGCCCGATGCGCCCGAACGGTTTTCCACGATGACGGGCTGGCCGAGCGATTGGGTCAGCCCTTCGGACAGCACGCGCGCCAGGATGTCGGTGGACCCGCCTGCCGCCCACGGCACGATCAGCGTGATGGGCTTTTCAGGCCAGGCGGCCTGCGACACCGCGGGTGCGGCCAGGGCCAGGCCCAGCGCGCACGCGCGCAGCAGTCGTTTGAATTGCACTTTCATGATGTTTACCCCTTGTGTCAGTGCCGGTCTGGACGCCGGCTGGAAAGAAAATAGATGCGTGTTCGTTATGTGGCTATCGGCCAACGGCGTAACCCTGCATGCCGCGCGGGTTGGCGCCGGCGCGCAGCAGCAGGCCGCCGCCCGCCCCGGGTTCGCGTGTGCAGGCGCTGATGCGTCCTTCGGACCACGCGGGGCCGACCTTGACGTCGTGGCCGGCGGCGCGCAGCGCTTCAATGGTGGCCTCGGGCAATCGTGATTCCACCGTCAGACGGTTCAGCGTTTGCGTGCGCGGCCAGAACGAACCGGGGAAGTGGTCGATGTGCCAGGACGGCGCATCGATGGCCTCTTGCAGATTCATGCCCATGGCGTGGCGCAGGAAAAAGGCAACCGTCCATTGATCCTGCTGATCGCCGCCCGGCGTGCCAAACGCCATATAAGGCTGGCCGTCGCGCAGCACCAGGCCCGGCGACAACGTCGTGCACGGGCGCTTGCCCGGTTGCAGCTGGCCGGCGACGCCGTCGTCCAGCCACGTCATTTGCAAACGGGTCGTCAGCGGAAAGCCCAGCCCCGGCACGACCGGGCTGGACGACAGCCAGCCGCCCGACGGCGTGGCCGCCACCATGTTGCCGTCGCGGTCGATGACGTCGATCTGGCAGGTGTCGCCCACGAAGATTTCGCGTGCGGCCCATTCGGCCACGGGCGGCAAGGCGGCAAACGTGGGCTCGCCCACGCCAAAGCGCGTGTCGGAGGCGGCCAGTGTGCGGTCGGCAGCGGCCAGGTCGGGCAGGCGCGGCGCCACGCCTGCCGGGCTGCCCGGTTGCAAGGTGGCAGACGCGGTGCCAAGAATGCTGGCGGCGCGCGTCTTGGCGTAGGCATCGCTCAGCAAGGCAGCCAGCGGCACCTGCACAAAATCGGGGTCGCCATACCAGGCGGCGCGATCGGCGAACGCCAGCTTGGCGGCTTCGGCGATGCGGTGCACGAATTCGGGCGAGGTCGGGTCCAGGCCATCCACACCCAGATGCCGCAGCATGGCCAGCTGCTGCAAATGCACCGGCCCTTGCGACCACACGCCGCATTTGGCCACCGTGTAGCGGCCGTATTGCGTGGTGACGGGTTCGTCATACGTGGCGCGCCAATCGGCCATGTCCGACTTGCGCAGCAGGCCGCGATTGCGTTGCCCGGTGGTGTCGCGCACGGCTTCGTGCGTGTAGAAGGCGTCGATCTTGTCGGCGACAAAACCGCGATACCAGCACGCCAGCGCGGCGTCGATGCGGCCCACGCGGTCGCTGCTGGCCGCATGCGCTTCGTCCAGGATGCGGGCGTAGGTGGCGGCGATGGCGGGCGTGCGGAACAAGGCGTCGGGCGCGGGCACGCGGCCGTCGGGCAGCCAGACATCGCGCGAGCTCGTCCATTCCTCGCGGAACAAGGCCTGCACGGCAAGAATGGCTTGCGACACGCGCGGCACCAGCGGAAAGCCGTTCTGCGCATAGTCGATGGCGGGCCGCAGCACATCGGCCAATTCCCAGGTGCCGTAGTCGCGCAGCAGGGTCAGCCACGCGCCGAACGCACCCGGCACGGTTGCGGGCAGCAGCCCGATGCCCGGCACCAGCTCCACGCCCAGCCCACGAAAGTAAGCGGGCGTGGCCAGCGCGGGCGCGGGGCCTTGGCCGCACAGCGCGCGCATGCGCTTTTCGTTTTCGCTCCAGAACAGAATGGGCACTTCGCCGCCCGGGCCGTTCAGGTGCGGCTCCACAATCTGCAAGGTGAAGCCGCCCGCCACGGCCGCATCGTACGCATTGCCGCCGCGCTCCAGCACGCCCATCGCCACTTGCGAGGCGAGCCAGTGCGTGGACGAGACCACGCCGAAGGTGCCGCGGATTTCAGGGCGGGTGGTGAACGACGGAGATGCGGGTGAAGGTGCGGATGCGCTCATGGTCGACGGGGCCGGCAGCGGTTGGGAATGCCTGAAGTATAGGATCGTGAAATAACTGGATTCATCTTTATTGGCATAATCCGATAACCGTCTAGTTATAGAGAAAACCGTGAGCTGGGATGCCGCCCGTTTGGCCAACCGCCTGAAGCACCGCCATCTGGCGCTGCTGATCAACATCGCCGCGCATGGCTCGTTGACCCGTGTGGCCGCCGCCACCGGCATCAGCCAGCCCGCCGTCACCAAGGCGCTGGCCGAGCTTGAAGACATCTTCGGCGGCCCGCTGTTCGTGCGCAGCGGCCGCGGCCTGCTGCCCACGCCGTTGGGCGATCTGGCGCTGGTGCGCGCGCGGCACATGCAAAGTGATCTGGACTTGTGGGCGCGCGAAGTTGAAGCGCTGCATGCGGGCCATTCCGCGCATCTGAACGTGGGCGTGGTGCCCTACGTGTCCAGCGCCTTGTTGACGGCGGCCATCAGCCGGCTGCATCAGCGCTATGGCGTCACGCTGACGCTGCACCGCGCCACCACCGATCATCTGGTGCCCATGCTGCGCCGGCACGAGCTGGATTGCGTCATCAGCCGCGCGACGTCCACGGTGATGCTGGACGACCTGATCCACCGCGTGCTGTACCGTCAACGGCCGCGGCTGATTGCGCATAGCCGGCTGGCGCAGCGGCTTGCGCGCCGCAAGCCCGACTGGGCGGCAGTGGCGGCAATGAACTGGGTGTTGCCGGCGGCGAATACGCCTACGCGTCAATTGATCATCGAACACTTCATCCGCGCGGGGCTGCGTGCGCCGTCCCCGGTGCTTGAGGCCTATTCCACCGATGTGATCGAGGGCATGCTGACGATGAATGAATCGCTGATGTCGGTGGTGCCCGAAGACATCGCGCGCGAACTTTGCCAGCGCGGCAAGCTGGGCATGCTGCCCTGGGATTTCGGCTGGGAGCTGCCACCGATCAATCTGATCCGCCGCAAGCGGGACCAGGTGCTGGCGGCGGAAGAACGCTTTTCCGAAATTCTTTCGGAATTGTGTGGCGATGGCGCGCTGCCGGAAGGGGCGGTGGCCAGTGCGGCGGGTAACGCGGTGGCGACTCCGCGCGGTTAGCAAGCCAGCCGTAGTGAGCCGGCCGTAGTCAGCCAGGCGTAGTCAGCCAGCCGTAGCAAGCCAGCCGTAGTCAGCCAGCCGTAGTCAGCCAGCCATAGTCAGCCAGCCGTAGTCAGCCAAACTTAGCGCGCCAGCATGTCCCGCGCGATCCCCAGCAGCGCCGCGGCCGCCGCTTGCGGGTCGGCGTCATTGCTGACCCGCTTCAACGCGCAGCCCTGCGGCACCGCGAACGCCTGCGTGGCGCGCGACAAGCGTTGCACGATCTGCTCGGCGCTTTCCCGTCCGCGTCCCGCCAGCCGTTCGGCAAGCCTTGCGGGGTCCACCGTGATTTCCACCGCCGTCATCGCCGGGTAGCGCGCATGCGCCTGTTCCAGGTGTTCACGCGACCCATTCACAATCACCGCCGCGCCATACGCCAGCCAGGTGTCGATCTCGATACCGATGCCGTAATGCAAGCCGTGGCTCGCCCAGCGCAGGGCGAAGCATCCCAGCGCGGCGCGGCGCGCGAATTCTTCGGTGGACAGACGCAGCGCATCTTCGGTGCCGCCGCTGTCACGCGTGATGTAGCGGTGCGCCACCAGCACCGGCTCGTCATCCGTCAGATGCGCGCGCAACAGACGCAGCAAGGTGTCCTTACCGCTGCCTGATGCGCCCATCAAGTAGATCAGCCGCGCGCCGCTGGCGGGCGGCGTGACGAATGTGGGCAAGGGGGCAGCAGATGGGGATGGAACCGGGGCAGCAGATGGGGCAGGAGATGCGGCAGGAAACGGGTCAGCAGATGGGGCAGGAGATGCGGCAGGAAACGGGGCAGGAAACGGGGTAGGAAGTGTCATGGCGCCGCGGGCCCTTGCAGATAGTCCGCCCCGATCGCATCCGTATGCGCGCCATCGAAATGGTAGTGGCGCGCTGCGACGAAATCCGCGCCGGGCGTGGCCTGCACATACACGCTGACGCCTGGCACCGCCATGCGCTGGCCGCGCAAGGGGGCGGCAAAGGCCGCGACGCGGCGTTGCGCCTGTTCCAGCGCATCACCGCTGAGCTTTCCCGTCAGCGTGATGTGGAACGTGTAGGTGTCGAAGGCGTAGGGGTAGCCCCAGCGCGCCAGCATGGCCTGCTGTTCGGGCGATAGCCATTGCGGCTGGCGGCGTGCGGTTTCCTCAGGCGTGGGCGGAGCGCGCAAGTCATCGAGCTGCTGCACGGCCGCATTGGCCAGCGCCTGGATGTGGGCTTGCCCTTGGGCGTCGTCTTCGGCGATGCACCACGCGAGAAAACCGCGCAGCGTTTCGCATTCCAGCGCGACATCAAATGCTTGGTTGGATCGGGCGAGTTCGCGTGCGGCGGCGTCCACGGCTTGCGGCGTAGCGCCCGTGCGCAAGCGAAATGGCGCCTTCAAGGTGGCATGCAGGCCGTAGTGACGCGGCGCCTGCGTCCAGGCTGGCGGCGTGTCCAACTGGCCCGGCAACGACGGCAGGGCCAGGCCGGTGTCGGCGCAACGGCCGAGCCAGCGGCTGCCGAGTTCGCGCCACGGGCCGGTGGGCGCCAGGTACAGGGCGTAGCGATGGGCAAGCGGCATGGTCAGGCCGCCATGCGGTGGCTGTGATCGTCGCCGAATGCGCGCGTGGCGTAGCGCAGTTCGCCGCCGACAATCGCGGCCACCACCCGGGGCAGCCCGGCAATATGGTCGTCTACGACAATGGCGTCGGCAATCAGCCCCGGCGTCAGCGCGCCACGGTCTTTCAAGCCCGCGGCGCGTGCCGGGTTCATCGACACCAGATTCCACGCTTGCGCCAGCGGCAGCACGCCGTCCTGCACCAGCCGCATCACGGCAGCCAGCGGGGCAGGGTAGTAGTAGTCGGACGTGAGGATGTCGCACAAGCCGTCGCGCACCATCTCGGTGGCGCTGGGCGCGCCCGTGTGGCTGCCGCCGCGCACGACGTTTGGCGCACCGAACACCACGGAGTTGCCCAGGTCGCGCGCCACGCACGCGGCGTCGCGGGTCAGCGGAAACTCCGCCACGCCGCAGCCCAGCTGATGGTAGTAACGGCGCGTGGCGGCGTCGGGGTCGTCGTGCGAGGCCACCTTCAAACCGGCGGCTTGCGCACACAGGGTCAGCTCGCGCATGGCGTCGGCCACGGAATCCGCGGCAGACATCGCCGCGCGGATGCGCTCCTGGAAGGTGTCCAGATCGCATTCGGCGCGGTTGGCGTATTGCATCAGCTTGCGGTCGTCGCCCAGGCGGCGCGCCATGCTGGGCAGGTGGTCGTTCAAGGCCAGAAAGCGCACGCGGCCATCGCGTATCCATTGTTGAGCCAAATCCACGCCGCCCACGTGGTGCGTTTCGAACCGCAGATGCACGTAGTGGCGTGCGCCCATCATGAGCTTCATGCGGTCCAGCGCGTCGAACATGCGTTCGGCATAGGCTTCGCCGCGCAAGCCGCCTTCCCAAGACAGGGTGACGCCGTGGAACTCGGTGGTGATGCCGTTGGCCAGCAATTGGCGGTCGACGTCGAACAGCGCGCTGTCATACGGAAAGGTGACACTGGGACGCGGCATGATGGCGCGTTCGAAGGCGTCGCCATGCAGGTCAACAATGCCGGGCAAGACCAGCAGGTTGCCCGCGTCGAACCAGGGCGCGCCCCGGGCGGGAGCGGGTCCGCCGTCGGCGATCAGCCCGCCTTGAAAGCGCAGGCTGGCTTGTTCGACGCCGCGCGGCGTCAGGATGCGTTGGCCTGTGACACCGGCCAGGGGCGAGGGGGCGTGTGAGTTCATAGCGTGACGTTATCGACGTTGCATGACAACCAGATGTCTAGATGAGTAGAGTTGCTTTCAATTTCAGTTTCAGCCGCCGCCGCCGTGACGCCACGGACGGCGGCGGCTGTGCCTTCTAGCTGTCGTCCGCCACCATCAACTGCACCAGATCGCCCACGAAGCGGGTGATGCTGTATTGCAGCGGTGCGCCGTCCTGGTCCACGTTCAGCGCTTCCACCTGAAGAATCGGGCGCGTCTTGGGTTGGCCCAACAGACGCGCGATTTCAGGCGAGGGCAGGGTGGCGGTAATGCGCGACCACTTGCGCGTGTAGTCGCCAATGCCGTAGTGCGCGTACACCTTCGACACCGAACGCAACGCGGTCAGGCGGTCGGCAAAATCCGGAAAGCGTTTTTCGTCAAAGAAATGTTCTGAAGCGCTAATCGGCCGGTTCTCGGCCTTGCCCACGATCTGCACGCGCAAGAGCGGCGCGGTGCGCGCCAGCCCCAGGTGCTTGGCGATGTCGGCGGCGCGCAAGGTCTGGCTGCCCATTGATTCCACATGGCCCAGCACGCCCTGGCTGCGCAGGTTCTCGGAAAAGCGCGTGCGCTTGCCGATGGCGTAATCAATGGCATGTTCCTGCACGAAGGTGCCGCGGCCCTGTTCGATCCGGACCAGGCCGCTTTGCTCCAGCTCGCCCATGGCGCGCCGGATGGTGTGGCGGTTGACGGAAAACTTGGCGGCCAGCTCCGGCTCGGACGGCAGCTGTTCGCCCGCCATGTAGAGCTTGTTGCGGATGTCGTCCGCCAGGGACTCGCCAATTTGCCGCCAGACGGCGATGCCGGAACCTCGTTCAACCATAGGGGTGCGCTCGTGCTGTCACAACAGCTTCATGAAGAATGGCTGTGATTGTGCACCATGCGGCCCCCGCCGGATAGGCGGTGTACGGATGCCGCAACTGTCATCAAAAATTCACGCCAGCCTGTTGAACTTCGAATTGCCAGCGATCATACTTCATCCAGTCGTCTAGACGTGTAGAGGAAATAATGGATCACTCACAAGCAGGACAGGAAGCGGCCAACGCCCAGCGCGCCGCCTGGATGCGCGTGTTGTCGCTGGCCAGCCCGGCTGCGCTGGAAGGCGCGTTCAGCGCCTTGGGGCAACTGCCTGGCCACCAGACGTTGCGGCCGGCGCAGACCGGCATGGCCATGGTGCGGGCGCGCAGCGGCGGCACGGGCGCGCGCTTCAACCTGGGCGAAATGACCGTGACACGTTGTGCCGTCACGCTGGATGGCGGCGTCGTGGGCGTGGCCTATGTGCAGGGGCGGTCGCTGCGCCACGCCGAGCAGGCGGCGGTGGCCGACGCGCTGCTGCAACTGCCTGATTGGCACGACACGGTACAGACGCAACTGATACAGCCGCTGGCCCGCGAGCACGCGGACAAGGTCGAACGCCAGGCGCGCGTTGCGGCGCAGACCAAGGTGGAATTCTTCACGATGGTGCGAGGCGAGGACTGACATGCAAGCACAAGCTTTCACTGCCCCGGCCGCCAGCCGTGGTTTGCTCCCCGGGTTCGCTGACCCCGTGCGCGATGCGCAAACCACCTTTCGCAGCGCCTTGCAGGCCCTGGCGCACCCCGGCCGTATCCAGGAAATTACCGCTGACAGCGGCGTGCCGGAAGGCTTGTCGCCCGCGATGACGGCGCTGCTGTTGACGCTGGTGGATGTGGACACGCCGCTGTGGCTGCCGCGCACCGTGCACGCCGATGTGCTGGCCTTTCTGCGTTTTCACTGCGCCTGCCCCATCGTGCCGTCGCCCGCGCTGGCGCGCTTTGCGGCGGTGCCGGCGGGCGGCGAAGCCCCGGCCCTGTCGGCGTGCCATCCCGGTGACCCGGCCTATCCCGACCTGTCCACGACCTTGCTGATCGACGTGGCATCCCTGTCGGCGGGCGACGCGGTCAGCCTTACCGGCCCCGGTATCCAGACGCGGCAGACGCTGTCGGTGGCGGGCCTGCCCGACGGCTTCTGGCGCGAATGGCGCTTGAATCATCAACGGTTTCCGCTGGGCGTGGACGTGTTCCTGACGCAAGACCGGCGGATGTGTGGATTGCCGCGCACCACGCGCGTGGAGAACTGACATGTATGTGGCCGTCAAAGGGGGCGAACGCGCCATCCTGAATTCCTACCGCATGCTGGACGACTACCGGCGCGGCGACCGCGAGGTGCCTGAGCTAAGCCTGGACCAGATTCGTGAACAGATGCCGCTGGCGGTATCGCGCGTGATGGCCGAGGGCTCGCTCTACGATCCGCAGCTGGCGTCGCTGGCCTTGAAGCAGGCGGCGGGCGATGTGATCGAAGCGGTGTTTTTGCTGCGCGCCTATCGCACGACCTTGTCGCGCTACGGCTATACGCAGCCGATCGATACGGGCGCCATGCGTTTGCAGCGCCGCATCTCGTCCACGTTCAAGGACGTGCCGGGTGGCCAGATTCTGGGCCCCACCTATGACTACACCCAGCGCCTGCTGGACTTCACGCTGGAAGCGCAGCGCGAGGCCGATGCCTTGCCTGCGGGCGACGACGCGCTGGACAGCAGCATGCCTCGCGTGACAGACCTGCTGGCGCACGATGAGCTGATCGACGCCGAGCCCGTGCCGGAAGGCGACCCCGAACCCTTCGACCTGACCCGTCAGCCGCTGGACTTTCCGGCAAGCCGCGCCGCCCGCTTGCAGAACCTGGCGCGCGCCGATGAAGGCTTCTTGTTGTCGATGGGGTATTCCACGCAGCGCGGCTACGGCAACACGCACCCGTTCGCGGCCGAAATCCGCTACGGCGCGCTGGAAGTCGAGATGCATATCGAAGAGCTTGGCTTCACCGTCACCCTGGGCGAAATCGACATCACCGAATGCCAGATGGTSAGCCAGTTTGCCGGCAACGCCGCCGAAGGCCCGAAGTTCACACGCGGCTACGGCCTGACGTTTGGCTACGGCGAACGCAAGGCCATGTCGATGGCGCTGGTAGACCGCGCACTGAAAGCCAAAGACCTGGGCGAACGCGCCGACTCGCCCGCCAACGACCACGAGTTCGTGCTGTATCACAGCGACAACGTCGAGGCCTCGGGCTTTGTTCAGCACTTGAAGCTGCCGCATTACGTGGACTTCCAGGCCAATCTGGAATTGCTGCGCCGCCTGCGCGCCGACCGCCGCGCGCCGCAGGACGCAATCAACGATCTGATGGACGAGGCGGTTTCCTCATGAACGCACCCCACGCAACGGTCGAACGCGACGATCACTACAACTTCGCGTATCTGGATGAATCCACCAAGCGCATGCTGCGCCGCGCGCTGCTGAAGGCGGTGGCAATCCCCGGCTATCAAGTGCCATTCGGCAGCCGCGAAATGCCGCTGCCCTATGGCTGGGGTACGGGCGGCATTCAGGTCACCGCGGCCATCATGGGGCAGGACGATGTGTTGAAGGTGATAGACCAAGGGTCTGACGACACCACCAACGCCATCAACATCCGCCGCTTCTTTGGCCGCGTGACGGGCGTGGCCACGACGGAATCCACGCCGGCTGCCACCATCGTGCAGACGCGCCATCGCATCCCTGAGACGCCGTTGCGCGAAGGGCAGGTGATGGTGTTCCAGGTGCCGATCCCTGAGCCGCTGCGCTGGCTGGAGCCCAGCGAAACCGAAACCCGCACGATGCATGCGCTGGCCGAGTATGGCGGCATGCATGTGAAGCTGTACGAAGACATTGCGCAGCATGGCCACATCGCCACGACGTATGACTACCCCGTCATCGTGAATGATCGCTACATGATGCGGCCGTCGCCGATTCCGAAGTTCGACAACCCCAAGCTGGACGGCAGCCCCGCGCTGATGCTGTTTGGCGCGGGCCGCGAAAAGCGCGTGTATGCGGTGCCGCCGTATACGCGGGTGAAGAGCCTGGATTTCGAAGACCACCCCTTTACGGTCGAAACGTGGTCCGAGTGCTGCGACCTGTGCGGGTCACGTGACAGCTATCTGGACGAAATCATTCTGGACGACGCCGGCACGCGCCGCTTTGTGTGCTCGGACACGGAGTACTGCAACGATCGCCAGGCCGATCAAGCGAATCAAGCCAAACCCGCCAATCCAGCCAAACCCGCCAATCCAGCCAAATCCTCCAATCCCGCCCACCCCGCAGGGCAACTCCACCCCGAGGCCACAGCATGACATCCCACCCTTTGCTATCCGTGCGCAACATGACGCGCACGTGGGACGGCGTGCATGGTTGCCGCGACGTCAGCTTCGATCTTTACCCCGGTGAAGTGCTGTGCGTGGTGGGGGAGTCCGGCTCGGGCAAGAGCACCTTGCTGTCGGCCGTGTCGTACCAAACGCAGCCGGACGCGGGCAGCGTCTGGTACGACACCCGCGACCAGGGCTTCATCGACCTGGCCGCGCTGCAAGGCGCCCGGCTGCGGCTGCTGGCGCGCACCGATTGGGGCTTTGTGCGCCAGAACGCACGGGATGGGTTGCGCATGCAGGTCAGCGCGGGCGCGAATATCGCAGAACGCCTGATGGCCGTGGGCGAACGCCACTACGGCGAGCTGCGCGACGTGGCCGGCAACTGGCTGCAAAAGATGGAGATCGACGTGAGCCGGCTGGACGATACGCCGGTCTCGTTTTCCGGCGGCATGCAGCAGCGCTTGCAGATCGCCCGCAACCTKGTSACGCATCCGCGSCTGGTGTTCATGGACGAGCCCACKGCSTCGCTCGACGTGTCGGTGCAGGCGCGTCTGCTGGACCTGTTGCGTCAACTGGTGACGGACCTGGGCCTGGCCGCGATTGTCGTCACGCATGACCTCGCGGTGGCGCGTCTGCTGGCGCATCGCACCTTGGTGATGCGTGGCGGCGTCGTGGTGGAAAGCGGCCTGACCGACCAGATTCTTGACGACCCTCAACACCCCTACACCCAGTTGCTGGTGTCTTCCATTTTGCAGAGCTGACCATGCACGCAAGCACTCCCATGATCGAGGTGCGAGGCCTCGGAAAAATGTTCACGCTGCATAACCAGGGCGGTATCCGCCTGCCCGTGCTGGACGCGGTGGACTTCGACGCGGCGGCGGGCGATTGCCTGGTGCTGTCCGGGCCGTCTGGCACCGGCAAGAGCACCTTGCTGCGCTGCCTGTATGGCAACTATCTGGCCACCGAGGGCAGCATCCGCGTGCGTGCCCACGGCGATTGGGTCGAGCTGGTGGGGGCGCCCGAGCAGCGCATCCTGGCGCTGCGACGCGACGTTATCGGTTATGTCAGCCAGTTCCTGCGGGTCATTCCGCGCGTGTCGGCGCTGGACGTGGTGGCCGAACCGCTGCGCATGGCGGGGGTGGACGCGGAAGATGCGCGCAGGCAGGCGGGCGCGTTGTTGCAGCGGCTGAATGTGCCGTCGCGGCTGTGGGGGCTGGCGCCCGCTACGTTTTCGGGCGGCGAACAGCAGCGCGTGAATATCGCGCGCGGCTTCATCGCCCGCCACCCCATTCTGTTGCTGGACGAACCCACCGCGTCGCTGGACGCCGATAACCGGCGCGTGGTGATCGCGCTGATACACGAAGCGCTGGCCGCAGGCCGCTGCCTGCTGGGCATCTTCCACGATGCAGAAGTGCGCGACGCCGTCGCGACCCAAACCCTGGCGCTGCGCCCTCCGCAGCCCGCGACGGCCGACCTGGAGTGACCATGCAAAGCACTTATCTGACGAACGCCCGCGTGTTGATGCCCGACCGCGTCCTGGAAAACAGCGCGGTGCTGATCGACGACGGTTGCATCGTGGCCATCGACCCCGACGGCGCGCAGGCGGACCGCGTGATCGACCTGCAAGGCCAGACCCTGATGCCCGGCCTGATCGACCTGCATTGCGACGCCATCGAAAAAGAAGCCGAGCCGCGTTCGCGCGTGCTGTTTCCGCTGGACTTTGCGGTCGCCCAGGTGGACCGCCGCAACGCCGCAGCGGGCATCACCACGCCCTATCACGCGCTGTCGTTTGCGAACAATGAATGGGGCGTGCGCAACAACAAGACGGCGGCCGAAGTGGTGCGCACGTTGCGCGCGTTTCGTCAGCACAGCCTGGTGGACAACCGCGTGCATTGCCGCTACGAAGTCACGGACGAGACCTCGGTGGAGGTGCTCTGCGCCTTGATGGACGAGGGCGCGGTGGACCTGTTGTCGGTCATGGACCATTCGCCGGGGCAGGGACAGTTCAAGACGCTGGAATCCTATCTGCAATACATGATGGGGAACCACGCGATGAGCCGCGAGCAGGCGGAAGAAGCCGCCAACGCCAAGACGCGTTCGAAAGACGGCGCGGTGACGCGGGTGGAGACCTTGCTGTCGCACGCGCAATCGCGCGGCATTCCCACAGCCAGCCACGATGACGACTCCATCCACCGCATCGCCACCATGCGCAATCTGGGCGTAGCGATGAGCGAATTCCCGATCACGCTGGATACCGCGCGTGCTGCGGTCTCTTGCGGGCTGCCGACGATTCTGGGCGCGCCCAATGTGTTGCGCGGGCAAAGCCAGAGCGGTTCGATGCGGGCCATTGACGCCATCCGCGCGGGCGTGGCCAGCTGCCTGTGTTCCGACTACCAGCCGTCCACGCTGATTGCCGCAGCGTTCGCGGTGGCGGCGCAGACGGATTTGACGTGGCCGCAGGCGATTGCGCTTGTCACGGCAAACCCGGCCGACGCTTGCGGGTTGACGGATCGGGGCCGCATTGCGGTCGGCCAGCGGGCGGATCTGGTGGCGGTGGCGCAAGTGGGCTGCCTGCCGTTGGTCAGTCACACGTGGTCGGCGGGCCGGCTGGTATTCTCCACGCACTATCTGCCGGCGCGCACGCCGGCGGTAGCGATACGCGAGCCGCAGCGCGTGGCGGCCTGAATGCGCTTTTGCGCACGTCTCGTCCTTCCTGGAGAACCGCGATGCATCCGATCGTGACCGCCGTGGCGCTAAGCGCCACGCACACGTTCAGCAAGCCGATTGTGCCGATGATCATGTTGATTGAAGGCTTGGGTGTGGAGGGGGATGCCCATCTGGGCGTGACCGTCAAACACCGGTCCCGCGTGCGGGCCGACCCGACGCAGCCCAACCTGCGTCAAGTGCATCTGATTCAGGCAGAGTTGCATGACGAGTTGCAACTGGCCGGATTCAACGTGGCCGAGGGCACGATGGGCGAAAACATCACCACGCGGGGTATTGATTTACTGGCCCTGCCGCGTGGGGCGCGGCTGCGCATCGGCGCCGATGCCGTGATCGAGATCACCGGCCTGCGCAACCCCTGCGTGCAACTGGACCATTATCAGAAAGGTCTGACGGCCGCGGTGCTGGGGCGCAACCCCGACGGCAGCCTGCAACGCCGGGCGGGCGTGATGGGAATCGTGATTGAAGGCGGGGCGGTCAGCCCGGGCGACACCATCCGCACCGATCTGCCCGCACTGCCGCATTGGCCGCTGGAGCGCGTATAGGGGCAAAAACATCGCCAGCAGTCACAGACGGGCCGCCGCGCATCTGGTTAAATGGCGAAATGGCGTAACGGCCTAAGGCGCAGCCGACTCTTTCACGGCTCGCTATCCCATCTTCCGGAGCGCGCGATGGCACGATTCAATTTCACCCAAGACCCCGAAGAACCCGATCTGTGGGCGGCCGAAAACGTGCCTGCCGGCGATGGGCGTCCTCCCATTCACGTCATGATCCAGACGGATGGCGAAGAGCCCGATAGCGGCGCATCCAAGGTGGTCAAGGGCATCATCGACAATCTGGACGATCACATCCTGGCAGCGGCCGAGTTCCTGCTGGATAACTATTCGTACGAGCACTGCAAGAAGCTGGGCATCGAAGACGATCAACTGCTGCAGGAAGAAACGGCGGAAGCCATGGCGGAAAAAGCCGTGCTGCGCGCGTTGTGGCTGTTCGATGAAGACGGCGACGGCTACGAACTGTGGTTCACGTTGCCCTGGGACCCGGTCCACACCTACGACGTCGAATTCGAAGACGGCGCACCGGTGTCCTGCTCGGTCAACGACTAAGCAAATCTGCCGCCACGCGGCATCGAGCTGGTCTTAGCGGACCAGCTCGAATTTCGTCGCCAGGCTTTGCCCCAGCGACTCATCGTAGCGATAACGCAGCGTGATCGGGCGGCCCTTGCGGATCTGGCCGGGCGGCGTGTTGTCCAGCGACACATCAATCTCGCGGTCCACAAATTCGGTGCAATCGGTATCGGCGCGCGCGCCGTCCGGAATGTCGGCCGACTTGACCTTCAACTTGAACGTGGTTTGAGACAGCTCCGTGCCATCGGTGCGGTATTGACGCATCTGGACGGCAGGCGTGGAAGCCGTGCCGCTCAAGTCGCAGGAGATGCGCGTCCAGGCGTGGGCGGCAGGTGCGGCGGCCATCACGGCGATGGCCGCGAGAATGCCGCGCAGGGGGTGGGGTGTCATGGCATGCGGGTAGCACGTGGCGCTGGGGCGCGACGCGCCGGCGGGTGGCAACAGGGATTCCTATGTTGCTCCCGCCGCTGCGCGCCGGTCAAGCGTTGTCGCGGGCCTCGGCCACGTTCATTTGAGCGGCCGGGCTGGCCACTGCGGCCTGCTCATCCTGCTTATTCTGGTCACCCTGGTCACCTTCCAGCTTGGCGATGACGGCGGTGGCCAGGCTGTTGCCCACCACGTTGGTGGCCGTGCGGCCCATGTCGAAGAACTGGTCGATGCCCATGATCAGCAGCAGGCCGGCTTCAGGCAGGTGGAACATCGGCAGGGTGGCGGCCACCACCACGAGCGAGGCGCGCGCCACACCGGCCATGCCCTTGCTGGTCACCATCAGCACCAGCAGCAGCGTGAGCTGCTGCGAGAAGCTCATCTCGATGTTGTAAGCCTGCGCGATGAACAGCACCGCAAACGACTGATACATCATCGAGCCGTCCAGGTTGAACGAATACCCCAGCGGCAGCACGAAGCCCGAGATGCGCTTGGACACGCCAAAGCGTTCCAGCGCTTCGATGGTCTTGGGGTATGCGGATTCGCTGCTGGCGGTAGAGAAGGCGAGCAGGGTGGGTTCCTTGATCAGCCCGCCCAGGCGGCGCGTGGACTTGCCCAGGAACAGGTAGCCGACGCCAAACAGAATGGCCCACAGCAGCGCCAGGCCCAGATAGAACTCCCCGATCAGTTTGCCGTAGCTGACCAGCACGCCCAGGCCTTCGGTAGTGATGGCGGCGGCCATGGCGGCGAACACGCCCAGCGGCGCAAAGCGCATCACGTAGTCGGTCACGCGGAACATGATCTTGGCCAGCTCATCGATCATGTTGTAGATCGTGTTGTGGCCCTTGCTGCGAATGAACGACAGCGCCGCGCCGAAGAACAGCGAGAACACCAGAATCTGCAGAATCTCGTTGTTGGCCATCGCTTCGGCGATGCTCTTGGGGAACACGTGCGCAATGAAGGCCTTGAGCGTGAAGTCGCCCGTCTTCAGCCCCGACGTGATGCCCGCGTCCGGAATCGCCAGGTTCATGTGCGCGCCGGGCTGGAAGATATTGACCAGCATCAGCCCAAGCAGCAGCGAGATTGCCGACGCAGAGATGAACCAGACCATGGCGCGCAAGCCGATGCGGCCCACGGCATTGGCGTCGCTCATGCTGGCCAGACCGGATACCAGCGTCGCGAACACCAGCGGGGCGATGATCATCTTGATCATGCGCAGGAAGATGTCTGTGATCAGGCTGAAGTACGACGCAATGTCTGCGGCATGTTTCGCGTCTTGCGCCGTCTTATTGCAGAGGTAGCCCACCAGGACGCCCAACACCATGGCGATGCCGATGTAACGCGTCAGCTTCTTTGTATTCATGATCAAAACGGAAACGAGGGACCTGTCGCTCGGCCCGCATTCTGGGCGCGGCCCGCCGGCATGGGGCGAGGCAGGACGGGGTCCGGTGAGACGGATATGCCAGGGGCCCCGAGAGCGCGGGTTTTCCCTTGGGGCGCGATGTTAACGCCGCAAACCTGACAGTTAGTTGTCAGCTTGGGGACGGATCGGGTGTTGACTCCCAGGGGGTCAGGGCGATGGGCTGGATACGTTTCGTATCAATATTCCGCGCTCCCCGAACCCTCGCCGCCCATGCCAGAATGGGCCCGCTCCGGCGCCTTCTGACGGCCAGGGGCGCACCGATAAGAACCGGCCCCGACCGGGGCGATAAATAGGAGACAAGGCAATGCCGAAACGTGAATTGTCCGTGCTGGCGTCCGGGTACACGTACCTGGAAGGGCTGCGGTGGCACGAAGACCGCCTGTGGGCGTCGGATTTCTATACCGAGCAGGTGATCGCCGTGGATCTGGCCGGCAAGGTCGAACAGATCTGCCGCGTGCCGCAGCAGCCTTCGGGCCTGGGCTGGCTGCCCGATGGCCGCTTGCTGATCTCATCCATGAAAGACCGCAAGGTGCTGCGCCGCGAGAAGGATGGCACGCTCGCCGTGCATGCCGACTTGTCGGCGCTGACGGGCGGCCCTATCAATGACATGGTGGTGGATGCCGAAGGCCGGGCCTATGTGGGCAATTTCGGCTTTGACCTGATGGCGGGCGAGCCGGTCGCGACGACCACGCTGGTGAAGGTGGACACGGACGGCGTGGCGCAAGTGGTGGCCGACGGGCTGTGCTTTCCCAACGGCTCGTTCATTACCCCCGACGGCAAGACGATGATCGTCAACGAAACCTTCGGCAACCGCATTTCCGAGTTCGACATCCTGGCCAACGGTGCGCTGGGCCCCCGGCGCGACTGGGCGAACTTCGGCGCCTTGCCCGACAGCGACGACTTGTCAGTGCTGATCGCGGCGTCGGCCATCGGCCCCGATGGCGGCGCGCTGGACGCGGAAGGCGCGGTGTGGGTGGCGGACGCCATCGGCAAACGAATCGTGCGGGTGGCGCGCGGCGGCCAGATTCTTGAGCAGATCGACACCGGCGAATTCGGCATCTTCGCCGCGGCGCTGGGCGGGCCGGACGGCTGCACATTGTTCATGGCCGCAGCACCGGACTTCATCGAAGCCAACCGCCGCGCCAAACCTGAAGGGCGCATTCTGATGACTCGGGTAGACGTGCCGCACGCCGGCCGGCCTTGATCGCGGGCGAGGGTCCAAACGGGGCCGTCGCCCCTTTGTCCATCCCTCGTCCGGGGGATGCGACCTAGCGGCCGAGCAGCGCGCCATCCTCTGAATGGACCGGATACGGCCGGTTGCAAGACCTTTCAGCGATTCCCCCGTAAAATCACCCCATTCAGCAGGACTTCAACCATCTTTCCATAGACAGTACTTAGGAGGACCACTCATGGCCCTAGTCTCCATGCGCCAGTTGCTCGACCACGCCGCCGAGAACGGCTACGGCATTCCGGCTTTCAACGTCAACAACCTGGAACAAGTCCAGGCCATCATGGAAGCCGCTGCGGAGACCGACAGCCCGGTGATCATGCAGGCGTCGGCCGGCGCGCGTAAGTACGCAGGCGAAGGCTTCCTGAAGCACCTGATCCAGGCCGCAGTGGAATCCTACCCGCACATCCCCGTCGTGATGCACCAGGATCACGGCCAGTCGCCCAAGGTCTGCCAAGGCGCCATCGACCTGGGATTCTCCAGCGTGATGATGGACGGTTCGCTGAAAGAAGACGGCAAGACCATCGCCGACTACGACTACAACGTCGAAGTCACCAAGAAAGTCGTGGACATCGCCCACAAGCTGGGCGTGACGGTTGAAGGCGAACTCGGCTGCCTGGGTTCCCTGGAAACCATGGAAGGCGACAAGGAAGACGGCCACGGCGCCGACGGCAAGCTGACGATGGACCAGCTGCTGACCGACCCGGAACAAGCCGCCGACTTCGTGCGCCGCACGCAGCTGGACGCCCTGGCGATCGCCATCGGCACCAGCCACGGCGCCTACAAGTTCACGCGCAAGCCCACGGGCGACATCCTGTCGATCTCCCGCATCAAGGAAATCCACGCCCGCCTGCCGAACACCCACCTGGTGATGCACGGCAGCTCCAGCGTGCCGCAGGAACTGCTGGCCGAGATCCGTGAATTCGGCGGCAACATGAAGGAAACCTACGGCGTGCCGGTCGAGGAAATCCAGGAAGCCATCAAGTACGGCGTGCGCAAGATCAATATCGACACCGATATCCGTCTGGCCATGACCGGCGCGATCCGCCGCTTCTTTGCCGAGAACCCGGAAAAGTTCGACCCGCGTGAATACCTGAAGCCCGCCCGCGCCGCCGCCCGCGCGATCTGTGTGGCTCGCTACACGGAATTCGGCACCGCCGGCAACGCCAGCAAGATCAAGGCGCTGCCGCTGACCGACATCGCCGCGCAATACGCGTCGGGCAAGCTGTCGCAAGTGGTGCAATAAGCTCTGCCGTGCGCCGTCCCCGGGCGGCGCACGCAAGCAAAAGGGGCGGCCTCGCATGGGGCCGCCCCTTTTTTTATGCGGGCGCGATGCAGTCTGAATAGAGCTATGCAATGCAGTCTGAATAGAACTATTCGGTGCAGTCTGAATAGAACTATGCAGTGCAGTCTGAATAGAACTATTCAATGCAGTCTGAATAGCGCTATCCCGCCGGCGCGTTCTTGGGAAAGTGCGGCACGTTGCGGTCCACGTGGTGCCAGGACGGCGCCGAGCTCGTCCATAGGCTGGCCTTGGCGTGGAAGGCTTCCGGGTCATCCAGCGACCCCGCGCGCACCACTTCGTACCCCATGCCTTCAGAGCCGCCGAACAGCGGCGTGCCACAGGCGGCGCAGAAGCTGCGCATGACGGTGTGGCCGGAATCGCCCTTGTAGCGGTGCTCCTTGGCCTGGCCGCGCAGCATCGTGACCGAGCCGGCGGGGAAGATCAACGCATGGGCCGGGGCGCCGCCGCTGGAATACTGGCAGTCCCGGCAATGACAGGTGGCCGCGGTGATGGGCTCATCCGTGACGGCGTAACGGACGGCGCCGCACTGGCATCCCCCCGTCAGATGAACCTGCGCGTCGGCGTGGGACGGGCGTTTTTGGGATGCATCCTGCATACGACGTTGTCTCCTCCAGGGGTATTGGGGGGCGCCGTAACGCGGGTCGCGGTCGGCGCGCATGTTGGAACGCAGCCAGACTAACCTGCTGCCCGCCGCCCGGCAAGACGGGCTTATTTGCAGTAATCTATGCGCTTTGCACGACCCGCTTTCCAGCGCCCGGTCGGCTCTGAAGTTTCCAATTTCGTTCTACTTCCCGCCCTGGCGCTGCCCGAGGCGGGAATCTTCATTTTTGCCATAGGCCATTCCCGTGACTTCTGCTTTGCATCAATCCAGCATCAAGTCCTTGCCGCTGCTGGGCCGCGGTAAGGTGCGCGATATGTACGCGGTGGGCGACGACAAGTTGCTGATCGTCGCGTCGGATCGT
Source organism: Achromobacter sp. 01N37 (assembly GCF_056399725.1). Classification (NCBI taxonomy): domain Bacteria; kingdom Pseudomonadati; phylum Pseudomonadota; class Betaproteobacteria; order Burkholderiales; family Alcaligenaceae; genus Achromobacter; species Achromobacter sp. 01N37. Next base: position 54,572 of record NZ_JBFTRX010000011.1, read on the forward strand.
ATCTCCGCCTTCGACGTGATTCTTGACGATCCCATTCCCGGCAAGGGACAGGTGCTGACCGAGCTGACCGAATTCTGGTTGCAGAAGCTGGCCCACATCCTGCCGAACCACTCCACGGGCGTGAAGCCCGAAGACGTGGTGGCTCCCGACGAAGTTGACCAGGTGCGCGGCCGCGCCGTCGTCGTCAAGCGCCTGAAGCCGATCCTGGTGGAAGCGGTTGCCCGCGGCTACCTGATCGGTTCCGGCTGGAAAGACTACCAATCCACCGGCGCCATCTGCGGCATCAAGCTGCCCGCCGGCCTGCAACAGGCCAGCCAGTTGCCCGAACCCATCTTCACGCCCGCCGCCAAGGCCGAATTCGGCATGCACGACGAGAACGTGGACTTCGCGCACGTGGTCAAGGAAGTCGGCCAGGAAATGGCCGAGCGCATCCGCGACGTGACGCTCAAGCTGTACGCCGAAGCCGCCAAGTTCGCCGCCACCAAGGGCATCATCATTGCCGACACCAAGTTCGAATTCGGCCTGGACGACAACGGCACGCTGCACTTGATGGACGAAGTGCTGACGCCCGATTCCTCGCGCTTCTGGCCGGCTGACGGCTACCGCGTGGGCATCAGCCCCCCGTCGTTCGACAAGCAGTTCGTGCGCGACTGGCTCGAAACCCAAACCTGGGACAAGACGCCGCCCGCACCGCGCCTGCCGCAGGACGTGCTGGAAAAGACCGCCGCCAAGTACCGCGAAGCGCTGGACCGCCTGGTCGCCTGACCCGGCAAGCTCTGCGCTGTCAAAAACCCGCTCCTGTGTTGAGCGGGTTTTTTTTCGTCGCTTTCCGGCGGTTCTTGCAGCCCGATCCGGCCCCGGCAATAGGGGGTTTTCGATAGGAAATATGTCGGATTGTTACGCTATACTCGTCGGTTGCCTTCGCAGGACGTCCGACGACAGGAGCCTTCCGCATGATCATGATGTTGCCTTTTCTGACCGGATTGGTCGCGGTGTGGTTTGGCGTGGCGGGTAAACGCCGCCCGTGCGTGACCTTCTGGGTGCTGACGTTGGTGATCTTCGCCGCCTGGTGCCAGCACCACATGACCAGCCCGCTGGCGCTGTCGCTGTAAGGGCCGGGCCATGATCTTCTCCCGCAATCCGGCGCGCGGCTCGCGCGTCTTGAACGGCTTGGCGCTGCTGGGCGTGACCGGCATTCTTGGCATGGCGTTTGCCTGGCAGATCGTCTATGACGAGCTGCCTTGCCCGCTTTGCCTGCTGCAACGCGTCGCCCTCATTCTGGCCGGCGTCGGCTTTCTCTTGAACATGCGCCTGGGGCCGTCGCCCATGCACTACGCGATGAGCATCGCCGCATCGCTGGGCGGCATGGTCGCCTCTGGCCGGCAAGTCCTGCTGCACATGGCGCCCGGCGACCCGGGCTATGGCTCGCCCTTTCTGGGCATGCACTTCTATACCTGGGCGTTCATCGCGTTCGCCGCCATCATCGTTTTCAGCATCCTGATGCAGACCGCCGACCGCAAATGGGGCGACAGCATGCTGAAAAAGCCGGTGCCCATGCTGGGCGTAGTGGTCATGGCCCTGTTTTTCATCGTGACCCTGGCCAACGTTGGCAGCACCACGCTGGAGTGCGGTTTCGGGCCTTGCCCGGACGATCCCACCACCTATCTGTGGCTGCCGTCTTCGGCCACGCCGTAGCCTGTCGCGCGCGCCGGGTAAAATACCGGGTTTCGCGGATACGTTCCGCGGTCCTTTGACATTCCGCGGGCGGGTTTCCGCGGTCTTACCTCTTTGACACCGGTTATGACAGCCAAGACTTCCGCAGCGGCAGAGGCCACCCCCGTGGTGGGCGTGATTATGGGATCTTCCAGCGATTGGGAGGTCATGAAGCACGCGGTCACCATGCTTGAGGACTTCGGCGTGGCTTACGAGGCGCGCGTGATTTCCGCGCACCGCATGCCGCAGGACATGGCCGAGTACGGCGCTGCGGCCTACGACCGCGGCCTGCGCGGCATCATCGCCGGCGCCGGTGGCGCGGCCCACTTGCCGGGCATGATGGCGGCGCTGACCGAAGTGCCGGTGTTCGGTGTGCCGGTGCCTTCCAAATACCTGCGTGGCGAAGACTCGCTCTTGTCCATCGTGCAGATGCCCAAGGGCGTGCCGGTGGCCACCTTCGCCATCGGCGAAGCGGGCGCGGCCAACGCAGCGCTGCACCTGATCGCTACGCTGGCGGGCACCGATGCCGGTTTGCACAAGAAGCTGGTGGCCTTCCGCGCGCGCCAGACGCAAGCCGCGCGCGACATGAAGGTTCCGCCCGAGGCCTGATCCGTATGACTCAATCGACTTCTTTCATGATTGCTCCCGGCGGCTGGCTGGGTTTGCTGGGCGGCGGCCAACTGGGCCGCATGTTCTGCCACGCGGCGCAAAGCCTGGGCTACAAGGTTGCGGTGCTGGACCCGGCCGAAGAATGCCCCGCCGGCATGGTGGCCGACCTGCACATTCAGGCCGCCTACGATGACGAAGCCGGCCTGGCCCGGCTGGCGCAGACCTGTCAAGCCGTCACCACCGAATTCGAGAACGTGCCTGCCGACAGCTTGCGCACGCTGGCCACGCGCTGCCGCGTGAGCCCGGCCGCTGACGCCGTGGCCATCGTGCAGGATCGCATCGCCGAAAAAACCTTCATTGCTTCGCAAGGCATTCCCGTTGCGCCGCACGCCGCCATCCGCAGCGAAGCCGATGTGCGCGCCGCATCCGACGCGCTGTTTCCCGGCATTCTGAAAGTGGCCCGTCTGGGTTACGACGGCAAGGGCCAGGCCCGTATCAACACGCGTGACGAAGCGCTGGCGGCGTTTGCCGAGTTCGGCGGCGTGGCGTGCGTGCTGGAAGCGCTGATGCCGCTGGATTATGAAATCTCGGTCGTGATTGCACGCGGTTTCGATGGCGCCACCGTCGTGTTTCCCGTTGCGCGCAACGTGCACCGCGATGGCATACTGGCGGTGTCCACCGCAGCGCCCGTGGAATCGGACGCGGCCCATGCAGAACGGCAGGCCCGCGCCACCGATGCGGCAAAAGCCATCGCGCAAGGCCTGGGTTACCACGGCGTGATGTGCGTGGAATTCTTCGTGCTGAAGGACGGCAGCCTGATCGTCAACGAGATCGCGCCGCGTCCGCACAACAGCGGCCACTACACGATGAACGCCTGCGTCACCAGCCAGTTTGAACAACAGGCGCGCGCCATGGCCGGCTTGCCGCTGGGCAGCGCCGCGTTGATGGCGCCCGCCGTCATGCTGAACATCCTGGGCGACATCTGGTATGCGTCCGAGTCCGCCACCACGCAGCGCGAACCCGATTGGGCCGCCGCGCTGGCGGTGCCCACGGCCAAGCTGCATCTGTACGGCAAGCGCGAAGCGCGCCGTGGCCGCAAGATGGGCCACATCACCATCGTGGCGCCCACGCTGGAACAAGCCCGTAGCGATGCCGCCCGCGTGGCGGCCGCGCTGGGCATGCAAGCCCCCGAGTAACCCGCGACGATCCTGATGTCTTCCTTGCCCCCGCCCGAGTCCGCCAACGCCGCGGAGATTGCCCGCGCCGCCCAACGCTTGCTGGACGGCGAGCTGGCCGCCTTTCCCACCGAGACCGTCTACGGTCTGGGTGCGGATGCGGAAAACCCGCAGGCGGTGGCGAAGATCTACGCGGCCAAGGGCCGCCCGTCGAACCATCCCGTCATCGTGCACATCGCGCCTGATGGCGATGTGTCGTATTGGGCGTCGCAGGTGCCGCCCGAGGCGCGCCTGCTGATCGACGCGTTCTGGCCCGGTCCGTTGACGCTGATTCTGAAGCGCGCGCCGCATATCGTTGACACGGTAAGCGGCGGGCAGGACAGCATCGGCATCCGCTGCCCGTCGCATCCGGTGGCGCAGGCGCTGCTGGCGGCGTTTGCTGCCGGCAAGCCGAACGGGCAGGGCGGCGTGGCTGCGCCATCCGCCAACAAGTTCGGCCAGGTGTCACCCACGCGGGCCGAGCACGTGAAGAGCGAATTCCCTGACGAAGTGGCTGCCGGCATGCCCGTGCTGGAAGGCGGCGCATCGGAAGTGGGCATTGAGTCCACCATTCTGGATCTGTCGCGCCTGGATCGCGGCGCCGGCCCCGTGCTGTTGCGTCCGGGTCACATCAGCGCGGCGCAAATCGAAGCGGTGTTGGGCGTGCAGGTGTTTGCCCCGGACGCCGCCGCACCGCGCGCATCCGGCACGCTGAAAGCGCACTACGCGCCGCGCACACCGCTGGAGCTGGCCTCCGATGCGCGTCTGCAAGACGTGGCCCAGGGCCGCAACCTGCCGGCAGGCAAGGTGGTGGTGGTGGCGTATGGGGACAAGCCCGCCTCGTTGGACCCGCGCTTGCAATGGCATGCCGTGCTTGCGGACCCGGCGCGTTATGCGCAAGCCTTGTACGGCCTGCTGCGCGATCTGGACAAACAGGGTTATGCGCGCATCATCGTGCAAGCGCCGCCGGCAACAGACGAATGGCACGCGGTCAACGACCGCATCGGCCGCGCGGCCGCTGCGTTTACGTTGGATACGACGGATTTGTGATTGCAGGCTGGATGTCGCGCGGACCTGTCGTCGCGCGGCCCTGTCGGTACGCACGGCAAGCCCTGCATCGCGCGTCATCCGCTGCATTCACGCCACCAAGAACTCTCCGATTCTCTCCACCGCTTGCCGCAACGGCGGCAAGAATTCATCCGTCAATCTCGTCAACGGCACCCTGGCCGCTTTGACACTGACGTTCACTGCGCCGCAGGCTTTGCCGCTGGCTGAGCGCACGGGCACCGAAATCGCCCGCACATTCAATTCCAATTCCTGGTCGACAACCGCGTAGTCCTGCTCGCGGATACGTTCCAGTTCCACGCGCAGTTTCGCTTCGGTGATCAGCGTGAATTCCGTATAGGGCTGCAAATCGATTGCAGCGAAGTAGCGCGCCAGCGCCGGCTCGGGCAATTGCGCCAGCAGCACACGGCCGATCGAGGTGCAGTATGCGGGCAGGCGGCTGCCCAGCCCCATCGATGTGGCCAGCAGGCGGTTCACTTCGGAGCGCGCCAGGTACAGCATTTCATTGCCTTCCATGATGGCCAGCGCGCAGGTCTCGTTGACGGTGGCGCTTAACTCTTCCAGCACGGGCTGGGCCAGCGACACGAACGGCGTGGATGAGAAGTACGCGTACCCCAAACCCAAAATGCGTGGCGTCAGCACGAACAGCCGGCCGTGTTGCTCGGCAATGCCCAACAGCACCAGCGTATGCAGGCAGCGCTGCACCACCGCACGCGGCAGCCCGGCGCGCCGGCTCAGTTCGGCGGCGGTTTGCGGATGGCGGCGCGTGCCGAACGCGCGGATCACGTGCAGGCCGCGCGCCAAGGTCAGCATGTAATCGGGATCGCCACGGAACTGATCAGGATGATCCTCCGCAGCCAGCGGCGCGGCGTAGCCGGGCGGAGGCAGGTTGGGCAGCATCAGCGTGCGTGCAGCGGTGCGCCCGTGCGCGATTGCAGTTCGGATAGCGTCATGCCGTCGATCATATCCCGAACCACCAGGCCTTCTGGGGTGACGTCGATGACGGCAAGGTCCGTGTAGATGCGGTCCACCACGCCCGCGCCTGTCAGCGGATAGGTGCAGCGTTCAACGATCTTCGGATCGCCGTTCTTGCTGTTGTGCTCCATCATGATGAACACGCTGCGCGCGCCCACCGCCAGGTCCATCGCGCCGCCCACGGCCGGGGCTTCGCCGGGTTTGGCCAGCGACCAGTTGGCCAAATCGCCATTGGCCGCGACCTGCATGCCGCCCATTACGCAGATGTCCAGATGGCCGCCGCGCATCATCGCGAACGAATCCGCGTGGTGAAAGTACGAGCCGCCGGTCAGCAAGGTCACGGGCTGCTTGCCGGCGTTGATGAGATCCAGGTTGATGGCGTCGTCAGCAGGCGGCGGGCCCATGCCCAGGATGCCGTTTTCGCTGTGCAGCACGATCTCGCGGTCATCGGGCAGATGGGCCGCCACCAGCACCGGCATGCCGATGCCCAGGTTGACGTAGCTGCCATCGGGAATGTCCAGGGCCAGGCGGCGCGCCATGGCCTCGCGGGTCAGGGGTTGATACGCCCGAGGGCTGGAAGTCTGCGGGCGGGACGTCGGGGAAAGAGTCATGCGGATTCCTTCAGCTGGAGAAGGCGGCGTGGGCCACCTCGGTGATGCGCTTGACGAAAATGCCCGGCGTGACAATGGCTTCGGGCGGCAGCTCGCCCAGCTCGGCTTTGGCGCGCACCTGCACGATGGCGGTCTTGGCTGCCATGCACATGATGGGGCCGAAGTTGCGCGCGCTCTTGTGATAAGTCAGGTTGCCCCAGCGGTCGCCCTGGTCGGCTTTGACCAGCGCAAAATCACCATGCAGCGGCGTTTCAAACACGTGGCCGCGGCCGTTGATGATGCGGGTTTCTTTGCCTTGCGCCAGCTCGGTGCCGTAGGCGGTGGGCGTGAAGAAACCGCCCAGCCCGGCGCCCGCCGCGCGCAGCCGTTCGGCAATGGTGCCTTGCGGCACGCATTCCAGTTCGATGCCGCCGCGGCGGTACAGGTCGTCGAACACCCAGGAGTGCGACGCCTTGGGAAACGAGCAGATCACCTTGCGCACGCGTCCGGCCTTGATCAGCGCGGCCAGCCCCGTTTCGTGATTGCCGGCGTTGTTGCTCACTACCGTGAGTTCGCGCGCGCCCTGGTCGATCAAGGCGTGGATGAGTTCGGTGGGCATGCCCGCACCGCCAAAGCCGCTGATCAGCACCGTGGCGCCGTCGTGGATATCTGCGACCGCGTCGTCGGGCGTGTCGATGAATTTATTGATCATGATGACTCCGAGGCGGCGCGACGCTGCTGCGGCATTCCGGCCGCGCCAGCGCCCGCCGCGCGTTCAATTCACGGTAATGCCCGCCTGCTTGATGATCTCGGCGTAGCGTGCCGAGTCGGTCTTCATCAGTTCTGCGAATTGCGCCGTCGTGCCGCCGACAGGCAGGAAGCCGGCATCCACGAACTTCTGCTTCACGTCGGGTTCCTTCACGATTTCACTGATCTCGCGCGCCATGCGTTCGATGATCGGCTTGGGCGTGCCGGCCGGCGCCATCAGACCGGCCCACGAGCCCGTCACGAAGCCGGGCATGCCGGCTTCTTCCATGGTGGGAATGCCGGGTTCGGTCGGCCAGCGTTCCTTGCCAGTGAACGCCAGCGCCTTCAACCGGTTCTGCTTCACGTATTGCATCGGCACCAGGATCGGGTCGAACACCATGGAGACGCGTCCGCCCAGCAGGTCTGTCAGGATCGGCGCGCTGCCCTTGTAGGCCACGTGCGTCATCGTGAGCTTGTTCTGCAAGGCGAAGTCGGCGCCGGTCAGGTGCGCGCTGGAGCCATTACCGCTGGAGGCGTAGGTCAGCTTGTCGGGGTGCTTGCGGCCATAGGCCACCAGATCGGCCACCGTTTTCACGGGCAGGTCTTCGGACACGAACAGGAACAGCGGCAGGTCGGCCATCTGCACCACCGGCGTCAGGTCGGCCGGCGCATAGTTGAGCTTGTACAGGTGGAAGTTGATGATGTAGGCCGGCAGGATGGACAGGAAGGTGTAGCCGTCGGGGTCCGACTTGGCGGCCATTGCCGACCCCACGCTGCTGTTCGCGCCGGGTTTGTTTTCAACGATGATCGTCTGCTTTAAGCGCGGCCCCAGCTTTTCCATCACGATGCGGGTCACGATGTCGGTAGACCCGCCCGGCGTATACGGCACGATGATCTTGATAGGTTTGGACGGCCAGTCATCGGCCGCATTAGCGGGGCCGGTGGGGCCGGCAACCATGCCGACGGCCGCCAGCGCGGACCACAACAAGGTTTTCAGGGCCAGACGGCGCGGGGCGGCGGCGTGGCGGCGAGGCTGCGGCGTGACTACACGTGCCATGGATTTGTCTCCTCCATGAATCGACCGAATATCGATGCGCGCCCGGGTTTTTTTGTGGCGCGCTCGGCGTTTTTTAAGATGTTGCGGCGGTGCCGCGCGGGGATGACGCCCATGCCGTATATCGGACATCGGCGCGAAAAAAGTATGGCATGCAAGGCGGTGCACCAAGAGGTGAATCAGTCTGATTAAGTTCGATCACCGGACAAATGCCGTGCGCGTGCCAACTTGTCACGCCTCGGGTTTTCACTAGGCCGCATCGCGTTGTTCACGCCGTGGACATCGCTTAATCTGGCGAGCGGCCCAGCAAAACAGGGCCCCGGTTTTCAGCCGGCGGCGGCTTACAAGCCGCCCGGCCATCCCTTTCAGGAGAAGCAGCAATGAAGCGGTCTATCTTGTTTGCAGCCGGCGCCTTGGCCCTGGCTTGCGCGTCCCAGGCCGCCGTGGCCGGCCCCACGCTGGATGCGGTGAAGAAAAAAGGGTTCGTGCAGTGCGGCCTGACCGACGGCGTCTCCGGTTTCTCGGCCACCAACAGCAAGGGCGAATGGGAAGGCATGGACGTGGACATCTGCCGCGCCGTGGCCGCCGCCGTCTTCGGTGACGCAAGCAAATTCAAAGGCACCGCGCTGTCGACCCAGCAACGCTTCACCGCGCTGCAATCGGGCGAAGTGGACGTGCTGTTGCGCACCGTGACGCTGACGCAGACGCGCGATACCTCGTTGGGCCTGTCCGCCGTGGCGGCCAGCTTCTATGACGGCCAGGGCATTCTGGTGAACAAGAAGCTGGGCGTCAAAAGCGCCAAGGAACTGAACGGCGCCACGGTTTGCGTGCAGCCGGGCACCACCACCGAACTGAATCTGGCCGATTGGTTCCGTTCCAATAACATCGAATTCAAACCCGTCGTGATCGACAAGGTGACTGAAGTGGTCCGCGCCTTTGAGTCGGGCCGCTGCGACGCCTTCACGGACGACGCCTCGCAACTGGCCGCCGTGCGCGCGACGCAAGTCGCCAACCCGAACGACTTCGAAATTCTGCCCGAACGCTTCTCGAAGGAACCGCTGGGCCCCATGGTGCGCCAGGGCGACGAGAACTGGCTGGGCATCGTGCGCTGGACGCTGTTTGCGCTGCTGGAAGCCGAGGAATACGGCATCACGCAAAAGAACGTGGATGAGATGCTCAAGAGCAACAACCCCAACGTCTTGCGCATCCTGGGCGTGACGCCGGGCGCGGGCAAGAACATGGGCCTGGATGAAAAGTGGGCCTATAACGCCATCAAGGCCGTGGGCAACTACAGCGAAGTGTTCGAACGCAACGTCGGCAAAGACAGCAAGCTGGGCCTGCAACGCGGCACGAACGCGCTGTGGAATAAGGGCGGCGCGATGTATCCGTGGCCCATCCGCTGACCGGGCTGCCTTGACCGCCACCACGGCCCGCCCCACGCGGGCCGTTTTTATTGCATGATTCCGGCAGACGGAACACAGGCGGAATGGTTCCATGTCCGCAAGCTGAAATGGCTCTATCGCGATGCGGATACGCTACCTATCATGCATATCAGGCGGGCGAGCATGCGCCCGCATCGCCATTGAAAACGACTAGGGAAAATCATGAACGGCGCTGACAGTCTTTGCGATACCTTGCTGGCCAACGATGTGGACGTGTGCTTTGCCAACCCCGGCACGTCTGAAATGCATTTTGTCGCGGCCTTGGATCGCAAGCCCAAGATGCGTTGCGTGCTGGGTCTGTTCGAAGGTGTGGTGACGGGCGCGGCCGACGGTTACGCGCGCATGGCCGACAAGCCGGCCGCGACCTTGCTGCATCTGGGCCCCGGCCTGGGCAATGGCCTGGCCAATCTGCACAACGCCAAGCGCGCCCGCACGCCCATGGTCAACATTGTGGGCGACCACGCGACGTACCACGTGCAATACGACGCCCCGCTGACGAGCGACGTCGAAGGCGTGGCGCGCCCGATGTCGCACTGGGTCAAGCGCACGATGACGGCCGCCGCCGTTTCCGCCGATGCCGCCGAAGCCATCGGGGTCGCGCGCCAGTCGCCCGGCAACATCGCCACGCTGATCCTGCCTGCCGATACCGCCTGGACCGATCTGCCTGACACTGCCCCCGCGCCCGTGCAGGTGAAAGACGCGCCGCTGGCGCAGACCTCTGCCGAGGCCGTGCGCGCGGCCGCCGCCGCCATCCGCTCGGGTGAAGTCACCGTGCTGATGCTGGGCGGTGCGGCGCTGCGCGAGCGCGCGCTGAACGCCGCTGGCCGCATCGCGCGCGCCACCGGCGTGCGCCTGATGTCGGAAACGTCCAACCGCCGCATCGAACGCGGCGGCGCGCGCACGCCGGTTGACCGCCTGCCGTACCCCATCGACATGGCCGTGGCCAAGCTGAAAGACGTCAAGCATCTGGTGCTGGCGGGCGCGAAGGCCCCGGTCGGCTTCTTCGCGTACCCCGGCAAGCCCAGCCTGCTGGCCCCGCCGGACAGCAACCAGGTGGTGCTGGCCTCTGCTGAACAGGACTTGGCCCACGCGCTGGAATGGCTGGCGGATGAGCTTGGCATCGCCGCCGACGCGCCGCGCCTGGCCACGCCGGCCGCGGCCTATGAAGTGCCGTCGTCCGGCAAGCTGACGGGTGCCGCCGTGAACATTCTGGTCGCCCACACCTTGCCCGAACAGGCCATCGTGTGCGATGAGTCCATCACGCAAGGCCGTGAATTCCCGATCTACAGCGCCAGCAGCGCCCCGCACGATTGGCTGATGCTGACGGGCGGCGCCATCGGTATTGGCCTGCCCATGGCCACCGGCGCCGCTGTGGCGTGCCCCGACCGCAAGGTCATCACGTTGCAGGCGGACGGCAGCGGCATGTACACGCTGCAAGCCTTGTGGACGCAGGCGCGTGAAAACCTGAATTGCCTGACGGTGATTCTGGCCAACCGTTCCTATGCCACGCTGCACGGCGAAATGAAAAACGTGGGCGTGAAGGAACCGGGCCGCAACGCGCGCCGCATGCTCGACCTGGAAGAACCGTATCTGGACTGGACGCATCTGGCGCGCGGCATGGGCGTGGAGGCGGTCAGCGTGGATACGGTTGAAGGCTTTGCACGCGCACTGGCCGACGGCCTGAAGCGCCGTGGCCCGTTCCTGATCGAAGCGGTGATCTAAGGCGGGCGTGTTTCCCTACACGCCCAGATAGCGCGTCAGCTGCTCGGGTTGCCGGGCCAGCGACGCGCTGTCGCCATCTTGCACGATCACGCCTTTTTCCATTACCAGACAGCGGTCGGTGTGTTCCAGCACCGCGCGGTAATTGCGGTCCACGATCAGCGTGGACATGCCCGTTGTGCGAATCTGCCGAATGATCTTCCAGATCTCGGCCACGATCAGCGGGGCCAGACCTTCGGTGGCTTCGTCAAGAATCAGCAGGTCGGGGTTGGTCATCAGCGCGCGGCCAATGGCCAGCATCTGTTGCTCGCCGCCCGACAACTGTTGCCCGCCATGCCCCAGCCGTTCACGCAGGCGCGGAAACGTGTCCAGCACGCGCGCGTATGTCCAGTCCTGCCCGCCCCGCACGCCGGGGCGCGCGGCCACTTGCAGGTTTTCGCGCACATTCAGGTTGGGGAAAATGCCGCGCCCCTCTGGCACGTAGGCCAAGCCCATGCGCGCTATCGTGTGCGGCTGCGCGCGCGTGCAATCGCGGCCGCTGACCCGCACCTGCCCCTGCGCGCTTTTCACTTGCCCCATCAGGCTGCGGATCAACGTCGTCTTGCCCATGCCATTGCGTCCGACGAGACCCACCGATTCACCCGGCGCGATGTGCATGTCCACGCCACGCAGCACATGGCTGGCGCCGTAGTACACATGCAGTCCGCCTGCTTCGATCAGTGCGTGCATGCTGCGGCTCCTTCGTGGGACGCGCCGGTGTCTTCGCCCAGGTAGGCGGTGCGCACGTCGGCATTGGCGCGGATGTCGGCGGGCGTGCCGCTGGCGATGGCGGTGCCGTTGACCATCACGGTGATGGTTTCGGCGATGCGAAAGACCGCATCCATATCGTGTTCCACCAACAGGATTGCCTGGCCCGCTTTCAAGGTTTGCAGCAGGTCCAGAATGCGGTCGGTTTCTTCGGGGCCCATGCCGGCCAAGGGTTCGTCCAGCAGGAGCACCTGCGGTTCGCCCGCCAGGCACATGGCGATTTCCAATTGGCGCTTGCGGCCATGCGGCAGCAGCCCGGCCAGCCGCGTGGCGTCGTCGGCCAGCCCTGTGCGTTCCAACGCATGGTGCGCCAATTCCGCGCTGCGCCGGCAATCGGATGCCGCGCGCCACCAATGCCAGAAGCGCTGCCGTCCAGCTTGTGCGGCCAGCCGGCAGTTTTCGAACACAGAAAGTTCGGGAAAGAGGGTAGAGCGCTGATAGCTGCGGCCCAGCCCCGCACGCGCGCGTTCGGGCTGGCGCCAGGCGGTGATGTCGCGCCCGCCCAGCATCACATGCCCGCTGCTGGGCGCCAGTTCACCCGACAGGATGTTGATCAGCGTGGATTTTCCCGCACCGTTGGTGCCGATCACGGCATGCACCTGGCCGCGCGCCAAGCCCAGCGATACGCCATTGACGGCGGTCAGGCCGCCGAAGCGCCGCGTGACATCGGCGGCGGCAAGCAAGACGTCAGACATGGGGCTCTCCTTGAATGGGCAGGCGGGTGGCGGCGGGGGCAGCGGGCAGGGGGGCGGCTGCCGCAGGCGTCGCGCGCGCGCCGGGGCTTTGCAACGTCCGACGCTGATGCCGCTGGCGCCATTGCGCCGGCAGGCCCGCAATGCCGTTGGGCAACAATGCCACCAGCGCAATGATGGCCAGCCCCAAGGGCAGATGCCAATGCCGCGCATAGTCGCCAAACAGCGCCTGCGACTGGAACAACTCCTGCATCAGCACCAGCGTCACCGTACCGATCACCGCGCCGCCCAGGCTGGCCATGCCGCCCAGAATCACCATCAGCAACACCAGGCCCGATTGCTCCCAAGCCAATAATTCCGGCGTGACAAAGCCGTCTTTCAGCGCGAACAGAAAGCCCGCCAAACTGGCCAGCGTGGCGCCCACCACGTAGGCCGTCAGCTTGTAGGGATACGTCGAATACCCCGCTGCCCGCATGCGCTGTTCGTTGATGCGAATGCCCGCCAGCGCCGCGCCAAAGGGCGAACGCCGCAGCAGCGCCAGAAAGCCCCAGGTCAGCGTCAGGCAAGCCAGCACAAAGAAATAGAACGTGGTGGCGTTGCTTAAGTCGAAGGGCATCCAGCCGCCCAAGGCGAGCTCGGGCCGGAAGTACAGATAGATGCCGTCGCTGCCGCCGCCAACTTTGGTGTCGTGGAAGACGTAGTACGCCATTTGCGCAAAGGCCAGCGTGACCATGATGAAGTACACGCCGCGCGTGCGCAGCGCCAGCGCGCCCGTCACCACGGCATAGGCGGCCGCCGCCAGCAGCGCCGCGGGCAGCAGCCACCACAGGCTGGCCGCCTCGGATTCGGGCGACAACAACGCCGCCACATACGCGCCAATGCCGAAGAAGGCGGCGTGCCCCAGGCTGACGAGCCCCGCGCCGCCCACCAGCAATTGCAAGCTGAGCGCGAAGATGGCGTAGATCATGACCTTGATCGCCAGCCCGGTGTAGTAATCGCTGCCGCTCCAGGCAAACGCGGCCAGCGCCAGCAGCGTTGCAACGGGTAGAAGTTTCTGCATGGCTAGCCCTGTTTGAACAGCCCTTCGGGCTTGCAAAGAAGAATGAAGGCCATCAGCAGGTACACCAGCACGCCTGCCGCGGACGGGAACAGCACCTGTCCGAAGGTTTCCACAACGCCCACCAGCATCGCGGCCAGGAACGCGCCGCGAATCGAGCCGATGCCGCCTATCACCACCACCACGAAACAGATGATCAGCACGCCGTTGCCCATGCCCGGGTAAACGGACGACACGGGTGCGGCGATGGTGCCCGCCAGCGCGGCCAGCGCCACGCCGGCCGCGAACACCAGCCGGTACAGCTTGTTGACGTCGATACCGAGCGACCCGGTCATTTCGCGATTGCTGGCGCCCGCGCGCAGCATCATGCCCAGCCGCGTGCGCGTGATGACCCAATACAGCAGCAAGGCCACCGCGATGCCCACGGCCGAGATGAACAACCGATACACCGGATACGTCATCACCCCGCCCAGCGAAATGCTGCCTTGCAGCCACGCCGGCAGCGGCACGCCGTGCACGTCGTTGCCGACGAGGATGCTGCGCAGCTCTTCAAACACCAGGATCAGCCCGTACGTCATCAGCACTTGCTGCAAGTGGTTGCGGTGATACAGATAGCTGAAGAAAGCGGCTTCAAGAAAGTAGCCCAGCACCGCCGCCAGCGCGACGCACACGGCCAGCGTGGCGATGAAGCCGCCGCCCAGCCAGCGGTCAACCACCGGCCCCAGCGCAAACGCCATGTAGGCGCCGATCATGTAGAAGCTGCCATGGGCCAGGTTGATGATGCCCATGATGCCGAAGATCAGCGTGAGGCCGCTGGCCACCAGGAACAGCAGCAAGCCGTACTGGAATGCGTTCAGGCTTTGAATAAGCAGGATGCTGATGTCCATGGGGCCTCCCGTGGCGGACGTCGTGTCAGAGCTTGCAGCCGCGGGCCGGGTCGGCCAGCTTCTTCACGGCAACTTCCACCACCTTGTTTTCCAGGCCGTCGACGCGGCGCAGGTAAATGTCCTGCACCGGGTTGCCCGCCGCCGACAACGTGAAGGGGCCGCGCGGGCTGTCTACCGTGGCGCCGCGCATGGCGCTGCGGAAGTCGGCCTTCTTGGCGAAGTCACCCTTCACGGCGGTCAGGCCCGACTGCATCAGCTGGGCCGCGTCATAGCCTTGCACGGCGTACACGTCAGGCTGCACGTTGTAGTTCTTGGCGTAGTCGGCGCGGAAGGCGTTGTCGCGCGGGGTGTTCAGGCCGTCGGCGTAATGCAGCGTGGTCAACAAGCCTTGCGCGGACGCGCCCTGGGCCTGCAAGGTGCCGTCGGTCAGGAAGCCCGAGCCGTACAGCGGAATGGTCTTGTCCAGGCCCGCCGCGTGATAGTCCTGCACGAACTTCACTGCGCCGCCGCCGGCAAAGAAGGTGAACACCATGTCGGGTTTGGTGGCGGCGATTTCGGTCAGCAGCGACTGGAATTCCACGTTCGGAAACGGCAGGCTCAGTTCCTTCACGACTTTGCCGCCTGCCTTTTCGAAGCCTTCCTTGAAGCCGCCAATGGCCTCGTCGCCCGCCGCGTATTTCCAGGTGATGGTGACGGCGGTCTTGTGGCCCTTGGCGTAGGCGACGGGGCCCATGGCGTAGGCGGGCTGCCAGTTGGTGAACGACGTGCGGAAGATGCCGGGGCCGCACAACGGGCCGGTGATGGCGTTGGCGCCCGCGTTGGTGACGATGAGCGTGGTGTCGCTGTCTTTCGCGGCCTTGGCCAGCGCCATCGCCACGCCCGAATGCACCGTGCCGATCAGCACGTCGACCTGATCGCGCTTGATCAGGCGGTTGGCGTTTTCGGCGGCCTTGGCGGGGTTGGATTCGTCATCCACCTTGAAGTATTCGATTTCGCGCCCGCCCAGCTTGCCGCCTTGTTCGGCCACGTACAGCTTGAAGCCGTTTTCAATGGCGGTGCCAAGCGCGGCGAAGGTGCCGCTATAGGGCAGCATGAAGCCGACTTTGATTTTGTCTGCGGCCTGCGCGCCGCTGGCGGCGAGCGTCAGGGCTGCGGCAATCGCAGCCCGGGTCAGGGCGTGGTTCATGGTTTGTCTCCGTGCTTGTTATGGGCTGGTCTGGGCGGATAGGCCCTGGCTCAGCCGGGTTTGTCCAACGCGCCGATGAAATCGGCAACGGCCTGGATAACAATGGCGGGCTGGTCCCGGTGCGGCGAATGGCGGCAGCCGGGAATTTCCAGCAGTGCGGTTTGCGGCGCATGGCGGTGTATGCCGCGTATCTGCGCAAGCGTTCCGTACTCGTCGTCCACGCCCTGAATCGCCAGCACGGGGCAGACGATGCGGGGCAGATAATCTTCGATGTTCCAGTGGCGGAAGTCAGGGTTCAGCCAGATGTCGTTCCAGCCCCAGAAGGCGGAATCCACGTCGGCGTGATAGCGGGCCAGGCGGCTGCGCAGGTCAGTGTTCAGATAGGCCTGCCGCGCAAGCTCGATGTTCGCTACCATCTGCGCTTCAACAAAGATGTGCGGGGCCGCCACGACGATGCCGGCCACGGCATCCGGGTGCATGGCCGCGTACAGCAGCGCAATCGATCCGCCGTCGCTATGGCCGAACAGCACGGGCTTGTCTTGCCGCGCGTCGATGCCCAGTGCGGTGAACAGCGCGGGCAGCCCGTCGCGCGCGTCGCCGTGCATGAAGTCCACCGTCCATTTTTCCTGCGGCGGGCGCGGTGTGGACTGCCCGTAGCCATAGCGCGACACGACCAGCCCCCGGCAGCCAGCGGCCTCGCACACGTGCGCGGGAAAGTCCTTCCACATGGCAACCGAGCCCAGCCCTTCATGCAGGAAGACCAGCAACGGCGCTTGCGCGCGATCGGGCGCAATCCACTGGCATTCCAGGCGGCGCGCCTGGCCGCCGATGACGACATCGGCCATGTCTGTGCGCGTCATCACGTCGGCCATGTCTGTGCGCGTCATCACATCGGACGTGTCTGCCGCGGAATTCATAGCGTCGACTCTTCCAGTTGACGCAAGCGGAAGCGTTGGATCTTGCCGGTGGCGGTCTTGGGCAGTTCTTCGGTGAAGTTGATCTGGCGCGGATACTTGAACGGCGCCAGATGCTGCTTCACATAGCTTTGCAGCGCCGCGCCGGTATTCGCATCGGGCTCGAAGCCCGGGCGCAGCACGACGTAGGCCTTCGTCTTCACCAGGCCGTCGTGGTCCGGCACGCCGATCACGGCGGCTTCCAGTACGGCTTCGTGCTGCACCAGAATGTTCTCAACTTCCACTGGCGACACGTACTGCCCGCTGACTTTGATCATGTCGTCGCTGCGGCCCGCATAGGTGTAGTAGCCGTCGGCGTCACAGGTGTATTTGTCGCCGCTCTTTAACCAGTCGCCCAGAAAACACTGGCGGGTTTTGTCGCGGTTGTTCCAGTACATGAGCGCGGCGCTGGGGCCCTTGATGTAGAGATCGCCGATGGCGCCGGCCGCGACGGGTGCGCCGTTGTCATCGCGCAGCTGCACTTCGTAGCCGGGCACGGGCTTGCCGGTGGTGCCGTAGCGCAACTGGCCGGTTTGGTTAGAAATAAAGATGTGCAGCATCTCGGTGGAACCGATGCCGTCCAGGATTTCACAGCCGAAATGCCGCGTGAAGCGTTCGCCGATATCGCGCGGCAACGCTTCGCCCGCCGAGGTGCACACGCGCATCGCCACTTGATCGCGTGGCGGCAGATCTGGCGAGGCCAGCATGCTGGCGTACAGCGTGGGCACGCCATAGAACACGGTGGGGCGGTGCCGGATCAGACGCTGGAACACGGCCTGCGGCGTGGGCCGTTCGCCCATCAGGATGACGGTGGCGCCCACCGACAGCGGAAAGGTCAGCCCATTGCCCAGGCCGTAGGCGAAGAACAGCTTTGCCGCGGAGAACACCACGTCGTCTTCGCGGATGCCCAGCACGGGCTTGGCGTAGAGTTCGGCCGTGTGCCACAGGTTGCCGTGCGTGTGGACGACGCCCTTGGGCTTGCCGGTGGAGCCCGATGAATACAGCCAGAACGCAATTTCATCGGCCAGCGTGCGCACGGCAGGGGCAAGGGGGGCGGCGGCCAGCAGGGCATCGAATTCGTGGGTGCGGACGGGCAGGGCGGAGGAGGACTGTGAAGCGACTGGCTGTGAAGTGACGGGCTGTGAAGTGACGGGCTGTGATGCGACGGCCTGAGAAGCAACGGCCTGAGAAGCGAGGGGCTGAGCCACCACGACGTGCTCGATATCGCCGGGCGCTTGCGCCAGCGCGGTCTGCAAGACGGGCAGCAACGCACCCGAGACGAACGCGGCGCGTACGCGGCTGTGCGACACGATGTAGGCGTAGTCGTCGGCCGTCAGCAAGGTGTTCACGGCGACCGGCACCACGCCCGCATGCAACGCACCCAGAAACACGATGGGCCAATCCACCGTGTCTTGCATCAGCAGCAGGATGCGTTCTTCGCGCCGCAGCCCCAATTGGCGCAGCGCGCCCGCCATGCGGGCCACCCGCTCGGCCAGTTCGCCATAGCTCAGCTGACGCGTGTCGTCGATATAAGCCGGCTTGGCGGCGCGCGGCGCGTTCAGCGCGGCCAGATAACTGGCGAAGTTCAGTTCGGCGGGGCAGGTGTTCACGGTTGTCTCCTGATGTCCTGGTGGGGGCGGGCCATGCCTGTGTTTTTTTTGTCGCCTGGCCGTAAGGCGCGGGGCTAGCTGCTGGGCCGCGTGAATTCGATAGCGCCGCCGGGCAGCAGGTACAGCACCAGCGCGCGGCCTTGCGTGACCGTGGGGCTGTGGGCGCTGCCGGGGCCGTAGACGAGCCAGCCGGCGCCGTGGCCGTCAAAGCGGGCGTCGCCGGTCAGCGGCATGATCAGATCGATCTCGCCGTTGGGGTGGGCGTGGTGGGGGCCGGCCAGGTCGTTCATGTCGACGACGTCCACCGAGCAGCCGGCCAGATCGTCGGCGGGTTTGATGACGCGGCCGTAGCGGATGCCGCCGCCTTCGCGATTGCACATCCAGCCATCGGCCACGCCCTGCTTACAGGCGGCGAAGATGTTCTGGTACAGGGGGCTGCCGGGGCCGGCTTCGCGGTTCAAGCGGGCCTGAAGGCCGCTATCGAACGGCTGGCCGGACACCAGACGCGTGGCCTCGCGCATCAGGGCATGGAATTGATCTGGCGTGCTCACCGGGACTCCTCCTTTACACTGTCGGCGCTTTGGATGCGGCATGAATTTGAATGCTGCTTTTTTGCACCGTGACGGCTTTGGACTGCTTGGAAGGAAAAATAGTGCTTCCAATGGTTTGGGTCAAGCACTATAGTGCATAAAACAAGGCGTATCAGGGTATTTGCGGAGTCAGCCAAAACATGAATCAAGCGCTAGATGCGGCGCCATCCGAACCCAGGCGGGAAGCTTTCCTGGTGGCATTGGGCGAGCGCGTGCGCCGCCTGCGAGCCATACGCGGCATGACGCGCAAGGGCCTGTCCCAGGTCACGGGCGTGTCGGAACGGCATCTGGCCAATCTGGAACATGGGGTGGGCAACGCGTCCATCCTGGTGCTGTTGCAGATTGCCCGTGCGTTCAACTGCGCGCTGGCTGAGCTGGTGGGCGACGTCACCACCGAATCGCCCGATTGGCTGCTGATCCGCGAGCTGCTCAGTGGCCGCACGGAATCCGACTTGCAACGCGCCCGCGAGGCCCTGACCCAGCTGTTCGGCGTGGGGGCGGGCGCGCAACGCCCCAACCGCACGCAGCGTGTGGCGCTGATCGGGCTGCGCGGCGCGGGCAAATCCACGTTGGGCCAGATGCTGGCCGATGATCTGGGCTACCCGTTCGTGGAGCTCAACCGCGAGATCGAACGCGTGGCCGGGTGCAGCATCCTGGAAATCCACAACCTGTATGGTCCCAACGCCTACCGCCGCTATGAACGCCGCGCGCTGGAAGAGGCCGTGCAGATCTATCCGGAAATGGTGCTGGCGACCCCGGGCGGGCTGGTGTCCGAACCCGCGACGCTGAACCTGTTGCTGGCGCACTGCTACACGGTATGGCTGCGCGCCACGCCCGAAGAGCACATGGGCCGCGTTATGGCGCAGGGCGATTTCCGCCCCATGTCGGGCAACAACGAGGCCATGGCCGACTTGAAACGCATCCTGGCCGGGCGCGAAGCCTTCTACGCCAAGGCGGATCTCACCTGGGTGACCAGCAATCTGGAAGTGCAGGAGAGCTTTGCCGGCCTGCGCACCCAGGTTCGCAAGGCCTGCGGTCTGCCTCTGTAAAGCTGCACTTTTATGCATGTCTCGCTTGACGTGCGTTTTTGCCTGAACTAATCTGCACAATAATTCATGTGATGCAGTATTTTTCCTGTCCAGGCAGGGCGTACGAGGAGACACAAGATGAGCAGCACCAACAATGGGGTCAACACCCATGGGGCCAACGCCAATGGGGCCAACAGCCGGGTTGATTTCCGCACCCAGCCCGACCAGTACCGCCATTGGCGCCTGACGTTCGACGGCCCGGTCGCCACGCTGGCCATGGACGTGGCCGAAGACGGCGGCCTGCGCCCCGGCTACAAGCTCAAGCTGAACTCGTACGACTTGGGCGTAGACATCGAATTGCACGACGCCCTGCAACGCATCCGCTTCGAACACCCGGAAGTGCGCAGCGTAGTCGTCACCAGCATGAAGGACCGCATCTTCTGTTCGGGCGCCAATATCTTCATGCTGGGCTTGTCCTCGCACGCCTGGAAGGTGAACTTCTGCAAGTTCACCAACGAAACCCGCAATGGCATCGAAGACTCCAGCCGCCATAGCGGCTTGAAGTTCATCGCCGCGCTGAACGGCGCGTGCGCAGGCGGCGGCTACGAGCTGGCGCTGGCCTGCGACGAAATCCTGCTGATCGACGACCGTTCGTCGTCCGTGGCCTTGCCCGAAGTGCCGCTCTTGGGCGTCTTGCCCGGCACCGGCGGCCTGACGCGCGTAACCGACAAGCGCCGCGTGCGCCACGACCACGCCGACATCTTCTGCACGCTGGTTGAAGGCGTGCGCGGCCAACGGGCCAAGGACTGGCGGCTGGTGGACGACGTGGTCAAGCCTGCGCGTTTTGAAGCGGCGGTGCGCGAACGCGCGCTGGCGCTGGCCGAAGGCAGCACGCGCCAGGCGAACGAAGCGGGCATTGCGCTGACCGCCATCGAACGCACCGAAGGCGCCAACAGCCTGTCGTACCGCTACGTGGACATCCAGCTCGACCGGGATAAACGTCAAGCCACCTGGACCGTGCGCGCACCGATTGGCCCGGTCGAATCGGAACTGGCCGACATTATTGCCGCGGGCGCCAACTGGTGGCCGTTGCGCATGGCGCGCGAACTGGACGACGCCATCCTGTCCATGCGCACTAACGAACTCGACATCGGCACGTGGGTGCTGAAGACAGAAGGCGACCCCGCCGCCGTGCTGGCCGCTGACGCTGCGCTGGAACGGCATGCCGGCCATTGGTTCGTGCGCGAAACCGCCGGCATGCTGCGCCGCACGCTGGCGCGTCTGGATGTGACGTCGCGCAGCCTGTTCGCGCTGATCGAACCGGGCTCCTGCTTTGTCGGCACCTTGCTGGAACTGGCGCTGGCGGCCGACCGCAGCTACATGCTGGATAACGAGGCGGACGTTGATGTTGGCGTGGACGGCGATGTCGAAACCCCCGCCGCACGCGCGCAGATCGTCGTGGGCGAACGCAACTTCGGCGCGTATCCGCTGGTGAATGGCCAAAGCCGATTGCAGCGCCGCTTCTACGAAGAGACCGCGCCGCTTGAAGCCGTGCGCGCCCGCGCCGGGCAAGCGCTGTCTGCCGCCGATGCGCTGGAGCTGGGCCTGGTGACCTTCGCGCCCGACAGCATCGACTGGGACGACGAAGTCCGCATGATGCTGGAAGAGCGCCGCGCCTTGTCGCCCGACGCCTTGACCGGGCTGGAAGCCAACCTGCGCTTTGGCGGCAAGGAAACGATGGAAACCCGCATCTTCGGCCGCCTGACCGCGTGGCAGAACTGGATCTTCAACCGTCCGAATGCGGCCGGCGACAAAGGCGCCCTGAAGCTGTACGGCAAGGGCGAGCAAGCCGCGTTCGATTGGAACCGGGTCTGAAAAAAACAAGGAGCGAGACAATGTCTGGAATCAATTACACCGATAAGATCCCCAACAACGTCAACTTGTCTGGCGACCGCACGTTGCAACGTGCGCTGGAACATTGGCAGCCCAATTATCTGCAATGGTGGCAAGACATGGGCCCCGACGGTTCGCACGGTTTTGATGTGTACCTGCGCACCGCCGTCAGTGTGGAACCCGATGGCTGGGCGAACTTCAACCACGTGCGCATGCCCGACTACCGCTGGGGCATTTTCCTGGCGCCGCAAGACGGGCAGCGCAAGATCCACTTCGGCGAAAACATGGGGCGTGATGTCTGGCAGGACGTGCCGGGTGAACATCGCGCCAACCTGCGCCGCATCATCGTCACGCAGGGCGACACCGAACCCGCATCGATTGAACAGCAACGCCATCTGGGCCTGACCGCGCCGTCGCAGTACGACCTGCGCAACCTGTTCCAGATCAACGTCGAAGAAGGCCGCCACCTGTGGGCCATGGTGTATCTGCTGCATCGCTACTTTGGCCGCGATGGCCGCGAAGAGGCCGATGCGCTGCTGCAACGCAGCTCGGGCGATTCCGACAACCCGCGCATTCTGGGCGCGTTCAACGAGAAGACGCCTGACTGGCTGGCCTTCTACATGTTCACGTACTTCACCGACCGCGACGGCAAGTTCCAGCTGTGCGCGTTGGCCGAATCCAGCTTCGACCCGCTGGCGCGCACGACCAAGTTCATGCTGACCGAAGAAGCGCACCACATGTTCGTGGGCGAATCGGGCATTTCACGCGTGATCCAGCGCACCTGCGAAGTGATGAACCAGCTGAAAACCGACGACCCGGAAAGCGTGCGCGCCGCCGGCGTCATCGACCTGCCCACCATCCAGCGCTACTTGAACTTCCACTACAGCGTCACCATCGACCTGTTCGGCGCCGATCAATCGTCCAACGCGGCGATCTTCTACGGCTCGGGCCTGAAGGGCCGCTACGAAGAATCCAAGCGCACCGACGACCATCAACTTAAGAACGACACCTATCGCGTGCTGACCGTGAACAACGGCAAGCTGAACGAGATTGAAGTCCCGATGCTGAATGCGCTGAACGAAGTGCTGCGCGACGACTTCATCCGTGATTCGGTGGCGGGCATCGGGCGCTGGAACAAGGTCATTGAAAAAAGCGGCATCCCGTTCCGCCTGCACGTGCCGCACAAAGCGTTCAACCGCCAGATCGGCACGCTGGCCGGCATACGCATGTCGCCTGAAGGCGAGATCCTGTCCGAATCGCAATGGCAGGCCAACAGCCACAAGTGGCTGCCGACGCCCGAGGACCGCGCGTTTGTCGCGTCGTTGATGGGCCGTGTCACGGAACCCGGCAAGTTCGCCAACTGGATTGCGCCGCCCGTCATGGGCATCAACCGCCAGCCGGTGAATTTCGACTACGTCCGTTTCAACTAAGGCGATAGGGGCGGCGCGCGTTCGTGCGCCGCCCCGCCAGCGCATTGGGAAGACTGCGATGAACGCCCCCTTACCCGTAGAAGTGCTGAAGCAGCATCTGATCGACCCCGAGATCTGCATCCGCTGCAACACGTGCGAAGAAACCTGTCCGGTCGACGCGATCACCCACGATTCCAATAACTACGTGGTGGACCCCGACATCTGTAATGGCTGCATGGCCTGTGTGCCGCCATGCCCAACGGGGTCGATCGACAACTGGCGGCTGATGCTGCGCAACGAGGCGTACTCGGTGCAGGATCAGTTCGGCTGGGAAGAATTGCCGAAGGAAAAGGCGTTGCCGGAAACGGCGGCCGTGGGTGCGGGGGGCGATGCTGCGGCGGTCGATACCGCGGCGGCCGATGCCGCGGCGGTCGATACCGCGGCGGTCGGCACCGCGGCGGCCGATGCGCCTGGCGTGATGACGGGCGCGGCGTCTGTTGCCGCCCCCGCATTCAGCCTGCCCGGCGCCTCCGTCCCACCCTGGTCCGCCGCCCACCCCTACGTCAATCTGTACACGCACAAGGCGCCAATGACGGCCACCGTCGTCGGCAATTACCGCGTGACGGGCGCCGATACCGAAAGCGATATTCATCACATCGTGCTGGACTTTGGCGAGCTGCCGTTTCCCGTGCTGGAAGGGCAGTCCATCGGCATTCTGCCCCCCGGTGTCGATGCCCAAGGCCGGCCGCATCACGCTCGCCAGTATTCGCTGGCCAGCCCGCGTGATGGCGAACGCGCGGGCTACAACAACCTGTCTTTGACGGTGAAGCGCGTCACCGAAGACCATGGCGGCGCGGCGGCGCATGGCGTGTGTTCGAACTACCTGTGCGATCTGGCCAAGAACGACACGGTGCAGGTCATCGGCCCGTTCGGCCATACCTTCCTGATGCCGAACCATCCGCGCGCGAACCTCATCATGATCTGCACGGGGACAGGTTCCGCGCCCATGCGCGCGATGACCGAGCGCTACCGCCGCCGCATCGACACAGGCGACAACGGCCGCTTGATGCTGTTCTTTGGCGCCCGCACCGAACGCGAGCTGCCGTACTTCGGGCCGCTGATGAAGCTGCCGCGCGACTTCATCGACATCAATCTTGCGCTGTCTCGCGAACCCGGCCAGCCCAAGCGCTACGTGCAGGACTTGATCCGCGAACGCGCGGGGCAGGTACGCGAGTTGCTGTTGGACCGCAACACCTGCATCTATGTTTGCGGGCTGAAGGGAATGGAAGTCGGCGTGCTGGACGCACTGCGCGAGGTGACGATGCAATCGGGGCAGGATTGGTCTATCCTGCACGATGTGCTGCGTCGCGAAGGGCGGCTGCATTTCGAGACGTATTAAGTCCTAAAACCAACGCGTGACACACGTGAAAAACGGCGCGCCATGGCGCGCCGTTTGCGTTTGCAGGGGGAAAATATGAAGTTCGCCGAATTCAAAGACGGCATGATGATCAAGGCAGGCCCGGTCACCATCACCGAGGCCGAGATCGTGGAATTTGCACGCAAGTTCGACCCGCAGTGGTTTCACACCGACCCGCAACGCGCCGCAGAAGGGCGCTGGGGCGGACTGATCGCCAGCGGCTGGCACACGTGCGCACTGGCCATGCGCATGGCGGTGGATGCGGCGCTGCATGACTCCGAATCTTTCGGTTCCCCGGGGCTGGGTGAAGTGCGCTGGCGCACGCCGGTGCGTCCGGGCGACACGCTGCGTCTGGAAGCGCGTGTGCAAGGCGCGCGCACCTCGTCGTCGCGCCCCGACCTGGGCATCATCACGTGGGCGTGGACGGTCATCAACCAGCACGACGAAGGCGTGCTGGAACTGGACGCGACGAGCTTGTTTGATCTGTCGGGCGAGAACTAGGCGCTTCGCATCAAAGTGCTTGTTTCAAGCATTGGGTTTCCAGCGCGGGGTCTCAAGCGCGAAGTATCAAGTGCGAAGTATCAAGTGCGAAGTATCAAGCGCGGGGCATCAAGCATTTTCTATCAAGCGCGGAGCGCCAAAGAAAAACCGCCTTCAAAATTGAAGGCGGTTTTTTCATTCAGGCCATTCAGGCCATTCAGGCCATTCAAGCCAAGCAAGCGATCAATAGAACGCCTGGATGCCCGTTTGTGCGCGGCCCAAAATCAGGGCGTGCACGTCGTGGGTGCCTTCGTACGTGTTGACCACTTCCAGGTTCACCAGGTGGCGAGCCACGCCGAATTCATCCGAGATGCCGTTGCCGCCAAGCATGTCGCGCGCCAGGCGGGCGATGTCCAGCGCCTTGCCGCAAGAATTGCGCTTCATGATGGAGGTGATTTCGACGGCGGCGGTGCCTTCGTCCTTCATGCGGCCCAAACGCAGGCAGCCTTGCAGGGCCAGCGTGATTTCGGTTTGCATGTCGGCCAGCTTCTTCTGGATCAGCTGGTTGGCGGCCAGCGGGCGGCCAAATTGCTTGCGGTCCAGCGTGTACTGGCGGGCAGTGTGCCAGCACGCTTCAGCGGCGCCGACAGCACCCCAGGCGATGCCGTAGCGGGCGGAGTTCAAGCACGTGAACGGACCCTTCAGGCCGGACACGCCGGGCATCATCTGGTCTGCCGACACTTCGACTTCGTCCATGACGATTTCGCCGGTGATCGAGGCGCGCAGGCCGACCTTGCCGTGAATGGCCGGAGCCGACAGGCCCTTCATGCCCTTGTCCAGGATGAAGCCGCGAATCTTGCCGTCGAAGTCGCCGCCGACGCACTTGGCCCACACCACGAACACATCAGCGATGGGCGAGTTGGTGATCCACATCTTGTTGCCGGAAATCTTGTAGCCGTCGGACGTCTTGACGGCGCGGGTTTCCATGCCGCCGGGGTCGGAACCGTGGTTGGGTTCGGTCAGGCCGAAGCAGCCGATCCATTCGCCGCGAGCCAGCTTGGGCAGGTACTTCTGCTTTTGCGCTTCGCTGCCGAATTCGTTGATGGGCACCATCACCAGCGACGACTGCACGCTCATCATCGAGCGGTAGCCGGAGTCGATGCGTTCGACTTCGCGGGCGATCAGGCCGTAGCTGACGTAGTTCAGGCCAGCGCCGCCGTATTCTTCAGGAATGGTGGCGCCGAGCAGGCCGAGTTCGCCCATTTCCGAGAAGATTTCCGGATCGGTCTTCTCGTTGCGGAAGGCGTTCAGCACGCGGGGGGCAAGCTTGTCCTGCGAATAGGCATAGGCGGCATCGCGCACCATGCGTTCTTCTTCGGTCAGTTGCTGGTCCAGCAACAGGGGATCTTGCCATTGAAAAGAAGGATTCGAGGACATGCTGGGTCTCCGCTATGGATTTCCGTATTCGGAATTTTAAAAGTTTAAACCTAAAATAATTCGGGCGGCAAGTTGGGGTTTGCGCGGGCAGCGCGCCTGAGCGCGCCGCCGGAAATTACCGCCTGATCGGGATTCAGTGCTGGGCTTTCAATGCCGCGTCGCGGATCTTTTCCAAGGTCGTCGACGGGGTGATGGTTTCCGGGTCGATGAAGCAGTGCAGGATGGCCGGCTTGCCGCTGGCCAGCGCACGTTCGAAGGCCGGGCCGAATTGGTCGGTGGTCTCGACGCGTTCGCCGTGGCCGCCAAAGGCGCGCGCGTAGTCGGCGAAGTCCGGGTTCTTGAGTTCGGTTGCCGACACGCGGCCGGGGTAGTGCTTTTCCTGGTGCATGCGGATGGTGCCGTACATGCCGTTGTCGACCAGCACCACGATGATGGGCAGGTCGTACTGGACGGCGGTGGCGAATTCCTGGCCGTGCATCAGGAAGCAGCCGTCGCCCGCAAAGCAGACAACGGTTTTGTCAGGCCAGACGCGCTTGGCGCCTACGGCGGCCGGCAGGCCATAGCCCATGGAACCCGAGGTGGGCGCCAGCTGCGTGCCAAAGCGCGTGAAGCGGTGGAAGCGGTGCAGCCAGGTGGCGTAGTTGCCCGCGCCGTTGGTCATGATGGCGTCCGCCGGCAACGACTTTTCCAGGTAGGCCATCACCTGGCCCAATTGCAGCGCGCCCGGCGTGGTGATGGTTTCCGGGTCGCTCCATTTCAGGTACGACTCGCGCATGGCCTGGGTGCCTTCGGCCCACACGGGCTTGGCGGGGGCCTTCAGGCCAGCCAGCGATTCCGCAAATGCGGCCGGCGACGTGTTGATGGCCAGCGTAGCGCGGTAGACGCGGCCGAGTTCGGCGGTGTCGGGATGCACATGCACCAGCTTTTGCTTCGGAACCGGAATGTCCAGCAGCGTGTAGGCCTGGCTGGGGTTCTCGGACATGCGGCCGCCCACCAGCAGAATCAGGTCGGCGTCGGCCACGCGCTTGAGCAGCGCCGGGTTGATGCCCAGGCCCACGTCACCGATGAAGCAGGGGTGGTCGGCGGGGAACAGCATCTGGCGGCGGAACGACACGGCCGTAGGCAGCGCGTGGCGCTGCGCGAAGTCGGCAAACTGTTGCACGGCGCGGGCATCCCAGCGCGTGCCGCCCAGGATGGCGACGGGGTTCTTGGCGTCGGCCAGCAGCTTTTCCAGGTCGGCCAGCTGGCCGGCCGTGGGGGCGGAGTCGATCAGTTCGTAGCGCGGGGCGTCGGCCACCTTGGCGGCTTCCACCAGCATGTCTTCCGGCAAGGCGATCACGACGGGGCCGGGGCGGCCGGACGTGGCAATGTGGAAAGCGCGCGAAATCAGTTCGGGAATGCGTTCGACCTGGTCGATCTCGGTGACCCACTTGGCCTGCGTGCCGAACACGGCGCGGTAGTCCATTTCCTGGAAGGCTTCACGCTCGCGCATGCCGCGTTCGATCTGGCCCACGAACAGGATCAGCGGGGTGGAGTCCTGCTTGGCGATGTGCACACCGGCCAGCGCGTTGGACGCGCCCGGGCCACGGGTCACCATGCAGATGCCGGGTTCGCCGGTCAGTTTGCCGTGGGCGTCAGCCATCATTGCCGCGCCGCCTTCCTGGCGGCAGACGGTAACCTTGATATCCGCATCGTGCAGGCCGTCCAGCACCGCCAGATAGCTCTCGCCGGGAACGCAGAAAACGTGTTTGACGCCCTGGGCGACCAGTTGGTCGACCAGAATGTGACCGCCAAGGCGGGAATCTTGCTGAGACATGGTGGGGTGTCGTGGGTAGCCGAGGATAAGACTCTTGAGGATATGTGCCTTGAGTGCACAACGCAATTGATAAAATTGCACAATCTAGTGATCCCCCGGCACGTAGTGTCTTGTTGCGCCGCGACCGGTTTCGACGGGTCTCAGGCCGATTCTAGGCCGACTTCAGGCAAATATTCCGCTCCATGAGAAACGGCATTCCCAATCTGAGCGCGCTCCAGGCGTTCGAAGCATCGGCCCGGCTGGGCAGTTTTTCCCGCGCGGCCGAGGAACTGTCCCTGACGCACAGCGCCGTTTACCGGCAGGTGGCCAGCCTGGAGTCGCGGCTGGGCGTGCAGTTGTTCACCCGCGTGCGCCGCCGCATCGTGCTGACGGACCACGGGGCGGAATACGCCGGGCGGATTCGTCACCATTTGGACCAGATCGAAAAAGACACCTTTGGCCTGGTCAGCCGGACGGGCATGGGCCGCAGCATCCACATTGCCGTCGTGCCCACGTTGGCCACCACCTGGCTGATTCCGCGTCTGGCGGATTTTCAAGCGGAACACGCCGACATCACCGTCAGCCTGTCGGTGCGCACGTTGCCGTTCCAGTTCAAGGACCAGCCCTTTGATGGGGCGCTTTACCATGGCGACGGCCTGTGGCCCGGCACGCAGGGCGTGCTGCTGTTCCCCGAACGCGAATTGGTGCCGGTATGCGCGCCGCAACTGGCGGCGCGCGTGGCGCAGCAGACGGACGCGGGCGTGAGCGCCTTGGCCGGCATGACGCACCTGCATCTGGCGTCGCGGCCCGACGCGTGGCGGCAGTGGTATGCCGCCAATAACCATCTGTACGGCCCGCAGGCGGCGGGCGGCCCGCGCTATGAACTCTTCACCATGGTGATGGCGGCCGTGCAGGCAGGGCTGGGCGTGGGCCTGATGCCGCGCTTCCTGGCGCAGCCGGCGCTAGACCTTGGCACGTTGACGATGCCGGTGCCGCAATCGCTGACCGTCAGCCAGGGCTATTACTTCGGCTACCCGCAGCGCAGCGAACGGTCTGATGCGCTCAAACTGTTTGAAACCTGGCTGAAGTCGGCAGCCGCCGGCGTGGGCGAGAGGTAACCCGCAATATGTCCATCCTTAAAGCGCCCCTGGCTTCCCAAGGCGATATCGACGCCTTCATCGACGCCGTCTGGCTGGAAGACGGCCTGTCAGCCAACACCCTGGCCGCCTACCGCCGCGACCTGACCGGCTTTGCCCGCTGGCTGGAAGACCCCGAAGCCTATGCCCGCGAAATGGCCGACCGCTATGGCGACGCCGCCTCGGCGCATGCGTTGCCCGTCGGCCCCGCCAAGACGCTCTGCGACGCCGGCAAAGCCGACATCGAAGCC
The DNA here is from genome assembly GCF_056399725.1 of Achromobacter sp. 01N37. NCBI lineage: Bacteria > Pseudomonadati > Pseudomonadota > Betaproteobacteria > Burkholderiales > Alcaligenaceae > Achromobacter > Achromobacter sp. 01N37. The sequence continues at coordinate 84,328 of NZ_JBFTRX010000011.1, forward strand.
TGGTTCGCCTTCCGCCACGACGAAACGCGCGCCACCACCGCCAACCGCCGGCTGGCCGCGCTGCGCCGCTTCTATGCCTGGGCCTTGCGCGAACACCGCGCCGAACGCGACCCTTGCCTGACTTTGATCGCCGCCAAGCAGCCGCCACGCCTGCCCAAGACGCTGTCGGAATCACAAGTGGACGCCTTGCTGCGCGCGCCCGACCTCACCCAGCCACGCGGCCTGCGCGACCGCGCCATGCTGGAAACGCTGTACGCCACCGGCTTGCGCGTGTCTGAACTGGTGGGCGTGCGCGCGCTGGACGTCAGCCTGAATGAAGGTGTCGTGCGCGTGGTGCTGGGCAAGGGCGGCAAGGACCGCCTGGTGCCGCTGGGCGCCGAGGCCGCGCACTGGATCGATCAGTACCTGAAGACCGCCCGGCCCGAGCTGGCGGCAGGGCGCCAAAGCGATGCGCTCTTCATCACCGGCCGCGCCGAAGCGATGTCGCGCCAAGCCTTCTGGCAGTTGGTGAAGAAGTACGCGCTGCTGGCCGACATCCATGCGCCGCTGTCGCCGCACGTGTTGCGCCATGCGTTCGCGACCCACTTGTTGAACCACGGCGCCGACTTGCGGGTTGTGCAGATGCTGCTGGGTCACGCGGATATTTCCACGACCCAGATCTACACCCACGTCGCCCGCGAGCGCCTGAAGGCGCTGCATGCGGCCCACCATCCGCGCGGCTGACGCGCGAACCGTCATCGTTCACCCTGTCTTACACTTTTCCTTTTTTCACCCGGCCTACCCATGAGCAAAGCCCGCCACGTCTCCGAAACGCCCGCCACCCAAATGCTGAAGCAGAACAAGGTGGCCTACACGGAACACACCTATGACTATGTGGATCACGGCGGCGCAGGCGAGGCCGCGCGCCAGCTGGGCCTGGACCCGCATGCGGTGGTGAAGACGCTGGTCATGGAAGACGAATCCGCCAAGCCGCTGATCGTGGTCATGCATGGCGACCGCGAGGTCTCCACGAAGAATCTGGCGCGTCAGGCAGGGCTGAAGAAAGTCGAACCCTGCAAGCCTGAAGTCGCGCAGCGGCATTCCGGGTATCAGGTCGGCGGCACATCGCCGTTTGGCACGCGCAAGAAAATGCCGGTCTGGGTCGAAGCCGAGGTGCTGGAATACCCCGTCGTGTATATCAACGGCGGGCGGCGCGGGTATCTGGTGGGGATTGATCCCCAGGCGCTTGTCACGGTGCTGGGCGCAAAACCCGTGTCGGTGGCGCTGGAGTAGAGCGGGTCAGCCTTGGGGCGGCGTTCGTGACCCGGCGTGGTATCCCACTACCACCAGCGGCGAATCGGCAGCAGGCACAATGGACGCAGAACATCAAGAACCGGAGCCCGGCCTGACGGGTGTGCAACCGGCGCCGCCATCCCCCCTCCCAAGGAGACATTCATGAGCAAGAGACTATTGATGCTGGTCGGCGATTACGCCGAAGACTACGAAACCATGGTGCCGTTCCAGACGCTGCTGGCCGTGGGGCATACGGTGCATGCGGTCTGCCCGGACAAGAAAGCCGGCGACACCATCGCCACCGCCATTCACGATTTTGAAGGCGACCAGACTTACAGCGAAAAACGCGGGCACAACTTTGCGCTGAATTTTGATTTCGCCCGCGTCGAACCCGCGTCCTACGACGGCCTGGTGATTCCGGGCGGCCGTGCACCGGAATACCTGCGCTTGAACGAAAAGGTGCTGGATATCGTGCGTTATTTCGATCAGGCCGGTAAGCCGATCGCGGCCGTTTGCCACGGCGCGCAACTGCTGGCCGCCGCCGGCATACTCAAAGGCCGCACGTGCTCGGCGTACCCGGCTTGCGCACCCGAAGTGCGTTTGGCCGGCGGCACCTATGCCGAAATCGGCATCGACCAAGCCTATACCGATGGCAACCTGGTGACCGCCCCGGCCTGGCCCGCGCACCCGGCATGGCTGTCGCAGTTCCTGGTGGTGTTGGGCACGAAGATCACGCACTGACGCGACGATCTGGTGATTGCGTGACGGCGCGATGCGCTGATCCGCTATCCGCAGCGCCGCTCCCGTTCGCGGAAGCGAATAAGGCTCCCGGGGCACCCACGCCCCGGGAGCCTTTGCATGTCAGCGGTCGCGCTAAGGCGGCTCAGGCAAAGTCCAGCACGATCCGGCCTTCGATCTGCCCTTGCTTCATGCGGTCAAACACACTGTTGATGTTCTCCAGGCGTTCCGTGGCGACGGTGGCGTGCACCTTGCCTTCCTCGGCAAATTGCAGCGATTCCTGCAAGTCCAGCCGCGACCCCACGATGGAGCCGCGCACGGTAACGCCGTTCAACACCATGTCGAAGATCGACAGCGGGAAGTCGCCGGGAGGCAGGCCATTGAGCGCCACGGTTCCGCCGCGCCGCACCATGCCCATCGCCTGTTCGAACGCCTTGGGCGACACGGCCGTAATCAGCGCCCCATGCGCACCGCCAATTTCGCGCTTCAGGTACGCGGCGGGGTCGGTGGTCTTCGCGTTCACGGTGACTTCCGCGCCCAGGCGCCGCGCCAGGTCCAGCTTCGTGTCGTCGATGTCGACGGCGGCTACGTTCAGGCCCATGGCCTTGGCGTATTGCACCGCCATATGGCCCAGCCCGCCTATCCCCGAAATCACCACCCAGTTGCCCGGGCGGGTGTCCGTCATCTTCAGGCCCTTGTAGACGGTGACGCCCGCGCACAGCACGGGGGCGATGTCGACGAAGCCCACGTTTTTCGGCAGCAGCCCCACATAATCGGCGGCGGCCAGCGCGTATTCGGCAAAGCCGCCGTTGACGGAATAGCCGGCGTTCTGCTGCTGTTCACACAGGGTTTCCCAGCCGCCCAGGCAGTGCTCGCAATGGCCGCAGGCGGAATACAGCCACGGGATGCCCACGCGGTCGCCTTCCTTGACGTGCGTCACGCCCGCGCCCACCGCCACAACGTGGCCCACGCCTTCGTGGCCGGGAATGAAGGGGGGATTGGGTTTGACGGGCCAGTCGCCTTGGACGGCGTGCAAGTCGGTATGACACACGCCGCAGGCTTCGATCTTCACCAGCAGTTCACCCGGACCGGGGCGGGGCACTGCGACTTCTTCGATTACCAGGGGTTTGCCAAATGCTCGTGCAACTGCGGCCTTCATGGTCTTTTCCATCTCTGCCTCCGAAGTCTGATCAGTTTCACTATGCTCGAACGCTCGCACTGTCGAGTCCATGATTTATATCAACCGAGCCGGAATGGATGACTGTCAGGAAACGTGTCGTTGCAGAATGGCGGGGCTCGGCCCGAACGGCCTAGGGCGCGCCGCGTCTTGCAGGCTGCGCGGCAAACGTCGTACAGTGACCCACCGGCGACGCGCGGCTCAGCGCTACGTCCAAGAGTGACCATCCAAGAGTGACCATCCAAGAGTGACCATCCAAGCGTGACCATCCAAGCGCGTTGTCCAGCGGCGCCACCCCAGCGCGTCGCCGGCCCCGCTTCAGGAGCTCTCATGTGTGAAATCTTCATCCGCGCGAGCGAACAGTCCTACGCGCCCGAAACCCGTTCGCTGCGCCTGCATGGCGTGGCAACCAGCTTGCGGCTGGAGCAGTTGTTCTGGCAGGTGCTGGAAGAAATCGCCGGGCGTGACGGCATGCGCGTCACGCAGCTGATCGAACGCCTATACGACGAACTCACCGAGTACCGTGGCGAGGCCGCCAACTTCACCTCTTTCCTGCGGGTATGTTGTCTGCGCTATCAGCTGTTGCAGGCCGATGGGCGCATTCCGCCGGATGCGGCGGTGCCGATCCGGTCGCTAAACGCGCAGGCCGTGCTGGAAGGGCTGCCTGCCTCGATGTATGACGCCAAACCCTTGCGCAGCAAGCGGCCCGTGGCGGCGTAGTTCGAGTCCGCCCTCGAGTCCGCCCGCGTGCGCATGAAAAAGGCCCGATGAAGATCGGGCCTTTTTTTGTGGCGAGAAGCGCCGGGGGCGTAACAGCCGGGTTAAGCAGCGGGGTTCAACCGCCCGGCTGAATCGACGCCAGCGCGACTTCGTTTTGCACAATGCGGCGGATGCGTACGGCATCCCCGATGCGCGACAGCTTGCCTTGCGAGTCCAGCAGCACGATCGCCAGATCGCGGCCATTGATGCGGGCCAGCATCACCAAGCATTCGCCGGCTTCGTTGATGTAGCCCGTCTTGGAGACCTTGATGTCCCAGTCGGGCTTGCGCACCAGCAGGTTAGTGTTGCGGAAGGTCTGCGTGCGGTTGTTGATCTCGACGTCGTACTCGGTGTCGGTCGAGTAGCGATGGATCAGCGGACGCTGCGAGGCGGCGCGCAGCAGGCGGGCCAGATCATGCGGCGACGACACGTTGTTGCTCGACAGGCCGGTCGGCTCAATGAAGCGCGTGCTGGTCATGCCCAGCGATTGCGCCTTGGCGTTCATCGCCGCGACAAAAGCGGGCAAGCCGCCCGGATAGTGGCGGCCCAGCGCGTTGGCGGCGCGGTTCTCGGACGACATCAGCGCCAGATGCAGCATGTCGCCGCGCGACAGCTTCGTGCCCACGCGCAGCCGCGAGGTGGTGTGCTTCAGACCATCGACATCGTCGTCGGTGATTTCAAGCATTTCATCCATCGGCAGGTTGGCGTCGACCACAACCACCGCGGTCATCAGCTTCGAGATCGAAGCGATGGGGCGCACGACGTTTTCATTCTTGGCGAACAGGACGGTCGACGTTTCCAGGTCTTGCACATAGGCGGTGCTGGAACGCAGCGCGGCGGCTTCGGCGCGCACCGATGCCGCGGGCGGCGGCATCGCGGCGGACGCGGCTGCGCCCGAGCGGCCACGGCCGGCGGCGGGTTTATTCGGTTTGCCGTTCTTGCCCGAGGCTGCGGCCGTCTTCTTGGGGGGCGTGGCCTTGCCGGCCGCTTGCTTGCCGCCCTTGGGCGGGGCCGCCTTCTTGGCGGTGGACGAAGACTTGGGCGGGGCGGCCTTTTTGGCGGCAGGGGCGGCTTGTTTGCCGGCCGAGCTCTTGCCAGAGGCGGCTTTCGGAGCGGGAGCTTTCTTGGCTTGTTGCGCCTTGCAGGCCGCCGATTTGGCGTTCGTCTTGCAAGGGTCGGAATTCTTTGCGGCTTGCGCGGCAGGGGGCAGGAGCGCGCACAGCGCCAGCGCCGCCGGCGCTACCGCGTTCGCAATTGCACGTTTCCAGGAAAATGCCATGGTTTGAGCAGGCTTGTCAGTCTGTGAAGAAGTATTTCTTAAGCCGGCGGGACGTCGGTTCAGGAAAAGTCCAGATGAATTAGGGGCTTACGCGTCGAATTTAAACAGCACATTAAGTTGTACGCAAGGCGATTCGCAATGATGACTGAAAAAAATATCGGTGACGTATTGACGTCGCTTCAATTCGTCACAAGGCGCGACATGAGAAGCTAACGGCGCAAGGCGCGTGAGCGTAGCCCGGATTAACCCTCATCTGGCTGAACGTGCGGAAAATTTTGGGGGGGCAGGCGTCGGGATCGAGGCCGGGGGATGGCCTCGCCGGGTGGAATCGAACCACCAATTGACCCTTAGGAGGGGCCGGTTATATCCATTTAACTACGGCGAGACAGTCAAAACGACACTAACGTTTTGATATTGCAGAGAATCTTCCGGGCCAGAGTTTATCACTGCGGGCGCGGCAGTCTGAGCAGGACGCAAGTCTATCAGCAGCCGCAGCAAGCCCCAAATCAGGGCACGATTCCTGCGCCAAATTTAGGACCAGTCTGAAAATTGGGCGAAGGCCGTCCGCGTGGCCGTGCCGACGGCATAATGCCCGCAGCGCCGCCGGCCCACGATCAGAAAAACGAACCGCCCGCGGCACCCTCCCTGAACGCAGGAGACACGCGCCATGATGCTGGGCTGGCTTGCGCTTGCCTTGTTGACCTTCGCCGCGCTGGGGCTGGCCGCTGTCCGGCTGGCGCCCAGCCTGCGCGCAGGCGGCCGGGCGCCCGATGTGCTGGCCGCGCTGGAACATCTGGAGCAAGGCGTCAGCGTGGTCGATGCAAAGATGCGGCTGGTGGCATGGAACCGGCAATACCAGCGCTTCTTCGATTACCCCGAGGGGCTGCTGCGGGTGGGGCGTCCCGTGGCCGATGTCATCCGCTTCAACGCGCGGCGCGGCAAATTCGGCGCGGGGCCGGGGCTGGATATTGAAAGACTGGTTCGCAGGCGGATCGCTTTCATGCAGGCCGGGTCTGCCTACCGCCACCAGCGCACGCTGCGGTCGGGCCGGGTGGTGGAGTGGCATGGGCGGCCCTTGCCCCGTGGCGGGTATGTCACCAGCTACAGCGACATCACGGATTTCAAACGCACCGAGCGCGAGGCCGAGCTTGCGCAACGCTCGCGCACCCAGTTCCTGATGGCGGTGAGCCATGACGTGCTGCAACCCATCAACGCCGCGCGCCTGTTCGCCTCGGCCTTGCATGACGAGGACAAGCCCGAAGAGCAACGTCATCTGGCCGAGCGGATCAATACGTCACTGCGCGCGGCCGAAGAACTGTTGGACGGCCTGCTGGATATTTCCCGCTTGAATGCCGGGGCACTCAAGCCGGCGCTCAGCGACTTCGATGTGCAACCGATGTTGCGCCAGCTGGCGGACCAGTACGGCGAACTGGCGTTGCGCGCCGGCCTGCAACTGCGCCTGCATGCACGCGGCCCACTTTATATACGCAGCGATCCGCGTCTGCTGTGGCGCATGTTGCAGAACCTGCTGGCCAATGCGCTGCGCTACACCCACAGCGGCCGCATCCTRCTGTGCGCCAGACCTAGGGGTGGTGAGGTTGCGTTGCAGGTGTGGGACACGGGGCCGGGCATTCCGGCGCATCAGCTGCGCTGGATCTACGACGAGTTCCACCGCTATGAGCAGCCCTTGAGCCGCGGCGGCCGGGGCTTTGGGCTGGGCCTGTCCATCTGCCGGCGCTTTGCGATGCTGCTGGAGCACGCGCTGGATGTCCGGTCTGAAATGCATCGCGGCAGTGTGTTCTCGATTCGCGTGCCGCGCGTGCCTGCGCCCTGGTCAGGCCGGGCAGCGATGCCGCTTACGCCTTTGCCGCCGGCGTCCTTGCAAGGCTTGCGTGTGTTGTGCCTGGACAATGATCCCCATCATTTAAGCGGCTTGCAGGCCTTGCTGGAACGCTGGCAGGCCAGCGTGCTGTGTGCCACCCACTTGAACGACGCGCTGGCGCTGATGCGCCATGAACCCGATGTGCTGCTGGTTGACTATCACCTCTGTGATCGGCTGGACGGGCTGAACAGCCTGGACGTCTTGCGGGCGGCTACGCCCGGCGTGCGCGGCGCATTGTTGTCAACCGACGGCGGCGACGCCTTGAAGCACGCTGCGCGATTGCGCGGCTACCGGGTGTTGGCCAAGCCGATCAAACCGGCGTCGCTGCGCGCGTTTTTATCCGCGCAGTTGCGCGATCAGAACTTGGCGCCGTAGCGCCACGTGTTCAAGCCCAGCCGGCCCGCAATCAACACCGCCTGCGTGCGGTTGGTGACGCCGAGCTTGCGCATGATGGAAGTCATGTGCGCTTTGATGGTGGCTTCAGACACGCGCAGCTCGTGGGCGATCTGCTTGTTCAACAAGCCCGCACCCACCATTTGCAGCACACGGAACTGCTGCGGCGTCAGTTCCCGCACGCTGGCCGCCAATGACTTTTCCGGCGAAGGCGCGGCGGTTGTGCGGGCTGGCCCGGTGGCGCCGTAGCCGGTCTCGGGCTGCCAGGTGCCGCCGTCCAGCACATGCAACAGCGCCGTGCCCAAGGTATCGGCATCGGAAGATTTCGGGATGAAGCCCATCACGCCATGCGCCAGCGCCCGGCGTATCAAGAGCGGATCTTCATGCGCCGATACGATGACGATCGGCAGTTGCGGCTGCTGGCCGCGCAGATGAATCAGCGGGCCCAGGCCGGACGACCCGGGCATGTCCAGATCCAGCAGCAGCAGGTCGGCATCGGGGCAGGAGTCGACCAGATCGTAAAGCGCGCTGATCTGGTCGGCTTCATGGATGACGGCGCCGGGCATCACCCGATCAATCACCCCTCGCAGGGCGTCGCGGAACAGCGGGTGATCGTCGGCAATAAGCAGAACAGGCATCGGGCGATCATGCCACACGCCGTTCGCGCACCAGCGCTTGCACGACGGACGGATCAGCCAGCGTCGTGATGTCGCCCAAGTCGTCGATGGTGTTCTCGGCGATCTTGCGCAGAATGCGCCGCATGATCTTGCCCGAGCGCGTCTTGGGCAGGCTGGGCGCCCATTGCAGATGGTCGGGCGTGGCGATGGGCCCGATCTCGCGGCGCACGTGCGCCACCAGTTCCTGGCGCAAGCTGTCAGACTGCGACGTGCCGGTTTTCAACGTGACATACACGTAGATGCCCTGGCCCTTGATGTCGTGCGCGAACCCCACGACTGCCGCTTCCGCTACCTTCGGATGCGACACCAGCCCGCTTTCCAATTCGGCCGTGCCGATGCGGTGGCCGCTGACGTTCAACACATCGTCCACGCGGCCGGTGATCCAGTAGTCGCCGTCTTCATCGCGGCGGCAGCTGTCGCCGGTGAAGTACATGCCGGGATAGTCCTTGAAGCAGCCCTGGATGTAGCGCTGCTCGTCGCCATACACCGACCGCGCCTGCCCGGGCCACGAACCGCGGATGAACAGGTTGCCTTCGCCCGGCCCTTGAATCACCGTGCCGGTTTTCACATCGACCAACTCGGGCTGGATGCCGAAGAACGGCATGCTGGCCGCGCCCGGCTTGCACGCCTTGGCGCCTGGCAACGGTGAAATCAGGATGCCGCCGGTTTCCGTCTGCCACCAGGTATCGACGATGGGGCAGCGGCCTTCGCCCACCACGTCGTGATACCAGCGCCACGCTTCGGGGTTGATGGGTTCGCCCACGCTGCCCAGCAAGCGCAACGACTCGCGCGACGTGCGCCGTACGGGCTCGGCGCCTTCGCGCATCAGCGCGCGGATGGCGGTGGGGGCGGTGTAGAAGATGGTGACCTGATGTTTGTCGATCACTTGCCAGAAGCGCGAGGCGTCCGGGTAGCTGGGCACGCCTTCGAACATCAACGACGTGGCGCCGTTGGCCAGCGGCCCATACACCAGATAGCTGTGGCCGGTGATCCAGCCCACGTCGGCCGTGCACCAGAACACGTCGCTGTCGCGGATGTCGAAAATGGCGGCGTGCGTATAGGACGCATACACCAGGTAGCCGCCCGTCGTGTGCAGCATGCCCTTGGGCTTGCCGGTGCTGCCTGATGTGTACAGGATGAAGAGCGGGTCTTCGGCGTTCATGCGTTCGGGAATGCACTCGTCCGGCTCGCGGTCCATCAGTCGGTCGAGCCAGTAATCGCGTTCGGCCTTCATCGGGACGGATGCGCCCGTGTGCTTCACGACCAGCACCGTGCGCACGCCTTCCATGCCCGGCATGTCGAGCGCGGCGTCCACGTTGGCCTTCAAGGGAATCGGGCGGCCCGCGCGGCGGCCTTCGTCGGCGGTGATGATGGCTTTGGCGCCGCAGTTGCGCACGCGGTCGGCAATGGAAGCGGGCGCGAATCCGCCGAACACCACGTTGTGCACGGCGCCGATGCGCGCGCAGGCCAGCATCGCGGCAACGGTCTCGACAATCATGGGCAGGTAGATCGTGACGCGGTCGCCCCGGCCGATGCCCAGCCGGCGCAGCGCGTTGCCCATTTTGCAGACCTTGGCGTGCAGCGCGCGGTACGTGATGCGTTGGGCGGGCTCGTCAGGGTCGTCAGACTCCCAGATCAGCGCGGCCTTGTCGCCGCGTTTTTCCAGATGCCGATCCAGGCAATTCACGCTGACATTCAATTCGCCATCGGCATACCAGCGGATGCGGAAGTCGTCAGCATCAAGGTTGACGTCGCGAATTTGAGTGGGGTTGCGATACCACTGCACGCGCTGTGCGGCATTCGCCCAGAAGGCATCGGGATCGGCGAGCGACGCGGCATAGCACGCGCGGTATTGATCCTGCGTCACCGTGTCCGGCCCGGCAAAGCCCTGAGGCACGGGATAGAAATCGCGGATGGGTTCCATGGTGGCTCCTGTGTGGGGTTAATGGGCGACGGCGGTGGTGGCGCCGATGCCCGTCTGGCTGCGGACGGTCAGGGCGTCAAATGCCGCGGCTTCCTGCTGAGCGCGTGGGCTGTGGTCCAGCTTGGAGAACAGCCAGATCGAGAAGAAGGCAAGCGGGATGGACAGGATTCCCGGGTTGGGAAACGGCGTGATGGGGGTGGCGAAGCCGAACACGTCCACCCACACGGTCGTGCTCAACACGACCCAGATCGTGGCCGAGGCCAAGCCAAGAAAGCCGCCGATGGTGGCGCCGCGCGTGGTGCAGCCGCGCCATGAAATCGACAGCACCAGCACGGGGAAGTTGGCGCTGGCGGCAATGGCGAAGGCCAGTCCCACCATGAAGGCCACGTTCTGGTTTTCGAACACGATGCCCAGCAGAATGGCCAGGATGCCCAGCGCGATGGTGGACAAGCGCGATATACGCATTTGCTGGTGTTCGGTGGCGCGGCCACGGGCGATGACGTTGGCGTACAGGTCATGCGAGATGGCCGCCGCGCCCGCCAGCGCCAGCCCCGCCACCACCGCGACGATGGTGGCGAAGGTGACGGCCGCGAGGAAGCCCAGCAACAGGTTGCCGCCCACGGCGTTGGCCAGATGCACGGCCACCATGTTGGTGCCGCCGATCAGGCTTTTCATCATGTCGAAGCTGCCGTCCGCGCCCGTCACGTAATACTCAGGATGCCGCACCAGCAATGCCACGGCGCCAAAGCCGATGATGAAGGTGAGCAGATAGAAGTAGCCGATGAAGGAACTGGCGTAGATGACCGACTTGCGCGCTTCCTTGGCGTTGGACACGGTGAAAAAGCGCATCAGGATGTGCGGCAGCCCGGCGGTGCCGAACGCCAGCGCGATGCCCAGCGACAAGGCATTGAGCGGATTGCTGCTGACTTCCGCGCCCGGCGCCAACAGTTCCATGCCCGACGGATGCACACGCGCGGCTTCGGCCAACAGCGCGTCGGGGCTGTATTCAAAGGCGGCCATCACCAGCACCGTCATCAGCGTGGCGCCAAACAGCATCAGCACGGCCTTGATGATCTGCACCCAGGTCGTGGCCGTCATGCCGCCAAAGGCGACGTAGATCATCATCAGCGAGCCCACGATCAGCACGGCGATGTTGTAGTCCAGCCCGAACAGCAGCACGATGAGCTTGCCCGCGCCCACCATCTGCGCGATCAGGTAGAGCGCGATGATCAGCAACGACGCGCTGGCGGCCAGCACGCGCATTGGCGTCTGCGCCAGCCGGAACGACGTCACGTCCGCAAAGTTGTAGCGGCCCAGATTGCGCAGGCGTTCGGCAATCAGGAACATCACGACCGGCCAGCCGAACAGAAAGCCGATGGCGTAGATCATGCCGTCAAAGCCGCTGACATAGACCATGCCCGCGATGCCCAGGAACGAGGCTGCGGAAAGATAGTCGCCCGCAATGGCCAGGCCGTTTTGAAAGCCCGACAAGCCGCCGCCCGCTGTGTAGAAGTCAGAGGTGGTGTGCGTGCGCTTGGCCGCCCAGTAGGTGATGCCCATGGTGCCCGCAATGAACACCAGGAACATGACGATGGCGGAGGTGCTGGTTTGCGCGTTCGTGGCGGCGCGCGCGGCGCCTGCCAGCGCACAGCCCAGCACGAAGATCAATGCGGCGCCCAGTTTTTTGTTTTTCATGACACGTCCTTGATGATGGCGGCCAGCAGGGGGTCGAAGACGGTGTTGGAGATATGGACGTAGGCCGAGATCAGCACCACGGCGCTGCACACGACGAGCGTGCCGGTCAGCACGCCGATGCTCATCGTCATGCCCGGCATGGGGCGTGCGAAGAAGACCGGGTCGAATGCAAGGGTCAGGATGAAGCCCGCGTAGATGACGCTGGCGATGGCGAAGAACAGCAGGCTGGTCCGGCTGCGGCGGCGCAGTAATTCCTGATATTTGGGATGCCGGAGGACGGCGGCGGCTGTGGTGTCGGGGGAGGGCATGTGGGGTCTCCTTGTTGTTATTGCCGGACGGCATGCAAGTCCGGGGCGGCCCGCTCGGTGATGCCCGGCGGGCCTCTGCCCAATATAGAGACGCATCGCTTCGCCGGACACACGACCTTAGTCGTAGGGGTACGCCCTAGGGATCAGGGGCGCACGCCGTCGGAAATGTGGGATGCGCCAGCATGGCTATTGCCGGTTCGCCCAAGGCGATTTGTATAAGATGTCGAAAGCTGTCCCGAGGAGGGGACACAGACCCACACAACAACGAGACACGGGTTTCATGTCTAGCCAAACCGATTCGATTTCCACGCGCACCCTCATCCTGGGCACTCTGGTGGTGCTGCTTGCCATGGGCGTGCGCGCCACTTTTGGTCTTTTCATGCAGCCGATGGGCCTGGCGCATGGCTGGGGCCGCGACGTCTTTTCCATGGCGTTCGCCTTGCAGAACCTGGTCTGGGGCGTGGCCTGTATCTTCATGGGCATTCTGGCCGACCGCTACGGCTCGGGCCGCACGATCGCGCTGGGTGCGGTGCTGTACATGCTGGGCATGATCGGCACGCGCTTCGCCACCGACGAAACCACGCTGTACCTGACTGCGGGCGTGCTGGTCGGGCTGGGGCAGGCGGGCACCACGTTCCCGGTGATCTTGCCGGTGGTGGCGCGCGCGGTGCCGCCGGCCTACCGCAGCACCGCGATGGGCATCGCCAGCGCGGGCGGATCGTTGGGCCAGTTCGCCGTGGTGCCAACCGGCCAGGCGCTGATCACTGGCATGGATTGGCCGGGCGCGTTGTGGGTGCTGTCACTGTTCGTGGCCTGCGCCGCGCCGCTGGCCTACTTCCTGCGGGGCCGTCCGCATGCGCAGTCGGGGCCGCAACAGTCGCTGGCTTCGGCCGTGCGGCAAGCGGTGCGCCATCCGTCGTTTCACTTTCTGTTCTGGAGCTACTTCGTCTGCGGCTTCCACACCGCCTTCATCACCTTGCACTTGCCGGCCTACGTCACCGATGGCGGCCTGACGCCGGGGCAGGGCGCAACCGCCGTGGCGCTGATCGGGCTGTTCAACGTGGTGGGGTCGTTCTACGCGGGCAAGCTGGGCGGCAAGCACAGCAAGAAGCGGCTGTTGGCGCTGGTCTACTTCATGCGCGCCTTCGGCATTTTGCTATTGCTGGCGATGCCATTGTCGGCCTGGGTGCTGTACGCGTTTGCGGCGTGGATGGGGCTGTTCTGGCTGGGCACGGTGCCGCTGACGCAAGGGCTGATCGGGCAGATCTACGGCCTGCGCTACGCGGCCACGCTGTCGGGCATTGTGTTCCTGGGCCATCAGCTGGGCAGCTTCACCGGCGTCTGGCTGGGCGGCTATGCCTACGCCAAGACGGGCAATTACGACATGGTCTGGTGGCTGGGCGTGGCGCTTGCCGTCATCGCTGCGCTGCTGTGCCTGCCGGTGCGCGAACAGCCGGTGACGCCGGTTGAACCCCGGCCGGCGTCGGCTTGACGTTGCTTTGACGTGCCCTGCCGTTGTCCTGACTTTGCCCCGACCTTGTCTTGATGTGAACCCGACTACGAATGCGCCAAAAATGTCACACGGAGAGCGATCAATAATGTCAGCGCCCCCTTCCACCGTTCGACGCCACCGCGGCTGGCGCGCCGTGGGCATGCTGGCGCTGGCCGCCGTGCTGGGCTTGGCGTTCTGGGGTTACACCACGCCCCAGATGCAGATCCATTGGGAAAACCTGGCGGCGCTCTGCGGCTTCTAGCTGGTTTTTCAGCGTTTTATCCCGCCTCGGCTCGCGGTATCCTACGACGGAGTTTTCTCCGTCGTTTTTCGTTTTCCCCGCCGCCACCCCGCGCGCGATTTTTTTCCCCGCCCGCCACCCGCGCGCGATTTTTGGATGCCCATGCAGGACGCATCGTTTTCCTATCCCTCTTTGTCGTTGCCCGCCATCGGCGCCATGCCCGCCGCAGACACGCTGGTGCTGACGGTAAACAACCGCCTGTCGCGCCGGCTCACGCTGGAACTGGCGGGGCTGCTGCGCCAGGAACGCCAGGTCAGCGAACTGCCGCGCATTCTGCCGCTGTCGGCGTGGCTGGCGGAGTCCGCCAACGAACTGGCGTTTGAAACCGACGACGACGTTCCCGCCTACCGGCTGGACAGTTTCGCCACGCAATTGGTGTGGACGCAAGCCATCCGCGCCGAAGAAGCCGAACGCGTGCTGCTGGACGCCAGCCAGGCGGCGCGGCTGTCCATGGACGCCGACCTGTTGATGGACGAATGGAATTTGCACGTGCCGTCTGGCGCGGACACGGACGAATACCGCGGCTTTGCCCGCTGGCGCGAGCGCTATCGCGAAACGCTGGCCAGCATTGATGCCGAAGATGCGAACCAGGGCTATGCGCGCGTGTTGCGCGCGCTGGAAGATGGCCGGCTGGCCACGCCCGCGCAACTCGTGCTGGCTGGTTTCACGGATGTGTCGCCGCGTTTTCAGCGCCTGCTGCACGCCTTTGAAGCGCAAGGCACTGCGGTTGCGCAATGGCGCGATGCCCAGCGGGTGGAAACCGTGGCGCGGCGGTTCGAGGCCGCAGACCAGGGCGCGGAATGGCGCGCCGCGGCGGCGTGGGCGGCCAGCCAATTGAAGGCGTATCCGCATGGCCGCTACGCCATCGTGTCGCCGCAACTGGAAGCTGAATCACCCTTCGCGCGGCGCGTGTTGAGTCAGGCGTTGGCAGGCCGCGATGGCGCGCCGGCGTATGCCTTTAACGTGGCCGTGGGCCGCCCGCTGAATGAATGGCCGATGGCGCGCGCCGCGCTGGCGTGGCTGCGGGCGCTGGCTGAATGCGCTGATGGCAAAGGCTGCGGCGTGGACGTGCTGGGTGCGGCGCTACTGGCTGGCCATTGCGCTAGCGACGTGCGCGACCGCGCGCGGTTGGCGGCTATCGACGCGCGCTGGCGCCGTCAGGCCGTGCAGCATGTTGGCCCGCAAGCATGGAAGAAGTTGCTGGCCGACACGCCAGCGTTGGCGCAGGCCTGGAACCAGGCCATGGAAATCTGGACGCAAGGCGGCCGCCAAGCCACCTGCGACGTCTGGATGTTGCGCATGAAGGCCGCGCTGATGGCGCTGGGTTTCCCCGGCGAAGGCGTGCTGGACAGCGTGGGCTACCAAGTCATGGGCGCATTGGGCGACGCGCTGGGCAGCTTTTCGGCGCTGGCGCCTGCGGCCGGCCGGTTGGGCGGCGTGGCCGCAGTGAACCTGCTGCAAAGCGTGGCGCGGTCGGCCTCGTTCCAGCCGCAACGCGACCCCTTGGCGCGGCTGGACGTGCTGGGTCTGCTGGAAGCCGAAGGCGGTTCTTGGGATGGCGTGTGGATGCTGGGCCTGACGGACGACGTTTTGCCCGCGTCCCCCAAGCCGAATCCGCTGTTGCCGCTGGCGGTGCTGCGTCTGGCCAAGGCCCCGCGCGCAACGCCCGAACGCGAACGCGAATGGGCCGAAGGCATGTATGCCGCGCTGTGCCGTTGCGCGCCCGACATCATCGTCAGCCATGCCCATATGGATGGCGAGCGCGAACTGCGCCCGTCACCGTTGATCGCGGCTGCCGTGCTAACAGACTTCACGCCGGCCGCAGCCGAGCTTGCTGCCGCCTTGCCGCAAGAATCTTTGGAAGACAACCAAGGCCCGCCGCTTGCGCCGGGCAATCGTGGGGGCGGCGGCCTGGACGTGCTGGACACGCAGGCGCGCAATCCCTTGTGGGCATTCGTGCGGCACCGCTTGGGCGGACGCGAGCTTGCGCCGTATGCGGACAGCGCCACGGTGAACGTGCGCGGCCAGTTCCTGCATAAAGCGTTGGAGCTGGTGTGGGGCATGATGCCCGATCAGGAAACGCTGCACGAGGTCATGGCCACGGGCCGTTTGCCCGCTTTGCTGGAGCAGGCCGTGGCGCAAGCCGCGGACGAAGAACTCAAAGATTACGCACCCGCGTTGAAGGCGTTGGAATGCCAGCGGGCGCGTGCCGTGCTGGCGTCGTGGCTCGACATGGAGGCGCAGCGCCTGCCCTTCGCCGTTGCCCAGGTCGAAAAGAATCATCAGTGGCAGCGCGGCGCGCTGAACCTGAAGCTGCGGCTTGACCGTATCGATAGCTTGGCCGACGGGCGCAACGTCATCGTTGACTACAAAACGGGCGTGGCCGCCGCCAAGCCCGAACCTGATTGGTCGCGCAGCCGTCCGGTGAACGTGCAGTTGCCGTTCTATGCGTCGGTGTTGGCGGACGCCGCGGGCGGCGAGGTGGCCGGCCTGGTGCTGGCGCAGATTCACGCGCGGCAAGTCGCTGCGCAAGGCCTGGCCGACGAAGACTTGGGCGTGCCGGGCGTCACCCTCGCCAGCGACAGCAAGTATTTCGATGGCCTGTCCTGGCCAGACATCCGGCAACGCTGGCGCGTGGCCATCGAGGCCCTGGCCGATGAGTACGTGGCGGGGGTGGCGGCCAATGTGGCCTACCGCCGCGACGATTTGAAATACTGCGATGCATTGCCGTTCTTGCGTTTGCATCTTGACGACGAGGACGCCTAAGCCATGGCCGACATTGAACGCCTGCCACAGGATCACGCCGCACGCACCGACGCGCTGGACCCGACCCGCTCGTTTCTCGTGCAAGCGCCGGCCGGCTCCGGCAAGACCGAGCTGCTGACCGACCGCATTCTGGCGCTGCTGGCTACCGTGAACCGGCCCGAAGAAATCGTCGCCATCACGTTCACCCGCAAGGCCGCGTCCGAAATGCATGCGCGCGTGCTGAGCAAACTGCGCCGCGGGCTGGACACGCCGCCCGAAGCCATGCACGAACGCCGCAGCTGGGAGCTTGCGCGCGCTGCGTTGGCGCGCAACGAGGCGCAGGGCTGGCACCTGCTGGACCACCCGGCGCGTTTGGCGATTCGCACCATCGATTCGTTCTGCGCGGGGCTGGTGCGCAGCATGCCCTGGCTGTCTGAACTGGGCGGCATGCCCGAGATTACCGACGATGCGCGCGCGCACTATGAAGCCGCCGCGCGCGCCACGCTGGATCTGGCCGACGATTACGAAGCCGTGCGCATCCTGCTCCAGCATCTGGACGTAGACGTGCAGGCAGCCAAGGACGCCATTGCCGACATGCTCGGCCAGCGCGACCAATGGCTGCCGCTGTTGCGCCACGGTTCTGATCGCGCGGGCATGGAAGCCATGCTGGCTGAAGCCATCGGCGAAGACCTGGACGCGCTTTGCGACGCCATGCCGTATGGCTGGGCCGAAGCGCTGTGCGGCCCCGCTCGTCTTGCCGCAGCGCAATTGCAGGACGGCGAAGATGACAACAAGCTGCTGGCGCTGCTGGACTGGACGGACGAACTGCCGCCTGACGCTGACGTGCTGGACCAGTGGCGCGCCGTGGCGCATCTGCTGCTGACCGGCACGGGCACCTTGCGCAAGACGGTCAACAAGAACCTGGGCTTTCCGGCCAAGTGCGCGCACAAGGAACCCTTTGTGGCGTGGCTGGAAGCCGCCGACGCGCAAGCGCCTTGGGTGCGCCGCCTGAACGCCGTGCGCGATATCCCCGACCCGCATTTCACCGATGCGCAATGGGAAGTGCTGGGCGCGCAGCTCATGACCTTGGCGCTGGCCGTGGCCCAGTTGCGTCTGCGCTTCGCTGATACCGGCGAGGTCGACTTCATTGAAATCGCGCAGCGCGCGGCCGCCGCATTGGGCAGCGCCGATGACCCGGGCGAACTGCTGCTGAAGCTGGACGCATCCATCCGCCATCTGCTGATCGACGAATTCCAGGACACCAGCCAGACGCAGCTGGACTTGCTGCGTACGCTGACGTCGGGCTGGCAGGCGGGCGACGGCCGCAGCCTGTTCCTGGTGGGCGACCCGATGCAATCCATCTACCGCTTCCGCAAAGCCGAGGTGGGGCTGTTCCTGGAAGTGGCCGACATCGGCGTGGGCGAGTTGACGCCCGACTTCCTGAACCTGACCGACAACTTCCGCTCGCAGGCGGGCATCGTGGACTGGGTGAACCAATCGTTCGCGGGCCTGCTGCCCAAGCGCAGCGACGCTGCGGCGGGAGCGATCACGTACAGCCCGTCCACCGCCTTTCACGATGCGCTGCCGGACCCGGCTGTGCGCTTTCACCCCGCGTGGTCACGCGCGGGCGCGGCCCCCGCGGAAGAGCAGGCCGAAGATATCGCCGTGGCGCTGGTGCGCCAGGCGCTGATCGATCACAAGGGCGCAAAGCATCCGGTTGCGGTGCTGGTGCGCGCGCGCAGCCACCTGGGCAACCTGACGCGCCGGCTGGCGCAAGAAGGCATCCGCTGCCGTGCCGTGGACTTGGTGCCCTTGGCGCTGCGTCCGGTGGTGGCGGACCTGGTGCAACTGGTTCGGGCGCTGTCGCATCCGGCCGACCGCATGGCTTGGCTGTCGGTCTTGCGCGCGCCGTATTGCGGGCTGACGCTGACGTCCTTGCAGCGCCTGTTCGGCGATGACCACATCACGCCCGTGCCGGTGCTGCTCGAACGCGCGTTGCGCATCGTGTCGTCAACGGCGCCGGTCGCCGCCAGCACTGCGCCGCAAGGTTCCTTGTTTGATGATGCCGCGCCGGCCGCCGCCGAGTCGCCTTCTGCGCAAGCCCTCTTGAGCGCCGACGAGTTCGAACGCCTGCGCCATGTCGCGGCCATTTTGCTGGACAAGCGCAACGCCTCGGGCGCGATGCCTTTCGCAGCGTGGGTGGAGTCGCTATGGCGGCGCTTGGGCGGCCCCGCGTTGTATGCCGGCCTGTCGGTGGCGAACGATGCCGAAAGCCTGTTCCAACTGGTTGAGCGTCTGGCGCCGCACGGCGGCATCGACCCGGCCGCGCTGGACGCGGGCATCTCGCGCCTGTTCGCGTCTCCGGATGCTGCGGACGAAGACGAAGGCGCGGTCGAAATCATGACCATGCACAAGTCCAAGGGCTTGCAATTTGAAACGGTCATCTTGTATGGCCTGCATCGCGCGCCCCGGGGTGACCAGGCGCCGCTGGTGCGTTTCGAGCAAAGCGGCGGCCGCGTGCTGTTCGGCCCGGTCAAGCCGCGCGCGGAAACCGAAGCCGACCCGGTGTCGCGCTATCTGGGCGCCCGCGAAGCGCGCCGGGCGTCGTACGAAATTGACCGCCTGCTGTACGTAGCGGCCACCCGTGCGCGCAAACGCCTGCATCTGGTGGGCCACGTGTCGGTTGACGAGGCCAGCGGTCAGGTCAAGACGCCGCCATCGGCCAGCCTGCTGGGACGCTTGTGGCCGTGCCTGATCACGCCCGTGCCGCCCGCGCTGGAAGGCGAGGCCGAACCCGACGCCATTGACGGCCCTGAATGGCAAGGTGAACCCTTGCGGCGCGTGGCCAGCGACGGCTTGGCGCAACTGGCGCGCCTGTCGACCATCACCGTCAGCCCCGGTTTCGGCGCCGCCGAACGCGGCGCGTGGGGCGACGGCGGCGAGCATCCCGCCTGGCAACTCGAAGCCGGCTACGACGCCGCCATCGGCACGCTGGCGCACGCCTGGCTGGCCCGCATCGGCCAAGACGGCGTCCACACCTGGCCCGCCGACGCCCTGGCCGAACGCCTGCCCGCCATGCGCCGCCAACTGACCCGCGCCGGCATCCCCGCCAGCCAAGCCGACGCCGCCGCCGAAGCCGTACTCGAAACCCTGCAAGCCACCTTGGCGGATGATCGCGGCTTGTGGCTGCTATCCCAATCCGGCGCCCGCCGCGAATGGCCGCTCATTGACGCCGCCGGCAAGGTATCGGTCATCGACTTGGCGCTGAGCACCGAAGACGGCTGGCTGATCGTCGACTACAAAACCGGCCGCCCGCACCCAGGCGAAACCCCGGCTGCGTTCGCGGCAAKAATGCGCCAGCGTCATGGAGACCAGTTGCTGCGGTACTGCACGCAAGTGACATCGCTAGACGGCCGCAAAGCCAAAGCCGCCCTCTATTTCCCCCGAGCCAAGGCATGGATTGACCTTCAGCCATAGCGCAAAGGCGGGCCGTGTCGATCGAAGGGTAAGGCGTCGATATCAAGCACTGACGCAAGACGGATTAAGCGCGATGAACGCCCGCATGGGCGTGAAGATTTCACCGCCCCTCCCACCCCACGAAGCACAAAGCGGCGAGAGAGCAAGCCAAAGCGAAGCACAAAGCGGCGAGAGAGCAAGCCAGAGCAAAGCACAAAGCGGCGAGAGAGCAAGCCAGAGCAAAGCACAAAGCGGCGAGAAAGCAAGCCAAAGCGAAGCACAAAGCGGCGAGAAAGCAAGCCAAAGCGAAGCACAAAGCGGCGAGAAAGCAAGGCAAAGCGAAGCGAGCCAAAAATGGCAAGCGAAGCAAAGCCATCACCCCCTCCCCCTCGGGGGGAGGGCCGGGGAGGGGGCAACATACCGCCCCTTGGGGCCCGCCTGCCGGAAGGCTGGCAAGCAAGCATCGCGCAGCTCTGCTAGAATTCCGGCTGGCGGGCCCCTTCGCATGGTTCGACGGTGAACCTGGTCAGGTCGGGAACGAAGCAGCCATAGTCGTTTAGGGTCAGTGCCGGAGTAAGGCTCGCCAACCGGATTCTTCAAAGCAAAGGGTCATGAATTCAGTTCATGGCCCTTCGCTTTCAAGGGGGACGGGGTTATTTTCCAGGGATTCGTTCCGCGGGAATAAGCCCGTCCCCTTTGCATTTCAGCCAGCACGCGAAACAGGCTCTACAATCCAGCCATGACTTATCTGGTACTGGCCCGCAAGTGGCGGCCGAGATCGTTCGATACCCTTGTGGGACAGGATCACGTGGTGCGCGCGCTGACTCACGCGCTCGACACCCAACGCCTGCACCATGCCTGGTTGTTCACCGGCACCCGGGGCGTGGGCAAGACCACGCTTTCCCGCATCCTGGCCAAGTCGCTCAACTGTGAAATCGGCATCACGTCCAAGCCTTGCGGCGTCTGCCGCGCTTGTACGGAAATCGACGCCGGGCGCTTTGTCGACTACCTGGAACTGGATGCGGCCTCGAACCGCGGCGTCGAAGAAATGACGCAGTTGCTCGAACAGGCGGTGTACGCGCCGGGCGCGGGGCGCTTCAAGGTCTACATGATCGACGAAGTTCACATGCTGACCGGCCACGCTTTCAACGCCATGTTGAAGACGCTGGAAGAGCCGCCCCCTCACGTCAAATTCATCCTGGCCACCACCGATCCGCAAAAGATTCCGGTGACGGTGTTGTCGCGTTGCCTGCAATTCAATTTGAAGCAGATGCCGGCCGACTCCATTGTTGGTCACCTGCAAGCGGTGCTGGGCCAGGAAGCCGTCCCTTTTGAAGTGCCGGCCCTGCGCTTGATTGGCCAGGCGGCTCAAGGGTCCATGCGCGATGCGCTCTCCCTGACCGATCAGGCCATCGCCTATAGCGCTGGCAACATGACCGAGGACGCCGTGCGCGGCATGCTCGGCACGATTGATCAGCGCCATCTGGTGCGCCTGCTGGATGCCTTGTCCGCGGGCGACGCGAAAAGCGTGCTGGCCGTGGCCGACGAATTGTCCACGCGCGGGTTGTCCTACGCGGGGGCGCTGGCCGATCTGGCCGTGCTGTTGTCGCGCGTGGCGATCGAACAGCGTGTCACCGGCGTCACGCCGGCTGAAGACCCGCTGGCGGCTGACATTGCGCGCCTGGCGCTGAGCCTGCATCCCGACGCCGTGCAACTGTTCTATTCCGTGGCGGTGCATAGCCGCAGCGAATTGACGTTGGCGCCTGACGAGTACGCCGGCTTCATCATGGCCTGCCTGCGCATGTTGTCGCTCAATGGCGACGCCGGCCCACAGACCGCGCTGGAAGCGCCCGCCACGCCTGCCCGCCAGACGGCGGAACCGGCGGTGGCAGTGGCAGCTCCGGCCGTCGCGGCGACTGCTGCCGCTGCGCCGGCCGCTGCCCCTGCCGTTGCTCCTGCTGTTGCTGCGAACGTACCCGCCGCAGGCGTATCTGCGGCAGGCGCACCTTCGGCAGGCGCTCAAGACACCGCCGTCGCCTCGGCAGCGGCTCCGGCTGCCGAGCTCGCGTCCGAGCCGGCCGTCGGGTCGGCCGTCGGGTCGGCTGTTACCTCGGTCATTGCACCCGTAGCAGCGCCCGCCGCCTCATCCGCTGAACCCGCTATCACCGCAACCACGGTGGGTGCCGTTCCCGCTRCGCCGGCCTCCGCCGACGTTCAGCCCGAGCCCGCCGCGACCGCAGCCCAGCCCGCCGCGACCGCAGCCCAGCCCGCCGCAAACGCAGCCCAGCCCGCCGCGACCGCAGCCCAGCCCACCGCAACCGCCGACAGCGTGCCGCCTTGGGAAGACTTGCCCGCGGATACGCCGGCCGCCGCTGCATCAGCATCCCCCGCAGCGACGCCTGGCTCCGTCCAAGCCGCGCCCGCATCCCCCGCAACGCCCGACGTCACCACCGCCAAAGCCGCAGGCTCCGCCGCGCTGGCGGTCACGCCTGCTGTCGCGGCGGTGTTGGCGACAGCGCCGGCAGACGCCGACGGCGACGGCCCGCCTTCCTGGGTCGACGAAGAAATCCCCTTCGAAGCCGAAGGCGGTTTCGTTCCGGAAAGCGGCTTCACATCCGACCCGGACGACGATGATTTTGAAACGCTGGCCAGCGCGCCTTCTGTCGCGCCGCCTGTGGCCGCCGTCCGCCGCGAAGGCGCAGCCCCGACGCGCAAGCGCGGCTCGCGCGCCCGTGTCACGGACATGACGCAAGCCGGCTGGCCCGAGTTGGCCGCGACCCTGCCCGTCACCGGCCTGGCCGCTGAACTCGCGCGGCAAAGCGAATGGGCTGGCGTGCAAGGTGACGCGATCATCCTGCGCGTGGCTGTGAAAACCCTGGCCGAAAGCGAAAGCCGGGTTCGCCTGCAAACCGTCTTGTGCGAACATTTCGGTCAGGGCATCCGGCTGGACGTGCGAGTTGGCGTCACCGGCGACGACACGGCGCATGCCGTGGCGAAAGCCGAACGCGCTGCGCGCCAGCAGGCCGCCGAAGATGCGGTGGCCGTTGATCCTTTTGTGCAAGCGTTGCTGGCCGATTTCGGGGCCCATGTCGTCCCCGACTCCATCCGCCACGTTGATCCCCCGGCCGCTGCCTGAGGCGGCGGCCCCTCTTATTCCCCTCGTTCAAGGAACATCCATCATGATGAAAGGACAACTGGCCGGCCTGATGCGCCAGGCGCAGCAGATGCAGGAAAACATGAAGAAGGCGCAAGACGCGCTGGCCGAAATCCTGGTCGAAGGCGCCTCGGGCGGCGGCCTGGTCAAGGTCACCATGACCTGCCGCCACGACGTCAAGCGCGTCGTGATCGACCCGTCGCTGCTGGGCGATGACAAAGACATGCTGGAAGACCTGGTCGCCGCTGCGTTCAACGACGCGCTGCGCAAGGCCGAAACCACGTCGCAAGAAAAGATGGCGGGCGTCACCGCCGGCATGCCGCTGCCCCCGGGCATGAAGCTGCCGTTCTGATCGACGCCGCCCTAGGCCGCAATGGACCCCTTACTGCCTGAACCCGAACCGCTGGTGTCGCTGATCGAGGCGCTGCGGCGCCTGCCCGGCGTGGGCGTTCGATCCGCCAGGCGCATGGCGTATCACCTGCTGCAGCATGACCCGCAAGGCGCGGACATGCTGGGGCAGGCGTTGGCCGGCGCTGTGCGCGATCTGAAGCACTGCGCCCGCTGCAACAGCTTTTCGGAAGACGAAGTCTGCGGAACTTGCGCCAATACCAAGCGCGACCCCTCGCTCTTGTGCATCGTTGAAACGCCCGCCGATCAGAACATGATCGAGTCCAGCCACGGCTACCGTGGCCTGTACTACGTGCTGATGGGCCGGGTCGCGCCGCTTGAAGGCATCGGCCCGCGCGAGCTGGATTTCGATCGCGTCATCAAGCGCGCTACCGACGGCGTGGTTCAGGAAGTCATCCTGGCCACCAACTTCACGGCGGAAGGCGAAACCACGGCTCACTTCCTGGGTGAAGCGCTGGGCGAACGCGGCTTGCGCGTGACGCGTCTGGCGCGTGGCGTGCCGGCCGGCAGCGAGCTGGAATATGTGGACGCCGGCACGATCGCCTGGGCGCTGATGGAGCGTAAGACGACGTAATCAAGGCAGGGCTCGCAACATCAAAAAGCCCACCGGCAACGTACCGGGGCGGCAAACTGTGAGGTAGACAAACCATGTCAGCGCTGACCGGACTCAAGGTCCTGGAACTCGGCACGCTCATCGCCGGCCCGTTCGCCGCGCGCATCTTCGGCGAATTCGGCGCCGATGTCATCAAAGTGGAAACCCCGCACGGCCCTGATGGCACGGGCGGCGGCGATCCCATCCGCAGCTGGCGCCACCTGCACGAGGGCAATTCGCTCTGGTGGACGGTACAGGCGCGCAACAAGCAATCCATCGCCCTCAATCTGAAAGACCCGCGCGCTCAGGAAATCGCCCGCAAGCTGGCGCTGGACGCCGACGTCGTGGTTGAAAACTACCGGCCCGGTGTGCTGGAAAAGTGGGGCTTGGGCTATGAGCAGCTGCGCGCCATCAACCCCGCGCTGATCATGGTGCGGCTGTCGGGCTACGGCCAGACCGGCCCCATGAAAGACCAGCCGGGCTTTGGCGCCATTGGTGAATCGATGGGTGGCCTGCGTTATGTGTCGGGCCACCCCGACCGGCCGCCGCTGCGGGTCGGCATCTCCATTGGTGATTCCATTGCCGCGCTGCACGGCGTGATCGGCGCGATGATGGCGCTGCGCCACCGCGACGCCACGGGCGGCCGCTGGAATGGCAAGTCGGGCGCCGAATGCACCGCGGGCCAAGGCCAGATGGTTGACGTGGCGCTGTACGAAGCCGTCTTCAATATGATGGAAAGCCTGGTGCCCGAATACGACGTGGCCGGCGTGGTGCGCGAACGCACCGGCGGCGCGCTGCCGGGCATCGTGCCCTCCAACACGTACACCACCCGCGATGGCCAGAACATCGTCATCGCCGGCAATGGCGACGCCATCTTCCACCGCCTGATGCGCGCCATCGGCCGCGACGACCTGGCCGAAGACCCAGAGCTGGTGCGCAACGATGGCCGCGCCCGCCGGGTCGAAAAGATCGACGGCGCCATCCAGCAATGGTGCGGCGGCCGTGGCATCGAGGACGCGTTGGGCGTGCTGAAGGCGGCGGATGTGCCCGTCGGCAAGATCTACAGCGTGGCCGACATGTTCAACGATCCGCAGTTCCTGGCGCGCCGCATGATCGAACAACATCACTTCGCCGATGGCCGTCCGGTCAAGCTTCCGGGCGTGGTTCCGAAGCTGTCCGAGACCCCTGGCCAGACGCGCTGGGTGGGGCCGGCTTTAGGGGAACATACCGAGGAAGTCCTGAAATCGCTGGGGTATGATTCAGCGGCTATTGATGAGCTGGCGAAGACCGGCGCTATCGGTAAACCCGACAATTAGGAGACAACCATATGTCAGTTACTCGCCGTGACTTGCTCAAGATGGCTGGCGCTGCCGGCGTCATGGGCATGGCGCCCGCCATCGTGCGCGCACAGAAACTTGAAAAGACCAAGGTCCAGATCGCCGTGGGCGGCAAGCCCCTGATCTATTACCTTCCGCTGTCCATCGCAGAAGCGCGCGGCTACTTCAAGGACGAAGGCCTGGAGGTCAGCATTGCTGACTTCGCCGGGGGTTCGAAGGCCTTGCAGGCGGTCGTGGGCGGCAGCGCCGACGTGGTCTCGGGCGCATTCGAACACACGCTGTCCATGCAGTCCAAGGGCCAGGCCTACCGCGCCTTTGTATTGCAAGGCCGCGCGCCGATGATCGGCGTGGGCGTGTCCAAGAAGAACCTGCCCAACTACAAGGGCCCGGCCGACCTCAAAGGCAAGAAGATCGGCGTGACCGCGCCGGGCTCGTCCACCAACATGGTGGTGAGCTTCTTCCTGGCCAAGCACGGCCTGAAGGCGTCGGACGTGTCCATCATCGGCGTGGGCGCCGGCGCAGGCGCCGTCACGGCATTGCGCAGCGGCCAGATCGACGCCATCTCCAACACTGACCCCGTGGTGTCGATGTTGGAAATGCCGGGCGACATCCAGATCATTGTCGACACGCGCACGCTGAAAGACACGCAGGACATCTTTGGCGGCAACATGCCCGCCGGCTGCCTGTACGCGCCGCAAGCCTTCATCGACGCCAATCCGAACACCACCCAGGCGCTGACCAACGCGCTGGTGCGCGCCGACAAGTGGATTCAGAAGGCCGGCCCCGACGAGATAGCCAAGATCGTGCCGGAAACCTATCTGCTGGGCGACCCGGCCGTGTACAAGGCCGCCATCGCCAAGAGCCTGGAAGGCCTGTCGCCCGACGGCATGATCCCCGAAGACGGCGCCGCCACCGCGCTGAAGGCGCTGGCCGCCTACCAGGCGGACTTCGACGGCGCGAAGATCGATCCGTCCAAGGTCTGGACCAACGATTTCGCGCGCCGCGCCAACGAGAAGTATGCCAATGGCTGAAGCCGCACTGTCGCTGGAAAATATCAGTTGCACCTTTGTTTCGCGTGACGACCGGTCGCAGCGCTACACCGCTGTCAGCGACACGACCCTGGCCATTGCGCCAGGGGAGTTCGTGTCGGTGGTGGGCCCGACCGGTTGCGGCAAGTCCACGCTGCTCAACGTGGGCGCCGGTTTGCTGGCGCCGTCCTCGGGCCAGGTGAAGGTGTTCGGGCAACCGTTGTCCGGCATCAATTCCCGCGCGGGTTACATGTTCCAGGGCGAGGCGCTCTTGCCCTGGCGCAGCGCGCTGGACAACGTGGTGGCCGGCCTGGAATTCGCAGGCGTGGCGCGGCCGGAAGCGCTGGAGCGTGGCCGCGAGTGGATGCGTCGGGTCGGCCTGGGCGGGTTCGAGCAACGTTATCCGCACCAGATGTCGGGCGGCATGCGCAAGCGCGCCATGCTGGCGCAGACGCTGATCCGCGATCCGGACATCATCCTGATGGACGAGCCGTTCTCGGCGCTCGACATCCAGACGCGCCAGCTGATGGAAAACGAGGTCCTGGAATTGTGGATGGCCAAGCGCAAGGCTGTGCTCTTCATCACGCACGACCTGGACGAAGCCATCGCCATGAGCGACCGCGTGATCGTGCTGTCGGCCGGGCCTGGCACGCATCCGATCGGCGAATTCACAATCGACCTGCCGCGTCCGCGCGACGTGGCTGAAGTGCGCGCCCATCCGCGTTTCGTCGAGCTGCACTCCGCCATCTGGGCCGTGCTGCGCGAAGAAGTGCTCAAGGGCTATGCCCAACAGAAGCGAGCCTGAGGTATGTCGAAGTCATTCAAATCCGGTTCCGCCAGCCTGCGCTTCTGGCAACTGCTGCTCTTGGTTGTCATCCTGGGCGTCTGGCATTTCGCATCGCGTGATTCCAAAGTGGCGTTCTTCTTCGGTGAACCGCTGAAGGTCTGGGGCCGCATCTGGGCCTGGTTCGTCACCAACGCCGACATCTACACGCACTTGTGGGTGACGCTGACCGAAACCGTGCTGGCGTTCTTCATCGGCACCATCGCCGGCCTGGGCTTCGGCTTGTGGCTGGGCTTGTCGCCCCGAGCAAGCGCCATTCTCGACCCCTACATCAAAGCCGCCAACTCGATGCCGCGCGTGATTCTCGCGCCTATTTTCGGCATGTGGTTCGGGTTGGGTATCTGGTCGAAGGTGGCGCTGGCAGTCACGCTGGTGTTCTTCATCGTGTTCTTCAACGTCTACCAGGGCGTGCGCGAAGTCAGCCCGACCTTGCTGGATAACGCTCGCATGCTGGGCGCACGCAAGCGCCAATTGCTGCGCCACGTGTACCTGCCGTCGGCCACCAGCTGGGTGTTTTCCAGCTTGCACACGTCCGTGGGCCTGGCCTTCGTGGGGGCGGTGGTGGGCGAATACCTGGGTTCGGCAAGCGGCGTGGGCTACCTGATCCTGCAAGCGGAAGGCACGTTCGACGTGAACACGGTGTTCGCGGGCATCGTCGTGCTGACGGCGTTTGCGCTGGTGTTGGACTACATCGTCGGCATTGGTGAAAAGCGCCTGATGAAGTGGCAGCCCAAGTCAGGCGAAACCGAAAAGCTGTAGCGCGTCACGCCAGATCACGACACGACAACGCCACCGCGTTACGGGCTTTCAGGCCCGTAGCGCGCGCTGGCTGCGCAGCCAGATCGTCAGGCTGTCGAACGCGTCGCGCGCGCCATGCAGCGCGTGCGCTTCGCGTCCCCGGGCGCCGGCTTCGCTGTCCAGAAATTGTAGAAATACTTTCCACATCGGCCCGACCTGTTCGCCGTAACCGCGCAAATAGCGCAGCGGCAAAGCGGGGGTAACGTCCGCCAGATGCTTGGCCAGAAAACGGCCGCCCAATTGCGAACCTTCGACCACATACGCCACGCCCAATGCGTACGCGTCGGCCGTGTGCAGCTGTGGCGCGTCGGTGCATTGCGGCACGGGGCTCAAGTCACCGGCATCGGCCAGGTCGGCGCGCAGCCAATCGCTTTTGCCCGCGCGCACCGGCGCTTGCAGGCTGCCCGGCCAGTCCAGCCGCCAGAGCTGTTGCTCCAGCGGTTCCAGCCAGCCCAGCAGGGCGCGCAGGTAGTTCAGATAGTCACCGCGATCAATGTCGCCGCCGGTCAGGGCCAGGCCCTGGTCCAGCGTTTCGTGCTGCTCGCGCGTGCCTTCTCTAAGGACCTGATGGACGGGTGAAATCATGGGGTCCGCTCACTTGTCTGGGGTGGGGGCGGGCAGGTGCAGCGACCAGCACTGCGCTTGCCGCTCCAGACGCCAGCCCGACGCGGCCGCAAGCAACTCTACATCCTGCGGAGTGATCGCCGTTGCCGGCGCGGCAACGTCGTCGTCGCCAAACTCGGAGGAAAAATGGGCGTGCCAGGCGTGAGTTTGCGAGAGGTCCAACGTCAAGACGACGTCGGCGGGCATCGCTTGCAGCAGGCTGAGCAGCCAGGCCAGCAGCAGATACCGTGAGGTGAATTGCGGCAGTTCCTCATCGGCGACATCTTCGGGCCAGACCACGCTTTGCCGCGACAAGAGCAGTTGCGAGAACATCAGCTTGCGGCATTCGCGAAGCAGTGTCTCGGTGCTCGTGCGCGCGCCGTTGTCGGCCAGCCATTGGTCCAGTTCCCGCACTACGGCTACGCCATCGTCCAGCATGCCGGTGAGGTCGCCCGCCAGACGCTGGCAGCGCTGCTGCAAGGCGTTGGCGTCAGCGCCTTCGGGCGACTGGCGCAGCATTGCCGCTGCAAGCGATGCATTGGACAGCGGGCCCACGACATCGTGGCGCAGCACCGGAAATATCTGCGCCAGCACCTTCAGGCGCACGCCATGCGCCGCCAGGGCAAGCAGCGACGGGCTGATCGGCACGGCAGGCGGCGTCATTCGGCTTGGCGCAGCACGGCAAGCAGCGCGTCCGGGTCGGCGGGTTTTTCGATCCAGCCATTGAACATGTCTTCGGCGTCGCCGCGGCGTTCATGGCGTGCAAGGCCGCTTAGCGCGTAAATGCGCGCCGGCGTCTTGCGGGCGCGCAGGCGCGTGGCCAGTTCGTAGCCGTCCATATCGGGCAGCAGGATGTCGACGAGAACGGCTTCGGGGCCGAAGCTGTCAACCAGTTCCAGCGCTGCTTCACCGGTGGCTGCGCAACGCGCCTCCAGCCCCGAAAGCGTCAGGAATTCGGCCAGCAGCTCCGAGCCCATTTCATTGTCGTCAACCAGCAGGACGCGAACCGCGCGTACTTCATCCAAAAGAAGTCTCCAAATTTATCAAGGGGTGCTTGCGCCGCACTCTCCGCGCGGCAACATCACCGTGAATATGACCAGGCCGTCGCGGCACGCTACCGAGATCTCGCCTTCATGGTCGCGCACGACCTGGTCAGCAATGTACAGGCCCAGCCCCAAGCCATTGCGATTGCGCGAATGGCCCAGCGATTCGGGCTTGAAAGGCGAAAACAAGTGCGTCAGCACGTCTTCTGCAATGGGCGCGCCATGGTTGATGACGCGCAATTCAATATCGTCATCCACCTGATGCGCCTGAACCACGATGGGCTGGCGCGGGGCGCCGTGTTGGCGCGCGTTGCTCATCAGGTTGGTGATGACCTGGGCGATGCGGTCGGTGTCGGCCATCAGCTCCAGGCCAGGATCAACGTCCGGTTCGATCAGCAGGCCGGGATAGGCCTGACGCTTTTCGGCGATCAGCCCATTCATCAGTTCAGTCAGATTGCACAGCCGCTTCTGGATGCCCAGCCCCATGCCGCCTTGCAGCCGCGACAGGTCCAGCACCTGCGAGATCAGGCGTTGCATGCGGCCGCTGGAATAGCGGATGCGCTCGCCCATGCGGGCGCCGGAATCCGTCTTCGACAACAGCGTGGCCGCCATGGAAATGGATTGCAGCGGGTCGCGCAAGTCATGGCCCAGCATGGCCAGCAGCGCGGTGCGGGCGCGGTCGACATCAGCGGCGCGGCTGGTCGCAATATGGGATAGCTCGTCGCGCAGGTTGTCAGCCGCTTCCAGTTCCGTCGCCAGCCACGGCGTGCTCGTGCCACGCACCACTTCGCGCCACGCTTCGAATGAACCACGCGGCGTCAGGCGCGGGCCCTGGCTGCCCACGGCATATTGCTTTTCGGGTTTGCCGCCCCACACCAGCGTTTCGATCTGCTCTTTGCGCAGCCAGATCAGCCAGCCGTTGTTCATCGGGTCGAACTTGCAGGCAAGCAGGCCCGCGTACGGCACAAGGTCCGTTTGCAGGCCAGGGTAGTCGCGCGCGATGTTGTCGGTGTGCACCAGGCGCTGGCCGCTTTGATCCAGCGCGCACAGAATGCCGACGAGTTCGCCGCGTGGGGCGATGCCGCCAAACACCGTGACGCTATTGCCCCACAAACACAGTGCCGCGTCATTCGGAACCAGCGAGGCTGGCGTTTCCGCGCCGCCTGACAAGGCCAGATGCAGGTTTTCCGAGGCGGATGCGCGTTCGGTCAGTTCGCTGACCAGCTCGGCATTGCGCCGCGATTGCTCTGCGCGCGCGGCGCCTTCGATGTTGGCCAGCGCGGCGGACAGCACTTGCGCCAGCGCTTCGCAAGCCAGTCGCGCGGGGTAGGGGAGGGGGTGCGGTGAATGGTGGTGGCAGGCGATCATGCCCCAGAGCCGGCCGCCGATCACGATCGACAGGCTCATCGACGCCTCTACGCCCATGTTGGCCATGTACTCCAGGTGAATCGGCGACACGCTGCGTAGTGATGAAAAGCTCATGTCCAGCGGCTTCGGGTCTGCGCACGGCGCACCCAGCACGCGCACGGGCGTGTAGCGCGCATCCGCAATCTGACGCAGCGTGTTGACGGTGTACAAGCGGCGCGCCTGGGCCGGAATGTCGCCCGCAGGGTAGCGCCTGCCCACCCAGTCATCCAACGATTCGTGGTGCCGCTCCGTGACGATTTCGCCGCTGTCGTCGGGGTGAAATCGGTAGGCCATGACGCGGTCAAAACCGGTCGCGCGATGCACTTCGCGCACCGCGCTGTCGAGCAGCCCGGCTACATCAGGCTGCCGGCGCACCCGTTCTATGCTGCGATAAATGTGAGCGGGGTCGGCCACGCCCACATCGTCGGGGCGGCGTTCCAGTTCAATGACGGTCAGGCCGTCCACGTTTCGATGGCCAATCACGTCGAACGTGGCATCGTTGAGCACGATGGTCAGCGGGTCGAAAATCGGGTCTGCACTGCGCAGCCAGACCGACAGATAATGCGTCAGGCTGGGCGGCAGCGCGCCGGGTGTGCAGGCTTGCCCCAGCGTGAGCGGCGCGCCCAGCAAGTCAGGCGCATTTTCGCTGGCGAATTGCAGCATTCCCTCCGCATCAAACGCCAGCAGCGCGCCCAACGGCTGGATGGCGCCCGGTACATGTATCGGTTCGCTATCGCAGTTGGCGAGCGTGACTGGCGGATGGGATTGGGGAGGCGCATTCATTCTGGGCGGGGGGTCCTGGGCGCGCAATATGCTGTCATTATGTCAAAGAAATTGTACGAATGTGTGCATCTGCAGCGCAGTCATCTATTTGGAGATTTCATGGCTCGTCTACCCTACGCCGATCTGACTCATCCCGAAGCACGGCCCCTTGTGGACCGCATCGTCGCCGAGCGCGGCAGTGTGCTGCACCTGTACCAAATGCTGCTGCACAGCCCCGCCGTGGCGGGTGGCTGGCTGAACTATCTGACCTCAATCCGGCAGCTCAGCACCTTGCCGGGTGACCTGCGGGAACTCGTCATCATGCGGGTGGCGGCCATTAACGGCGCGCCCTACGAAGCCGACCAGCACGCGCCGATTGCCCTGAAAGAAGGCGTCACGCAGGCGCAACTGGATGCACTGGATACCTGGGAAAGCTCAAGCCTGTTCAGCGAACGCGAAAAGGCGGTGCTGGCCTACACCGACGCCATGACACGCCACGTTCAAGTGCCGGAACCGGTCTTTCAAGCTGCGCGCGCCGCAATGGGTTCGGAAAAATTAATCGTTGAACTGACTGCGACGGTGGCCGCCTACAACATGGTGTCGCGCTTCCTGGAAGCGTTGCAGGTGCATTCGCACGATCACCGGTAAACCTGCCGCCACCTCATCAGCAAGCGCCGTGCCCAAACGTCGGCGCGCGCCGATGGGGTGGCAGATGCGGCGCGATTACCCGCGTTGCGCCTCGATCAGCGCATCCAGCTTGACGGCGTCCGCCACGAACAGGCGGATGCCTTCCGACAGCTTTTCGGAGGCCATCGCGTCGTCATTGAGCAAGGTGCGGAAGGTGATTTCATCCGCGCCGATGCGGGCGATGGCTTCACCGGTGTCGTCAGCGCGCAATTGCGCCGGCGCGTCGCCTTCGGTGGTGGACAACTGCTTCAGAAGATCAGGGCTGATCGTCAGCAGGTCGCAGCCGGACAGCGCCAGAATCTGGCCGGCGTTGCGGAAGCTGGCGCCCATGATTTCGGTAGGAATTCCGTGCTGTTTGTAATAACGGTAAATGCGCGTCACGGACAGCACGCCCGGGTCGCGTGCGCCTGCGTTGTCGGCTTCGACCCAGGCGGCGCCGGCGGACTTCTTGTACCAGTCGTAGATGCGGCCGACAAAGGGCGAAATCAGCTGCACCTTGGCATCGGCGCAAGCCACGGCCTGCGGCAGCGAAAACAGCAGCGTCAGGTTGCAGCGCACGCCTTCGGCTTGCAGCACGCGGGCGGCCTGGATGCCTTCCCACGTAGACGCAATCTTGATCAGCACGCGCTCGCGCGGCACGCCGGCGGCTTCATACAGGGCGATCAGGCCGCGGGCGCGTTCGATGGTGGCGCGGGTGTCGAACGACAGGCGGGCGTCGACTTCCGTCGACACGCGTCCCGGCACAATATTCAAAATGGCCCGGCCAAACGACACCAGCAGGCGGTCAACGAGTTCGGGCGTGGAGGCGCCGCCGTGATCGCGTGCGGTTTTTTCCAGCAGCGGGCGGTACGCATCCTGCTGCACGGCTTTCAGAATAAGGGACGGATTAGTGGTGGCGTCGGTGGGACGCAGCGCCTTCATCGCTTCAAAATCCCCGGTGTCGGCGACAACGGTGGTGTGATTGCGCAGGGCGTCAAGTTGGCTGGACATGGACAGTTACGGCTCACAACGGCAAGGGTTGAAGGTGCTGTAAGCGTATCACTGCCGCTGCTTGCCCGCCGCCGCCCACAAGCAGGAGGCCGCGTGCCTGCGCTGAAACGGGGGGAATCGCCCGTCCGGGCCTTATTTGGCGCGGTTCGCCGGGAAAGCCGGCCGGTCGAGGTATAATCCGAAGGTTTGATTATCGATTCTAAAACCGGGGTTTACTGTGCTGCCGCAACTTTTTCCCGAGGGGATCAACCGCTTCCCTCCTGCAATTCTGGCTCTGGCGGACGGTACCATTTTTCGAGGCGTGTCGATCGGTGCGCCTGGCCATACCGTTGCCGAAGTGGTGTTCAACACCGCGATGACCGGGTACCAGGAAATTCTCACCGATCCCAGCTATAGCGGACAGATCGTCACGCTGACGTATCCGCATATTGGCAACACCGGCGTCAACGCCGAAGACGTGGAAGCCAATCGCGTCTATGCCGCCGGACTTGTGGTCCGCGACTGTCCCGCCCGCGTGTCGAACTTCCGTTCCACGCAATCCCTGCCCGACTATCTGGCCGCGCAGGGCATCGTCGCCATTTCTGGCATCGACACCCGCAAGCTCACGCGCATCCTGCGTGAAAAAGGCGCCCAAGGCGGCTGCATCTTCGTCGGCACCGACGCAGAACGCGCGGTTGAACTGGCTCAAGGCTTTGCCGGCATGGCCGGCCAGGATCTGGCCAAGGTTGTCTCGGTCAAGAGCAGCTCTGAATGGACCGAAGGCACCTGGCAACTGGGCGAAGGCTTTTCCAAGCCTGACCAGTCCAAGTTCCACGTCGTCGCATACGACTTCGGCATCAAGACCAACATCTTGCGCCTCTTGGCTGACCGCGGTTGCCGCCTGACCTTGGTGCCGGCGCAAACCAGCGCTGAAGACGTCCTGAAGCTCAATCCCGACGGCGTGTTCCTGTCCAACGGCCCCGGCGACCCCGAGCCTTGCGACTACGCCATCGACGCCACGCGCGTGTTCCTGGACAAGAAGCTGCCGGTATTCGGCATCTGCCTGGGCCACCAGATCATGGGCCTGGCCGTGGGCGGCAAGACGCTCAAGATGAAGACCGGCCACCATGGCGCGAACCACCCTGTGCAGGACCTGCAGTCCAAGCGCGTGTTCATCACGAGCCAGAACCATGGCTTCGCGGTTGACGCGGCCAGCCTGCCGGCCAATGCGCGCGTGACGCACGTGTCGCTGTTCGACGGCACCTTGCAGGGCTTCGAGCTCACCGACCGCCCGGCCTTCTGCTTCCAGGGTCACCCCGAAGCCAGCCCGGGTCCGCACGACATCCTTGAACTGTTCGACAAGTTCATCGCCCTGATGTCCGGCCAAAAGTAAAGATTGCATCATGCCCAAGCGTACAGACCTAAAAAGTATTCTCATCATCGGCGCCGGCCCCATCATCATCGGGCAGGCCTGCGAATTCGACTATTCCGGCGCACAGGCGTGCAAGGCGCTCAAGGCTGAGGGTTACCGCACCATCCTGGTGAACAGCAACCCGGCCACGATCATGACGGACCCGGAAACGGCCGACGTCACCTACATCGAGCCCATCACCTGGCAAGCCGTTGAAAAAATCATCGAGCGCGAAAAGCCCGATGCGCTGCTGCCGACCATGGGCGGCCAGACCGCGCTGAACTGCGCACTGGACCTGGCCCACCACGGCGTGCTGAAAAAGCACAACGTGGAACTGATCGGCGCCAACGAGCACGCCATCGAAAAGGCCGAAGACCGCCAGAAGTTCAAGCAGGCCATGACCGACATCGGCCTGGAATCGGCCAAGTCGGGCGTGGCCCACAGCATGGACGAAGCCTGGGAAGTGCAGCGCCGCATCGCTTCCGAAGTCGGCACCTCGGGTTTCCCGGCCGTCATTCGCCCCAGCTTCACCATGGGTGGCTCGGGCGGTGGTATCGCCTACAACGCCGAAGAGTTCGAAACCATCTGCCGCCGCGGTCTGGAAGCCTCGCCGACCAGCGAACTGCTGATCGAAGAGTCGCTGCTGGGCTGGAAGGARTTCGAGATGGAAGTGGTCCGCGACAAGGCGGACAACTGCATCATCGTCTGCTCGATCGAAAACCTGGACCCGATGGGCGTGCACACGGGTGACTCGATCACCGTGGCGCCGGCCCAGACGCTGACCGACAAGGAATACCAGATCATGCGTAACGCATCGATCGCGGTGTTGCGCGAGATCGGTGTGGATACGGGTGGTTCGAACGTGCAGTTCGCGGTCAACCCGCGTGACGGCCGCATGATCGTSATCGAGATGAACCCSCGCGTGTCGCGTTCGTCGGCGCTGGCRTCCAAGGCCACCGGCTTYCCSATCGCCAAGGTCGCCGCGCGCCTGGCCGTGGGCTATACGCTGGACGAGCTCAAGAACGAAATCACCGGCGGCGCCACGCCCGCCTCGTTCGAACCGTCGATCGACTACGTCGTCACCAAGGTGCCGCGTTTCGCATTCGAAAAATTCCCCACCGCCGACGCGCGCCTGACCACCCAGATGAAGTCCGTGGGTGAAGTCATGGCCATCGGCCGCACCTTCCAGGAATCGTTCCAGAAGGCGCTGCGTGGTCTGGAAGTGGGCGTCGACGGCCTGAACCAGAAAACCACCGACCGCGAAAAGCTGCAAGTCGAACTGGGCGAGCCCGGTCCGGAACGCATCTGGTACGTGGGCGATGCCTTTGCGCAAGGCTTCACGCTGGACGAAGTGCACAACATCACGCACATCGACCCGTGGTTCCTGTCGCAGATCAAGGAAATCGTCGACATCGAACTGGCGCTGGAACAAAAGACGCTGGCCGATCTGGACTACGCCACCCTGTGGGAACTGAAGCGCCGCGGTTTCTCCGACCGCCGCCTGGCGTTCCTGCTGGACTCGGCTGAATCCGAAGTCCGCAAGCTGCGTCACCAGCTGAACGTGCGCCCGGTCTACAAGCGCGTGGACACCTGCGCCGCCGARTTCGCCACCMRCACCGCCTACATGTACTCCACGTACGAGGAAGAGTGCGAAGCCGCCCCCACCGATCGCAAGAAGATCGTGGTGCTGGGCGGTGGCCCGAACCGTATCGGCCAGGGCATCGAGTTCGACTACTGCTGCGTGCATGCCGCGCTGGCGCTGCGCGAAGACGGGTACGAGACCATCATGGTCAACTGCAACCCGGAAACCGTGTCCACCGACTACGACACGTCGGATCGCCTGTACTTCGAACCGCTGACCTTGGAAGACGTGCTGGAAATCGTCCACAAGGAAAACCCGGTCGGCRTGATCGTCCAGTACGGCGGCCAGACCCCGYTGAAGCTGGCGCGTGCCCTGGAAGCCAACGGCGTGCCGATCATCGGCACCAGCCCGGAATCCATCGACGTTGCTGAAGACCGCGAACGCTTCCAGAAGCTGCTGAACAAGCTGGGTCTGCGTCAGCCGCCCAACCGCACCGCGCGCACCGAAGGCGAGGCCCTGGCCCACGCCACCGAAATCGGCTACCCGCTGGTCGTTCGCCCCAGCTACGTGCTGGGCGGCCGCGCCATGGAAATCGTGCACGAGCAGCAAGACCTCGAGCGCTACATGCGCGAGGCCGTGAAGGTCAGCAATGACTCGCCCGTGCTGCTGGACCGCTTCCTGAACAACGCCACCGAAGTCGACGTGGACTGCCTGGCCGATGGCGAAACCGTCTTCATCGGCGGCGTCATGGAACACATCGAACAGGCTGGCGTGCACTCGGGCGACTCGGCTTGCAGCCTGCCCCCGTACTCGCTGTCGGCGGAAGTCATCGCCGAGATCAAGCGCCAGACCACGATGATGGCCAAGGCCTTGAACGTCAGCGGCCTGATGAACGTGCAGTTCGCCATCCAGGGCGGCGACGTCTACGTGCTGGAAGTGAACCCGCGCGCGTCGCGTACGGTGCCTTACGTGTCCAAGGCCACCGGCCTGCAACTGGCCAAGATCGCCGCGCGCGCCATGGCCGGCCAGACGCTGGCGGCGCAAGGCATCACGAAGGAAGTCGTGCCGCCTTACTTCTCGGTCAAGGAAGCCGTGTTCCCGTTCGTGAAGTTCCCGGGCGTGGACACCATTCTGGGTCCGGAAATGAAGTCGACCGGTGAAGTGATGGGCGTGGGCATGAGCTTCGGCGAAGCCTTCGTGAAGTCGCAGCTGGCCGCTGGCGTGCGCCTGCCGGATTCCGGCACGGTGTTCATCAGCGTGAAGAACCAGGACAAGCCCCGCGCCGTGGAAGTGGCGCGCGGCCTGCATGCCCTGGGCTTCAAGCTGGTCGCCACGCGTGGCACCGCCGCCGAGATCGAAGCTGCCGGCATCCCCGTGCAAGTGGTGAACAAGGTCACGGAAG
Organism: Achromobacter sp. 01N37; assembly: GCF_056399725.1. Taxonomy (NCBI): domain Bacteria; kingdom Pseudomonadati; phylum Pseudomonadota; class Betaproteobacteria; order Burkholderiales; family Alcaligenaceae; genus Achromobacter; species Achromobacter sp. 01N37. The sequence goes on from NZ_JBFTRX010000011.1 coordinate 122,453, forward strand.
GCCGTCCGCACATCGTCGACATGGTGAAGAACGGCGAAATCGCGCTGGTCATCAACACCGTCGAAGAACGTCGCAACGCCATCGTTGACTCGCGCACCATCCGCACGCAGTCGCTGGCCGCTCGCGTCACGTTCTTCACCACCATCGCCGGCGCCAGCGCCGCGGTCGAAGGCATGCAGTATCTGCGCCAGGGTCTGGGCCTTCAGGTCTACCCGTTGCAGGATCTGCACGCATCGCTCAGCGGACAAGGCTAAAGCCATCGCGCCAAGCCCGCGGGCTTGAGGTAGGATGCCGGGGCGGCCCTTGAAAAAGGGTCGCCCTTTTTCCATTCTTGCGTCTCCTCTTCGCCTACGACGATCCATGAACAGAGTCTTCATTACCGGCGCCAGCAGTGGCCTGGGCCGCGCCCTGGCGCAGCAGTACGCCGCATCGGGCGCCACGCTGGGACTCTTGGGCCGGCGCGAAGACGCGCTGCGTGAACTGGCCGACAGCTTGCCCGGTGAGCATCGCTGCTATGCGGTAGACGTGCGCGACCGCGCCGCGCTGCATGCGGCGGCGGCCGATTTCATTGCGTTTTGCCAGGGCAGGGTGGATGTGGTTATCGCCAGCGCCGGCATCAGTGCGGGCACGTTGACCGAGCACGGTGAGGACTACGACGTCTTCAAAGCCATTGTCGATACCAACCTGCTGGCCACCGTGGCTACCTTCGAGCCCTTTGTCGGCGCCATGCGCGCCGCCGAATCAGGCCGTTTGGTAGGCATCGCCAGCGTGGCGGGCGTGCGCGGGCTGCCGGGGGCAGGCGCGTACAGCGCGTCCAAATCGGCGGTGGTGACCTATTGCGAAAGCCTGCGGCTGGAGCTGGCGGCTGACGGTATCCGGGTGGTGACGATCGCGCCCGGCTACATCAAGACCGCGATGACGGCGAAGAACCCGTACTCGATGCCGTTTTTGATGGAAGCGGACGCCTTTGCGCAGCGCGCGCATGCGGCGATTACACGCGGCACGTCGTACAAGGTGATTCCCTGGCAGATGGGTGTGGTGGCCAAGCTGATGCGCCTGCTGCCCAACGCGGTGTACGACAAGCTGGCGCGCGATGCGCCGCGCAAGCCGCGCAAAGCCGGGTGAGGGCAGCGCGCGCCGCGTGATGAAAGAACACATCGCGCCAGCGGCGTTAGAACCGGCGATGTGCAAACCTGCGGCGGGCATGCCCCGCCGCATGTGACCACGCCAGCGTCTTACGGCACCACGTCGTCGCCAACCTCATCTGCGATGTGGCCCACATCACCCCAGTCCAGCACTTCCCATTTGCGGCCTTGGATGCCGACACGGTTGATGCTGACATTCAACAACGCGGCGTCGCGCGGTGCATTCAGCGGCACGCCCGAGGCATGGCGCCAGATGATGTCCAGCACGCCGCCGTGCGTAAACAGCAGGATGCGTTCGCCGTCGTGACGGCTGGCGATGTCGTCCACGGTGGAAACCACGCGCGACTGGAACTGGCCCAGCGTCTCGCCGCCGTCCAGCGGGCGCAGCGGATCGCGGCTTTTCCAGGCGGCGGCAGCTTCCGGCGCCAGCACGTCGATACGTTCGTGATCCAGCCCTTCAAGCACACCAAAACCGCGTTCGCGGATGCCCGGTTCCACACGCACGCGCAGGCCCAGTTGTTCGGATACAGGCACGGCAGTGGCGTGAGCGCGTTGCAGATCGCTGCTGTAGATGGCGTGGATGGGCGTGTGGCGGGCCTCTTCGCGCAGGCGCGCGGCCAGCAGGCTGGCTTGGTTGACGCCAAATTCGTTCAGGGGAATGTCTTTCCAGCCTTGCAGGCGGCGCTGGCGGTTCCAGTCGGTTTCGCCATGGCGGATGAACCAGATTTCAGTCATTGAGTGATGATGCGGAATAGGCTTAAAGCTGGGCCGGCGTGATGGCCGCGCGCGGCTTCCAGATGGTTTGAATGATCGAGCTTAACGCGACCAGCGCGGGCTCGCTAGCGCGCTCATAGGGCAGGATGAAGCCTAGCATGGCGTCAACGCGTGCCTGGCCCCACACGATGAAATCGTTCGACGCGGCACCCGCCAGCGCGGTCTCTTCGCGCAGCAGGGCGCAACCGGCCCCCGCGCGCACCAGCGCATCCAGATTCGCCTGGTCGTCGTGCTGCATCACGATGCGCGGCGACAAACCGTGGCGTTCGAACATGTCGCGCAGCAGCAGGTGCGTGTGGCTGCCCGAGGGGCCGTCAAGCCAAGGCAGTTGCGCCACTTCACGCCAGCCGCCGCGCTTGAGCACGGCGGCGTGTTCGCGAGGCATGGCGATGCGGTAACGCACGCTGCGCAAGGGCAGCCACAGCACGCCACGCGGCGGATTGGCTGCGATGGTCAATGCCGCGGGCAGACGGCCGGTGCTGACCTGTTCGGCTAGCGTGGCGGTTGGCAAGGTCTGCGTTTTCAATTCCACGAGCGGCAGGCGTTGCGTCACGGCCGAAGCCAATTCGCCCAGGCGCAGGAAATCCGGCTTCTCGCTCGGCACGCCGAGTTCCACCACGCCATGCAGGCTGCCCTGCAACTGCTGCGCTTCGGACTTCAACTGCGCCCCCAGCACCAGCAACGATTCGGCCGTGGGCAACAGCACTTCACCCGCCTTGGCCAGCGCCAGGCGGCCGCCACTGCGGTCGAACAACGCGACGCCCAGGCTCTGTTCCAGCGCCTTGATCTGCGCGGTGACGGCGGGCTGAGTCAGCGACAGCGCTTCGGCCGCCTTCGTCAGATTGCCCAGCCGGGCAACCGTGACGAAGGCGCGGATCTGATAGATTTCCATGGCCGCAAGTTTAGGCCGCGAGCAGCCGCACTTGGGTCGGTTCCAGTCCGATTGATACGGGTGCGCCAGGCGGGAAGGGCGACAGGCCCGCCAGGTGTGACTGATCCGCCGTCAGCCGCTGCTCGCCAATCAACACCTGATAGCGCGTGAACTCGCCCAGGAACTCGCTGCTTTCCACAATGCCCGGCAGCCACACATAACGCGCATCGCCCAAGCCATCGGCCATTTCGATCTGCACTGTGTGCGGCCGGAAGCTGGCTGCCAGCCGCGTGGCGGCGGGAGCCTCGGCCGTCAGCGGCAAATGCAAGTCGCCCACGCCTTCCACCGCCAGCACGACGCTGCCGCTGGTGCGTTCGCGCACATTGCCTTCCAGCACGTTCATCGTGCCCACGAAGTTGGCCACGAAGCGGTTGACCGGATAGTCGAACAAGGTGCTGGGCGCGCCAATCTGCTGCACCACGCCGTGGTCCAGCACGGCCATCCGGTCGGCCGTGGTCATGGCTTCTTCTTGATCATGCGTGACGAAGATGGTGGTGATGCCCAGCCGCCGTTGCAGGCTGAGCAAGTCCTGGCGCATCTGCACGCGCAGCTTCTTGTCCAGGTTCGACAAGGGTTCATCCAGCAACAGCACCTGCGGTTCGATGACGATGGTGCGGGCCAGCGCCACGCGTTGCTGCTGGCCGCCCGACAACTGATTCGGACGGCGCTTGCCGTATTGCGACAGCCCCACCAGTTCCAGCGCGGCTTCCACCTTGGCGCGGATTTCCGCCTTGGGCAGCTTGCGTTCGACCAGACCAAACGCCACGTTGTCCCACACCGTCATGTGCGGCCACAGCGCGTAGTTCTGGAACACCATGCCGATGTTGCGATCCCAGGGCGGGGTGCCGGTGATGTCTTTGCCGTCCACCAGCAACTGCCCCGCGCTATGGCGGTTGAAGCCGGCAATCAGCCGCAGCAGCGTGGACTTGCCGGAGCCCGACGGCCCCAGCAGCGCAAAGAACTCGCCCGGCTCGATATGGATGTTGACGTCCTTCAGCACTTCCGTCTTGCCGTAAGACAGGCGGATGTTGCGGCACTCGACGCTGACTTTCTTCATGCGGATTCCCCTTCAGTGCGTGCCGGACGCTGGCGCGACTGCGCGCGCTCTACCAGCAAGTGCGATACATACGTGCCGATAGCCACCGCGGCCACCGCCAGCACACCCAGCGCGGCGCCGGGCCCCCGGCCCGCCGCGCTTTGCATATACAGATAGATGCCGTAGCTCATGGGCGCCTGGCTGTCTTTCGTGACCAGCATGATGGTGGCCGACAGCTCTACCGCCGCCGTCACGAAGCTGGTCACAAAACCGGCCAGCATGCCGCCCGCCATCAAGGGCACCACCACGCGGCGAATCGTGCTCATGCGCGTGGCGCCAAGCGATTGCGCGGCCTCCTCCAGCGAGACGTTGATCTGCTGCAACGACGCCACGCACGACCGCAGCGCGTAAGGCAGGCGCCTGACGGAATACGCAATCATGATGATGATCCACGACGACGTCAGTAGCGTGCCGGTGCCGGGAAGTTCGATCCCCCGGAACGTGCGCAGAAAGCCGATCGCCAGCACGATGCCCGGAATCGCTAGCGCGGCAGACGCCATGAGGTCCAGCCACTGGCGCGCCGGCAGGCGGGTGCGCAGCATCAGGTAGGCAATTGCTGTGCCGAGGATCACGTCCACGCCCGCGGCCAGGCCGCAATAGAGCAGCGTGTTCGCAATCATGCCCTGCGACTCGGAGAACACGGCCGAGTAATGCGCCAGCGTGTAGCCGTCAGGCAGCGGCGCAAAGCTCCAGACGCTGGCCAGGGACAGCAGCAGCACGCCCATGTGCGGCGACAGCACCAGCAGCAGCACCAGGATGATCCAGCCATAGGCCAGCACGCTTTCCATCGGCCCCAGCTTGCGCTTCTGGATGGAATTGCCACCCTTTTGCAGCGTGGAGTAGTCGCGGCCCTTGAGCACGCGCGCCGACAGCCACAACGCCAGAATCGAGAACGCAATCATGATCACGCTGATCACATAGCCCAGCGGATCTTCCAGCCCCACCTGCGTGATGCGCAAGTACGCTTGCGGCGCCAGCATGTTGGTGGTGCCCAGCACAAGCGGGGTGCCCAGGTCGTCAAACACCTTGACGAACACCAGCGATGCGCCCGCCACATAGCCCGGCAGCGCCAGCGGAAAGATCACGCGGCGAAACAGCCGGAACCCGCGCGAACCCAGGTTGAATGCGGCTTCTTCCATGGCGCCGTCGATGTTGCGCAGCGCCACGACCAGGTTCATCAGGATGAACGGGAAGTAGTGCAGCGCTTCCACAAAGATGACGCCGTTCAGGCCTTCCATGAAGGGAATCGTGAAGCCGAACCAGTCGTTCAGCAGCAGGTTGACGCTGCCCGACCGTCCGAAGATCAGCTGCATCGCCACCGCGCCCACAAACGGCGGCATGATCAGCGGCAGCACGCCCAGCGTCTGGATGATGAGTGCGCCGCGAAAGTCAAAGCGTACGGTGAAATACGCCAGCGGCACGGCGATCAACGACGCCAGCAGCGCCGACCACCCCGCCACATACAGGCTGTTGAAAAACGCTTCCTGCATCAGCGGCTGGTTGAAGAATGCGCCGAAGTGGCCCATCGTGAAACTGCCGTCGGCGTTCACGAAGGCGCTGTAGAAGACCGTGCCTACGGGCACGGCCAGGAAAAGCAGCAGAAAGCCGAACACCAGCAGCGCCACCATGACGGGGCCGGCGGGCAGGCGTGAGTGGCCCGAAGAATTCATCGAGATTCCCGAAATCGTTGCCAGGGGAGGGCGGCGGCGGGCGGGCTGAAGTGTCCGTCCGCCGTCGCGCCGGTCGCGGAGTAGCGGCTTAGAGTGCCGCGGCCTGCTTGGCCAGCTTCACGGCTTCTTCGTAGTTCGCCTTGGACTTGCCGTTCCATTCGCCTTCCAGCTGCGTGATCTGCTGGTTGACGGCGGCGTCCTTCTTGTTGCCGGCGAAGATCGCCAGGAACGCCGGGTCGGCGGCCTGCTTGCCATCGACCAGCGGCGCCCACGCGAGCTTGCGCGCCTGGGCCAGCAGCTCGGCGGCTTTGCCGCTCTTGGCCTTGTCGCCCAGCTTGGCTTCGGCGTCGTAGATGGCCTTGGTGGCGGCCTGCAATTCCTTCAAGCGGAAGGTGACTGTTTGGTCATACAGCGATTGCACGACGTAGTAGCGCGTCTGCGACAGGTCGGCATTGAACTGGACCTTGCTGCGGCGGGCGATCTCGGCCGGGTCCGGGTAGCCCGGGGGAATCTTGCCGGCAAGCGCCGTGTACGGCAGCACCGGCAGACGCGAGATCTTCGGTTCCAGCAGCAATTCCTGGCCCGCCTGGCTCAACGTGAAGGCGATGAACTTCTTGCCTTCTTCCGTGTTCTTGGCGCCCTCGATCAACGCGATGTTGGCCGGCACGATGGCGGTTTCGGACGGGTAGACGAATTCCACCGGGAACTTGGAGTACTTGCTGGACAGGCCGAAGAAGTCGATGACCGGGCCCGCGCCGAACTGGCCGTTGTTGACACCGTCCGGTACGCCGAACGAACGCTCGGTCACGGCGCTGCTGTTGCCCGACATGCGCAGCAACGTGTTCCAGCCGTCATCCCAGCCTTCGCCTTGCAGAATGGTTTCCACCGTCAGGTGCATCGTGCCCGAGCGCGACGGAGACGTAATGCCCACGTGGCCAAACCATTTCGGCGACAACAGGTCTTTCCATTCCACGGGCGCGGGAATCTTGTGCGCTGCGATATAGCGCGTGTTGTAGACAATGCCGTAGCCGGCCAGCGCCTGGCCCAGGTACATGCCCGAGGGGTCATTGATGGGGTAGTTGCCGATCTTGTCCGGCACATCTTTATTCGCCACGTCGGACGACTTGGCCAGCAGCTTGTCGCGGCCCAGCACTTCGAAGGCGTCAGGGGCGCTGGCCCAGAACACTTCGGGACGTTGGCCGGCGGGCGTTTCGCGCACGTAGGCAATGCCCGACACCGTGTTCTTGTTCAGAATTTCCAGCGTGATGCCGGGATTGGCCTTCTCGAAGGCGCTCTTGTAGGCCTGGGTCAGGTCCTTGGGGAACGACGTGATGACCGTGACGGTGCCGGCCAGGGCAGGGGCCGAGCAGACGGCCAGCAGCGCTCCTGCAAGTGCTGTGCGCATTGCATGCATGGTTTGTCTCCGTAGTTTTAATTTGTCCGGAGACAGTAATGTCTGGTCTGCTACGCGTCCAATCAGAAATTTTGATGCGCATCATCATCGGGGGCGCCCGATGCTCAGGCGCCGGTGCCGATGCCCGGATGCGCGCGCACGCGCCGATGCTGGCGCCCGCTCTCGGGGCGCCCGCGTCATCGCGCTGGCCTCAGGTCGTCGCTTAGGCGCTGTTGCGTTGTGCGTCGCGCGCCTGCTGCGCCAACACCTGGGAAATCTGGTTCTGGATCTGCACGGCTTGGGTATTAAGCGCCAGCATCTGCTGCGCCTTCATTTCGTCCGACATGCCGCTGGCCTTGACCCTGGCGATCTGGTCCATGATCTGCTTGAGCTGTTTTTGCAAGGCCTTGATCTGACGGGTGTATGCGTCGTCGTTGTCGGTTTCCTCGGTGGCCTTCGCGGTATTCACCTTCGAGGCGCCCGGCGTGTTGACGCGGATCGAGCCTTCGGCGCTGACCGAGACCGCTTCGCCGCCGGCGGCCGACTTGGCTTCTTTGTTGGCCTGAATTCGTTCGGCCCACAGGTCGGCCATCGAGTTGATTCGGGAAACGCCGCTGATGGGATTGGTCGCCATGATGGCTCCGTTCGGTTATTGATCTTGGGGCTTTCCCTAGCTACGGCATTTTCGTTGCGAACTTAAGCATTGCCCCGTTTTCGTGGCCCCCTTTACACTGGCGCCCGCTCACCCCAACACCTTCTTTGGGATTCCCATGTCCAATTCCTATTTCCCGCGTTGGCGCCTGGCGGACGACGCCGAACCTGGCGTCATCATCGCGCCCGATGAACGGCTGTCCTGGCCCAAGAACGTCGCCATGGGCGCGCAGCACGTGGTTGCGATGTTCGGCTCGACCGTGCTGGCGCCCCTGCTGATGGGCTTTGACCCCAACGTCGCCATCCTGATGTCGGGGATCGGCACGCTGATCTTCTTCCTGTTCGTGGGCGGCCGCGTGCCCAGCTATCTGGGCTCCAGCTTTGCCTTCATCGGCGGCGTCATTGCCGTGACCGGGTACGCCGGGGGCGGGGCCAACGCGAACATCGGGGTGGCGCTGGGCGCCATCATCGCCTGCGGCCTGGTCTATACGCTGATCGGCGTCATCGTCTGGATCGTGAATGCGCGCGCGGGCGGCGGGGCCAACTGGATCGATACGCTGATGCCGCCCGTGGTGACGGGCGCGGTCGTCGCCGTGATCGGGCTGAACCTGGCGCCGATTGCGGCCAAGGGCGCCATGGGGGCATCGGGCTTCGATACCTTCATGGCGCTAGTCACCATCGTCTGCGTGGGCGGCATCGCCGTCTATACGAAGGGCATGGTCCAGCGGCTGTTGATCCTGGTCGGCCTGATCCTGGCCTGCGTGATCTACGCCGTGCTGGCTAACGGCATGGGGCTGGGCAAGCCGATCGACTTCTCCGGCGTGGCGGCCGCCGCCTGGATCGGGCTGCCGCATTTCGCGGCGCCTGTCTTCAAGGCGGAAGCCATGGGCCTGATCGTGCCGGTTGCGATCATCCTGGTCGCGGAAAACCTGGGCCACGTGAAGGCGGTCAGCGCCATGACCGGGCAGGACCTGGACCGTTATCTGGGCCGCGCCTTCGTCGGCGACGGCGTGGCAACGATGGTGTCGGGTGCGGTGGGCGGCACGGGCGTCACGACCTACGCCGAGAACATCGGCGTGATGGCGGTTACCCGCATTTATTCCACGCTGGTCTTCGTGGTGGCCGCGCTGATCGCCATCGTGCTGGGCTTCTCGCCCAAGTTCGGCGCGCTGATCCAGACGATTCCGGGTCCGGTCCTGGGCGGTATGTCAGTCGTGGTGTTCGGCCTGATCGCGATCGCCGGCGCCCGCATCTGGGTGGTCAACCAGGTGGACTTCAGCGACAACCGCAACCTGATCGTGGCCGCCGTGACCCTGGTGCTGGGCGCGGGCGACTTCACGATCAAGCTGGGCGATTTCATGCTGGGCGGCATCGGTACCGCCACCTTCGGCGCCATCATCCTGTACGCCTTGCTGCGCCGCCGGGCGCCGGCAGTCGTCTGATCTGACAAGCCTGCGCAGGGCCTTGCGGCCCGCGCAGGCTGGCGCCCGATCAAGACCGCGACAAGCGCGCCGAGGGTTTGGTGTGGGCTAGCGGGGATGCCACTACCGGCGTGGCGTCAATCACTTGCCCCGACTGTGTCTTGAATACGGCGGTCGCCTCGGACAAGCGGCGCGCCTGCTCCTCCATCGCGGAGGCGGCGGCTGACGCCTCTTCCACCAACGCCGCGTTCTGCTGCGTTACCTCATCCATTTGCGAGACCGCCAGGCTGACCTGATCGATGCCGCTGGCCTGTTGGGCCGAGGCGGCCGAGATCTCGCCCATGATGTCCGTCACCCGCTGCACGGACGCCACGATTTCCTGCATGGTCTGGCCCGCGGCCGCCACCTGGGCCGAGCCGGCCTGCACCGTATCCACCGACGCTTCAATCAGGGTCTTGATCTCTTTGGCGGCCTGCGCGGCGCGCTGCGCCAGATTGCGCACTTCACCCGCGACCACGGCGAAGCCCTTGCCCTGTTCCCCCGCGCGCGCGGCTTCCACGGCGGCGTTCAACGCCAGGATGTTGGTCTGGAAGGCGATGCCATCAATCACCGAGACGATGTCGGCGATTTTGCGTGAGCTGTCCGAAATGCCCTGCATGGTCGACACCACCTGGCCCACGTTGTGCCCGCCGCGCTGCGCGACGTCCATGCTGATGGCGGCCATCTGATTTGCTTGCGCGGCGTTTTCGGCGTTCTGCTTGACGGTGGCGGCCAGCTCTTCCATCGTGGCGGCGGTTTCTTCCAAAGCGGCGGCCTGCTGCTCGGTGCGGGTGGACAGGTTGGCGTTGCCTGCGGCGATTTCCGCCGCGCCCACGTTGATCTCTTCTACCCCCTGGCGCACGGTGGTCACCGTGCGGGTCAGGCCTTCCTGCATCCGCTTGAGTGACGCAAACAGCGCGCCGATCTCATTGTTGGAGCGGCTGTCGACCCGTTGGGTCAGGTCGCCTGCGGCGATACGGTCAAAGTGCCGGCCCGCCTCTTGCAAGGGCAGCAGCACGCCGCGCCGGATGAAGGTCCAGCACAGGGCGGTCAACAACAGGGCGGCGGTCAGCAGGGCGATGGATGAAATTCGTGCATTCGAATAAGTGGCTTGTGAACTGGCCAGCACGCCGTCGCTGCGCTCCTGCACGCGGGCCAGGAACGTCTTCATGTCACGCACGAAGTTCACATCGGCCTGGCGCGTCCGGCCCACATCCTGCTGGTACTTGGCCGCGGAACGTTCCTTGATGGCGGCGCTTAGCGTGTCCAGCAGCGCGGCGTATTCCGTGAAGCGGTCTTGCAGCGTCAGCGCCAGCGCCTGGCCGCGTTCGCTCTTGGGCACCTCCATGTAGCGGGTGAATCGTTCACGCGCCTGCGCCAGTTCGGCGGCGGCCTCCTGCTCGGCCGTGCGGGTCTGCTCGGCGTTGCTGGCCAGCATGCCCGCCAGCGCGTCGTCCAGCGCCAGCCGAGTGCGCAGCAAGGCGCCATTGGCCTCATACAACGGGTCAACCTGGTGAACGGCCACCGTGTTCAGATCTTCGATTTCGCGGACGCTGTGTCCCGCATTCAGCCAGCTCAATCCGCAAGCCAGTCCCAGCGCAACGACGAAGCAGGCCAGCACCAGCAGCATGCCTGTACGGACTTTCATTTTTTCCAGCATGAGAGCTCCTCAGTCTAGAACGCGGCTCTGCACGCGGTGACAGGGCAGCCCGTCACGCGGCGCGCAGCGACGAACGTCGGACCGGATGGCAGCGATGCGTTCGTCTGAACATGCACATCACGCACAATCGATATCGCGGCGGCTTCTGCCGCGATGCCCGCACTTGAAATAAGGAGATACGCCGGGGACTACAGGCTGGTATCTAATTGTTATTAATCCTGCTTGTTTTCGGTTATACCGTTTTTGTTGATTTTCCTGCGCCCAAAATTTTTAAATTTCGCCATCAAGGGCTAAAAACTATCCTTAAGTATCTTTTGCGCAACGTGTGCAGGGGCGGTTGGGTCGCGATCGCCCGCAAATTTAAGGATTGTTGAGGAAATGCCCGGTTTTAGCGGGTTACAGCGGTGAATTGCGCCGAAAACCGCGTTTTTTCCAGCGGCTTGCAATTCCGGTGGACTTTGCCCACAATATGACTTTGATTGCCCCGGTTCCGACCCGAGCCGGGGTTTTGTTTTGGTCGTCCGCGCCGCTCGTCTCGCTTTAAAAAAGCCCCAGACGCCATGCGCGCGCCAGGGTAACGACCTTCACCGAGAACGCTCCGTCGGGGCGTTTTTCTACTTTTGTTTGGGAAACGACATGTCTGCCATTCCTTTGACCGTGCGCGGGGCCGAGCGCTTGCAAGAAGAGCTCCAACGGCTGAAAACCGTGGAACGTCCTGCCGTGATTAACGCCATTGCTGAGGCGCGTGCGCAGGGTGATCTGTCGGAAAACGCCGAATATGACGCCGCTCGCGAGCGCCAAGGCTTTATCGAAGGCCGGATTGCCGAACTTGAAGGCACGCTTTCCAATGCTCACCTGATCGACCCGACGTCGCTCGACGCCGAAGGCCGCGCCGTGTTTGGCGCCACCGTCGACATCGAAGACCTGGATTCCGGCGACCGCGTGACTTACCAGATCGTTGGCGACGTCGAAGCCGACATCAAGTCCAACTTGATCTCTGTGTCCAGCCCTGTGGCGCGCGCACTGATCGGCAAGAGCGAAGGCGATGTTGTCGAGGTCAAGGCCCCGGCAGGCGTTCGCGAGTATGAAGTTCTGGGCGTGCGTTACATCTGACGCATCCGCCCAAGCGGTAAATTGTCAAAACGCCATAGCCCGAACCCTGCGTTCGTCTGATTTCCGCGGTACATTCGCGGATCGCTATGGTGAACCGGGCGCGTAGAGCGCCCGTTTTTGTGCCTGGCCTTACTTTTTCGTGGTCTTGCGGCTGGTGCCGCTGCGAGCACCGGCTCGCAAGCTCAGTGCACTGCCCGCGCGGCGGGGAATGCCGTGGCCGCTGACGGTAGCGCGCTTGTTGCTGGGACGCATGGGCTTGCCGTTCTTGTTCAGCTGGTCCTGGGGCACGAAGCGCGTTTTGGCGGCTTTGGGCTCTTCGGTCTCGCTGCGGCGGGGGCGCTTGGCAAGCGTCTTGCCTTCGGCGGCAATCTTCTTGGGCGTGTACGGCTCGGAGGCACGGCGCTTGGCAGGAGCTTCGGGCTCCATGGCGGCCAGCGCGGCGGGCTTGACGTTGCCAGCCAGCGGGCGGAAAAGAATCAGGGTCTTGCCCAGGTGATGCACCGCGGCGCAGGACAAAGTGTCGCAAATCGTCGACAACATGGTCTCGCGGGCCTCGCGGTCATCGCCGCCGGCGCGTACCTTGATCAAGCCGTGCGAAGTCAGTGCCAGGTCAATTTCCTTAAGCACGGCTTCGGTCAGGCCATTGTCGCCAATCAGGACGACGGGGCGCAGAGGGTGAGCGGCGGAGCGAAGGTCGCTGCGCTCACGAGAGGTAAGTTCTAATATAGGCATGCGTGGAATTGTACGGTAATGGCCAAGAATAAATTCTCTAAAGACTGGATTCACCAGCACATCAACGATCCCTATGTGAAGCTGGCGCAACAGAAGGGCTATCGGGCCCGGGGCGCTTTCAAGCTGATCGAGCTTTTGGACAACGAAAAGTTGCTCCGCCGGGGAGACCTGGTCGTCGATCTGGGTTCGTCGCCCGGCAGTTGGTCCCAAGTGGTGCGAGAGCGCCTGACGGGGCCGGGCGGCATCGTGGACGGACGTATTATTGCGTTGGACATGCTTCCCATGGAACCCATTGCGGGCGTGGAATTCATCCAGGGCGATTTCCGCGAAGACGAAGTTCTGAAACAATTGGAAGACATGGTCGGATCGCATGCCGTGGACCTTGTTATTTCAGACATGGCCCCCAACTTGTCAGGCGTGGGTATTGCCGACGCCGCGCGCATCCAGCATGTGTGTGACCTGGCGATGGAATTTTCCCGCGCTCACCTCAAGCCCGACGGCGTGCTGATCGTCAAGGCTTTCCACGGCAGCGGTTTTTCGCAGATCGTGCAAAGCTTCAAGCAGCACTTCAAGCGGGTGGTCGAGCGCAAGCCGAAGGCATCAAGGGCAAAGTCCTCTGAAACCTTTCTGGTTGCCCGCGATCTCAAGTAACCCCGGGCCGGGGCATGTGGCTCCGGAATCCCGAAGAACTTACCTGCTTGCCGAGACAACGACCACCATAACGAAGAATCAGACGTAACTACACGGACCCCAGGGGCCCCAGGACGCAATCGGGTCCAACAGGGTAGAATGGGCTATTGACATACTTGTGACTGTGCCATATGCGGGTGCGCGGTCGCCGGTCGGAATCGAAAGCAGGAGATCGACCTTGAATAATTCATTTTCGAAAGTCGCTGTCTGGATGGTGATAGCCCTTGTGCTGTTCACCGTCTTCAAACAGTTCGACGGACGCGCTCAGACCCAGGACGGCGTGACCTACACGCAGTTCATGGACGACGCCAAGGCGGGACGTATCCGCAAGGTCGACGTTCAGGGCGATGTGCTGTACGTCACCCCGGACGCGGGCCGCGCCTACACGCTGACTTCGCCCGGCGACCTCTGGATGGTCTCCGATCTGCTGAAGTACGGCGTGCAGGTGTCGGGCAAGCCGCGCGAAGAGCAATCGCTGCTGATGAGCATCTTCGTGTCGTGGTTCCCCATGCTGCTGCTGATTGGCGTCTGGGTATTCTTCATGCGACAGATGCAGGGCGGTGGCAGAGGCGGGGCGTTCAGCTTCGGCAAATCTCGCGCCCGCATGCTCGACGAAAACACCAATCAGATCACGTTCGCTGACGTTGCCGGCTGCGATGAAGCCAAGGAAGACGTCCAGGAACTGGTCGACTTCCTGCGCGACCCCAGCAAGTTCCAGAAGCTTGGCGGCCGCATTCCCCGTGGCGTGCTGATGGTGGGCTCGCCCGGTACCGGTAAAACGCTGCTGGCCAAGGCCATCGCCGGCGAAGCCAAGGTTCCGTTCTTCAGCATTTCCGGTTCGGACTTCGTTGAAATGTTCGTCGGCGTGGGCGCTGCGCGCGTCCGCGACATGTTCGAGAACGCCAAGAAGCACGCTCCCTGCATCATCTTCATCGACGAAATCGATGCGGTGGGCCGTCAGCGTGGCGCCGGCCTGGGTGGCGGCAACGACGAACGCGAACAAACGCTGAACCAGATGCTGGTTGAGATGGACGGTTTCGAATCCGGCCAGGGCGTTATCGTCATCGCCGCAACCAACCGCCCCGACGTGCTGGACCCGGCGCTGCTGCGTCCCGGCCGTTTCGACCGTCAAGTGGTTGTGCCGCTGCCCGATATCCGTGGCCGCGAGCAGATCCTGAAGGTCCATATGCGCAAGGTTCCGCTGTCGCCTAACGTCGACGCGACCATCCTCGCGCGCGGTTGCCCGGGCTTCTCGGGTGCCGACCTGGCCAACCTGGTCAACGAGGCCGCTTTGTTCGCCGCTCGCCGTAATGGCCGCACGGTGGATATGTCTGACTTCGAAAAGGCCAAGGACAAGATCATCATGGGCGCCGAGCGCCGCTCGATCGTCATGCCTGAAGAGGAACGCAAGAACACCGCGTACCACGAGTCCGGCCACGCGATCGTTGCCCGCCTGTTGCCCAAGACCGATCCGGTTCACAAGGTCACCATCATCCCGCGCGGCCGTGCGCTGGGCGTGACGATGCAGTTGCCTGAAACCGACCGCTACAGCATGGACAAGGGCCGCTTGCTGTCCACCATCGCCGTGCTGTTCGGTGGCCGTATCGCCGAAGAACTGTTCATGGACCAGATGACGACGGGCGCCTCGAATGACTTCGAACGCGCCACAGCCATCGCCCGCGACATCGTCACGCGCTACGGCATGACCGACGAACTGGGCCCGATGGTCTACGCCGAGAACGAAGGCGAAGTGTTCCTGGGCCGCAGCGTCACCAAGACGACTCACATGTCGGAAGCCACCATGCAAAAGGTGGACACCGAGATCCGCCGCATCATCGACGAGCAGTACAGCGTCGCGCGCAAGATCCTGGAAGACAACCGTGACAAGGTCGAAGTGATGACCTCGGCGCTGCTGGAATGGGAAACCATTGACGCAGACCAGATCAACGACATCATCGAGGGCCGTCCTCCGCGTCCCCCGAAAACGCCGCAAGGTCCGTCGGATTCGACGGACACGCCGCCCAGCACGGGTTTGGCGGCTGGCGGCAGCACGGCTGCAGCAGTCTGAGGTTCTTTGTCCTGAGTTATGGCAAATAACTTTCTTTGCGGGCGCTTCGAGTTTGATCTCGAGCGCCCGCTTGTCATGGGTATCGTCAATGTCACGCCGGATTCTTTTTCCGACGGTGGCCAGCACGACGATACGGATTCCGCAGTGGCGCATGCGCGCCAACTGATCGCAGAAGGCGCGCAGATTCTGGATCTGGGCGGCGAGTCCACGCGCCCTGGCGCTGATCCGGTGTCGGTGGCCGATGAACTCGACCGGCTGTTGCCCGTGATCGAAGCCCTGCGCGATTGCGGTGTGCCGCTGTCTATCGACACTTTCAAACCCGAAGTGATGCGCGCCACGCTGGATGCGGGCGCGGACATGATCAACGACATTTATGGCTTCCGTCAGCCCGGCGCTATCGAAGCGGTGGCGCAGTCGCGCTGCGGGCTGTGCGTGATGCACATGAAGGGCGAGCCTCGCACCATGCAGGCCTCCCCCCCCGAATACACCGACCTGCTCGGTGAAATCGGACTCTTCCTAGGTTCGCGCGCGCAGAAGTTGCGTGCCGCCTGGGTCGACCCCCGCCGTATCGTGCTGGACCCGGGCTTCGGCTTTGGCAAGACGGCGGACCAGAACTTTCAATTACTGCGCCGGCTGTCCAGCCTGCGCAGCACAGGTTATCCATTGCTGATCGGCCTGTCGCGCAAGAACATGATTGGCCAGGCCACCGGCCGGCCGGTTGGCGACAGGCTGCCCGGCAGCATTGCCGCGGCGCTTGCCTGTGTGTCTCGTGGGGCTTCCATCGTGCGTGTGCACGATGTTGCCGCCACCGTGGATGCGCTTAAGGTATGGCATGCGGCTGAACAAGGAGCAATCAGTTCATGATTCGACGCAAGTATTTTGGTACCGATGGCGTACGTGGCGAAGTGGGCGGTCCGGTGATCAACGCCGAATTCGCCTTGCGCCTGGGCTATGCGGCGGGCCGCGTCCTGGCGCGTGAGCACGCCGCGCGCGGTGGCAGCCGCCCGCAAGTCGTCATCGGTAAAGACACCCGCATTTCGGGCTACATGTTGGAATCCGCCTTGGAAGCCGGCTTGTCGGCGGCGGGCATCGATGTGTTGCTGGCCGGCCCCATCCCGACGCCAGCCGTCGCCTACCTGACGCGCGCACTGCGCCTGGTGGCGGGCATCGTCATCAGCGCCTCGCACAATCCTTATCAGGACAACGGCATCAAGTTCTTCTCGGCGCAGGGCATGAAGCTGCCCGATGAGATCGAAGCCGACATCGAGGCCGCCCTGGACGAACCGCTGGGCTGCGTCAGCTCCGAAGGCCTGGGGCGCGCGCGCCGCATGTCGGACTCGCAAGGCCGCTACATCGAATTCTGCAAGAGCACGTTCCCCAACGATCTGGACCTGAACGGGATGACGATCGTGGTGGATGCGGCGCACGGCGCGGCCTACAACATCGCCCCGCACGTGTTCCGCGAGCTGGGCGCCGAAGTGCATGCCATCGGCGTGCACCCGGACGGCTTCAACATCAACAAGGGTGTAGGCGCGTTGCACCCTGAGATGCTGGCCAAGGAAGTGAAGGCGCGCGGCGCGCAACTGGGCATCGCATTGGACGGCGACGCCGACCGCCTGCAAGTGGTGGATGGCGACGGCCGTATCTACAACGGCGACGAACTGCTGTACGCCATCGTCCGCGAGCGCATGCAGCGCGGCAAGGTCGACGGGGTTGTCGGCACGCTGATGACCAACTTTGGTTTCGAACGTGAAATGACCCGTTTGGGCGTCGGCTTTGAGCGCGCCAACGTGGGCGACCGCTACGTGCTGGAGCAAATGCAATCGCGCGGCTGGCAGTATGGCGGCGAAAGCTCCGGCCACCTGCTGTGCCTGGATTGCCACTCCACGGGCGATGGCATCATCGCCGCCCTGCAGGTGCTGACGGCCCTGCGCCGCAACGGCACGACGATGGCAGAGTGGGTCAGCGACCTGCGCATGTACCCGCAGAAGATGATCAACGTGCCGCTGGCCCCGGGCCAGGACTGGAAAACCCACGCCGGTTTGACCGCCGCGCGCCAGGCCGTCGAAGCCGAGCTTAACGGCCGTGGCCGCATTCTGATCCGCGCCTCGGGCACGGAACCGAAGCTGCGCCTGATGGTCGAAGCGGAAGATGAAGCCCTTGCCGTTTCCAGCGCCGAGAAGCTTGCCGCCAGCTTGGCGTAAGCACCCCAGGCCTTTTGAATTGAAAGCCACTCACCGCGTTGCGGTGGGTGGCTTTTCTGCATTGTGACGCAGTATTTAATTGTAAAGTTTTGTCGAGATTTGCCTAAAGTTGATCTATCTCCCCCGAACTAAACTTCATAGTCACGTAACATATCTGTCAAGTCTTTGACATACAGGGCGTCCACACTGACTGGACTCTCTAGGAGCTTCG
This sequence comes from Achromobacter sp. 01N37, assembly GCF_056399725.1. NCBI lineage: Bacteria > Pseudomonadati > Pseudomonadota > Betaproteobacteria > Burkholderiales > Alcaligenaceae > Achromobacter > Achromobacter sp. 01N37. The sequence goes on from NZ_JBFTRX010000011.1 coordinate 140,251, forward strand.
CGCAATGCTGGAACTAGCACGCATTAACCCCAGTCGTAATCCCGCTGAACCATGGCCGGGCGTCGCCCCGAAGGTGCTGGCGGTCGGCCTGGCGCGCACGGCGGAAGAAATCGAGCAGATTCAACGTCTGCGCTACGACGTCTTCACTGAAGATATGGGCGTGGTCTTTCCCAACGCCCAAGATGGAATCGAACACGATCGCTTCGATCCCTTCTGCGAACATCTGATGGTTCGCGAAATGGACACCGGCCGCGTGGTCGGCACCTACCGCATCCTGACCCCTGAAAAGGCGCGGGAAGCCGGCGGCTATTACTCGCAGTCTGAATTCGATCTTTCCGGTCTGGGTTCAATCCGCGACGAACTCGTCGAAGTCGGCCGCTCTTGTACGCACAGCGACTACCGCAACGGCGCCGTCATCATGTTGTTGTGGTCCGGCCTGGCGGAATACCTGCGTCGCGGCGGCTACGAATACGTGCTGGGCTGCGCCAGCGTGAGCCTGCGTGACGATGGCGTCACTGCCGCTGAAGTCTGGCGCACGATCTCCAAGCAGCTGCCGCAAGACGGCGAGCCCCAGGTCAAACCGCTGCATCGCTATCCGGTAGAAAAGCTGAACAGCACGCTGCCAGCGCGCGTGCCGCCGCTGATCAAGGGTTATCTGAAGCTGGGCGCCAAAGTGTGTGGCGAACCCGCCTGGGACCCGGATTTCAACGCCGCTGACTTCCCGGTGCTGCTGAAGATGGAGCGCATGGACGAGCGCTACCGCCGTCACTTCGGCCTGGACCAACCGGCCGCTTTGAACGGCCAGCGCTGATCATCATGCGCCGCCTGATCCGCCGTATGAAGATCAGATTGATACGGCGGGCCACGCGGCCCTTGCGCATGGAGCTCAAGCAGCTCCATCGCGAGACAGATTTGTCGCCGTTCTGAGTCGATTCTGCTGGCACAGTAAAACGGGCGATGGCATTGCTGCCATCGCCCGTTTTTTCGTCCGCGCGCGCTCATCCGCGCGCTGGCGTCAGTACTCAAGCAGTTCGAACGAGAAACCTACCTTGTTCCATTCCGCTTCTTCCGCGCGCAGCGTGAAGTCGCTAAGCGGATGTTGCGCCAGCCATTCGCGGTTGACGCGCACGACGATGGAGTTATCGCGCACGGATGCCGTCAACGGCAGCGGTTCGATTTCACCGCGGCGGCGGAACAGCAGCACCGCCAGACGCAGGCTCAGGATGGCCTTCCATTGCGGACGCGTGCGGATCAGGGGTTCCAGCTTGGTCAGCTTGCCTTGGTGGCCCAGCGCCAGCAGGGCCAGCAGTTGCTGGTCGGCCCGCGAGAAGCCCGGCATGTCGGCGTTTTCCAGCACGTAGGCCGTGTGCTTGTGATACGCGTTGTGGGCAATCGACAAACCCACTTCGTGCAGGTCGGCCGCCCAGCCCAGCGCGGGGCGGAGTTCGGCGCGTTCGGGGCCTTCGGGGAACATGGCGTCAAACAACGTCAGCGCGGCGTGGCGCACGCGGCGAGCCTGGTTCAGGTCGACGTGATAGCGCTTCATGAACTGGCGTACCGATTCGTCGCGCTTGTCGTGTTCGTCGTCGCGGCCCAGCAGGTCGTACAGCACGCCCAGGCGCAACGCGCCGTCGCCGGTGTGCATGACTTCAATGCCCAACTCATCGAACAACGCGCTCATGATGGCGAGCCCGCCGGGCAGCACGTCGGAGCGTTCGATTTTGATGCCGGGCAGCTCGGACGGAATGACGCGGCCCGAACGCACGATGCGGTCTTTCAGCTTGGCCAGGCCAGCGCGCGTGATGCCGCGGTCCGAGAACCGGCTTTCGGTCAGAATCGCAAACAACGCCTTGGCGGTGCCGGACGAGCCGTAGGCTTCCTTCCAGCCCATCTTGCGGTACTGCTTGGCGATGACTTCGATTTCGCGGCGCGCGGCCAGTTCGGCCTGCTTCATCTGGTGCGCATCCACAACGCCGCCCGAGAAGAACTGGCGGCTGTAGCTGACGCAACCCATGTACAGCGACGACATCAGCCCGGGCTCGTGGCCCTTGCCGATGATGACTTCGGTGGACCCGCCGCCGATGTCGATCACCAGCCGCTTGTTCGGCGACGGGGGCAGGGTATGGACCACGCCCGAGAAGATCAGGCGGGCTTCTTCGCGGCCGGCGATGACTTCAATGGGAAAGCCCAACGCGGCTTCGGCGCGCGGCAGAAAGTCTTTCGTGTTGCGGGCGACCCGGAACGTGTTGGTGGCGACCGCGCGAACCCGGTTGGGGTGGAAGCTGCGCAGGCGGTCGCCAAAGCGCTCCAGGACGGCGATGGCGCGCTCGATGGCGTCATCGCCAAGGCGTTTCTCGGCGTCCAGGCCGGCGGCAAGCCGGACGGTTTCCTTGAGACGATCAATCTGATAGATCTGGGGCGTACCGTCCTGTTGAACGATGCGTCCGATGGAGAGGCGGAAGCTGTTGGACCCGAGGTCCACCGCGGCCAGAAGTTGATCCATGCGGCTCGTGATATTGGCTTAGAGGTGGCCTGATTATAGAGACCCCATATGACAGTGCCCCCAGCTACGGGTTTTCGCTTATGGAACAGGGGCTTGGCGGCATATCGCGGGTGCGCCATATGTCCCGATTTAGGCGTACGCTATGGTTTTGGCGCGGTGTCATAGAACCGTCACTCTTTTGCAGTAAAACTCCACGCTCCCTCCCTACGTATGGAATCCGGTATGCCCACACGCCCGCCTGGCGAGCCCTTGCTCATGAATCGCGAGTTGTCGCTGCTTAAGTTCAACGATCGTGTGCTGGCGATGGCGGAAAATCCGAAGACGCCCCTGCTGGAGCGGCTGCGTTACGTGTGCATTGTGAGCTCGAACCTGGATGAATTTTTTGAAATCCGGATCTCCAGCCTGAAAGAGCAGCAGCGCCAGTCGCCGAACCTGGTCGGCCCCGACGGGATGACGCCGGACCAGGCGTTTGAAAACGTTCAGCAGGCGGTGCATGCGCTGGTCGCCCGCCAGTACAACCTGCTGAATGACGAAATTCTGCCGGCCATGCAGACCGAGGGCATCACCCTGCATCACGCATCGGAATGGAACGCCGAGCAGCAAGAGTGGGCGCGTGATGTCTTCAACCGCGATGTGATGCCGCTGCTGACGCCCATCGGGCTGGACCCGGCGCACCCGTTTCCCCGCGTCTACAACAAGAGCCTGAATTTCATTGTGTCGCTGGCCGGGGCCGACGCCTTTGGCCGGCAGGCGTCGATCGCCGTGGTGCAGGCGCCGCGCGCCTTGCCCCGCCTGATCAAGATGCCGCCGGAACTGTCCGGCCATCCCGAAGGCTTCATCCTGCTGACCTCACTCTTGCGCGCCTTTGTGGGCGAGCTGTTCCCGGGGCTGGAGATGCTGGGGTGCTACCAGTGGCGCGTCACGCGCAACAGCGATCTGTTCGTGGACGAGGAAGAAGTCACCAATCTGCGTCACGCGCTGCAAGGCGAGTTGTCGCAACGCAACTTCGGTGCGGCGGTGCGCTTGGAGATCGACAAGCTCACGCCCGTCGAACTGGAAACCTTCTTGCAGCGCGAGTTCTCGCTGAAGGCCGAGGACACGTACCGCGTGCCAGGGCCGGTAAACCTGTCGCGCCTGATGCAGCTGTGCAATTCCGATTTGCGGCCCGATCTGCTGTTCCCGGACTATCGCGCGCCCGTGCCGGCGCCGTTTGACCGCATCGGCGACAAGCCGCATGAGTTGTTCGAAGCCGTCGCCCAGCAAGACCGTCTGCTGCACCATCCGTACCAGTCGTTTCAGCCCGTCATCGATTTCCTGACCGCGGCCGCGCTCGACCCCGATGTGATGGCCATCAAGCAGACCATCTACCGCACCGGCGAAGATTCCGAGCTGATGAAAATCTTGCTGGCCGCAGCCCGCGCCGGCAAGGAAGTCACGGTGGTGGTGGAGCTGATGGCGCGCTTTGACGAGCAGACCAACATCAACTGGGCATCCAAGCTGGAAGAGGTGGGGGCGCATGTGGTGTACGGCGTCGTGGCGCACAAGACGCACGCCAAGATGGCGGTGGTGCTGCGCCGTGAAAAAGGCCGTCTGCGCCGCTATGCCCACTTGGGCACGGGCAATTACCACCCGCGTACCGCACGGCTTTACACCGACTTTGGTTTGCTGACCGCTGACCCGAAGTTGTGCGAAGACATGGACAAGGTGTTTGCGCAGCTGACCGGGCTGGGTGCGCGCCGTTCGCTGAAAGCGTTGATGCAGTCGCCCTTCACCATGCATGACGGCATGGTGGCGCTGATCCGTGCCGAAGCGCGCGCGGCCAAGGCGGGCAAGCGCTCGCGCATCATGGCCAAGATGAATTCGTTGCTGGAAGAGCAGGTCATCGAAGAGCTCTACAAAGCCAGCCAGGCGGGCGTGAAGATCGACCTGATCGTGCGCGGCGTATGTGCGTTGCGCGCGGGCGTGCCGGGCCTGTCCGAGAACATCCGGGTGCGCTCCATCGTGGGCCGCTTCCTGGAACATTCGCGCGTCTTCTATTTCTTCGCCGAGGGCGAGGAAACCGTGTACTTGTCGTCGGCTGACTGGATGGACCGCAACTTCTTCCGCCGCGTGGAAATTGCCTTCCCCATCTACGACAAGACGTTGAAAAAGCGTGTCATCGACGAGGCGTTCACCTACGCCCTGCGTGATAACCAACTGGCATGGCAGCAGCAACCCGATGGCGATTACGCCCGCGTCAAAAGCCGTCGCGAGCCATTCAACGTGCATCTGTACCTGATGGAGAAGCTGGGCGTGTAACGGCGGCGGTGGTCACACGCGGTCTGTCACACAACGACGCGTCCCCGAATTTCGCGGCCGCCCTGGTTTTCCAGGGCGGCCGCGGTGTTTTCAGGGGAAGTGCAGGGCGGAAACGGTGTCGTATGAAGCGTATGTGACTGTCACTATCTTGTCACGTTGGGCTTCTAAGATGCGAGGGTCGCTGAAAGACAGGCACTAGAAAAAGCCTGACTAGACTCCTCCAACGAGCACAGAAGGAACCCTGATGTTCAAACGTGTCTTCAAACAAGTTTCCCTGGGCGTCGCGCTGAGCGCCGCCGTGTTTGCCGTCCAGGCCGCCGATGTGACCGGCGCCGGCGCATCGTTCCCGTACCCGGTCTACGCCAAGTGGGCGTCGGACTACAAGGCAGCCACCAACAACGCGGTCAACTACCAGTCGATCGGTTCGGGCGGCGGCCAGCAACAAATCATCGCCAAGACCGTCGATTTCGGCGCCTCGGACGATCCCATGAAGGCCGCTGACCTGGAAAAGAACGGTCTGCTGCAATTCCCGGCTGTTATCGGTGGCACCGTGGCCGTCGTTAACGTTGACGGCGTCGAGCCGGGCAAGCTGAAGCTGTCGGGCCCCGTGCTGGCCGACATCTTCCTGGGCAAGATCAAGAAGTGGGACGACAACGCCATCAAGGCGCTGAACCCCGACGTCAAGCTGCCGTCTGCCGACATCATCGTCGTGCACCGTTCGGACGGCTCGGGCACCACCTTCGGCTGGACCAACTACCTGTCCAAGGTGTCGGCTGACTGGAAGTCGCAAGTGGGTGAAGGCAAGGCCGTCAAGTGGCCCGTGGGTCAAGGCGGCAAGGGCAACGAAGGCGTCGCCGCCTACGTTGGCCAGCTGAAGAACTCCATCGGCTACGTGGAATACGCCTACGCCAAGCAAAACAAGCTGGCCTGGACGCAGCTGAAGAACAAGGAAGGCAAGTTTGTTCAGCCGGAACAAAAGGCCTTCGCTGCTGCCGCTGCCAACGCCGACTGGAAGAGCGCGCCGGGTATGGGCGTGGTCCTGACCGACGAGCCGGGCGCCGATTCGTGGCCCGTCACCGCCGCCACCTTCATCCTGATCCACAAGTCGCAAGACAAGCCGGCTCAGGGCAAGGCTGTGCTGGAGTTCTTTGACTGGGCGTTCAAGAACGGCGCCAAGTCGGCTGAAGCGATGGACTACGTGCCGTTGCCGGAAGCCGTCACCAAGGAAATTCGCGCTGCTTGGGGCGAAGTGAAGGCTGCCGACGGCAAGGCCGTCTGGAAGTAAAGGGGTGTGGCGCGCTGGGGCCTGGCAGGTATGCAGAAACCCCGCGCGCCCAACCCATCAAGCCACCGCCCCTTGAATTCCGCGAACGGAAGGACAGGGGCGGTGCGCTGCAAGACCCTCGATGTTTTCCCCCAGGTTCTCTAAGGAAAGTCCATCCATGAGCGCGGTAATGGATAATAGTGTGCCGCTTTCGCCCAGCGTGGCGGACTCCGTGACTACCGGCACGCCTTCGCCTATGAAGCAAAATAAAAACGCGCTGATGGATGCGCTATTCAAGAATCTGACCCGCCTGTTCGCCTTCCTGGTGTTCATTTTGCTGGCGGCGATTCTGGTATCCCTGATCTACGGCAGCCGCGAGTCGCTGGCCAAATACGGCTTGTCGTTCCTGTGGCTGAACGACTGGGACCCGGTCAATCAGAACTACGGCGCGGTGGTGCCCATCATTGGCACCCTGCTGACGTCGGCCATCGCCCTCATCATCGCCGTGCCCGTCTCGTTCGGCATCGCCATCTTCCTGACCGAGCTGTCGCCGACCTGGCTGCGCCGCCCGTTGGGCACGGCCGTTGAAATGCTGGCCGCCATTCCGTCCATCATCTACGGCATGTGGGGCCTGTTCGTCTTCGTGCCGGTGTTCCAGCAGTATGTGCAACCGTTCCTGATCGCCACCTTGGGCAGCGTGCCTGTCATTGGCGGCATCTTCGCGGGTCCGCCGTTCGGCATCGGCATCTTCACGGCCGGCCTGATCCTGTCGATCATGATCATCCCGTTCATCGCCGCAGTGATGCGCGACGTGTTCGAACTGGTGCCGGCGATGCTGAAGGAATCGGCCTACGGCCTGGGCAGCACGACCTGGGAAGTGATGTGGCGCGTGGTGCTGCCCTTCACGAAGTCTGGCGTCATCGGCGGCATCATGCTGGGCCTGGGGCGCGCCCTGGGCGAGACGATGGCAGTCACCTTCGTGATCGGCAACGCCTTCAAGTGGTCCGGTTCGCTGTTCTCGCCGGGCAACTCGATCGCCTCGGCGCTGGCCAACGAATTCAATGAAGCGGGCGGCATTCAGAAGTCGGCGTTGCTGGAGCTGGGGTTGATCCTGTTCCTGATCACGACGATCGTGCTGGCGCTGGCCAAAGTGCTGCTGGTTCGCCTGTCTGCTGGCGAAGGCAAGAAGACCTGACGCGCCGCGAGCACAAGGAAAAGATCATGGCTGTCTCCGTACTCAATATGCAGAATGGCGTTTACCGCCGCCGCCGCATCCTCAACCGCATCATGCTGACGGTGTCGCTGGGCACGCTGGCGTTCGGCTTGTTCTGGCTGTTCTGGATCATCCTGACCCTGCTGACCAAGGGCGCGCCCGCGCTGTCCTACACGCTGTTCACCGAGATCACGCCGCCCCCGGGTCAAACCGGCGGCCTGATCAACGCAATTTTCGGCAGCGTGGTGATGGCGGGCGTGGGCACGCTGATCGGCACGCCGGTCGGTATTCTGGCTGGCACCTACCTGGCTGAATATGGCCAGCGCGGCTGGCTGGCGCCGGCCACGCGCTTCCTGAACGATGTGTTGCTGTCCGCACCGTCCATCATCATCGGCCTGTTCATCTACGCCGTGTACGTGGCGCAGGTGGGCCATTACTCGGGCTGGGCGGGCGCGCTGGCGCTGTCCATCCTGGTGATACCGGTGGTGGTGCGCACGACCGACAACATGCTGCTGCTGGTGCCCAACAGCTTGCGTGAAGCGGCTGCGGCGCTGGGTTGCCCCAAGTGGCGCATGATCACGCTGGTGTGCTATCGCGCCGCCAAGACCGGCATCATCACCGGCGTGCTGCTGGCCATTGCCCGGATCTCGGGCGAGACCGCGCCGCTGCTGTTCACCGCGCTGTCCAACCAGTTCATGTCGTTCAACATGAACGCGCCGATGGCCAACCTGCCAGTCGTCATCTACCAATACGCCGCCAGCCCCTTCAAGGACTGGAACGACCTGGCCTGGGCCGGGGCTACGCTGATTACGTTGCTGGTGCTGGGCATCAACATCATTGCCCGCAACATGTTCCGCAAGTAAAGATCGCTTTGCCGGCGCGCGTGGCGCGCCGGAGCCAAGGGAAAAAAAATGGAAAACACCGCTACCGCCGTCAAGAACAAGATCGAGGTCAAGAACCTGAACTTCTACTACGGCAAGTTCCATGCGATCCGCAATGTGAACATGTCGATCCAGGAGAAGAAGGTCACGGCCTTCATCGGCCCGTCGGGCTGCGGCAAATCGACCTTGTTGCGCACGTTCAACCGCATGTTTGAGCTGTATCCGGGTCAGCGCGCCGAAGGCGAAATCATCCTGGACGGTGAGAACCTGCTGACGGCCAAGACCGATATTTCGCTGATCCGCGCGAAAGTCGGCATGGTGTTCCAGAAGCCGACGCCGTTCCCGATGAGCATCTACGACAACATCGCGTTTGGCGTGCGCCTGTTCGAACGCCTGTCCAAAGGCGAGATGGACGAGCGCGTGGAATGGGCCCTGAGCAAGGCGGCCCTGTGGAACGAAGTGAAGGACAAGCTGCACCAAAGCGGCAACAGCCTGTCGGGCGGCCAGCAACAGCGTCTGTGCATTGCGCGCGGCGTGGCCATCAAGCCGGAAGTGCTGCTGCTGGACGAGCCCTGCTCGGCGCTGGACCCCATTTCCACCGCCAAGATCGAAGAGCTGATCGCCGAACTGAAGAACGACTACACAGTCGTGATCGTGACGCACAACATGCAGCAAGCCGCACGTTGCTCGGACTACACCGCCTATATGTACCTGGGCGAGCTGATGGAATTCGGCCAGACCGACCAGATCTTCGTGAAGCCGTCGCGCAAGGAAACCGAAGACTACATCACGGGCCGTTTCGGCTGATTGCCAGCATCCATGCAAAAAGCGCGCCACATCGGCGCGTTTTTTTTTGGTGGTCAGGAGCGCTGCACGGTGGGCGTGGCGCCCGGTGCGGCTCCCGCAGCGGGTGGGATTCTGGTATAGTCTGCACCCTTCGGGGCGTAGCGCAGCCTGGTAGCGCATCTGCTTTGGGAGCAGAGGGTCGTGAGTTCGAATCCCACCGCCCCGACCAAAAAAATTCAAGGGCTTACGCTTTTAAAGCGTAAGCCCTTGTTCATTTCTGCGGCGCCATGGGTACCCCTATAGGTACCATCGACGCGCCGTCGTGTCTCAGAATGTCGGCAAGTCCAGGGCGGCCCGAAACCGGTTCTTGACGTGGACGCCATCGCGCGGTGGCAGCGCACGCGCCGGTTCGTCGGGCAGGATGAACACCTGCGCGAATGCCACGCCGCGCCGGGCCTTCACCCGTTCTGCGACCTCGCTCGCCTGATCCGTTTCGCGGACGCTGAAGGCATCCTTGATGCCGAACCCCCGCGCCACCGCCACCAGGTCGGTGCCCAGGCTGGTGTGGCTGCGCTGCATGCCGGTTTCGCCGAAGTGGCCGTTGTCCAGCACCACGATCGTCAGGTTCTTCGGCTGTTTTGCGCTGATGGTGCCCAGGGTGCCGACACCCATCAATTGTTCGCCATCCCCCGTTATCACGACGACCGAGCGCTGGGGCTGCGCCAGCGCCAGCCCAAGTCCCATTGCCGCGGCGCCGCCCATGGCGCCCCAGAGATAGAAGTTGTGGTCCCGGTCGCCGGCGGCAAAGACGTCATAGGAAGGCGACCCCAGGCCGGAAATGACCAACGCATCAGGAGCAGCGGCGATCAGTTGCGACACGAAGGCGCGGCGCTCGACGGCGCCGGATGCGTTTACGTTGCTCGACATCAGTTGCGCTCCCATTTCTTGCGTCCGATCAACGTCTGCGAAAGCAGTACGGCCACCTGTTCGCCCGCCAGGAAGGCGGAATCGAGCGCGGCGCTGACGATCTCGCCGACCTCTTCGGGTTTCGAAGCCCGCAGCACCGTGATGCCCATCAATTCCAGCGCCTGCTGGGTCGTCTTGCCCATCGGCCCCTGCCACGGATTGAACTCGGCATACTCACCGCGCATGGTCACCAGCGTCAGGAAGGGAAAGTTGCAACTGCGCAGCAACGAAAACATGTTCACGCAATTGCCCACGCCGCTGCTTTGCATCAGCAGCGCGGCGCGCTGGCCGCCAAGCCACGCGCCGCTGACCACCGCCACGCCCTCTTCTTCCGTCGTCAGAACAACGTCGTTGATGTCAGGGTCCAACTGAGCCTGCCGAATGGCGTAGGCATGGCCGGCGTCCGGCACATAAGCGATCTGGCGGATACCGCCGGATTTCAAGGCGTCAAACACGGCTTGCTGCCAAGCCGGCGCCTCGGTAGTGGTCGAAGTCATGGTCTCTATTCCCAGGGGCTGAGTACTTCAATCCATCTTATATCGCTATAGAATTGCCAACTAAATAGAATTATTTGATGGATCTCATCACCCATCTGCATACCCCGGAGGCATTGATGGACCTGAAGCAATTGAAGGCGTTCGTGACGGTGGCGGAGACCGGCAGCGTGACCAGCGCCGCGCGTCTGCTGAACATCGTGCAGCCGGCGGTCTCGCGCCAGTTGAAGCTGCTGGAAGATGACATCGGCGCGCCGCTCTTTACTCGCGGCCGCCTTGGGATGGAGCTGACGGATGCCGGCAAGACGCTCGAGGACTACGCCCGCCGCGCCTTGAACGAGCTGGATCGGGCGCGGGCCGAGATCCGGCCGTCCAGCGGGACCGTGGGAGGCATCGTTACCGTCGGCCTGTTGCCCAGCACTGCGGACATGCTGTCCAGCGCGTTGCTAAGCGCGGTGACGGCCCACTACCCGGGCATTCGCCTGCGGCTGACGGCCGGCTATGCCGGGCACCTGCAATCCTGGCTGGAAACCGGCGACGTGGACTTTGCGCTGCTCTACGACTCCAAGCCAAACCCTGCCTTGAAGTTCCGGCCATTGCTGGAAGAAAGCCTGTGGTTCGTGGGCCCGCCGGCAAGCGGGCTGGACAAGCACAACCCCGTGCGCATGGCCGACATCATCGGGCGTCCGCTGGTGCTGCCGAGCGCGCCGCATGGCCTGCGCTCGCTTGTGGAGCAGGCCGCGCGCGCGCAGGAAACGGATCTGCATATCGTGGCGGAGACCAACGCGATGAGCGTGCAGAAACGTCTGGTGCTGGACGGCCATGGCTACACCATCCTGCCCTCGATTGCGGTGGCGGACGATGTGGACCGGAGAATCCTGGCGGCGGCTCCGGTCGTCGACCCGCTTCTGGTACGTCGCATTGTGCTGGCGCAGCCCGCCACGCGGGCAGTGGCGAATTCTGTGCACTGCGTCATGAACGAACTGATCCAGTGCGCGCGCGACGCGGTCCGGCAGGATCGCTGGCCTTCCGCGCAATGGCTCGCCAAATAGCCCGTCGCCGCGCCATCTCCCGCTGTGATCATATCCATCACGAAATTCTATTTATTAGGCATTTTCATAACGGATTAATCTGGGTCAACCCGATTCATCGCGGTTCATCCACACACCTCCCCGACACGCCAACGAGCAAGAGGGAGGGGCTACCAAGGAGACAAACATGCGCTTTCCCATCAGGCTTTGGGCGTTCGGCGCCCTGGCACCCGCGCTCTGGGTCCACAAGCCGGACCGGTATCGCCCGCTCATTTGGGGCGGCGAAGGACTCCACGGCGCACAGCAGCCGGTGGGGGAGACAGCATGAAAGCACTTACCTTGACGCGGTTTTTCGCGGCCGGAGCGCTGGCGTTGGTTGCCAACACAGCCTGCGCCGCCTGGCCGGATGATCGCCCGATCGAGCTAGTGGTAGGGTTTGCGCCCGGCGGGGGCACGGACGTCATGGCCCGGTTGGTGGCGCAGCACTTGGAGAAGCGCCTGGGCACGAATGCGCGGATCATCGTCATCAACAAGCCCGGCGCAGGCGGGGAGATCGCGGTGCGCTACGTCGCGGCGGCAAAGCCGGACGGCTACACGCTGGGCATGATCAACGCTCCGGGCTTCGTGTACCTGCCCCTGCGCAAGGGCGCGAAGTACAAGCCCGAAGATATCCGCCTTATCGCCCGCCTGGTCGACGATCCGCTGCTGTTCATCAAGCGCCGTGGCTCCATCGCGCCGGACGATCTGCCGGGCTTGGTGCAAAAGCTGAAGCAATCGTCTGAATCGCTGTCCTTCGGGCACAGCGGCGACGGCACGACGGGGCACCTGGCGCTAATGGACCTGGAGCGCAGTCAGGGCGTGCGAGGCAACAGCGTTCCGTTCAAGGGCGGCGGTGACATCCGCTTGGGCGTGCTGGGCAATCACATCGACTACGGCCTGATCACGGTCAGCGAGGTGCCGGAGCTGAACGATCCGAACGGTCCCTTCGCGGCCATCGCCATCACCAGCGACAAGCGCCACAACGGAACCATTCCCACCGCCGCAGAGGCCGGCATTGCGTTGCGATACTCGTCAGAACGGGGCATGGGCGGGCCGGCGAATCTGCCCGCCCCGATCCGGGACAAGCTGGAGCGGGCACTTCAAGACACGTTGAATGACCCCGCCTTCCTGGCCGCGTCCGGTCGCGACGCGGCGGTGCTTGCATTTCAGCCGGGCGAGCAATGGAAGGAAAGCCTGGACCGTCAAACGCTGATGTTCAAGGCCGACGAGGCTCCCTTAGCAAAGTAGCGGGGCAACTGATCTTGCCGGCTTTTCTTCGGAATTGTCGGTGGGATCAGTTGGGGATTGCAGGCCGCCTTTCCCGACTTTCCAGGTTCGTCGCTGTGCATCGCAGCACATATGTGCGTTCCTGACACCCTCCACATGCACCCCCTGCCGTCAGTCATTGCTCCCTGTCATCCCCCCGCCGGCAACAACTGCATCCCCGTTCTTCTCACGAACTCGTCATAGCTGATCGGTGCGCTTTCTTTCGTGCTGGCGCTGTTGGCCTGCCAGTGCACCCAGGAACGCCCGGTTGTGGCGTCGTAGACCACTTTGAAAATGTGGCTGGGCACGGCGACGCCGAAGCCGATCGACCTGGGTTTGTCGTCGTAATAAGGCCCGGTGTACACGTACACATCGCCTGCGGCGCGCATCACGTATTTGCGGGTGTCTTGTTCGATGCGGCTCCAGGGGCCTGCGTTATGCGTCTGGTCCTGCGGCACCATGTTGGCCAGCGAGAAGCTCTGCGCCATCGTCTCTTTGGAATACATGTCGCCGGCAGGCGCCATGTGGCCGCGCGAGTATCCCGAGCCTTTGTAGTCGTCCAGGGCGGCGCGTTCGCCGCTGGGCAGGCGGGCTTCAGGGAAGAACTTGTCGGTGCGCTGCAAGCCTTGGGCCTGCGTCAGCAGCTTTCTGTTCAGCCGTTCTGCCACGAATACGGGCGTCTTCGTCTGGCCGTTGTGCAAGATGGCAAAGCCCGAGAAGCATAGCTCTCGCAGCGCCTGCTTTGTCGGCACGACGGGCATGTTGCCCTTGGGGAAGAACTGCGGGCATTCCGCGAACCGGGTGTGGGTCTGCGATCCGTTGGGAACGGCGGCGGGCGCGTACGTTTCTTGGGCCGGCCATCCCAACCGCGCCAGGATGGCGTCGGGCGAAAGTTGCACGGGCCATTTGGGCTGTAGGACGTAAGTGGCGGCGCCAAAGCTGGCGAGCGACGACAGCAGTAGCGCTCTAAGAAAGCGAAAGCCGCGGCTTGCGGTTTTTGTGTTGGCCCGGCTGGCGGGGCGTCTCTTGGTGGGTGCTGATTTCTTCGCGCGCGTCATGCTGCCTGTGTGTTGCGGGCCGGCGCCTGGTGGTCGAGCGGGTGGCCGATGCCATCGGATTGTAGATGACTGCGGGCACCCGCAAGAGGCGGGCTGCGACCCGCGTTACAGCACCAGCTTTAATCCGATGGCGAACATTGCAACGCCCACACACGCGTCAAGCACGCGCCACGCTTTGGGGCTGGCGAACCATGGGCGCAGTAGTCGCGCGCCAAATCCCAACGTGAAGAAAAACACGAACGACGCCGACATCGCGCCCAGCGCAAAGGCCACTTTTTGCCCTTCGTACTGGCTGGAGATCGACCCCAGCAACACCACGGTGTCCAGATACACGTGCGGGTTGAGCCAGGTGAATGCGAGGCAGGCCGCTAGCGTCGCGGCGAGCCCGGCGGTTTGTTTGGCTGACGGCGACAGGCTGTCGTGCTGGGTGCGCAGGGCGGAACGCAGGCTGCGGGCGGCATAGACGAACAGGAACAGCGCGCCGCCATATCGCATGGCGGGTTCCAGCCAGGGGAGGGTGTCAGCGGCGAATCCGAATCCGGCTACGCCTGCGGCAATCAGGATGGCGTCGGACAGCGCACACGTCAGGCAGACGGCGAACACGTATTCCTGGCGCAGACCCTGGCGCAAGACAAAGGCATTTTGCGCGCCGATCGCCAGGATCAGGCCAAGGCTGAGCAGAAAGCCGGGAATGAAGGCGGTTGTCATGGCGAACCCTGAATTCAAAGGGCGACAGACTAGCCGGTGTTGCGTCGTTAGAAAAACTAAATAGCCTAAAGCTTGTTTAGTTTTCCTAAATAGATGGAATTCGTCGGACGTGCGGCGTTCAATGCCGCTGCTTGCCGGGCGGCGTTGCGGTCAGGTTTTGCAGTTGCTGTTGTAGCGATTGCAGCAGCATCTGAATCTGCTCGGACGTCAGCGCGTAGACGCGGCCGCGCTTGGCTTCGTCGGGCGTTTGCGTGGCCTCGGTAATGAAATCCAGCCGAACCAGCAAGGAATCGTATTCCGCGATGGGCATCATGGCCCACCCCGTGACCGGCAACACCGGTTCGCCTTCCTTGAAATCTCTGTCCAACATGTTGACGCCTCTGGTGTTCACCCGGACAAGGTTCCGGGCGGTGGCGATTCTAGTTGTTCAGCAAAATGTAAGCAATCGGCGGAGTGTCTGGCTGAGTTTCAGCGCCGGATTTCAGCCCGGCATTTCCGCCCAGTTTTTCAGCCCAGCATTTCCGCTCCGGATTTCAGCCCAGTATTTCAGTCAGACATTTCAGTCCCTCTGACGCCCGGCCTCCACCAGATGGTCCAGCAACAAACTGGCTGCGGCCGACAAGGCGTTTTCGTCGCGCATGCAGATGGCGAAGCGGCGGTGGCTCCAGGCGTCGTTCAGCGGCAGCACCCGCAGGCCATGGGCCATGGCGTAGGGCGTGGCCACTTCAATGGGCGCCACGCTGATCGCCAGGCCGGCCAACACCACGCGAAAGGCCGAGTCGAAGTTGCTGACGGTCACCCGGTGCCGCAGGACGTGGCCGCTTTGGCTGGCGGCCGTTTGCAGCATGCGCAATACGGCGCCGGCTGCCGGCATGTTGACGTGTTCGTACGCCAGCGCCTCTTCAAACCAGACGGTGTCGCGTTGGGCCAGGGGGTGGCCGGGCGCGGTGACCACGGCCAGCCGGTCGCCCCGGTAAGGGCGGGTGGCCAAACCGTGGAAATCGGCGGCGTCCCAGCAGATGCCCAGACTGGCGATGCCGCCTTTGACGTCGCGCACGACGTCCTGGCTGACGCGCTCTTCCATGTCGACGCGAATGTTGCGATGGGGGGCGGCCTGAAGAAAGGTGGCAATGTCTTCGGCCAGCGACTCGGCCAGCACCGATGCGGTGGCCAGAATGCGGACCTGGCCTTTGACGCCGCTGGCATAGGCCGACATATCGCGTTCGATGCGCTCCGAGCTCGCCAGAATGGCGCGCGCGTGTTCCAGCAGCGTCTCGCCGGCTTCGGTGGGTTCAACGCCCCGCCGCTTGCGCGTCAACAACTTGGCGCCGACGGTGTCTTCCAATTGCGCCAGCCGTTTGCTGATGGCCGAGCCCACGATGTTGGCGTGCTGGCCGGCGCGCGCGATGTTGCCCGTCTCGCAGACCGAGATGAAGAGCCTCAAGGTGGTGATGTCCAGGTCACGCATCGCGCGCTGCCTTGTGAAGTTCCGATACGGAATATTAGACGTTCCTAAATAGCGCTGGTGAGCGAAACCAGAATATCTAAACTGGCAGTTCCTTGATCTGGTTCCGGCTGCAATGACAACCCTTTCCACGTCCTCCTGTCTTCCGACTTCCGCAACCGTGCGCGAAGTGGGCCTGCGTGATGGGCTGCAAAGTCTGCCGATTGTGCTGCCCACGCAGACCAAATTCGAATGGATCGACGCCGCCTATGCCGCCGGTCAGCGCGAAATCGAGGTGGGCTCGTTTGTGCCGGCCAAGTTGCTGCCGCAACTGGCGGATACCGATGCGCTGGTGTCCTACGCCAAGCAGCGGCCGGACCTGTTGGTGTCGGTACTGGTGCCCAACTTGAAAGGCGCGGAACGCGCGATCGCCAGCGGCGCGGACTTGATGCTGGTGCCGCTGTCGGCCAGCCATGCGCACAGCCTGGCCAACTTGCGCAAGACGCCCGAAGACGTGGTGGCCATGGTCGGTGAAATCCGCGCGGCGCGCGATGCGGCCGGGTCGGCGATGCTGATTGAGGGCGGCGTCGGCACGGCGTTTGGTTGCACGTTGCAGGGCGAAGTCCGGGCGGACGAGGTCTTGCGGCTGATGCAGGCGCTGCTGGATGCCGGCGCTGATCGCGTCAGCCTGGCCGATACCGTCGGCTATGCGGACCCGGCGTCAGTGCGGCGTCTGTTTGAACAGGCGCGCCGTATCGTGGGCGACCGCCTGTGTTGCGCGCATTTTCATGACACGCGCGGGCTGGGGCTGGCCAATGTGCTGGCCGCGCTTGAGACCGGGGTGTCGCGTTTTGATGCCTGTCTGGCGGGCATCGGCGGGTGCCCGCATGCGCCGGGCGCCAGCGGCAACGTCAGTACCGAAGACCTGGTGTTCATGCTGGAAAGCATGGGCATCGCAACGGGCGTGGACATCAGCCGCTTGCTCGCACTGCGCGAGGCTGCGGGCCGCTGGTTACCGGATCAGCCCCTGCATGGCGCGCTGTGGCGCGCTGGCCTGCCCAAGACCTTTCCTTCCTACGCGGGCGCAGTTTGAACGCGCCCGCCACACTGAGTTTGCCCATGTCACACGCCATTGAAGACCCCCCCGTTTCCACACCCGCTCGCACCTTGCCGCTGGCCGGCCTGCGCGTCGTGGAATTCACGCACATGGTGATGGGCCCCACATGCGGCATGGTGCTGGCCGACCTGGGCGCCGAGGTCATCAAGGTTGAACCGGTGCAAGGCGACCGCACGCGTCATCTGTTGGGCGTGGGGGCGGGCTTTTTCCCCATGTTCAACCGCAATAAGAAGAGCATCGCGCTGGATATCCAGAGCCCGGCGGGGGCAGCGGCTGCGCGCAAGCTCGCGGCCAGCGCCGACGTGGTGGCCGAGAACTTCCGGCCAGGAACCATGGCGAAGTACGGGCTCGACTACGCGTCGCTGGCGAAGGACAACCCCCGCCTGATCTATGTCAGCCACAAGGGGTTTCTGCCCGGGCCTTACGCCATGCGCACCGCGCTGGACGAGGTGGTGCAGATGATGGGCGGGCTGGCCTACATGACCGGCCGCCCGGGTGACCCGGTGCGCGCGGGCACCAGCGTGAACGACATCATGGGCGGCATGTTCGGCGCCATCGGCGCGATGGCGGCGTTGATCCAGCGCGGCATTACGGGGCGCGGGCAAGAGGTGCAGTCGGCGTTGTTCGAGAACAATGTGTTCCTGGTGGGCCAGCACATGTTGCAGTACGCGATCACCGGCCAGCCGTCTGCGCCGATGCCCGACCGCGTCTCCGCCTGGGCGCTGTACGACGTGTTTACCGTGAAAGACGGCGAGCAGATTTTCCTGGCGGCGGTGAGCGATGCGCAGTGGATCACCTTTTGCGACGCCTTCGGTTTTGATGACCTGAAGCGCGATCCCGCCTTGGCCACCAACAACGATCGCGTGCGCATGCGCCACACCTTGCTGGCGGATCTGCGCCAGCGCTTGGGCGGTTATCGGGCGGCGGAATTGGCGCAGGTGTTCGAACGCATCGGCCTGCCGTTCGCACCCATCGTGAAGCCCGAAGAACTGTATGACGACCCCCACCTGCGCGCGACGGGCGGCCTGGCCGACATCCGTTTACCCGACGGCGAGCGCGCCGGCCAGATGGCGGGCGCGGCGCTGTTTCCGCTGATGATGGACGGGCAACGCCTGGGCGTCAGGCAACACCCGCCTGTGTTGGGCGCCGATACGGATGCGTTGTTGTCGGGCTTGGGCTATGACGCGGGTCAGATTGCGGCGATGCGCGAGCAGGGCGCCGCGGCATAAGGCAGGCAGCCCGACGCGCGGGGTTGCAGTAGGGCGCGCGATGCAAGATTGAAGTTGCTGTATGGAAACGGCCGCGCCAGTCGGCCGATACGAAAACCGATAGGAGACAAACATGAACCATCAACGCGCTGGCTGGAGCCGCCGTCAGATGCTGGGAGCGCTGGGCGCCGCGATGCTGGCCGCGCCTGCCATGACGTGGGCGCAGGACGCGCGCCCGGTGAAATTCATTCTGCCCGTGGGCGTAGGGTCGGGCGTGGACACGATTACCCGCGCGGCGGGGCCGGCATTGACTACCGCGCTGGGGCATACGGTCGTGGTTGAAAACCAGCCCGGGGCGGGCGGCATCGTTGGCACGTCGGCGCTGGTTCGCTCAACGCCAGACGGCTACACGCTAAGCATGCTGTCGAACAATCATGTGATCTTTCCCAGCGTGTACAAGTCGTTGCCGTTTGATCCGCTGAATGACATTACGCCGATCAGCATGATTGGCATGACGCCGTTCCTGCTGGTGGCGAATCCGAAGAACATTCCTGCCCGCAATATCAAAGAGCTGACCGCGTTGCTGGCCGCGCAGCCGGGGCGGTACAACTACGCGTCATCGGGCAATGGCACGATTTTGCATCTGGCCGCTGAAATGTATGTGCAGCAGGCGGGGGTCAAAGCGCGGCATATCCCTTACAAGGGCGTGGGTCCGATGATGGCGGACCTGATCGGCGGGCAGGTGGATTTTGGGGTGTTGTCGCTGCCGTCGGTGTTGCCGCAATTGAAAAGCGGCGCGCTCAAGGCGCTAGGCGCCTGTGGCGGTGAGCGCATGGCGGCGCTGCCGGATCTGCCCACGGTGCGCGAGCAGGGTTTGGCGGACTACGAGATTGGGGGATGGTTTGCCGCGGCGGGCCCGGCGAAGTTGCCGCCCGCCGAAGTGCGCCGCATCTACGATGCACTGGGGCGGGCTTTCAACACGCCAGAGGTCAAGCAGGCGATGGCGACGCAGAACAACAAGATCCTGTTGATGCCACCGGATCAGACGGTGGCGTACTTCCGCTCCGAAATGGCGAAGTACGCGGCGGTCGTCAAAGGCGCGGGCTTGGAGCTGATGTAAACCGCGCGGGGCGGGTCAGCCTCCGTTCTGGTCCGCCGCTTTCAGCAAGCCATACAGCTTGTCTTTCAAGTGCAGCTTTTCCTTCTTCAGCACTTCAATGTTCACGCCCGAAGTCGGCACGATGCCGTCTTCCATATTTTGAATTTCCTGGTCCAGATCGTTATGCCGTTGGAACAGCGCGGAAAAATGCGCGTTCTCGGATTTCAGTTGAGTAATGAGTTGGCGATATTCAGGGAACATTGGGGCCTCTCTTAAGTGAACTGATTGACGGGACCGACGGCGCGTCGGGTAGCGCACGCGTCAGCGTCATTTCCATGACACGCCAACGCCTGCGCGTTGTCAACCAAGCGCCGGGCGCGTCAAGTGACAGAAATTGACGCCGCGCAAGGGCCCGCGCGGCGCCCGCAACTCTGTCTCTTATGCTCACGTTTCATTACAAGGCCAATTTTTCCTGGCGATACACTCGCTTCCCCGTGGTTAGCCATAGAAGTGATATGAAACAGCGCGCGCCTATTCATCGGCAAGTCTTTGAACTTTTCAGGCAAGACGGGCGTATTCACGCTGGCACCGGCATGATGAGCGGCGTGATAGCGCTGTTTCTGGCCATACTTTCCGTGCTGGGCGTATTGGCATTTCACTTCCCGGCCTACCTGACCACGCCGGAATTGCGCAGCTTCTATTCCGTCGAAGCCATGCGCACGCTGCTGTTCACCGCGCTGCTGGTGTCCGGTTCCATCGCGCTGGCCAACACCATTCTGGGCCGCCAGCGCTGGCTGAACATTTCCGCCTTCGTGCTGGTCTGCTGCGCGGTTGCGGCAGGCGGCAGCCAGGTTGTGGTGACCACGACGAACACGGGCAACCATCCTTATCTGGGCCTGGACTGGTTCATTCTGGACTTGCTGGCTTCCAGCACGGTCTTCATCATCTTCGAAAAGCTGACGCCGCTGTATCCGGGGCAACCGGTGTTCCGGGGCGAGTGGCAGGTGGACATGAAGCACTTCCTGTTCAACCACCTGTCGGTGGGGGCGGTGCTGCTGTGCATCAACTTCTTCATTCACCGGCTGTTCTCGTGGGCGGCGTACGAGCCGCTTCAAGCCGCCATTCAGTCGATGCCGTACTTGCTGGAACTGTTCGTCGCCGTGCTGGTGGCGGACCTGGCGCAGTACGCGGCGCACCGGATTTATCACGAGGTGCCGTTCATGTGGCGCTTTCATGCCGTGCACCACAGCACGCGCACCCTGGATTGGCTGGCGGGTTCGCGTCTGCATATCGTCGAGCTGCTGATCACGCGCGTGGCCGTGCTGGGCGTGCTGTTCGTGCTGGGCTTTTCGAAAGCGGTGCTGGACGCCTACATCATCATCGTCGGCTTCCAGGCGGTGCTGATTCACTCCAACGTGAAACTGCCGTGGGGCTGGCTGCGCTACATCATCGTGACGCCGGACTTCCATCACTGGMATCACTCGTCGGACACCGAAGCCATCGACAAGAATTACGCCGCGCATTTCTCGTTCATCGACTACCTGTTCGGCACCGCCGTGCTCGGCGTGGGCAAGCGCTTGCCCGAGAACTACGGCATTCTGGACAACGACATGCCGGGCACGTTCCTGGCGCAACAGGCGTATCCGTTCGCGCGCAAGAAGTAGGGCGCCCCCCCTCATTCCCTACAGCATCTTCACCGCGCGTCCGATGAACTGGATCGGACCCGTCGGCTTGCCGATAGGCGAACCGGTCTTGGGCTCAAGCGTCAGCTCGAAAAGCTGGTTGGGTTCCAGCGGCGGCAGCTTATCCAGCGGGATGATGACCGGTTCACCCGGCTTGATCAGGCCGAGYGACACGGGGCCGGCCCAGCCGTCTGCCTTCGTCCAGAATTCCAGCGCACGATCAGGCGGCACTTCGGTTGCCGCGATCGGCACCAGTTGCACCGCGCTCTGGCCAGCCTGCGCTTGCACCACCCAGCCGGGCGCCTGCGATTGCGGCGCAACCAGCACCACCACATACTGCGGCGCACCGGGAATGGCGGCGGGGCGCAACGCCAAGGTGCTGCCCAGAACCAAGACGGCGGCAAGTCCTCCGGCCGCCAGACTGCGCCAGAAGTTCAAGCTGTTCCATAGTCCGGCCGCGCGCGGCGCGGCGGGGCGCGCGGCGGCTTGGGACGCGTCCAGGGTACGAAGGATGCGCGGCCACAAGCGGCTGGAAGGCTCAACGGGTTCGGACAAGTTGGTCAAGGGCAGCAGCCTGTCTTCCCAGCGGGCGACGGCCTCGCGCAACGCGGCGTCGTGCATCAGACGGGCTTGCACGTCGCGGCGCTGCGCCGCGGACAAGGTGCCCAGCACATACTCGCCGGCAAGTTCGTCGCGGTCATCTTGAAAATCTTGCGGGGCGCTCATGCCAGGCACTCCTTGAGCGCTTGCAGGCTGCGCTTGATCCAGGCCTTGACGGTGCCCAGCGGCGCGCCCAGGCGCTGCGCGATTTCGCTATGCGACAGCCCTTCCACATAGGCGTGCAGCACGCAATTGCGGCGCACGGGTTCCAGTTGTTCCAGGCAAGGGCCGATCTGGCCGGCGCTGGCGCGCCAGTCGAAGGCGTCGCGGGTGTCTTGCCAGGCGTCGATGGCGTCGCGGGCGTCAAGCGCCGCAGCGGTGTCGTCGTCGACATCGGTTTCGCGTGCGGTGTCGCGCAGCGCGTTCAGCGCCAGGTTGCGGGTGATGCTGTAGAGCCAGCCGCGCCCCGAGCCGCGCGATGCGTCGAAGCTGCCTGCCTGGTTCCAGATCTTGACGAAGGCGTCATGCACGATGTCCTCTGCCCAAGCGCGATCGCGCAGCAGTCGTTGGGCCACCCCCAGCAGGCGTGGGCCTTCTTGCCGGTACAAGGTTTCCAGTGCGGGCCGATGGCCGGCCGCGCACGCCTTGATAGCCGCGTCGTAATCAAAATCCTGGGTCTGGCGATTCGGCATGCGATAGCAAGGGAAAGGTCAGTAGGAGGCGGCCGCGCGCATGACGCACGCGCGGCAAGGAATCGCGCCATCTTACCGGACTCTTTCCCGCCGCCGGCCCGCCGATACGATCGGCTGACCGGCGGCCAGAGACATCTGGGTGCGCAGCCCCGCCTTAGTTCGCCTTCCAGAAAATGTAGTCGGCCTGGTACGGCACCTGGCTTTTCTGGCCGACGGTCGCCGGCGTGCAGGGCGTTTTCGGCGCCACGCCGCCCTTGAGCGCCACGCGCTGGATATAGGTCACGCCCGTCAGCGCGCCCGCGCCCATGGCGGGGTTGGCCTTCACCAATTGATAGGGCAGGTTGCCATCGCCGGCCGGGGCCACGGCCACTTGCGTGCCGGTCAGCTTGGAGCCGTCCATGGCCTCCCACGTGGCGGGCGGGCCGTAGTACGTGCCCACTTGTTTGCCCTGGCGGTCATTCAGCACGGCCTTGGGGCCGGCAAAGACCCATTCCGTCTGGCTCTTCATGTCGGCTTTGGCGCGGCATTCGTAGGTGATCTCGCCCACGCCCACGGTTTCCCAGGCGACCTTGTTGCCGGCTGGCACTTGAACGCTGGCGGGCAGGCTGGCCTGCGAATAAGCCATGGACTTCGAGCTCATCGTGCCGCAAGCGGCAAGGAGCGACACGGCGAACAGGCCGGCAACGGTGGGAAGGCGATTCGAACGTTGGGTCTTCATGAGCGGTCTCCAGCGACGTGAAAGGTCTGTAGACGACGCGCACGATGCGCGCCGGTACAGGTACTACACGCGGGAGGCCGAAACGGATGCAGGCCGGATGCAAATATTTTTGCATCCGGCCTGTAGGGGGGGAGATCCGCTTACTTCGCGGCCTTGGTCGAGTACGACGCCATCAGGTTGCGGTAGTCGGGAATGTGGTTGGCGAACAGCGTACCCAGGCCTTCCACGTCATTGCGCCAGTCGCGATGCAGTTCGCACGCCACGCCGAACCACGACATCAGCTGGGCGCCGGCCTGCTCCATGCGGCTCCAGGCGGCGTTGCGGGTGACTTCGTTGAACGTGCCCGAGGCATCCGTCACGACGAACACGTCAAAGCCTTCTTCCAGGGCCGACAGGGCGGGGAAGGCGACGCACACTTCGGTGACCACGCCAGCGATGATCAGCTGCTTCTTGCCGGTGGCCTTGACGGCCTTCACGAAGTCTTCGTTGTCCCAGGCGTTGATGTTGCCGGGGCGGGCGATGTAGGGGGCGGCAGGGAATTTGTCTTTCAGTTCTTGAACCAGCGGGCCGTTGGGGCCGTCTTCGAAGCTGGTGGTCAGGATGGTGGGCAGCTTGAAGTATTCGGCCAGATCGGCCAGCGCCAGCACGTTGTTCTTGAATTGGTCCGGTTGGAAATCACGCACCAGGGAAAGCAGGCCGGCTTGGTGGTCAACCAGCAGGACGGCGGCTTCGTTCTTGTCCAGTTTCACGTAGGGCTTGGTCATGGTTTGCTCCGTTATGTCTTCAGGTTTTGGTGCGCGGTGTTGCGCGGTGAGTGCATGAACAGAATTCTAAATACAAGCCAATGGCCCCGGTAGAGGGTGAAATCGTGTCTCAGCGTTCTATAAATCGGACGATGGGGGCACTCCCTTGGGGGATGAAATGCCGTGGCGCAGTTGCGTTTGCGTTTCGCGCCGGGCGTTTTCACGATACTCCGCGCTCATGAAATCCAGTAGTTCGCGCACCGCAGGTAACAAACCCCGCCGCGACGGGAAAACGGCATGGACGGCCCCGGGCTCGGGGTGCCAGGGCGCGCCCACCGGCACGAGCGTGCCGGCGTCCAGTTCTTCATGGATCATCATCAGGGGCAAGGCCGCCGCCCCCACACCGCGCAGCGTGGCCTGCTTTAACGCCAGCATGTCGTCGGTGACAAGCCGGGGCGTGAACGGCACGTTCTGCCGCTGGCCATCAGGGCCATCCAGCCGCCACAGGCATTCGCGCTGCTCGGTACCCAGCGCCAGCGTCGGCAACTGGCTGATCTGCGCGGGGTCGGCGTTGGGGGGCAAGGTGCCCGCAAGAGCCGGGCTGGCGACCAGGCTCTGGCAGCTCATGCCCAGATGTTTCATTACCAGGTCGCTGCTTTCAATGGGGCCGAAACGCACGCGCACAGCCAGGTCAAAGCCTTCGCGCAGCACGTCGACCGAGCGCGAAAAACTCTTCAGATACACATGCACCTTGGGGCACTTTTCCATGAAGCGCGCCACCACGTCACCCAGAAAGTAATAGATCAGCGCGGGCGGGGCGCTCATGCGGATGGTGCCTTGCGGTTCGGCGTGCGTGCGGTCGATGACATCCTGCGCGGCTTCGGCGCCCGCCAGCATCGACAGGCACTGGTCGAAATATTCCTGCCCCAGCTCGGTCACGGCGAAGGTGCGGGTGGACCGCTGGATCAGGCGCACGCCCAGGCGTTCTTCCAACAGGGCGATGCGGCGGCTAAGGCGGGATTTCGGAATATCCAGCGCGCGGCCGGCGGGGGCAAAGCCCCCATGTTTCACGACCTGGACAAAGTAGTAGAGATCATTCAAGTCGTGCATGAGCTTCCCGCAGTTTCCGAATTAAGACGTAGCGGGGAGCATATAACGCCCCCGCGTCTTCGGGCGGAAAGCGGCGGGGCTAGGGGTCCGAACGGGCCTAGGCGGCTGCGCCGGCTGACTCTTCCTTCCAGCGCTGCTTGTCGCGCAGCGGCGGGGTGCCGAACAAGCGGCTGTATTCGCGGCTGAATTGCGATGAGCTCTCGTAGCCCACTGCGTGCGCGGCCAGCGCCACGCCGGCGTCATCGCTCAGCATCAGCCGGCGCGCTTCCTGAAGCCGCAGATGCTTCTGGTATTGCAGCGGGCTCATGGCGGTGGCCTGCTTGAAATGGTGATGCAGAGACGACACGCTCATGTGCACGTCGCGCGCAATCTCTTCCACCCGCAGCGGCTGCGCATAGTTGTCGCGCAGGATGCGAATGGCCTTGGCCACGCGGTTCAACTGGCTGTCTTGCAACACCGACTGGCGCAGCACCACGCCCTGGCCGTTCATCAGCAGGCGGTACAACAGCTCGCGCTTGATCATGGGCGCCAGGATGGGGATGTCGCGCGGGGTGTCCAGCAAGCGCAGCAGGCGCAGCACCACGTCCAGCAGGCAGCCGCCCAGCGGGTTCACGCACAGCGCCCGCGCCGCTTCGGCGGGCACCAGCGGCGGCAGGTTTTCGTCGCTGATCAGTTCGGCGATCTCTTCGGGGTTCAGATCCAGCCGCAATCCCAGGTAGGGCAGGGTCGGGCTGGCGACAGACACCTTGGCCACCACGGGCAGGTCCACCGACGAGATCAGATAGTGGAAGGGGTCGTACTCAAAGCTCTCGTCGCCGATCAGCAGGCGCTTGGACCCCTGGGCAATGACTGCCAACGCGGCTTTCTGCAAGCCGGGCTTGGCGCCCGTCGGCTGCGACAGGCGGTGCAGATACAAGCCCTCGATAGGCGTATCCAATGAACCTTCCAAGTGGCCCGTCATCCGGTCCAACGTGCACAACAGTTCCCGGCGGGCCGGTTCGACGGCGATGTCCAGGGCGGCGGCGCTGACGGAGTCTCCCGGTCGTTCGGTAGTAATAGGCATGTGGGCTCCGAAGGGCGAGTCGCCCGCGCGGGCGGGCCGGCGGCGCAACAGGGGGGTGGGTGCGCTCCAGTGTATGCGCGGCCGGAACGCGCTGCACAGCGCCTTTTTCCGGGTGTGGAGAAATGGGCAAAAAGTTTGGAGGATCGGGCGCATGCCTGATCCTGCACGGCGGCTGCCAGAGAATCAGGCAAAAAAAGGGCAGGATCAAGCAGCGCAATCGGATGGGCGGCGACGCATACTGTCAGCACCCCGGCAAGCAGGCGCCCGGCGTCCCATCCCGGGGCGCGCGGCCCGGCGACGCCCCTGAAGGAGTCCCATCATGCGATACAAGAAATTTGGCAGTACCGGTCTGTTCGTCTCGGAACTGTGCCTGGGCACCATGACCTTTGGCGGCGAAGGCGAGCTGTGGAGCAAGATCGGCAACCTGCAACAAGAGGACGCCAACCGCCTGGTCGGACGCGCCCTGGATGCGGGCGTCAACTTCATCGACACGGCGGATGTGTATTCCGAAGGCCGCTCGGAAATCATCACGGGCCAGGCGCTGCGCGACTTGAAGGTGGCGCGCGACGATGTGGTCATCGCCACCAAGGTGTTCGGCCAGACCGGCGCCGGGGTGAACGCGCGCGGCAACTCGCGCTTTCATATTCTGGATAGCGTGAAGAAGAGCTTGTCGCGCTTGCAGCTGGACCATATCGACCTGTATCAGATCCATGGCTTCGACCCCGCGACGCCTGTCGAAGAAACCGTGCGCGCGCTGGACAATCTGGTGCAGCATGGCCATGTGCGTTATGTGGGCGTATCGAATTGGGCGGCGTGGCAAATCATGAAGGCGCTGGGTATTGCCGAACGCTTAGGGCTGGCGCGATTTGAATCGCTACAGGCCTACTACACGATCGCCGGCCGCGACCTGGAGCGCGAACTCGTGCCCATGCTGCAAAGCGAAGGCGTCGGCCTGATGGTGTGGAGCCCGCTTGCGGGCGGTTTGCTCAGCGGCAAGTATGGCCGTGATGGTTCGGCCGAAGCCGGCAGCCGCCGCGCCGCTTTCGACTTCCCGCCCGTGGACCGCGACCGCGCCTACGACAGCATCGACGCGCTGAAATCCGTGGCCGATGCGCGTGGCGTGTCGGTTGCGCAAGTGGCGCTGGCATGGCTGCTGCATCAGCAAGTGGTCACCAGCGTCATCATCGGCGCCAAGCGCGTGGACCAGCTGGACGACAACCTGGCCGCAACGGGCATCAAGCTGACGCAAGACGAGCTGGCCGTGCTGGACAAGGTCAGCGCGCTGCCGCCGGAGTATCCCGGCTGGATGCACGTGCGCCAGGGCGAGTTCCGCCGCAAGCAGCTGCTGGAATCGGGCGCCGCGTAAAAAGCAAAAAGGGCGGCGTCATCTGGACGCTTCAGCCGGCCATCTTAATGGGATGGCCGGCTAGTAGAATCCAGGGCAGCTTTCACTACCGACGATGCCCGATGACCGACCCGTTTTCCCCCGACGATGTGCGCGTTTTGCGCGAACACGGCATTGCACTGTTCGCCGGCCGCGTGCTGATTGCGGTGCAGCCGCCCTTGTCAGACGCGCGCATTGCGGAAATTGAATCCGCCTGCGCCGGCCCCTTGCCACAAGCTTTGCGCGACCTATGGCGCCTGACTGCCGGCGGCGAGCTGGCCTACGACTTGCGCGCGCAAATGGACGACAATGAAGAGGCGTTGAGCTGGTCTGAACTGTTCTATGACGGCAGCGACCACTATCGCGATCTGCAAGGCTGGATCGAACACGAACAAGAGTGCGCGGAAGAGGCCGCCGCCGAAGACGGCGAGACCTGGAACGGCACGCTGCGTTATCTGCCGATTGGCGGTTTTGAATACTGCGACCGCATCTACGTGGCGACGGAACCCGGCCCCCGCGCAGGCAGCATCGTTGCCTGGAAGCAAGGCCTGCCCGGCTGGACGCACGCGCTGCAACAAGATGGCATTGCAACCATTGCGCCGGATCTGCTCGCCGCCTTCGCCGCGCTGAGTCTGGAGACAGACCCCGAAGACGACGTGGATAGCCCCGGCGTGCGCGTGCTGGAATATGTGGATGAACGCGTGTCGGACCATGGCATGCCGCAAGCGCTGGCCGATGCGCTCGTCGCCTATTACCGGCGTGCGCTGGTGGACTGGCGTGCGCCGCTTGCGGCCGGCACGCTGATGGAATCGCCGCGCTTGGCCGGCCTGGCCTTGCAGCATGCCTTAAGCAACGATGATGCGGCGCTGGTGCGGCAGCTGGCGGACCAGGGCATGCGTTTCGACCAGCCCTTGCGCGGCAGCGCCAAGCCGGTGGATGTGGCGCTGATGCAGAACGCGTACGCCGCCGCCGATGCCTTGCTGCAGGCAGGCGCAGCGGTCAGCCCCACGGCCATCCATCGCTTTGACCGCAAGCCTTCGGCGGCACTCGTCAAGCGGCTGCTGGCGCAGGGCGCCCAAGCCGATGCGTTGGGGGTGGCCCGATGCGTGGCCTGCGGATCGCCCGAGGCCGCGCGTCTTGTCGCGGCGGCCTGCGCAGACGATATCGCCACCGCGTTTGCGGACGTGCGCGATTCCATGGCCAACAGCTACCAGGAAGACCTGCGCCGCGTACGCGCAGGCAACCTGAGCCATTACCTTGGCGCGGATGGGCTTGCCGAACGCGTGGCCAACCTGCGGGATTTTTCGCTATGACGATGCCTGGCGCTGGCCGGCCGCCACGCGCCATCCCCGACTAGAATGTCTGTCGCGTCGCAATGACAAGGGAACCGCGTGGCCATTCCGTATCTGCGCCGACTGACGGCGGTTAGCCGTAGCCCGCAAGCCAACAGGCATCTTGCCTACCTCCTGACCTTTACCGCCGGCGCGGTCAACGCGGGCGGCTTTTTGGCCGTCCAGCAATACACCTCGCACATGTCGGGCATCGTTTCGATGATGGCCGACCACATGGCGTTGGGCGGCGTGGTGGTGGTGTTGCAGGGCGTGGCGGCGTTGCTGTCGTTCCTGGCGGGTGCGGCCAGCTCCGCGTTCCTGATCAATTTCGGACGGCGCTCGCACCTGGCCAGCGAATACGCGCTGCCGCTGCTGCTGGAAGCCGTGCTGTTGCTGCTATTCGGCCTGCTGGGCGCCAACCTGGAAACGCTGCGCTGGTTCTACGTGCCAGGCACCGTGATGCTGCTGTGCTACATCATGGGCCTGCAAAACGCGATGATCACCAAGGTGTCGCGCTCCGAGATCCGCACGACGCACGTCACCGGCATGGTGACYGACATCGGCATTGAACTGGGCAAGCTGTTTTACTGGAACGTCGCCAAGAGCGATGCGCAGACCACGCCGCACGTGCTCGCCGACCGCGGCAAACTCATCGTGCTGAGCCTGATGGTGTCGCTGTTCTTCGTGGGCGGCGTGACGGGCGCGTATTCGTTCTACCACTTTGGCTTCGGTTCAACCTGGCCGCTGGCGCTGTTGCTGCTGGTGCTGGCGGCGGTGCCGATCACGGACGACATCCGCAGCTTTCTGCGACGCGCCTAGCGCGGCAGCTGTGGCGGCAACGGCAGCGGCAACGTCAGCGGCAACGTCAGCGCCAACGTCAGCGGCAACGGTAATGTCAGCGGCAACGTCAGCGCCAACGGTAATGTCAGCGTCAGCGTTTCGCTTTAGGCGCGGTGGCATGGCCCAGAAAAACCTGTAGCGCGGCGTAGGTTTCGTAATGCAGTTTTTTCAGCCGGGCGTCCTTGGCCGGCTCGGTGATGGCGTAGCCTTTGGCGTCCAGCGGGTAGGGCTCGCCCAGCAGGCGGGCCATGTCGACCTGGTAGTAGCTCGCGTCGCCATAAGGCCGCTTGCCGTCGATCAGGGGCGCGGGCCAGTACCGATCACCTTCGCGCAGCACGGCTTCCAGCTGCTGCGGGTTCGCTTCGCGCCAGGCGGCCGCGCGCAACACCGTCAGGTGTTCGGCGCGCAGTGTAAAACCGCCTTGCGCGTCGACACCGCTTTCGGGAAAGTCGAACGCTTCTTTCATCTCGGCCGGCAGCGTGTAATGGCCCGGCTCCAGTTTGCCCATTGATGCAACGAAGCCGGGCACCAAGCGGCACACCTCGGCCATGCGCCGGATGGCAAGCGCATCATCCGACGTCTTCAACGCCTGGCGCGCGATGGCCAGCGTGTCGGGGCCGCCTAGCAGCGGTTGTTCGAAATCGATGCCCGGTGCGCCCGATTCGATGGGCATCCACAGCACGCGCAGCAACCGTATCAGGGCCACGTGTTGGGAAGACATCGGGATGGCGTCGGCCGGCGTGGCAAACACCTGCCGGATGATCGGCTTGCGGTCGGTGGCGGCTAGTGTGCGCAACGGCGCGGTCAATAGCCAGCCCAAACTCAGACCCGCAAGCAGTGGACGGCGCTTCATCATTGTTTCTCCGGTGAATTCGGCAAATCAGCCAGTGCGGATTTGGCCAGCGTATAGCCCGGCTGAATTCGCAATGCATCTTCATAGGACAGGCGCGCATCGGTCAACCGCCCCACGCGGCGCAGCAAATTACCCTGATTCGTCAGGATCAGCGCACTGGCGGGTTCGGCGCGCACGGCTTTTTGATAAGCGTCCAGCGCTTCGCTTTCGCGGTTCATGGCATCCAGCAACGATGCCTGCAAGTTGTAGCCAATGCTCCAGCCGGGAAAGCGTGTCGTCAGTTCACGGGAGGTCGCCAGCGCGTTGGGCAGGTCAGAACGTTCGGCCTGCGTGCCGGCCTTGTTCACGTAGGCCCATTTGTTGTCGGGGTTCAGCTTGATGGCCTGGTCGAACAGGTCTTGCGCGGCGGGCAGGTCGCCCTGCTGGGCGTGAAGCTTGCCCAGGAACAGCCGCACATCCGCATTGCGGGGATCTTGTCGCGCCATCTCTTCGGCGACACGCTGCGCTTCCGGGCGATTGCCGGCGCGCAACGCGGCCGAGATTTGCGTGTTCAATTCCTGCATGGCGGGGGGCAACTGCTGGATGCGCGCACGCAGGGTGTCGTTCTCCGCCTGGAGTTCCGATTGATAAGCATGGTCCAGCTGCGCTGCACTTTGTGCGTGGGCGGCGGGCAACGCCAGGATCAGCAGCGGTGAGCACAGCAGAAAGGGCAGCAGACGGCGGCGCAGGATCGCAAGCATGGGGTCGGCGGTTCCGGATGAGGAAGGGGAGGAAAATTTGGCTCCTACGATACCGTAAGCCCGGCCAGTAGCGAAAAGGCCCGGCACATAGGCCGGGCGCTTCATCACCTGGCGCGGCACAAGGCCGCAACGATCACTGCGGCATCAGCACCGTATCAATGACGTGGATAACGCCATTGGACTGGTAGACGTCATACGTGCTGATGGTGGACACGCCGCCCTTTTCGTCTTTCAAGGTCAGGTTGTGTTTGCCGTTCATCATCACCCACAGCTTGCCGCCGCTGGCGGTGGTCAGTTCGGTCTTGCCGCCACCCTTCTTGATCTTGGCGGCCAGCGCGTCGAAGTCCAGCTTTCCAGGCACAACGTGGTAGGTCAGGATCTTGGTCAGCGTTGCCTTGTTTTCAGGCTTGACCAGCGTGTCCACCGTGCTGGCAGGCAGCTTGCCGAACGCGGCGTTGGTCGGTGCGAACACCGTGAACGGACCCTTGCCTTGCAGCGTATCGACCAGGCCCGCCGCTTTCACGGCTGCAACCAATGTGGTGTGGTCCGCGGAATTCACGGCGTTCGCCACGATGTTCTTGGCGGGCATCATCGGTTGTCCACCCACCATGACGTCGGCTGCGTACACGGGCGACAGGGTCAGGGCGGAGCAAGCGATGGCAATCGAGGCTAGCAATTTCATGACGATCTCCTTTTGTGTGGCCGTCATGAGGAGATACGCGGCTGGCCTGCGAATGGATGCGCTTATTTCACTAAGGACAAACCCTGATCAGATCACCTTGCCGCTTAACACGACGGGGCCGGTCGGGATGCCATTCGGGGCGCCGCCTTCCGGTTCCAGCGTGATGGCAACCGTATCGCCTTGCAGCGGTGGCAAGCGCGGCGACAGCACGGTGGTCTGGCCGGGCAGCACCACGCCCAATGAACGCGGGGCTTGCCCGGGCGAGATCGCCCACAGTTCCAGCGCGCGGCCATCGGCCAAGGCAACAAGATCCTGCATGGGCTGCACGGACAAGCGCTTGTCCGGCAAGGTGTTCACGACCAGCGCGCCCGGCGTCTTTTCGCCCGACAGCACGGCAACGGTGCGCACGTCTTGCGGCGTGGCGGGCGGTTTGAGCGTCAGGAAGRCCAGCACCACGACGGCCGTGGCCAAGCCGGCAGACAGCGTGCGCCACCATGAAAGACCACGACCCGACGCGGCGCGGGCCGGGGCCGGGCCGGCCGCGGGCGCGATGCGGGCGGCGATGGCCTTCCACACATGGGCCGGCGGCGTTTCAGGAGGCAGGGCAAGCGCCAGCGGCAGCAGCCGGTCTTCCCATTCGGTGACTGCGCGGCGCAGGCCGGCATCGTCGCGCAGCAATTGCTGGAAGCGCCGCCGCGCACCAGAGCGCAGGCCGCCAAGCACGTACTCGGCGGCCAGGCGGTCTTGCAGTTCGGGGTGGCGGTAATTCATTCCAGGCACCTTTTCAGCCGTTGCAACCCACGGCGTATCCAGCTCTTGATCGTTCCTAACGGCGTTTCCAGGCGCGCTGCAATGTCGGGGTGAGCCAGGTCGTCAAAGAACGCCATGGCGATGGCGACGCGCTGCGGTCCCTCCAGCTGGCCCATGCAATCAGCCAGCCGGCGGCCTTCCTGACTGTCTTCCAGTCGGGCAAGCGGGCCGGGGCTGTCGTCGGCCATGGCTAGGGTCAGCGTATCGTCCGGGTCGGGCACCAGAAGGTCGGGGCGCCTCAAGCGGTCAATGCAGCGGTTGCGAACGATACGGGTCATCCACGTCATGGGCTGGCTCTGCTCGGCCTGGTACTGCCCGGCCTGGCGCCAGATCGACACGAAACACTCTTGAAGCACGTCTTCCGCAGCGGCCTGGTCTCTCAACATACGTCTGGCCAGCGCAAACAGATGCGGGGACGCAAGGCGATAAATCTCCGCCAGTGCGGATTCGCGTTTTTCCGCGCACTGAAGGAGCAGGGCCTGGAGGTGCTGGGCGTCGGGCATCGGTTCCTAGGGGGGCAAGGGCGTGCTGTTCCAGAGCATACCCGGGGGCGGTGGTCGCCGTCATCCATCGTGCGGGCACTACAATGCGCCAGTCCGATTTTGCGCGGCATCAAGCGCTCGGGCGGCGATACCCGCTACGCTGGTTACGCCAAGGCATCCGGGCCCCGGCCGGCCCGGCAGAAGCGATGAGCTTGCAACCGAAACACAGGAGGAGCAGACAAAGCATGGACGCAGAATTCTGGTTGGAACGCTGGCGCGAAGGGCGCACGCATTTTCATCAAACCCGAATCACGCCGCTCTTGCAGAAGTATTGGCCCACGTTGGCCGTACCGAAGGGTGGACGGGTGTTGGTGCCGTTATGCGGAAAATCGCTGGACATGGTCTGGCTGGCGGCGCAGGGGCATTCGGTGCTGGGGGTTGAACTCTCGCAGCTCGCGGTGGACCAGTTCTTCACAGAGAACGAGCTGCGGCCGGTGACGCATGAATCCATCTACGGCAAGCACTATGTGGCGGGCAACATCGAGATCATCTGCGGCGACATCTTCAAGCTGGATTCGCAGCTGCTGTCGCATTGCGTGGGCGCGTACGACCGCGCCGCGCTCGTCGCCTTGCCTGCAGACATGCGCGCCGACTATGTGCGGCACGTCTACGGGCAGTTGTCGCCGGCCAGCCGGGGGCTGCTGATCACGCTGGACTACCCGCAGGAAGAAATGGCGGGGCCGCCGTTTGCGGTGCTGGACAGCGAAGTGCAGGCAATCTTCACCGGCGTGTCGCCCGCGGCCATCATTGACCGCCGCGACATTCTTGAAAAAGAACCCAAGTTCCAGAGCGCGGGCGTCAGCCGGCTGGACACGGTGGTGTACCGGCTGGGTGTGCAAGACGCCTGACCGTTGTTGCGTCATCGACGTTGCAGCACCATTGAAAAAGCCCGTTTTCGCAAACGGGCTTTTTTTCTGGGGCAAGGCGCTTACGTCATCAACCAGCCGCCCGCCACATCCAGCACCTGGCCGGTGACGAATCTTGCCTGATCGGACGCGAAGAACAGGCAGGCATCGGCCACTTCTTCGGGCGTGCCCAGCCGGCGCAACGCGGTCACGCGCGTGACCGCGTCGTTGATTTCCTGCGGCACGCTTTTCAGCAGTGGCGTGCTGATGCGCCCGGGCGCCAGCCCGTTCACCGTGACGTCGAACTCGCCCAGCTCGGCGGCCCAGTGGCGCGTCAGGCCGATCAGCCCGGCCTTGGTCGCTGCGTAATGCGCGGCGACGATGTCGCAATACGCCTTGCCGGCCACCGACGACATATTGATCACGCGCCCCTGGCGTTGCTTGACCATATGCGGCGTGGCCAGATGCGTCATGTAGAACACGCTGTTCAGGTTCACCGCGACCACGTTGTTCCATTCGCCGGGCGGCATCTCCCAGACCTTCAGCGCGCGCCCCTCGGTCTTGGGCGAGATGCCGACGTTGTTGACCAGAATCGTGGCTGCGCCCAGCGTCGACGTAATGCGGTCGTACGCGGCCTGGCATTGGTCGAAGTGCGCCACATCTGCCGGCACGAAGACGGCGTCGTGGCCGTGTTTGCGCAGCGTCTTTTCGTAGGCTTGTCCGCCTTGCGCGTTGAAATCAATCAGGCCCACCCGGCCGCCTTCCGCCAGAAAGCCCTCGACAATCGCCGACCCGATGCCGCCCACAGCGCCGGTCACGATAGCGACTTGATCCTGAAAGCGTCCGCTCATGCCTGCACCTTCAGCATGATCTTGCCGATGTGCTTGCTGCTTTCCATCAAGGCATGTGCGCGCGCGGCCTCGGCCAGCGGGAACACTTCGTGAATCAGCGGCAGGCACTGGCCTTGCTCCATCAGCGGCACGACTTTTTCCGCCAGTGATTGCGCGATGGCGCCTTTGTCGTCATCAGACCTGGGGCGCAGCGTGGAACCCGTGAACTGCAGCCGCTTCGTCATGATGGGCAGCGCATCGATTTCGGCTTTGCTGCCTTCAAGGAACGCAATCTGCACCAGCCGGCCGTTGATGCCGAGCGACCGGATGTTCTTGTTGATGTAGGCGCCGCCCACCATGTCCAGAATGACGTCAACGCCCGCGCCATGGGTGGCGAGCCGGATTTCCGCTTCGAAGTCCGCATCGCGGTAAAGCAGCGCGTGGTGCGCGCCCGCTTTCAAGCAGGCGTCGGCCTTGGCCTGGTTGCCAACCGTCGTCCAGATTTCTGCGCCGAATGCGCGCGCCAGTTGAATGGCCGTCAGCCCGATACCGCTGGAGCCGCCATGCACCAGGAATTTTTCGCCGGCCGACAAGCGAGCGCGGTCGAACACATTGGTCCAGACGGTGAAGTAGTTTTCGGGGATGGCGGCAGCGGACAGCATGTCCATGCCGCGCGGCACCGGCAGGCAATGGCGCTCGTCGGCCAGGCAGTACTGCGCGTAACCGCCGCCAGGCGTTAACGCGCAGACGGCGTCGCCCACTTTCCAGGCGGTCACGTCAGGACCCACGGCGATGACGGTGCCGGAGACTTCCAGCCCCAGATAGGGCGATGCGCCCGGGGGCGGCGGGTACGAACCCGAGCGTTGCAGCACGTCGGGGCGGTTGACCCCGGCATAAGCCACTTCGATCAGCAGCTGGCGGCCGGTGGGCGCGTCCATGTCGCGTTCGGCGATGTGCATGCAGTCGGGCGCGCCGCCCTTGCCATGGTCGATGAATGTGCAGCGTAAGGACATAAGGGAATCCTGATCTTCAATGGCCCAGATAGGCCTTCTTTACGTGGGGGTCGCTAAGCAGCTCGGCGCCGGTGCCGGTGCGCACGATGGCGCCGTTTTCCAGCACATAGCCGCGGTCGGCCAGCCGCAAGGTGCGGAATACGTTCTGCTCAACCAGCAGCACCGTCACGCCATGGGACGTGACGTTGCGGATGATGTCGAACATCTGCTGCACCAAGAGCGGCGACAGGCCTAGCGAAGGTTCATCGAACACCAGCAGCTTGGGGTCCGCCATCATGCCGCGCGCAATGGCCACCATCTGCTGCTCACCGCCCGACAACGAGCCGGCGTACTGCGACAGGCGTTCCTTCACGCGCGGAAAAATGCGCAGCACTTCGTCCAGCTTGCGCTGCACGATCGGCCGCGCGGCGCGCTTGTACGACCCCATCAACAGGTTATCTTTCACCGTGAAGTGCGGGAACAACTGGCGGCCTTCGGGAATCATGGTGATCCCGGCGTCCACGATGTCGTAGGGGTTGCGGTTGGTCAGGTCATGGCCTTCGAACTCGACCTTGCCCTGCATGGCGGGAATCACGCCGCACAGCGTCTTCAGCGTCGTGGTCTTGCCCGCGCCGTTGGCGCCGATCAGGGTCACGATTTCGCCCGCGTTGACCTCGAAGTTCAGGCCGTTGAGCACCTGGCTCTTGCCATAGCCCGACGACAGATTCGACACCTTAAGCATCCTGGTACTCCTTGCCCAAATAGGCCTCGATGACGGCGGGGTTCTCGACCACGTCCTTCGGCGCGCCGCTGACCAGCACGGCGCCTTCGTTCAGGACGATGATGCGGTCGGACAGCGCCATCGTGGCCTGCATCATGTGTTCAATCAGCAGCACCGACACGCCCGAATCTCGGATGCGGCGAATCATCTGGATCGACTTTTCAATGTCGGTGGGATTCAGCCCCGCCATCACTTCGTCCAGCAACAGAATGCGCGGCTTGATGGCCAGCGCGCGGGCAATCTCCAGACGCTTCATGCCGCCCACCGTCAGGCTGCGCGCCTCGGTGTTCAAGTACTTGACCAGGTCCGTCTGCTCGGCCACCTTCAGCGCAATCTGCTCGGCCTCGTCGCGGCTGGACGTGCGGATGAACGCGCCCAGCATGATGTTCTCAAGCACCGTCAGGCCCGTGAACGGCTTGGCGATCTGGAAGGTGCGGCCCAGCCCCTTGTGCGCGAACTCGTCCGGCGTCTTGCACGTGACCCAATTGCCGTCCGCATCCAGCATCGAAATGCCGCCCTTGTCGGGCGACAAAAAGCCCGACAGCAGATTGAACACCGTGGTCTTGCCCGCGCCGTTCGGCCCGATCATGCCCAGGATTTCGTTCTGGTTCAGCGTCAGCGACACGTCGTTGGTGGCCCGCAGGCCGCCAAAACTCTTGAACAGCTTGTCGGCCTTCAGCACCGGTTGCTCGACGCGCGTGGCGTTATGCATGCGCAGTTCGTCAGCCAATTTCAGCTTCTTGCGCGGCGTGCCCAGGTAAGGCAGACGCGCCAGCATGCGTTCAATGGCAGGGCCGAACGCGCCGGCCAGACCACGCGGAATGGTCAGCACCACGGCCACCAGAATCAGGCCGTAGATCAGCCCGTGCATGCCGTTGCCCACGCTCGACAACCAGCCGCGCGCAAGCTCGGCAATTGGCAGCACCAGGAAGGTGCCCGCGATGGGGCCAGCAACGGTGCCCAGGCCGCCAATCAACGCGAACATGGCAACCTGAATCGACAGCTCCAGCGAGAACGCCGAGCTCGGGTCCACGAACGTCAGGTAGGTGATGTGGAACGTGCCGATGATGCTGGTCAGCATGGCCGACACGACCGCGGCGATGATCTTCACGCGCACTGTGGGAATGCCCACGGCCAGCGCTGCGTCTTCGCGTTCACGAATGGCGATCAGGTAGTGGCCGATGCGTGACTTGCGGACGTACCAGGACACCCACGTCACGAACAGGAACAGCCCGAACGCGATGATCACGTAGTTGAGCTTTTCGCGGAACACAATCCACGCCCAGCCGATGTTCAGCGGCAGGCTGATACCGCTAGAACCGCCCGTCCAGCTTTCTTCGTGGATGACCAGCAGCCTCACCACTTCAAGAATGGCGATGGTGGCCAGCGCGAAGAACGGGCCGCGCAGCCGCAGCGTGGGGTAGCTGATCAGGATGGCGACTGCGGCCGAAATCGCCGCGCCCGCCAACATGCCGAACCACGGCGAGATGCCGAAGTTCTGCGTGAGCAGCGTCGCGGTATAGCCGCCGATGCCGTAGAACACGGCATGGCCCAGCGACAGCTGCCCTGCGTAGCCGCCCACGATGTTCCAGGCCACCGACAGCGATGAAAAGACGAACAGCAGAACGAAAAGATTGGTCCAGAAAGGCGTGCCCATTACGGCGGGCACGATGAACATGACGATCAGCAGAATCAGGCTGACGTAGGCTTTGGGGCTTCTAAAGTCGGGAAACACGTCTCGCTCCTTGTGGCGTTGATCACTCGGTGCCGACGCCGAACAAACCGTTCGGACGCAGGACAAGGATCAAGAGGAAGATCCCGAAATACACGACCTCTTTCAGGTCGGGGGCGATGTAATAACCGGCCAGCGTATCGACGATGCCAATGATCATTGAACCGGCGACGGCGCCGTACAAACTGCCCAGGCCGCCCAGCACCACGATCACAAATGCCGTCAGCACGAAATACGTGCCGACGGTCGGAAACACCGGATACTGCGGCGCCAGCAGGCCCGCGGCGATGCCGACGAATGCGGTGCCCAGGCCGAAGGCGATGGCGTAGACGTTGTTCACGTTCACGCCCATCAGCGTGGCGGCATAGCGATGTTGGGCCACGGCGCGCAGCGCGCGTCCCAGGTAGGTGCGATGCATGAACAGATGCAGCAGCACGGCCAGGCTGATGCCGACCACAAACGTGATCAATTGGCCCGTCACCATCGAGTAGTTACCGACGTCGATGGCGTTGGTGCCCAGCGCAACCGGCGCGCGATACACGTTGGCGCCGAAGATCACCAGCGCCAGATTGAGCAGGATGGTGGACACGCCCACCGTGGCGAAAATCTGAATGTGCTGGTCGGCGTTAAGCAGCGGCTGGATGATGCCTTTCTGCGTCAGCGCACCCAGCGCGAACAGAATGACGGCCACCGGAACCAGGCCCACATAAGGGTGTACGCCGAATTGCGCGGCGATCAGATAGACCAGGTACATACCGATCATCAGGAACTCGCCGTGCGCAAAGTTCACGACGCGCACGACGCCGAAGATCAGTGTCAGCCCCAGACTGATGATGGTGTACGCGCCACCCAGCAACAGGCCATTGATGACCAGTTGAATGAAGATATCCATGGTGCAACCTCTTAGAGCGGGATGCC
This sequence comes from Achromobacter sp. 01N37, assembly GCF_056399725.1. Taxonomy (NCBI): domain Bacteria; kingdom Pseudomonadati; phylum Pseudomonadota; class Betaproteobacteria; order Burkholderiales; family Alcaligenaceae; genus Achromobacter; species Achromobacter sp. 01N37. The sequence goes on from NZ_JBFTRX010000011.1 coordinate 179,514, forward strand.
GCCCCGGCGCGGCCGCATGGAGTGCAGCCGCGCCGGGGCGCGCAAAACCCGGGAATCGTCAGGCGCCCCCGAGCGCCTGATCACTGGCGTGGCGCTTATTTCTTGAAGACAGGCTTGCCAAGTGCGAGGTTGCTGGGCGCGATGGTGACGAGCTTGCCGTCTTGCCATTGCATGACGTAGAACGTGGAAGCGTTGTTCTGCCCGTCTTCGCCAAAGTCGAAGGCCCAGCCGTTGGCCGTCTGGCCGGCGGGCTTCTTGTAGGCCATGACCGCGGCGCGGATCTTGTCCTTGTCGGTGGATTTGGCGTTGCCGATGGCTTCGAAGAAGGCCTTGGCGCCGACGTAGTTGGTCAGGCTATGGCCGGATTGCGGATCGCTCTTGTAGGTGGATTTGTAGGCTTCCAGGAACTTGTCCAGGCCCGGCGCGCCGGCCGGGTTGATGGACGATTGCGGGAAGTCCAGATCGAACACGCCGTTCATGTCGGCGCCCACCGCTTTGGCGGTATCGGCCAGCGAATAGCCGCCGCCCGCGCCAATCACGACCTTGGGCTTGAAGCCCGCGGCACGCGCCTGGCTGAAGAACAGGATGGCGTCGTTCTGGTAAGCCGTTTGCAACACCACATCAACCTTGGCGCCCTTCAAGCGCAGGATGAGCGACGACAGGTCCACCGTCTTGGCCGAATACGGCAGCACTTCGGCGACCGTGTAGCCCAGCTCTTGCGCGCGCTTCTTTTCGGTCGCCGCCACGTCGGTGCCATAAGGGCCGTCTTCGTGGATGATGCCGATCTTGATGTCCTTGGGGTTCAGCCCCATGCCCGGGGCAATGGTGTCGTGCAGCGCGTTGACGACCGACACGCCGTACAGCGCCGTGTTGGGGTTGCTGCGGAACAGGTACTTGTAGCCGCGCGTCGTGATCTTGTGGGCGGTGGCGCCCAGTTCGAAGTACGGCACGCCGGCCAGTTCCGTCACGGGCGAGGCCGCGTACGAGATGCCCGATGCGTAGCTGCCAAACACGCCGACCACATTGGCCGAAATCAGGCGCTTGGTTTCCGACACGGCTTGCGTCGGGTCAACCGCGTCCGCCTTGACGATTTCAATCTTCTCTCCGTTGACGCCACCCGCAGCGTTGATCTCGTTGACGGCCAGCTCCAGGCCGCGATAGCTCTCTTGCCCCAGGAGCGCAAGCGCGCCGCTGAACGGGAAGAGGGCGCCCACTTTCATGTCGGCCGCTGCGGTGCCGCTTGCCAGTACGCCGCACACGCCCAGCGCCACAATAATCTTGTTGAACTTGAACACTGTCTTCGCTCCTTTGTCGGTTTGGGATGCGGACTGTTTTTTGTGTTGTCCGTCTTTTTTAAATATATGATATATGCGCCGGTCAGGTACAAAAACCCCGAAGTGGATTCTAGTGTCGGCGGCTTCAAGCCGAATCGGGGAATTCCCTAAAGCCGCGTGAATAAAGCCTTAGCGGCCAATTTCATAGGAAATGAACCGCAATATTCCGCCAGGCGGACGACACCTTTCGGAGGAGTCGCATGGTGGAATTCTTACAAGAAAAAATTGGGTTTTATCATATATCGTATATGATCAAACGCGCGATTTTCCATAAAACCCAGGAGACAACAGCATGTTCGAGGAAGTCGATTTCGCCGGAAAACGGGTCCTGATCACCGCCGGTGCGGATGGTCTGGGCCTGGAGATGGCCAAGGTGTTTCATCACGCAGGCGCCACGGTTTTCGTGTGCGACGTGAATCAGGCCCGGCTGGCTGAGCTGCCTTCTGAGCTTCCCGGCGTGCATACCGCGGTGGCGGATGTGTCCGACGAAGACAGCGTGGGCGCGCTGTTTGCTGCGGTCAAGCAGAAACTGGGCGGGCTGGACATCCTGATCAACAACGCGGGCGTGGCCGGGCCGACGGGGTATGTTGAGTCCTTGTCCAAGGCCGACTGGGACCGCACGCTGGCCGTCAACATCACGGGCCAGTTCCTGTGCGCGCGCCAGGCCATTCCCATGCTGAAGGAATCGAAGGCGGGCGTGATGATCAACCTGTCTTCCGCCGCCGGTCATCTGGGCTTTGCCGGACGCTCGGTGTATTCGGCATCCAAGTGGGCGGTGATTGGTTTCACGAAGTCGCTTGCCATTGAGCTTGGCGCCCACGGCATTCGCGTCAACGCCATCCTGCCGGGCGCAGTTGAAGGCCCGCGCATCCGCGCCGTCATCGCGGCCAAGGCCGGCACGCTGGGCCGTCCCGTGGACGAGATTTCTGCGCAGTACGAGAACCAGGCCGTGCTGGGCCGCATGGTGACCGCACGCGATATCGCCAACATGGTGCTGTTCAACGCCAGCGAGGCCGCCCGCAGCGTCACGGGCCAGGCCATCGTGGTGGACGGCTTCACGCAGAAGCTCTACTGATGGCCGCCGGCAATGCGGTGCGCTGCGCCGCCATCATCGGCACGGGCCTGATCGGCCAGGGATGGGCCATCGTCTTCGCGCGCATGGGCTGGACGGTGCGCCTGTTCGATGTCAACGCCGCCATGCTGGCCGAGGCGCGTGCGCTGATTCTGCAACAGCTGCGCGAGCTGGAGTCGCAAGGGCTCGTGAAGGGCGCTGACACCATCATCGAACGGGTCCACGTGGCCGCCAGCCTGGCCGACGCGGTCAAGGGCGCCCGCTACATTCAAGAGAACTCGCCTGAAAAGGTGGACGTGAAGCGCGCCTTGTTCTTGGAATTGGACGCCGTGGCCGAGCCGGACGCGATCATCGGCAGCTCAACATCGAGCATTCCCGCCAGCCAGTTCACCGAGCACCTGGCCGGGCGGCATCGCTGCCTGGTCGCGCATCCGGTGAACCCGCCGTATCTGATTCCGGTAGTGGAGCTTTGCCCCGCGCCGTGGACGGATGCCGCGGCGCTTGAGGGCGCACGCGACGTCATGACGGACATCGGCCAAAAACCGGTTCGCGTGCGCCGTGAAATCGAAGGCTTCATTTTGAACCGCCTGCAAGGCGCGTTGCTGCACGAAGCTTTCCGGCTGGCCAAGGAAGGCATCGCCAGCGCCGAAGACATCGACACAACGGTGAAAGACGGCCTGGGATTGCGCTGGTCGTTCATGGGGCCGTTTGAAACCATCGACCTGAATGCACCGGGCGGCATTGCCGACTATTGCGCGCGTTACGGTGGCCTGTACCAATCGATTGGCGCCGACCAAAGCGAATGCGTCGCGTGGGATGGCGCGCTGGTGGATGCCTTGGAACAGGAACGCCGCAGCCTGCTGCCGCAGGAAGACCTGGGCAAGCGCCGCTTCTGGCGCGATGAAAAACTGATGCGCTTGATGCGCCACAAACAAGAGGACGGAGACAATCATGGCTAAGCCGAAACAGAAAGTCGTCATCACCTGCGCCGTGACGGGCGCCATCCACACGCCCAGCATGTCGCCGCATCTGCCGGTCACGGCGGATGAAATTGCGGAAGCCGCCATTGGTGCGGCCAAGGCGGGCGCGGCGGTGCTGCATCTGCATGCGCGCGATCCGGAAACGGGCAAGCCGTCGCAAGACCCGGCGCTGTTCAAGCCCTTCTTGGAACGCATCAAGAACGAGACCGACGCCATCATCAACATCACCACCGGCGGCAGCCCGCACATGACGGTGGAAGAACGCATGCGCCCGGCCACGACGTTCAAGCCCGAGCTGGCGTCGCTGAACATGGGCTCGATGAACTTCGGCCTGTTCCCGATGCTGGACCGCTTTCAGGATTTCAAGCACGACTGGGAACGGGAGCATCTGGAGAACAGCCGTTCGCTGATCTTCCGTAATACCTATCAGGACATCGAATCCATTCTGACCCTGGGCAACGCCAACGGCACGCGCTTTGAGTTCGAGTGCTATGACATCAGCCACCTGTACAACCTGGCCCACTTCGTGGACCGTGGGCTGGTGAAGTCGCCGCCGTTCATCCAGTCGGTGTTTGGCATTCTGGGCGGCATCGGCCCGCATCCTGAAGACCTGATGCACATGAAGCGCACGGCCGACCGCCTGTTCGGCAACGACTATGAATGGTCGATTCTGGGCGCCGGACGCAACCAGATGCCGCTGGCCACGATTGGTGCGGCCATGGGGTCGAACGTGCGCGTGGGTCTGGAAGATTCGCTGTGGATCGGGCCGGGCCAGTTGGCGGAATCCAACCGCTCGCAGGTGGAACGCATCCGCACCATTGTGGAAGCGTTGAACCTGGAAGTGGCGACGCCTGACGAAGCGCGCGCCAAGCTCGGCCTGAAGGGCCGGGACAACGTGGCGTTCTGATCGGAAGCAGGCGGGCCGGCGCGTGGGCGCCGGCTGCCGGCTGATCTCAAGCGTGGCGGCGTAGCGCCTCGGTCAGCTGGGCGACGTCCAGCACGCGATCGAAGTTGGCGGCATGGCGGGCTTTCAACGTGAGTTCGGCGGCCAGTGTCAGGTCAGCGTCGCTGGGCATGTCGGCCGCGCCCAGTTCACGCAGCGTGGTGGGCAGACCGACTTGGGCGTACCACTGCGTCAGGTCGGCCAGCATGCCGTCGTTGCGTTGCTCCAGGTCAAGCTGCACCAGCAAGCCAACCGCGACTTGCAAGCCGTGCAGCGCCGTTCCCACGCCGCCGATCTTGGGCAACCCGCGCGTCAGGGCATGCGCAATGGACAGGCCACCGCTTTCAAAACCGAGACCGCTCATGAGGATCATCGCTTCCACCACGCGTTCGAATGCGGGCGTGGGTTCGCCGGTGCCGGCCGCCGCCACGGCGTCCACGCCATCGGCCAGCAGCGTGCGCAGGCAGCCGTCGGCAATCAGCTGCGCCGACAGCAGGGGCGCGCCGTCATACATGTTCTTGCCGCCGTTGCGCTGGCATTGCTCGGCTTCGAATTTCTTCGACACCGCATCGCCCAGGCCGGCTCGGAAGAAGTGCACGGGCGCGGTCGCGATGATGGCCGTGTCCACCAGCACGATCGTGGGGTTGAACAGCATGTGTTCTACCGCCAGGAGGTTGTGATGGGCGTCGTACAGCACGTAGTTCTTGCTGGTGGGCGCGTCGTTGGAGGCCACCGTCGGCACCGTGATCAGGTGGCAATGCGACGACTTCGCCACCGCCTTGCCTGCGTCCAGCGACTTGCCGCCGCCCACTGCAATCACCATGTCGATGCCGGCGGGCGCGGCCTGCGCGCGCAGCTCGGCAATCAGTTCAGGCGTCAGGTCGCCATCAACGATCAAGGGCGTCAGCGCCACATTGTGTTCGGCGCACAGGCTTTCGATTCTGGACCCCAACACCCCATGCACGTAGCGGTCGATGACCAGGGCGGCGCGTTGTCCGAACAGGGCGGCGTACTGGCCCAGGGTGTCCAGGGCGCCCGTTCCCTGTATGTAGCGGCAGGGAGCGCCAAAAATCTTCAGCATGAAGTCTTCCTATTTGCGTGGCACGGGAGGGCGGTAGTCGAGCTCTTTTTCGCGTTCGACCAACCAGTCGATCATGATCTTGCCGCCCCAGACCAGATCGGCCTGGATGGCGCTGCGCGCGGCTTCGGAGTCGCGTGCTTCCAATGCTTCAAGCACGGCTTCGTGGCGGTGTTCGTTTTCGGAATAGTCCAGCCCGGCGGTCTTGATGTGGAACACCTTGAGGATGGGGCCGGTAATGACCCAGAACGATTCCACGGTGCTGCGCAAGATGGGCTTGTTGCTGGCTTCCAGAATGCCGAAGTGGAACTTGCGGTTCAGGTAGCTGGCGCGCTTGGGGTCAGTCGACGTGCAGGAAATGAAATCCTTTTGCAGCGCGATCAGGTTGTCCAGCTGCTTGCGCGTGATGTTCTGCGCGGCTTCAGCCGCGCCCATGCCTTCGAGATGGAACCGGATCTGCTGGATCTCGCGCAATTTTTCCGAATTCACGTACGGCACATAGACGGCCGTGGCCGCCTGCATTTCCAGGCCTTGTTCGCTGATGAGACGGAAGATGGCTTCGCGTACGGGCGTGATCGACACGCCCATTTCCTGAGCCAGTTCGCCAATGATCAGGCGTTCTCCGGGTTCGTACTGCCCGTTGATCAGGGCATTGCGGATTTCGTTGTAGACCCTGACGGAGAGGTTCTCTTTCTTGACCGGTTTGAGGCTGGGCATGACGTTTCGGAGCTTGCTGTATGAGGGGAACGGGTGAATCCGGGATGAATTCTAGCCCGCCATAGCCAATCCGAGCACAATGGGTATATTATATATCATATATCCTAACGAAGAAAGGACGCGCCATGCGCCACAACCAGGAGGCCCCCACCGAGGGGGAAGTCAGGATGCTGCGGGAAAAGGCCCGCTACATCCGGCTGGAGACAATCAGACTGATCGAAATCGCCAAGGTCGGGCATTACAGCTCGGTGTTTTCGTGCGCCGAGATTTTTGCGTCGCTGTATTACGACGTGATGCGTTTGCGCCCGGGCGAGCCGCAGTGGCCGGACCGCGACCGCTTCCTGATGGGCAAAGGGCATGCCGCGGTCGGGTTGTTCCCGGTGCTGGCCGATCACGGCTTCATCGACCGCGAACTGCTGGACGGCTACACGCGCCTGGGCAGCCCGCTGGGCGACCACCCCGACATGAGCAAGGTGCCGGGCGTGGACTTCAGCTCGGGCTCGATCGGGCATGCGCTGTCCAACGGCGTCGGCATGGCCGTGGGCGGGCGCATGAGCCAGCGCGACTTCAATGTCTTCGTGATGCTTGGCGACGGCGAGATGCAGGAAGGGCAGGTTTGGGAAGCGGCGCTCTTTGCCGCGCACAACAGGCTGTCGCGCCTGGTCGCCATCATCGACCGCAATGGCTACCAGTTGGACGGCAAGGTGGATGACGTGATGGGTGTCGAATCGCTAAAGGAAAAGTGGCAGGCCTTCGGCTGGGACGTGCATGAAGTGGACGGCCATGACTTGCACGCGCTGACCACCTTGCTGCGCCGCCTGCGCGCAGACGACACGCGCGACAAGCCCGCCTGCGTCATCGCCAAGACCATCAAGGGCAAAGGCGTTTCCTATATGGAAACCGAGCCGGGCTGGCACTTGGGCTATCTGGCGCCGCAAGACGCGCAAAGCGCCGTCGACGAAATTCTTTCCCGCGAGATCTGAATGGCACAGGCACAAGTTCTCTCTCCAGATTCCTGGCAATACCGCGCCCTGAATGCGGTGAACCCCGGGCTGTCCTATCTTTCCGATGCGCTGATCGAATTGGCGCAGGCCGGGCACCCGGTTGTGGCGGGCTCGGCCGACCTGCAATATTCCAACGGCCTGAACCGTTTCGCGCAGGCCTATCCCGACCGCTACATCCAGTTCGGCATTTCGGAACAGAACATGGTGTCGGCCGCGGCCGGCCTGGCCACCACCGGCATGATGCCGTTCGTCGCCACCTTTGCGTCCTTCCTGGGTCTGTTGTGCTGCGAACAGATCCGCATGGACGTGGCCTACACCAAGCTGCCCGTCCGGCTCATCGGCCACCACACCGGCATCAGCCTGGGCTTTTACGGCACGTCGCACCACGCCACCGAAGACATCTCGACGATGCGCGCGTTGGCGGGCCTGACGGTGGTGTCGCCCGCCGACGGCCCGCAACTGGCCTCGGCCATCAAGGCATCCGTCAACTGGCCTGAACCGATCTACTTCCGCATTGGCCGCGGCCGCGATCCGCAGGTGTATGAAGACGGCGCGCCATTCGAATTCGGCCGCGCCATCGTGCATTCAACCGGCAGCGACCTGAACATCATTGCTTGCGGCATCACCTTGCACGCCGCGTTGGCAGCCGCCGAGCAATTGCGAGAAGAGGGCTTGTCGGTGGGCGTCATCGACATGCCCACCATCAAGCCGCTGGACCGCGACGCCGTGCTGGCCGCCGCTGGCCAGTCCCGTCTGATGATGACGGTGGAAGAACACAACGTGTTGGGCGGGCTGGGCTCGGCCGTGGCTGAAGTGTTGACGGATGCCGGCACCGGCACGCGCCTGCGCCGCCACGGCATCTATGATGAATACAGCCTGATCGCGCCGCCCACTACCTTGTACGCCCACTACCAGCTTGACGCCGCCGGCATTGGCGACGTGGCGCGAGCTCTGATCCAGTCCTGATACGACCCCCACACTCCGGAGACCCCATGAAGGAAATCAGCGGAAACACCCGCCTGTTCGGCATCCTGGCCGACCCCATCCATCACGTGAAGACGCCGCAGCGCTTGAATGAGCTGTTCGACAAGCTGGGCTTTGACGGCGTGTGCGTGCCCTTTCACGCGCGGCCCGACAATCTGGCCGACGTCGTCAACGGCCTGCGCCGGCTGGAAAACCTGGGTGGCGTCATCGTCACCATGCCGCACAAGACGGCCATCCTGGACCTCGTTGACGAGGTGACGCCCGTCGCGCAAAAAATCGGTGCGGCCAATGTGGTGCGCCGCGATGCCGACGGCCGGCTGACGGCTCATATGCTGGACGGCGAAGGCTTCGTGCGCGGCTTGTTGACGGCTGGCGTCACGGTGCAAGGCAAGCGCGCGTATCTGGCGGGCGCCGGCGGCGCGGCCAACGCCATCGGCTTTGCGCTCGTTCAGGCGGGCGTGTCGCACCTGACGATTGCCAACCGTACCCCGGCCAAGGCCGAAGATCTGAAGGCGCGCATTTTGTCGCTGCATCCCGATGCCGATATCTCGGTGGGCACGCCCGACCCGTCGGGCCATGACCTCGTCGTCAACGGCACCTCGCTGGGCATGAAGGAAGGCGATGCGCTGCCGCTGGACACCGCGCGTCTGACGCCGGACCAACTGGTGTGCGAAGTCATCATGCAGCCGAAAGACACCGCGCTGCTGCTGGCCGCGCAAGCCAAGGGCTGCAAGGTTCACTACGGCGCGCCGATGCTGGCCTGCCAGATTGAATTGATGGCCGAGATGCTGGGCGTGACGTCCGCCAAGTAGCCATGCAGCCAACATCAGGATTCGGTGAATAGCGATGGCGGATTACGACTTCATTATTGCGGGCGGCGGCACGGCGGGCTGCATTCTGGCCAACCGGCTCAGCGCCGATGGCAAGCATCGGGTGCTGATGTTGGAAGCCGGGCAAGAGGCGCGCAGCATGTGGATCGGCATCCCGGCAGGCTTTTCCAAGCTGCTGGTGAACCCCGACTACAACTGGCGCTTCGCAACCGAGCCGGAAGACAACGTGTATGGCCGCACCATCGCGGTGCCGCGCGGCAAGGGCGTGGGCGGATCAACGCTGATCAACGGCATGATTTACGTGCGCGGCCAGCCTCAGGATTACGACGGCTGGGAAGCGGCGGGCGCGACCGGCTGGGGGCATGCGCAGGCCGAGCGCCTGTTCCGCAAGATCGAACATTACGATGCAGGCGGTGACACGCGCGGCAAGCATGGCCCCATGCATCTTGAGGAAGTGGCCGAGCGCTTTCCCGTATCCGACGCGTTTCTGCGCGCCGCGCAGGAAGACGGCCAGCCCTTGAACGCCGACTACAACAGCGGCAACCAGGAAGGCGTGGGCTACTACCAGGTGCTGCAGCATCGTGGACGCCGCTGGAGCGTGGTGGACGGCTACATGAAGCCCGCCGCTGGACGCAAGAACCTAAGCGTCGAGTGCGGCGCGCATGTGACGCGGCTGGTGTTCGAAGGCAAGCGCTGCGTGGGCGTCACGTACCGCCAGAACGGGCAGGAGCACACGGTGCGCGCGCGCCGCGAAACGGTGCTGTGCATGGGCGCCGTGCAATCGCCGCAGTTGCTTGAGCTGTCCGGCGTGGGCAACCCCGCGCTGCTGCAATCGTTCAATATTGCGCTGGTGCATGCGCAGCCGCAGGTGGGCGAGAACTATATCGACCACTTCGCCACGCGCATGAATTGGCGCGTGAAAAACACAGTGACCTTGAACGAGATGTCGCGCGGCTGGCGGCTGGCGCAACAGGTGGCGCGCTACTACACGCGTCACACCGGCATTCTGACGCTAGGCACGGGGCTCGTTCATGGCTTTGTCAAAAGCGCGCCGGGCCTGCCCACGCCAGACGTGCAATTCTTCTTTGTGCACGCCAGCTACGCCAACGCCGCCGAGCGCATCCTGGACCGGCATCCGGGCATGACGATCGGAGTGGCGCAGTTGCGGCCGGAATCGGTGGGTTCCATCCACCTGAAGTCGGCCGACCCGTTGGCTGGCCCGTCGATCCGCCCGAACTTCCTGTCGGCGCAGATCGACCGCGACAGTCTCGTGGGCGGCATGAAAGCCGCACGCCGTATCGTGGGGCAGCCCGCCATGCAACGCTATATCGAAGCCGAAGTCAGCCCGGGCGCCGCGGTTGAAAGCGACGAGCAATGGCTGGAGTTTGCGCGCCGTAACGGCCAGACCATCTATCACCCGATCGGCACCTGCCGCATGGGGTCGGACGCGGCCGCCGTAACGGACGTCAGGCTGCGTGTGAATGGCGTGACAGGCTTGCGCGTGGTGGACGCATCGGTGATGCCGAAGATGGTGTCCGGCAACACGCAGGCCGCCGTCATGATGGTGGCCGAGCGCGGCGCGGAAATGATCCTGGAAGACGCTGCGGCAGCGTGACCGGGCATGAAGCAAAGCGCGCAAGGCCGGCTGGCCTTGCGCGCTTTTTTTCAGCCAATCAACATCAGCGAATCAAAAACCCCGCACCCACCGGGTCGTTGCGGTCGATCACCCAGCGTGCCGTGCCCAGAATGCTGGCCGTGCCTTTCACCGTGGGGCGCACGGCGCGCGTGCCGTTCAGGTCCACTTCACCAAGCAGGCAGCCTTCGAACGTGCCGCTGCCCAACAAGCCTTCCGACTTGATCGGCTGGTTCAGGCCCATCTTTCCGCGCGCCTCGAACATGGCCATCATGGCGCTGGTGCCGGTGCCGCCCGGCGAGCGGTCCAACTGGCCGGCGCTGAACACGTGCACGTTCTTGTAGAACGCGCCTTCAATCGTCGGCTGGTGCCAGAACGTGATGAAGTTCAGGTTGTTGATGTGCGCTTGGGTCGGATGCTGAATGCGGTGGCGCGCGTTCAACTGATCACGCACGATCAAGCCCATGCGCGACAGCTCGGTGCCGTTATCCGGCGAGATCCGCAGATCGCAGCCCGACAAGTCGACGATGCCAAAGTAGTTGCCGCCCCAGACGATGTCGGCCGACAGCTTGCCATAGCCCGGCAGTTCCACCGGGATGTCTTGCGCAGCCACATAGGCCGGCACGTTTTCAAAGCGTGTCCACAACACGTTGTCGCCTTCGGACGCCACTTCCGACACCACGAGCCCGGCCGTGGTTTCAAAGCGGATTTTCGTGATGCCGTCCTTGCCGCGGGCAACCAGGCCATTGGCCACCATCGCCATGCTGACCGCAATGGTGCCGTGGCCGCACATATGCGAATACTCGGTGCCGTCGATGTAGATCAGGCCCGCATCGAATTCGGGGCTGGACGGCGGCGTGAGGAACACGCCAAACATGTCTTTGTGGCCGCGCGGTTCGCGCATCAGCGCTTGGCGCAGCCAGTCGTAGTTCTGCTCCAGAAAGGCCCGTTTTTCCAGGATGGTGGACCCGGCGGGGTAGGGGATGCCGCTATGCACGATGCACAGGGGCTCGCCTTCGGTATGGGTATAGATGACATCGAACGCGTCTTGCTTGCGCATGACTGTGGCTCCAGACTAAGTAGGATGAAGGGGAAAAGCGGAAGGAGGGAAACTATTTGCCGCGTTCGGACAGCATGTCCAAGCCGACGGTCAAATCCAGAATGACGATAGCGATCACCGCAACCACAATCGTGGCGCCCGATACGGCTGCGATGGTCGGATCAATCGTGTACTGCACATAGTTGAAAAGTTTGACGGGGATGGTGTTCAGGTCCGCCGTGGTGTTGAAGATGGAAAGCTCCACGTTGATCCACGATGAGATGAACGCAAAGATGGAACCGGTGACGATGCCGGGGCGGATCTGCGGCAGTACCACCAGGAAGAACGTGGTCCAGGGATTAGCGCCCAGATCGGCAGACGCTTCTTCCAGCGCGCGCTGCTCGGGCGTCAACAACGTCAACGTCGACCGCAGCACAAACGGCGCGATGATGACGATGTGCCCGATCAACAGCGACAGGAAGCTGCGCGTCAAACCGAAATACGCGCCGTACTGCAATAGCGCCGCGCCCAGCACGATGTGCGGCAGCACCAGCGGCGACATCAGCACCGACGTCAACGCCGCCTTGCCCGGAAATTCGTAGCGGGCCACCGCCAGCGCGGCCGGCACGGTCAGCAGCACCGCCACGATGGTTGCCGCCAGCGCCAGCACCGTGCTGGTCGTGAACGCCGCCACATAGCCGGCTTCGACCAACAGCGTGCGGTACCACTCCAGCGTCCAGCCTTGCGGCGGAAACGCCAGGTAAGGCGTGGCCGTGAAGGACGAACCCAGGATCACGATCAGCGGCAGGGCCAGGTACGCCAGCACTGCCAGCGCGATCAGGCGGATCAGATGGCGGGCGATCATCGCGCGGCTCCGGGCAAGGTGGCGGCGCGGTTGGCCAGCGCCACCAGGATCAGGGTGAAGACCAGCAGCACCATGCTCAGCGCGCCGCCGTAATGGAAGTCGAACACCGAGCTGTATTGCTGGAAGATCAGCATGGACAGCACCGAGATGCGGCCGCCCGACAGCAGCGCCGGCGTCACGTACGCGCTGACCGCCAGCGTGAAGACGATGATGGCGCCGGACACGACGCCGGGCAGCGTCAGCGGCCAGGTGATATGAAAGAACGTCGCGGCGGGGCTGGCGCCCAGGTCGGCAGACGCGTGTTCGCACGCCGGGTCCACGCGGGCCAGCGCATTGCCTACGGCCAGCACCACGAACGGCAGCAGCACATAGACCATGCCAATCAAAATGCCCAGCTCGGTGCCGATGAAGCGCACGGGGCGGTCGGCTGCGCCCACGCCCACCAGCGCCTGGTTGACCAGGCCATTACGGCCCAGCAGCACCATCCAGCCAAAGGCGCGCACGATGTTGCTGGTGAACAGCGGCACGACCAGCAAGATGACGCAGAAGCGCCGCCACGCCTGCCAGCGCACCACGCGCACCAGATACCAAGCCAGCGGATAGCCCAGGATCACGCAGACGACCGTCGTGAAGAACGCCAGGCGGAAGGTCACCAGGATCACGTCCCAGTGGTATTGGTCGGCCAGCACGCGCGTGTACTGCTGCAAGGTCAGCGTGGCGCCATCCGGGCCGCCCGTGATACTGGCCAACGCCACCACCGCCAACGGCGCCAGGAAGAAGGCTGCAAAAAACAGCACGGGGGCCGCCAGCAGCAGGCCGGGTGAGAGCCAGGCGCGCCGGTTCATGGCTGTTCACCAATCAGGTGCAGGTGTTCGGGCGCGAACGCCAGGCTCACGGTGGCTCCTGTCCGCAAGCCCGACGGCGCGATGCCGCCATGGCGCGCCACGACCGTCTGGCCGCCGATGTCGACGTGGATCATGCTGTGGCTGCCCACGTTGATGACGTCGGTGACGGTGCCCGTCAATACGCAGCCGGCCTGGCCGTCGCTCAAGCGCAGATCTTCAGGGCGCAGCACCGCCACGCCGCGCGCCAAGGCGGGTGCGGAGGCCAGCGGCACGCGCAGGCCCTGCACGTCCAACCGCAGCGCGTTGCTGTCTGCCGCGGTGAACGCCATGAAGTTTGCATCGCCGATGAATTCGGCGACGAAGCGGGTCGCGGGCTGGCGATAAATATCCGTGCCCGCACCCACCTGTTCGATACGGCCGGCATGCATGACGACGACGCGGTCGGCCATGGTCATGGCCTCTTCCTGGTCGTGGGTGACGAAGATGAATGCGATGCCCAGCTTGGCTTGCAGATGCTTGAGTTCCAGCTGCATGCGCTTGCGCAGCTTCAAATCGAGCGCAGACAGGGGTTCGTCCAGCAACAGCAGCTTGGGCTGATTCACGATGGCGCGCGCCAGCGCTACGCGCTGCTGTTGACCGCCGGACATTTCGCGGGGGTAGCGCGCGCCGAAGTCCGCCAGCCCCACCATGTCGAGCGCTGCGCGCGCTCGCTCAGCGGCCTCGGCTTTGGATGCGCCTTGGCGCCGCGGGCCATAGGCCACATTTTCCAGCACGGTCATGTGCGGAAACAGCGCGTAGTTCTGGAAGACCGTGTTCAGCGGGCGGTGGTGCGCGGCCAAGCGGCTGATGTCCTGGCCATCGATCAGAATGCGGCCCGATTCCGGTTTCAGAAAGCCGGCAATCGAGCGCAGCAAGGTGGTCTTGCCGCAACCGCTGGGCCCCAGCAGGGCCACGAATTCCCCCTGCTGGATGTCCAGGTCAATATGGTCCAGCGCCTGGTAGGCGCCAAAGCGCATCGACACGCCTTCAATGGTGAGCAAAGCAGACATGTTCGACCCCGGCCTAGCGCTTGCGGGCAACCTGGCGGTTCCACGCATCGGTCACTTCAGCGCGGCGGCTGTTGATGAGGTTCCAATCGAACAGGCTCAAGTTCTTGACCGAGCCTTCAGCGCCCCACGGCAGCTTGCGGGCTACGTCCTGGGACACCTGCACGTCTTTGACGGCGGGGCCCAGATACAAGCGCGTGGCCAGGCACGCCGCGGCGTCAGGGGTCAATGCGGTATTGATGAATTGCTTGGCGGCGGCCGCGTTGGGCGCACCCTTGACCAGATGCAGGCGAGCGTCGGTGGCCCACGCGCCTTCCTTGGGAACGGCAAAGCCGATGGGCAGCCCCTTGTCGATCAAGTCCCATGCGCCCACGTTGAAATGCGCGCCAATGATGGCTTCGCCGCTTTGATAGGCGTTGCTGGCTGCGCCCGAGCTATCGAAGAACAAGGCCGTGTCCAGCGAGGCCAGCTTGGTGTAGAGCGGCGCCAGGTTGGAGGGGTCGATGGCGAAGACGCGGGCCAGGAAGAAGATGAACGGCACGCCGGACGAATTCGCAGGCGAGGGCACGGCGACGGCGCCGGCATACTCAGGCTTCCACAGGTCTTTCCAGCTGGTCGGCGCTTGCGGCACTTCCTTGGTGTTGTAGGTGATGCCCAGCGAGTAATAGCCGGTGCTGACGGCATAGGCCGCATCGCCATTGCGGTACACGCCTTGGTCGATGACGTTTTTCAGATTCGGAATCGTGGCGGGTTCCAACGTGTCCAGCACGCCCGCCTGCGCGGCCAGTTCGCTAATGCCGCCGTCCATCCACGCGACGTCGATCGTCGGCGCGTTCTTCTGCTGTTGCAGCTTGGCCAGCGTGGTGGTCGACGTGCCCACTTCCGGCACCACGGTGACGCCCGTGGCCTTGGTGTAGGGGTCGGCGACGCAGGCGCGGAAGGCGTCGCCCCAATTGCCGCCATACCAGGCGACGGTGATCTTCTGCTGCTGCGCCATCGCTGGCGTGGCCAGCAATAGCCCGGCGCCCAGCAAGGCGGCGCCCAGTGCGCTGCGGTTCGGTGTTGCCATGTCGGATTCCCCTTGTCGATTTATTGGCGTGTCCTGCCCGTCCGTGTGGCCGGCACGATCCAAGACGTTGCCATAACTGCATCTTGGGTGATCCCCGGGAAAACGAGCTTGAAGGCGCGGGACAAAAACTTGAATAATTGCGTCATGACTGCCGCCACACCCCCTGCTTTTCCGACGTCTCCCTATGAAGAGGGCGCCGAGGACTTGCCTCGGGGGAAACCCGCACTGACCGTCGGCATCGTGCTGATGGACCAATTCACGCTGGCCGCTTTCGCCGGCTTGGTAGATGTGTTGCGGCTGGCGGGCGACCACGGCGGACGCAGCCGGCAGATCCATACCGCGTGGCGCGTGATGAGCTGGGATGGCAAGCCGCGTTGCTCAAGTGCGGGGCTGACCATCGATGTCGCCGACAGCCTGCCCGCCGATCCCGCCGAGTTCGATTACGTCGCCGTGTGCGGCGGCAATGACTACATCAGCGGACGCATGCCCGAACCGCTGCGCGATTGGCTGCGTCTGGCGGCCGCGCAGCGCGTGCGGCTGTTGGGCATCTGCACGGGTACGTTCGCGCTCGCGCAAGCCGACGTGATCGGCCCGCGCACGGTGTGCGTGCATTGGAATGTGCTGGATGCGTTTCGCGAACGCTTCCCGCAAACGCGTGCGGTGGTCGACCGGCTGTTTGTGGATGAAGGCGATCTGATTTCCTGCGCGGGCTCCACGGCGGCAATCGACTTGGCCTTGTATCTGGTGGCGCGGCATTGCGGGCGCGACAAGGCGCAGCAGGCGATGCGGCACATGATGCTTCAGGGCGTGCGGCCGGGGCGCGTGCCGCAGGCGCATTTCCGCACGGATCTGTCCGGCATTCAGGACTTGCGCGTGCGGCAGGCGGCGCACTTCATCGAGCAGCGCATCGACAACCCGCCGCCGCTGGATGCCATTGCGCGGTATGTCGGCGTGGGCCGCCGGCAATTGGAACGCGCCTTTCGGCTGGCTACCGGCATGTCGCCCATGGCGTTTCAGCGGCAACTGCGGCTGGAATACGGCAGCTGGTTATTGTTGAATAATCCTTCCAGCATCACGCAGATTGCGCTGGACTGCGGCTTTGCCGATGGCGCGCATTTTTCACGCGACTTTCGTGCGCACTTCGGTCTATCTCCCAGGCAGTATCAACAGGCCCGTGGCCAGCAACCCGCCATCGGGCAAGAGGACGACGCCGGTATGTTTCTTGCGTAGCCCTCGGCTCACGCAAGGAGAACGGCATGACCTACGACCTTTGGTATTGGGACGGAATTACCGGACGAGGCGAGTTCGTGCGCCTGGCATTGGAAGCAGGCGGAATTCCGTATCGCGAACGTGCGCGCGAACCCGGCGCAACGGAACGTACGCTGATCGACGACATGCAATCGCCACGCGCGCATCCGCCCTTTGCGCCGCCTTATCTGGTGGCGGGCAAGATGACCTTGGGCCAGACCGCCAACATCCTGTATTTCCTGGGTGAAAAACACGGGCTGGCGCCGGATTCCCTGGAAGGCCGGCTTTGGGTGAATCAATTGCAATTGACGATTGCCGACATGGTCACCGAGGCGCATGACACCCATCACCCCATTTCCGCCGACGACTATTACGAAGACCAGAAAGAAGCGGCGGTGCAGCGTGCGCGAGGGTTTCGCGATGAGCGCATTCCGAAATTCCTGGGGTATTTCGAACGCGTGCTGACGGGGCCAGACGCCTGGCTGGCGGGTGGTGAGCGCTGGACGTATGTGGACCTGTCGCTCTTTCATCTGGTTGATGGTTTGCTCTACGCCTTTCCCAAGCGCATGGGGACGGTCGCCTCGCATTATCCGAATGTCATGGCGCTGCATGCGCGCGTGGCGCAGTTGCCAGTGTTGCAGCCCTATTTTTCCAGCGACCGACGCCTGGCCTTTGGTGACGGCATCTTCCGCCAGTATCGGGAACTGGATGCGGCGTGACGGATGCGTGACGGATGCGTGACGGATGCGTAATGCCGGCGTAATGATGGGGTCGCGCTGATGAGGTCGCGCGATATGCCGCAAGATGCGTCTCGAATTATTTTCAGCGCATTAAATAATAGGGTCATTTGCTGCGCGCAAATGTGACCACGTAATCACTTTTCTGAAAATGCCGTAGCAGGCTTCGTATTAACCCTGATTAACGTGGCGGCCATGACTCCAAGCGGAAGTTGAATAATTTCTGAATCATTAATTTTTTGTCATGGCTATCGGGAAAATGTTGAGAAACACCCGTTTTTAGGATTAAATATTTTCGACTGGATACATTCAGAAGTGCTTATGTTTTTTTCCAGCCTGCCGTTACCGCATTGGCAACGGACCAGCAGGTAGCGATGCATGCGGCGCGGCATGCACTGCCTACGCTTGGGACGCGCCAGCGGTTCTGTTTTGACTATTTCGCTTGCCGATTTTTGTCAGCCACGTCGTCCCATCCTTGGCAGGAGATGCCACCATGCAATGGATCACTCTACGCCGGCTGTTTCGCGGAGACCGCGAAATGCCGAAGGCCGAACTCTACGGCCAGATCGAAGCGATTCACAAGGCGCAAGCCGTGATCGAATTCGATCTTCAAGGCCATGTGCTGATGGCCAACCAGAACTTTCTGGACACCATGGGTTATTCCCTGGACGAGGTCGTAGGCCAGCACCACTGCATGTTCGTCAACCCCGAAGAACGCGAATCCGCTGAGTACGCGGCGTTCTGGCACAAGCTGGGGCAGGGCGCCTATGACGCGGGGCGATATCGCCGGGTCCGTTCCGATGGCCGCGATGTTTGGCTGCAAGCCTCGTATAACCCTATTTTCGATAAGCGCGGCCGGCCGCTCAAAGTGGTCAAGTACGCCACCGACATCACTGAACAGCAGCAGCGGCAGGCCGATACCGAAGGCCAGCTCGCCGCCATTTCAAAGGTGCAGGCGATTATCGAGTTTGAGCTCGATGGCACGATCATCCGCGCCAATGATCTGTTCCTGAACGCAGTGGGGTATCAGGCCGAGGAAGTCGAAGGGCGCCATCACAGCATGTTCGTGCGGCCGGAAGAAGCGCGCGGCGCGGCGTACAAGGAATTCTGGCGCAAGCTGCGCAGCGGCGAATACGACACTGGGCAGTACCTGCGCATCGGCAAGGGCGGCAGGCAGGTCTGGATCGAAGCCAGCTATAACCCCATCTTCGACGCCGAGGGCCGGCCCTTCAAAGTCGTGAAGTACGCCACTGACATCACCAAACGCTTCACCGCGGCGCAAACCTTGCGGGTGGCCGTGCAGGGGCTGACGGAAAACGCCGAACGCGCCAGCCAGGCCAACGCGCTGGCGCTGGACGCCAGCCAGGTGGCCGAACAAGGCGGCAAGACCGTGAAAGGCGTGGTGCAGACGATGGGCGCCATTACCGAAAGCTCGCGCCGCATCTCCGAGATCATCGGCGTCATGGACGGCATCGCTTTTCAGACGAACATCCTGGCGCTGAACGCCGCGGTCGAGGCCGCCCGCGCAGGCACGCATGGCAAGGGCTTTGCCGTGGTGGCTGCCGAGGTGCGCAGCCTGGCGCAGAACAGCGCCGCCGCCGCCAAGGAAATCAAGGGGCTGATCACGACGTCGGTTGAGCAAATTGAAAGCGGTGCGGGCCAGGTGCAGTCGGCAGGGGCGACGATGGAAGACATCGTGGCGTCGTCGCGCCGCGTCACGGAGATCATGGCGGAAGTGGTGAATGTGTCACTCGCCCAGTCCGCCAAGCTGGGCGACGTTACCGAAGACATCACGCAGATGACTGCCGAGGCCGCGCAGACGTTGCGGGCCACGCAAGAGGCCGCGGATACCCAGGCGGCGCGCCAGCATGTCGGCTTCGTCAAGCCGGTGACGGCCACGGTGCGCGCAAGGCCGGCGGCCAATACGCCGCTGCCGCCCAAGCCGGTGCTGGAGTATGTGCGGTACTGAGGGCTGCCGTATCGGACCCGCGCGAGTGCGCTATAAAGACGGTATTGTCTGAACCCCAGGCCTGGGCCGGAACCTTCCCGCCCGGGCCACGTTATTTGTGGCACCCCGTCCATGACTGAATCCGAAGCCCTGGCTCTCGCCTCGCACCGCCATTACAAAGGCGGCCTGTACCTGTATGTGGGCACCGCCCGCCATTCTGAAACCGAAGAGTCGATGGTGGTGTACGAACATCTGTGGCCGCACGAGCGCGGCTTGTGGGTGCGCCCCGCAACGCTGTTCTTCGGCAAGCTGGCGGATGGCTCGGCGCGTTTTGCGCCGCTGCACGCGGCGTCTTAACACCGTGACGTTCTACAACCGGCGTCCGCGCACACCCGGCGTAACGGCAACGCTCGCGCCCGGCGTCACGCGTCCGCGCGCAACCAGCAGCCGCAGTACTGGCGCCCGAACCCAAGCGTCCGTGGCACTGGCGTCTGCGTTGCAAGCCCTGCGCGGCCCGTTCATCGTGGCCGACTTGGAAACCACCGGCCTGTCCACGGCCACTTGCGAAATCCTGGAGTTCGCGGCGGTGCGTGTTGAAACGTGCGGCACGTTGGCGCGCGAATACACGCAGGTGGTTCGCACGATGTCTCCGGTGCCGCCTTTCATCACGCGGCTGACCGGCATTACCCAAGCGGAAGTCGATCGCCACGGCGTGCCGGTGGTGCAGGCGTTTTCGTCGTTTCTTGAGTTCGTCGAAGACCTGCCCGTGTTTTTTCACAATGCGTCGTTTGACCGGCGGTTCCTGGGTGCCGCAGCCGATCGCACCGGCCTGCCGTTTGCCAACCCCACGCATTGCACGCTGGCCTTGGCGCGGCATGCCTGGCCGGAGCTGCCGTCGCACAAGCTGGAAATCCTGGCGCGCCATGTGGGCGCATCCAATCCGACTCACCGCGCGTTAGCCGACGTGCGCACCACGGTAGCGGTGGCGCTGGCCGCCCATTCGCGTCTGGCGGCGGGTGAAGGCTGATTCCCTTCGCCGGTTGCTTTGGTTTTTCGGGAAGCGTTCATGTCCGACCTTGAACAGATCAAACTTGCTTTGCGGGCCTTCACTGCCGAACGCGATTGGCAGCCCTTTCATTCGCCCAAAAACTTGGCCATGGCCTTGTCGGGAGAGGCAGGCGAACTGGTGTCGCTGTTCCAATGGCTGACCGAGGCAGAGTCGCGCAAGTTGACGCCGGAACGCCTGGCTGATGCGGCCGATGAGATCGCCGACGTGCAGATGTATCTGGTGGCGTTGGCCGATCAGTTGGGCGTCGACATTGCCGCGGCGGTGTCGAGCAAGATGGTGAAGAATGCGCAGAAATATCCGGCGGACCGGTTTGCGGGCAGCGCGCGCAAGTACAACGATCCGCCCGCAGATGCGTAGCCGTCAGATCACTTTCTGTTCGTGATGAACTTGCGGTGGTTCGACGAAAAAGCCCGCCACCAGCTTGCGCCATTCCTGGAAGTCGGCCGATTCACGGAAATCCACCATGTGGTTTTCCACGGTTTCCCAGTCAACGACCAGCGTGTAGCGCTGCGGCTGTTCAATGCTGCGGTACAGCTCCATGCCGTGGCAGCCGCGCGCGCGCAAGAATAGCGGCTTGGCCTGCGCAACACCTGCTTCGAACAGCGCTTCCTGGCCTTCGCGGACATGGATGCTGGCAATCTCCTGGATCATGACGGTGTCTCCAATTAATTGGGGCCAGGGTGGTCCTGACCGGCCGGAGTAGTATGGCTGAAAATTCCAAATCCAGCCTGTCCGATGACCCCTCGAGCCGTAACCTTGACTCGTCTTATTGCTGTTCGCCTGCTCTGGTACGCCGCCATTGGCGTGATCGCTTTCCTGGCCTTGTCGCTGCACACGCAATTCAGCGTGGTGGTCGTGCTGTCCGCCATCGCCATCTACATTCCCTTGTCGATGCTGTGCCTGCCGCTGATGGCATGGCTGAGCTGGAGCCGCGGCGTTCGCGCGCCCCTGCGTGGGCTGCCGTCTGCGTGGCCGGCGTGGTTGACCGCCACCTTGGGCATCGTGTTGTTGGCCAGCTATCACGTGCTGGCTGACCTTGATTTGGCCGAATGCGGCTTCCTGCTGCTCTTGGTGGCGGGCGACTTGTGGCTGGCGCGGCGTGAGGCCGCTCAGTTCTTTCGCGTGGCGTCCCGGCAGCAAGGCTGACAGTAAGTCTAAAGGCCATCAACGGCTTGCCCGCCGGCATGTGCGCTAGCCGCCTTGTCCGAGCGCACGGGCCATCTCCCCATCCATAAAGTTGAACCGCACGCTTGCGCGGCGCGCATCCTCTGCGCCTTTCATCCGCCATACGCATGGCGTGGCGACAGCGTGCTCGTCTTTTTCGCTGCATGTTTTACATATGTCTCTAGCCCACAAAGACGCGGTCCCCCGTTTAGCCGATACCGACGTGCCTAGGACGGAGCAATCATTCCGTACCAATACGAAAGTCCCACGCCCAACGTCGTTGTCAGGCGCGCAGCAAGGACGTAGCGGTCCGCGCCGGTCGGCCACCGGCACCTGTGCATCCGCTTCAAACGGATCAGGAGGAGCTCAAATGAAAAAGCTCGCAGCAGTCGCAGCGTTGTCATTGTTTGCCGCGTCGGCCTACGCCAGTGGACCAAGCGGTCCGTCCGTGTCTGTCACCGGCCACGCCGGCACGATCAATGGCACGGCCTCGTCCATCTCCAACGGCAGTTCGGTCGTAGCCACTCAGGTCAACGGCTATGGCTCGTCCAGCCAGACTTCGTTTGGTGAAACGGGCGGCGTCGCGCAAGTGGGCGGGACGTTCAACCGGGACGGCACCACGGTCGTGACCAGCACGCGGCAGTACGCCACCAGCGAAACCTACGGCCACGTGTCGGGCAATGCGCCGATCATGGTGGGCGACAGCATCGCCAACGGCGGCGCCTCGTTCGGCCAGACGGAAACCAAGGCATCGGCCTCGGGCACGTTCGCGTCGGCCAACATTGGTGCGTTTGGGGCGATTGGCGGTGTCGGCTCGATGGGCCACATTGGTGGCTTCAATCGCTGACCCAATTATCCGGACGGCTTCGGCCGTCCGGGCGAGGGGACATCATGAAGAACATAGTGCTTGCAGTCTCTCTGTCGCTTGCGGCCTGCACGGCCATGGCGCAGACCAGCAATTCCAGTTCCACGACGTCCGCGTCGTCGGGCTCGACCAATGCCGGCAACAACCAGGGCATTACGCTGAATTCCAATAACAGCGGTTCCAGCACCGTAAAGACGGTGCCGCCGGTGGGCGGGCAGAGCTTTTATGGATCGTTCTCGTCGGACAGCTGCATGGTGTCCGCCGGCGGTGGCGGTTCTGTGGTGGGGTTCGGGATGAACATCGCCATTCCGATCGAAGACCAGAAATGCAGCTTGCGGCGCAACTTCGAGCGCACGATGCAGGCGGCCGCGTCCACGAAGGACGCCGACCGTTCTCGCCGTCTGGAGACGGCGGCCATCGATATCCTGTGCCAGACCGACGACCGCACCAAGGCCGCGTTGGTGGCGCAAGGGCTGTGTACGAATCCCGCGCTGACGACGGCCGATCATCGCTTTGACACCACGGCGGTTGCGCAATCCGCGCCGACGTCGACCGCCGCTGGCGTCCCAGCCGCGCCCGTGCAATTGCAGTCGCGAGTGCAGCCACAGGGGCAGCCGCAATTGCAGTCACAATTGCAGTCACAAGCGCAGTTGCCTGTCACGGTGGCGCCGGTGCAGGCCTACCCGGTGCAGGCGGCGCAAACCACGGCGCTGGCGTCGCCGCCCCTGCGCAATCCGCGTCTGGACCGCCAGAAGTTTGCGGACCTGTATTCGCCGGGCTAAGCCACGCCCTTGATCAGCTGGAGGCCGGCGGCGCGACTCCGCCGGGGGCGTCCCCGCGTGGGGCATCCCCGCGTGGGGCGTCCCCGCTTGGGGCGACCCCGCTTGGGGCGACCCCGCTTGGGGCAACCCCGCTAGGGGCAACCCCGACGGCCTGCGGCGCGGAAGCCAGCAACATGGTGGGCGGCGACGACACCTCCAGCCCAGCATCGTTCAGGCGCTTGAGCACGGTGAACAGCAGCGCGCTGCGCACGCCATAAGCGGCGCGCGGCGACGACACATAGCCCTTGGCGTTGAAGATCAGGTGGCCGTTCTCGATGCCGTCCAGGAACACATTGGGGGCGGGCGTGTCCAGCACGTCCTCGTGGTCACCAAACGCCTGCAAGATCAGCTCACGCACCTGCTCGGCATCGGTCGATAGCGGCAGCGGCAGCTTGATCTGCACCAGGCCCAGCGGATTGGACCGCGTCACGTTGCGCACCGTCTTCGTCACGAATTCAGAGTTCGGCAC
The DNA here is from genome assembly GCF_056399725.1 of Achromobacter sp. 01N37. Lineage (NCBI taxonomy): Bacteria > Pseudomonadati > Pseudomonadota > Betaproteobacteria > Burkholderiales > Alcaligenaceae > Achromobacter > Achromobacter sp. 01N37. The sequence continues at coordinate 203,274 of NZ_JBFTRX010000011.1, forward strand.
GATCACGGTCGAGCGGTCGCCCATCTGGATCTCGGTGGCGCGCACGTTGATGCGCAGAATGTCGCCTTCGACGCCGCCCAGCGATACCCAGTCGCCCACTTTGACGGGGCGTTCGGCCAGCAGGATCAGGCCCGACACAAAGTTCTGCACCACCGCTTGCAAGCCAAAACCAATACCCACCGACAGCGCGCTGGCAATCCACGCCACGCGCTCCAGGCCGATGCCTGCCGCTGACAGCGACAAGGCAAACGCGATGACAAAGCCCGCATAGCCGAACAGCGTGGCGGCCGACAACTGCATGCCCGGGTCCAGCTCGGTCGTGGGCAGATAGCGGTTCGACAACCAGCGCTTGAGCATCTTCACGCTCAGCAGCGACAAGGCCAGCACAATCAGCGCCTGCAATACCGCGCCGGGGCGGATCTGCGCTTCACCAATCGCCAGGCCTTTGCGCAACTGGTCGAAGCGCTGGATCAGGTCCATCGGCCCTTCGCCGAACGGGGCCAGCAGCAGGATGATCGTCAAGAGACCCACGGCGACTCGGCCCAGGCCTGACAACAGCACGGCTGCCTGATCGCGCAGGCTCGGGCCTTCGGTATCGCCTTCGCGGTGCGACGTGCCCAGCAGCGTGCTGAAACCGTCTTCGATCAGCGTGGACAGCAGGTAGGCGGAGGCCAGAATGATCAGCACCCACAGCACTTGCTTGGCCAGGAAAGCGCCAAACGCTACATAGCCCGCCAGCAGGCTCGCCAGCCCCAGGATCAGCACGGTCCAGACGGCGCCCAGCAGCAGCGAAATCCAGAAGGGCACCGGCGCGTCGTTTTCCTGAATGCTCTGGCGCCGCAGCCGGCGGCTGATGGACAACACGGCGCCCATCGTCGCCATGATCAGCACGGCGACGATGCCGGTCAGCGTAATCGTTGTGGTCAGGCTGGCGTTCAACAACACGGGCAGGCGTTCCGCCAGCCAGATCATCACCACCAGCGTGCCCAGCAAATTAGGCAGCCAGCGCAGCCGCGTGGCGACGGCATCGCTGATGGGCGGCAGGCGCCACGACGGGCGATGCGTCGACAGCAGCGCATTGCCCATCCCGGACACATACCCGCCAAAACACACCGTGGCCACCAGCGTCACGAGCAGCGCGGAGGTGTTGTCCGAAAGCTGGGAATTCCAGTCCAGGCCGGTCTGAATCAGCAGGGCCACCAGGCCGGGCGTGGCGACCGACAGCACCACTTGCGCCACCGCCAGGAACGAGCGGCGCAACCGGCCGGGCGGAACCCGCGTTGCGGTCAGACGCAAGATAAACCGGCCGATCCAGACGCGCAGCGCAATCACGCCTGCCGCGGCGGCCAGCAGCAATAGCCAGCCCCATTTCGGCGTCTGGCCAACGGCGGTCGACAAGTCGGTGCCCAACGCTTCCAGCCGTTCGAGGTCACTGGGAAATTCTTCGCGGAATTCCTTCCAGAACTGGCTGGACAGGAATGAATCGCGGCGTTCGCCCAAGCGCGCCTGGAATTGCTTGCGGCGTTGCGCCGACACTTGTTCGGCGGTCTGCGCGGCATCCACGGACAGCAAGCGTGCCAGTTTGATCTGCGCGTCCAGCGCGCGGCTGTTTTTCTCCAGCTGCGTGCGCTGGGCGGCAACATCAGGCGCTTCCTTGGCGCCTTCCGGGGGCGAACCCAATTCACTGAGCCTGGCCGTCACGCTGGCCAGTTGCGGCGTCAGCGCGTCGCTGGCCGCGTCCGCCTTGGATTGAATATCGAGCGCGTCGCTGCGTTGCTGCATCAACGTGGCGTCGTCGGTTTCGTCCGCAACGCGCTTGCGGATGTCGTCGATTTGCTTGCGGGCGGCAGCCAGCACGGTTTCCGTATCGGCGGGCGTGGCGGGCGGCGCCGCAAACGCCGGCAACATACAGAGCGCCAGGAACAACGCCGCAAGCATTGCGGCGAAATTGGGCGTGCGGATGCGGCGGGCGCGTAAGAGCAAGGGGTGGCTGATCTGGGTCATTTTCTAAGGGCGAGGCACTCGCGTCGAGGCGGCAGCATAACGCGCCTGCGACCCATCCGTTGCAACAAAAACTAGTGCTTTGTCCCCTGTTTTTTTGCACCGGTAGGGAGGCGTATTGCCCCGATGCGCCGGGGGTGGAAAAAGGGCCGGATCGTTGGCCATGGGGGCATGGCCGCCAAGTGGCGCGGCCGCCCGAAATCCACGTTTACGCCGCCAACGTTTGGATTCAACTGAGTTCAGGCGACGGGGCCTCGGGGCAGGGCTTTTTTAGGTTTTCCCAGCACCGAATCACAGACGTCCAGCCAGGCACGGGCGGCAAACGACAGATAGCCCGATTGCAGCCAGATATGACCCACTTCCCACTGCATGCCCGACTTGGCCAGCTTCGCGGTGCTGAGTCCCCGCGTCTTCATGCGCTGCATCAGCGGCTCGGGCAAGAGCGCAACGCCGAGCCCGGCAGATGCCATCGCCACCAAAAAGTCCCAATGCGCGCTTTGTGCCGCGATGCTGGGTTGAAACCCGGCGTCGGCAAAGGCCTGGCGCAAGCGTCGCGTGATGGCGAAGTCATCGGTGGGAATCAGCAGCCGCGTGTCGCGCAGGGCGCTCAAGGGGAGCGACGTCTTCCCGGCCCAGGGGGCGTCGGGCGGGCCGATCACCCAAATCGGATAACTGCCGAACGCCTGCGCCGTCAGGCCGCTATCGGCCGCAATGGGCAGAATCGTGGCGCCGACTTCCAGTTCGCCGCTGGCCACCAGGCCTTCAACCGCCTGGCCCGTGCCTTCGCGCAGCGTCAGATGGATGCCGGGGTGCAGCTCGCGGAATCGCTTTACAACCGGCGTGAACAGCAGATTGATCATCGGCGGAATGCCGACTTCCAGCGCGCCGCGATGCAGGTCGGCGGTCTGGCGCAATTCCTCGGACAGCTGCCGCATGGTCTCCAGCACTTGCAGCCCGCGCTGGTACATCACGCGTCCGGTATCGGTCGGGCGGGCGGTGTGCCCGTCGCGGATCAGCAGCGGCGTGCCGGCTTCTTCTTCCAGCTGGCGAATCATCTTGCTGACGGTGGACTGCGTAACGAACAAGGCCTTCGCCGCCTGCGTAAAGCTGGCATGCCGAACCGTCTCGACGAAGTATCGCAATGCACGCACATCCATGTCCGGGCTCCTGGGCGCGTCGTGCGCAAAACACTCAATCAATGAAAAAAACGACTGGATTGAATGATTTTAAGTCATTACGAGATTTGAGCCGGCGTTCCTATACTGCCGAAAATTCATCCCGAGGCGGGCATACGCCAGCACCGGGATATCGGGAAACGCCGCGACAGACGGCGCCCGGGCTCGCAGGCGGCATCGCCGCGCCCGGCCGCAAGCCGTTGGCCTTTAAATTTGGAGACACCATGCATCTCGACCGTATTCGCCACCCTGGGCTGCACGCCAAGATCACATCCGCCGAGCAGGCGGCATTGCTGGTTCAGGACGGCATGACCGTCGGCATGAGCGGTTTCACCCGCGCGGGGGACTGTAAGTCGGTGCCGGCGGCCTTGGCCAGCCGCGCCGAACGCGAACCGCTGTCGATCACGCTGATCACGGGCGCGTCGCTGGGCCACGACACCGACAAGATGCTGGCGCAGGCCAATGCTCTGGCGCGCCGCATGCCGTTCCAGGTCGACACGACGCTGCGCCGCAAGATCAACCAGGGCGACATCGCCTTCATTGACCAGCACTTGTCTGAAACGGTTGAGCAATTGCGCGCGGGTCATCTGGGCCGGATCAACGTCGCCATTATCGAGGCGGCCGCCATTACCGAAACCGGCGCCATCGTGCCGACGATGTCGGTCGGCAACTCGGCATCGTTCGCGCAGCAGGCGGACAAAATCATCATCGAATTGAACATGGGCGTGCCGGCCGCCATCGAAGGCCTGCACGATATCTACGTGCCGGCCGACCGCCCGGCGCGCCAGCCGATTGGTTTGGTGTCGGTCGATCAACGTATTGGCCAGCCGTTTATCGAAGTTGACCCCGAGAAGATCGCTGCCATCGTCATCACGCATGAGCCGGACAGCCCGTCCAACGCCTTGCCGCCGGATGATGAAACCAACGCCATCGCCGGCCACATCAATACGTTCCTGCGGGGCGAAGTGGACGCGGGCCGCCTGACCAACGCGCTGCTGCCATTGCAGGCGGGCATCGGCACGATCGCCAACGCGGTGCTGCATGGCTTTGAGTCTTCGGACTTCGATAACCTGACGATGTACTCCGAAGTGCTGCAAGACAGCGCGATCGAATTGCTGGACCAGGGCAAGCTCGCGTTCGCGTCGGCCTCGTCGATCACGGTGTCCAAGCCCGTGTACGACAAGATCCTGGCCAACATGGAGCACTACCGCGAACGCATCGTGCTGCGGCCGCAGGAAATCAGCAATGCGCCCGAGCTTGTGCGCCGTCTGGGCATCATCGCCATCAACACGGCGTTGGAATTCGATATTTACGGCAACGTGAATTCCACGCACGTGGGTGGCACGCACATGATGAATGGCATCGGCGGGTCGGGCGACTTCGCGCGCAATGCGCATCTGGCGATCTTCGTGTCGAAATCCATGGCCAAGAACGGCGACATCTCCAGCGTGGTGCCAATGGTGTCCCATGTGGATCACACCGAGCACGATGTGGATGTGCTGGTCACCGAATGCGGCTTGGCCGACCTGCGTGGCTTGGCGCCGCGCGAACGCGCCCGCGCCATCATCCAGAACTGCGTGCACCCGTCTTATCGCGCCGCGCTGCAAGACTATTTCGACCGCGCCTGCCAGCGCGGCGGCCAAACGCCCCATCTGCTGGAAGAGGCATTTTCCTGGCACCAGCGTTTCAACGAAACGGATTCCATGCAGCCCGCGAAGCCCACGGCACGCAAGGCGGCCTGAACCCGCACGTTTTTGCTGCCGCCGTCTCGGCGTCCGCCAGGCCCTTCGAGCGAAGCGAATCCTGGTTTGTGGGGAAGGCTCCCGCCGGGCGCCGTGTTTTGGGTAGAGGTAAAGGAGCGCAAGCTGCTTTACCTTTTTTTTGCCCGGCGCCGTCTAGGCGTCGGATTCCGGCTGCGTCGTGACCAGCGCGCAGCGGGACAATTCCAGCTCTTCGTGCAGCCATTGCTTCAGCGCCACCAGCGGCGCCCAGTCGCGCAGGCTGGGCGGGTAGACCAGGTGATAGGTCTGCGCCTGTTCGTAATGCACGCTCATCGGCGATATCCGCACCAATCTGCCTGCGCACAGCGCGTCCGCGGCAAGGAGTTCGCGCCCCAGCGTGATGCCCAGCCCCTGTTCGGCGGCTTGCAGCATCATCCCCGCATCGTTGAAGGTCGCCACCGGCGTGACCGGCGTGCGCACACCCGCCGCATTGAACCAGTGCTGCCACATCTCGCGTTCGCCTAACAAGGGCTGACGCGCCAGGGTTTCGGGCGTATGGTCTTCAAGCGCAGCCGCGGTTTCCGGTGAGGCCAGCGCGATCAGGGGTAACGGCATGTCAAATAGCGGTTCGGACTCGGTGCCCGCCCACGGACCGCGTCCAAACCGAAGCGCCGCATGAAATCCATCGCGCACCAAGTCCACGACTTGCTGCGACGTTTCAATCTCCAGCGACACCCCGGGATTCCGAATGCGCCACCGGCTCATTCGCGGCAAGAGCCAGCGTTGCGCAAAAGAGGGCAGGACCGACACGCGCAGGCGCTGTTCGCTGCCGGTGGCCGCCGCGGCTGCGGCCATCACCCCTTCGTCCAGCAACGATAGGGCGCTTTGCACACTGCACAGCAGTGCGGCGCCCGCGCTGTTCAGCACAATCCCGCGCCCGCTGCGTTCAAACAAAGGGAAGCCCAATTGCTCCTCAAGGCCTTTGATCTGCTGGCTCACGGCGCTGTGTGTCAGGTGCAGCCGATCGGCTGCGGCGCGCAAATTCTGTAATTCGGCGACGGCGCGGAAGGCGGGCAGGGTATTCAGAGGCAAGCGCATGACGGGCTTTTCAGGAGAAAAATCAATTCGGTTAGCTTAGCTGACCAATAGTCCAAAAACAATTCGATTTTCAGCCTGGTATTGGGCGATTACGCTAACCAAAACGTCGGAAACCAAGGAGCCGATCATGTCTGCCCATACTTGCAGTGCCTCTTCCTCTCTATTTGAGTCTGCCGCCAAGCCTTCCCAGCAAGTGTTTGCGTCACCAGCAGCGCCCGCCCCGGTGGCGGTGGTGGCGGATGCCCCGCATAAGCCGCGCGCGATGGGTGGACTGCTGGGCAAGCTGGTTGCTGCGGTCCGTCAATGGCGAATTAAGGCGCGGATGCGCAACCAGGCCGCCGATATGGACCCGCACATCATGCAAGACATCGGCGTGCCGGACTGGCTGGTGAACGAAACCACCCTGCATCGCGAGCTTAGCCGCATGCGGGATGCAGACTACATGCGCTGGTAGGTGTCACTGCCGATGGGCCGGTCAAAATTCGCCCCTCTATATATAGAGAGAAGTGCTTGGTCGAGGACCTCTCTATATATAGAGGGGCGTTGGCCTGTTAGGCGGCAGGGCGGGTGAGTAGAAATATTTGCTGCATGGACATGACAGTGCAAAAACTTGTGCTATAGTCTCGCTCCTTCGCAGTTCAGACAGTTTTGAACCGCGAAGGCAAGGCAAGCGCAACAGGCCGAACGAGGGTCTCCAAAAGGAGAAACGAGCCAGGTCTGCCGCGAAGCGATCAGAAATGAGAGCCAAGCGGTTATTGCAAGGATTGCAGCAAATTAGGCAAAAGCCAGTTGCACAATCTGCAAAAATCGTGCTATAGTCTTGGGCTTGGCTGGTGATGTTGATCAAGGGTT